>NZ_JAZQFM010000028.1:0-250693 GCF_045539575.1 Methanobrevibacter sp.
TTCTAAATGGACTATTGGTAATTTAACTAATGGTGAAAGTGTTTATTTAGTTGTTAAAACTACTGTTGTTGCTTCTAATGTTAATGTTACTAATGTTGCTTTAGTTAATTCTTCAACTTATGATTCTAATGAGACTAATAATAAGGACAATGATACTGTTGAGGTTCCTCCTGAAGCTGATTTAAGCGTAATTAAAGTAGTTGACGTTCGCATGGCTCATATTGGTGATGTTGTGACTTGGACTATTAGGGTTACTAATAATGGTCCTGATGCTGCGGTTGATGCTTTTGTTGATGATGTTATTCCTGGTGAGTTATCTGGTGTTACTGTTGTTGATGTTTCTAAAGGTTCTTTTGTTGGTTCTAAATGGACTATTGGTAATTTAACTAATGGTGAAGTTGTTAAATTAGTTGTTAAAACTACTGTTGTTGCTTCTAATGTTAATGTTACTAATGTTGCTTTAGTTAATTCTTCAACTTACGACCTTAATGAAACTAATAATAAGGACAATGACACTGTTGAAATTGTTCCTCAGGCTGATTTGACAGTTAATAAGACTGTATCTGAACCAGAAGTACATAAGGGTACTGTTGTTTATTGGACTATTACTGTTAAAAACAATGGCCCTGATGATGCGTTTAATGTGACTGTTACTGATGCTGTTCCTGAAGGTTTAATCAATGTTGTTCCTTACGGTGATTATGAAGGATTCTTTAAGAATAATGTCTGGACTATTGATAAAATCGCTAACGGTGAAAGTTACAAGTTAGTTCTTAAATCTGAGGTCAATGTGACTAATACTACTATAGTTAATAATGTTACTGTGACTTCTGATACTTACGATCCAAATGAAACAAACAATAACGGCACAAATCAAACTGTTGTTCCTCCTGAAGCAGATTTAGAAATCATCAAGACTGTTTCTAATGTTTCTGCTCATAAAGGGGATAGCATTTCCTGGACTATTACTGTTACTAATAATGGTCCTGATGCTGCTGTGAATGTTGTTGTTAATGATGTTATTCCTGCTGGATTGATCTATAATGGTGTTATCAGTGTTGATGATGGTTCATTTGATGGTGAAGTTTGGTCTGTTGATGAAATCGCAAGTGGTGAAACTTTAGTTTTAGTTATTAACACTACTGTTGATACTACTAATGTGACTATTCCGAATGTTGTTAATGTGACTCCTGATACTTATGATCCTAATGAGACTAATAACAATGCTTCTAACAGCACTGTTATTCCTCCTGAGGCTGATTTGGAAGTTATCATTGTAAATAACTTTGAGGAATCAGGTGATGTCTGTCATAAGGGTGATACAATCACCTGGACTATTACTGTGACTAATCACGGTCCTGACACTGCTGTTAACTCTACTCTTAAAGATGTTTTACCTGATGGTGTAATTTATGTTAGCCATAGCACTCCTAACGGTACTTACGATAATGAAAGTGCTGTATGGACTATTGGCGATATTCCTGTCGGTGAAACCGTTACTTTGACTATTGTTACTACAGCAAACACTACTAATGACACTGTTTACAGAAACGTATCTGTTTCATCTGATACTTATGATCCTAACTTAAGCAATAACAAGGACGACAGTTCTGTTGTTATTCATCCTGAAGCTGACTTAGAAATTGTTAAGACTGTTTCTAATGTTTCTGCTCATAAGGGAGACAGTATTTCTTGGACTATTACTGTTACTAATAATGGTCCTGATGCTGCTGTGAATGTTGTTGTTAATGATGTTATTCCTGCTGGATTGATCTATAATGGAGTAATTAGTGTTGATGATGGTTCATTTGATGGTGAAGTTTGGGCTGTTGATGAAATCGCAAGTGGTGACACTTTAGTTTTAGTTATTAACACTACTGTTGATACTACTAATGTGACTATTCCGAATGTTGTTAATGTGACTTCTGATACTTATGATCCAAATGAAACCAACAATAATGCATCCAACAGTACTTATGTTCCTCCTGAAGCTGATTTGAAGATTATTAAATTAGTTTCTAATGCTTCTGCCCATAAAGGGGACAATATTACCTGGACTATTGTTGTTATTAATCATGGACCTGATACCGCTGTAAATGTAAGGGTTAATGAGACTATTCCTGATGGTTTGGTTTTAGTTACTGAATTCGGCAAGGATGTCTATGATGGCAGTGTTTGGTATGCTGGTGATATCGCAAGCGGTGAAAATGCTACTTTGACCTTTGTTACCCAAATCAGCACAACCAATGTAAACATTACCAATGTTGTGAACGTTACATCTGATATTTATGACCCTAATGAAACCAATAACAATGCATCCAACAGCACTGAAATTCCTCCGGAAGCAGATTTAGAGATTATTAAGACTGTTTCTAATGTGACTGCTCATAAAGGGGATAGCATTTCCTGGACTATTACTGTTACTAATAATGGTCCTGATGCTGCTGTGAATGTTGTTGTTAGTGATGTTATTCCTGCTGGATTGATCTATAACGGTGTAATTAGTGTTGATGATGGTTCATTTGACGGTAAAGTTTGGTCTGTTGATGAAATCGCAAGTGGTAAGACTTTAGTTTTAGTTATTAACACTACTGTGGACACTACTAATGCAACTATTACCAATGTTGTTAATGTGACTTCTGACACTTATGATCCAAATGAAACAAACAATAACGCATCCAACAGTACTTATATTCCTCCTGAAGTGGATTTAGAAATTATTAAATTAGTTTCTAATGCTACTGCTCATAAAGGGGACAATATCACTTGGATTATAACTGTTATTAATCATGGACCTGATACCGCTGTTAACGTTAAAGTTAATGAGACTATTCCTGATGGTTTGGTTTTAGTTACTGAATTCGGCAAGGATGTCTATGATGGCAGTGTTTGGTATGCTGGTGATATTGAAAGCGGTAAGAATGCTACTTTGACTTTCGTTACTCAAATCAATACAACCAATGTAAACATTACCAATGTTGTGAACGTTACATCTGATATTTACGACCCTAATGAAACCAATAACAATGCATCCAACAGTACTGAAATTCCTCCTGAAGCTGATTTAGAGATTATTAAGACTGTTTCTAATGTTACTGCTCATAAGGGAGATAGTATTTCCTGGACTATTACTGTTACTAATAATGGTCCTGATGCTGCTGTGAATGTTGTTGTTAGTGATGTTATTCCTGCTGGATTAATCTACAATGGCGTAATCAGTGTTGATGATGGTTCATTTGACGGTAAAGTTTGGTCTGTTGATGAAATCGCAAGTGGTAAGTCTTTAGTTTTAGTTATTAACACTACTGTTGATACCACCAACGCTACAATTCCGAATGTTGTTAATGTGACTTCCGATACTTACGACCCTAATGAGACCAATAACAATGCTTCTAACAGCACTGTTGTTCCTCCTGAGGCTGATTTGGAAGTTATTATCGTTAATAACTTTGAGGAATCCGGTGATGTCTGCCACAATGGTGATACAATTACCTGGACTATTACCGTAACTAATCATGGACCTGATGCGGCTGTTAACTCTACTCTTAAAGATGTTTTACCTGAAGGTGTTGTTTATGTAAGCCATAGCACTCCTAACGGTACTTATGATAATGAGAAAGCTGTTTGGTCTATTGGTGAGTTGCCTGTCGGTGAAACTGTTACTTTGACTATTGTCACTACAGCAAACACTACTAATGCTACAGTTTACAGAAATGTGTCAGTTTCATCTGATACTTATGATCCAAACTTAAGTAACAATTATGACAACAGCTCCGTTGTAATTCCACCTGAAGCAGATTTAACTATCAATAAAACCGTTTCCAACGCTTCAGCTCATAAAGGAGATAGCATTTCCTGGACTATTACTGTAACCAATAACGGTCCTGATGCTGCAGTGAATGTTACCGTTTGTGATGTTATTCCTGCTGGATTGATCTATAATGGTGTAATTAGTGTTGATGATGGTTCATTTGACGGTAAAGTTTGGTCTGTTGATGAAATCGCAAGTGGTAAGTCTTTAGTTTTAGTTATTAACACTACTGTTGATACCACCAATGTTACAATTCCTAACGTTGTAAACGTGACTTCTGACATTTACGATCCTAACGAAACCAACAATAATGCATCCAACAGCACTGAAATTCCTCCGGAAGCTGACTTGGAAGTTATCATCGTTAATAACTTCGAGGAGTCTGGTGATGTCTGCCACAAGGGCGATACTATTACCTGGACTATTACTGTGACTAATCACGGTCCGGATGATGCTGTTAACACTACTTTAAGTGATGTTTTACCTGATGGCGTTATTTATGTAAGCCATAGCACTCCTAACGGTACTTACGATAATGAAAGTGCTGTCTGGACCATTGGCGATATGCCTGTCGGTGAAACCGTAACTTTAACTATTGTTACTAAAGCGAACGCTACTAACACAACAGTCAACAGGGACGTCAACGTATCTTCCGATACTTATGACCCAGATATGAGCAATAACAAGGACAACAGTTCCGTTGTTATTCCTCCTGAAGCAGACCTTCTAGTTAACATTACAAATAACTTTGAGGAAAACGGCACTTCAGCTCACAATGGTGAAGAAGTTGTCTGGACTATAACAGTTACAAATAACGGACCTGATGATGCAATTAATACAATCTTGAAAGATATCTTGCCTGACGGATTAATTTATGTTTCCGATGATTCTAACGGTACTTATGATAATGAGAGTGCTGTATGGACCATTGGCGACTTGCCTGTTGGAGAAACTGTTACTTTAACAATCAGAAGTTTAGTAAACGCTTCAAACGTTACAATCACTAAAGATGTTTCCGTTAAATCCGACACTTACGATCCTAATTTAAGTAATAATTATGACAACAGCTCTGTTGATGTCATCCCTGAGGCTGACCTGGAAATTATTAAAGTGGTTTCCAATGACGCTCCTCACAAGGGTGACAAAATCACCTGGACCATCATTGTCAAAAACAATGGTGGAGATACAGCCGTCAATACGGTTGTAACCGATAAACTGCCTTCCGGCTTGGTTTATGTTTCAGATGATTCCAACGGCGCTTATGACCATAATACTGGAATTTGGACTGTAGGTGATTTGGCTAACGGAGAATCTGCAACCTTGAACATTGTAACTGTAGTGGATACTACAAACGCAACCATTGTTAATTTAGCAAACACTTCCTCCGATACCTACGACCCTAATGAAACAAACAACGAATGCAACAAGTCAACCACTGTTCCGCCGGAAGTTGATTTGGAAATAACCGTTGTGCCAAATGTCGATAAGGTCACTGTCGGAGATAAGGTTGAATTCAAAGTTACTGTAGTAAATCATGGACCAGATACTGCAGTTAACACTCGTGCACATATCACAATACCTGATGCATTAAAACTCTTGGGCTTTAAACCATCTAAAGGTAGTTATGATCCGGATACTGGAATTTGGACCATTGGAGACTTGGCTCCTGGTGAAGAAGTGACACTCATACTCAATACTCAAGCATTGAAATCAGGAAAATTCACTGTTGAAGCATCAGTTGAATGCGACACCTATGAAAGTGACCTTTCCAATAACTTTGATGCATGTGAAATCGATGTGATTGCACCTGAACCACCGGCTGACACTCCTCAAAATGGCGTTCCGGCTCATCCTGAAATGCACGCTACAGGTAATCCGATTGCATTGATATTGATATCATTGCTTTCAATTGTGGATATTTCACTAAAAAGGAAAAGTTAAACACTTTTAAATGGGAAAATTTTATTTTCCCATATTTTTTCATTTTTTGCTCAAATTTAACTTCAATATAATGAAAGTTATGTATAAAAATTCAATACTTTTTCTATTAAACTGTTATTTTAATCGTACTGATTTTCAATAATATTGATTTATCAAAACTGTTTTTCAAAAACAAATTGCGCAATCTACATCACTTAATACAAGTTTCTTATTTTTCCAATTTTCAAACAATATAAAAGACATTAGTGAGAAATATATCAATGATTAAATTAGATGTGTGATTAAATGAAAAGTGATAGTATTAAAAAAGGAATTCAAAGAGCTCCACACAGGTCTCTTTTAAGGGCTTGCGGTTTGGATGACGATGACTTTAAAAAGCCTTTCATCGGAATCGCAAACAGTTTTACAGACATTGTACCTGGACACATTCATTTGAAAGAACTGGTTGAATTCGTCAAAGAGGGAATCATTGCCGCAGGAGGTATCCCCTTCGAATTCGATACAATGGCAGTGTGCGACGGAATAAGTATGAACCACGAAGGTATGAAATACTCCCTTCCTTCACGTGAAATCATCGCAGCAACCGTTGAGTCAATGACAAAAGGACATGCATTTGACGGTCTTGTACTGATTCCAAGCTGTGACAAGGTTGTTCCGGGAATGATTATGGGTGCAGCACGCGTAAACGTTCCGTCAATCGTCGTTACAGGCGGACCTATGCAGTCAGGTGAATACAACGGAAAACCTGCTGATTTGATTACCGTATTTGAAGCTGTCGGTGCAAACTCCGCCGGAAGAATGACTGAAGAGGAAGTCTATGAGCTTGAAAGATGCGCATGTCCGGGTGCGGGAAGCTGTTCAGGACTCTTTACAGCAAACACCATGGCATGTATAACAGAAACATTCGGTTTGTCCCTTCCTACATGCGCAACCACCCATGCAAGGACTGAAGAAAACAACCAGATTGCATTTGAATCCGGAAAACAGATCATTGAACTTGTTGAAAAGGACATCAAGCCTTCAGACATCATGACCCAGGAAGCATTCAACAATGCAATAGCAGTGGACATGGCATTGGGCGGTTCATCAAACACAGCGCTTCACATCCCTGCAATAGCAAGTGAAGTTGAAGGTGTTGACGTGGATTTGGAACTTTTCGATGAGATATCAAGAAAAGTGCCTCACATTGCACTCATCTCCCCTGCAGGAGAGGATTCAATGATGGATCTCCATTTGGCTGGAGGAATTCAGGCTGTTTTAAAAACACTGGGCGATAAGATTGACACCGACCAGCTTACAGTAACCGGAAAAACCATTGCGGAAAATCTTGAAGACGTGGAAAACAGGAACACCGATGTCATCCACACCCTTGACAATCCCGTTCATGAGGACGGCGGCATTGCAATTCTTAAGGGAAACCTTGCACCTAACGGCAGTGTAGTCAAAAAGGGTGCGGTTGCAGATAATCTGATGCATCTTAAAGGACCTGCAAAGGTATATAACTCTGAAGAGGATGTCACAAAAGCTATATTTGACCATGAAATCGAGGAAGGAGACATCGTTGTAATCAGATATGAAGGTCCGAAAGGAGGTCCGGGCATGCGTGAGATGCTTAACCCTACATCAGCACTTGCGGGAATGAACATCAAGGATGTCGGACTTATTACCGACGGAAGATTCTCCGGAGGAACCCGTGGCCCATGCATAGGTCACGTTTCACCTGAAGCAATGGAAGACGGTCCGATTGCAGCCATTCAAAACGGTGACATCATTGAGATTGACATCAACAAGAGGCTGATCAACGTTGAGCTGTCAGATGAGGAAATCGAAGAAAGGCTGAAAGAGGTCGAACACCCTGAAAGTGACGTTTCCGGATGGCTTGCATTGTATCAGAAACTCGTACACTCAGCAGACACAGGTGCTATTTTAAGGTAGTGTTAAGATGGAAATGCTCAAATACAGTGAAATCGATCTGGCCGAAACCATCAAAAGGTCAGAAGAGGATGTAAACAAGGTGCTGGACATAGTTTCCGACATTTTAAACAATGTTAAGGACAACGGCGATGCGGCTATTGGAGAATATACTGAGAAGTTCGACGGCGTTACAATAGAAAATCTGAAAGTATCCAAAGATGAAATCAAAGAGGCTTATGAGACCCTTGACGATGAACTGCTAGCCGCACTTAAAAGCGCTGCAGATAACATTGAAAGATTCCATAAAAAACAGATTCCGTCAGAATGGGAAATGGAAGTCAATCCTGGAATCGTTGCTGGCCAAATAGTAAGGCCAATAAACTCAGCTGGCTGTTACATACCTGGAGGCCGTGCCGCTTACCCTTCATCAATTCTCATGACAGTAATCCCTGCAAAGATTGCAGGAGTTGAAAAGGTGGTCTGCGTAACTCCGCCACAAAAGGACGGCAAGATTCTGGATGCAATTCTTGTTGCTGCGGATATTGCAGGTGCCGATGAGATTTACAAGGTCGGCGGTGCACAGGCAATTGCGGGCCTTGCATACGGTACAGAATCTATACCTCGGGTAGAAAAAATTGTGGGTCCGGGCAATATATTCGTTACCGCTGCAAAGAAACTTGTGTATGGTCAAGTAGATATCGAGTTTCCGGCAGGCCCTTCTGAAGTTCTAATATTGGCTGACTCTACAGCAAACCCTGAATTTTTGGCAACTGATATCCTGGCACAGGCTGAACATGATCCAAACGCATCATGCTTTTTGGTGACTGACGATGAGAAGTTAGCTAGTGATACCGATGAGTTTGTGGCCAAATTGACTGCAGAGGCACCAAGGCGTGAAATCATTGAGGAGTCATTGTCAAAAAGTGGAAAAATCATTATCACTGACACATTCGAGGAAGCTATTCATGTTACAAATGAATATGCTCCCGAACATTTAATCATATCCACAAAGGATGATGATGAAACCTTATCACACATCAAAAACGCAGGTTCAATATTTTTAGGTGCTTACTCACCTGTTGCTGCAGGTGATTACGGTTCAGGAACAAACCACGTGCTTCCGACAGGCGGCGGGGCAAAAATGTATTCCGGACTTTCAACAGAGGCATTCATCAAAAAGCCTACAGTTCAAAGAATAACCAAAGAAGGTCTAAAGGAGCTCTCAAAGACTTCAGTTCCTATTGCGGAATATGAAGGATTTTTTGCACATGCAAACTCATTCAAGACAAGATTGAGGGATTAAATGGATTTCGAAAGGGTGGATATGGACCAGATGACAGAAGAGGAGCTTCAGGAATCATTCCGCCAAAGCCAGCTTCTCTTCAAGCTAAACCACACAATGCCGATGACTCCCGAATATGATGAAGTATTAAAGGAACTAATGGGGGACAACCTTGGTGAAAACTCAAGGATAATGGCACCGCTTTCAGGAGCTGCTTTGGATAAGCTAGTCGTCGGCGATAACGTTTTCATCAACTCCAACTGCCTTGCAATGGCCCGTGGTGGAATAACAATTGAGGATGATGTGATGCTTGCAGCAAACGTTCAGCTGCTCTCCAACAATCACGACGAGTACAACAGAAACGTGCTTCTCTGCAAACCGATCCACATCAAGAAAGGAGCATGGATAGGTGCGGGCGTTTCAATTCTTCCGGGCGTAACCATAGGCGAATATGCAATTGTGGGTGCCGGAGCAATAGTCACAAAGGATGTCGGCGACTATGAGGTTGCCGTTGGCGTTCCTGCGAAGGTAGTTAAAACTTTGGATAAGGAAAAATTTTAATTTCCTTACAATTTTCTTTTTTTAAAACAATTTTTTAAACTGACTTTATTTTTACAAATTCACTTTCTAACTACTTTAAATATTATTATACTCAAAAATTTGACTTAATAGATAAATTAAAACTTAATTGATAGATTGGATGTAACAGTTATGAAAATTCTATTATGTCCTCTATTAATGGGGGTGAAGAATAATGAGCAATATAATGTTATTGCTCAAAGTGGTATTAATTGTAGCCGAAATAATAGATTTATACTTATCAATCTGTTGTTAAAGTTATAATTTCTTAGACAGTCGAATTTAGTAAGGTTGGTTCGTGATTTTTTCAAGGTCCGCAAGCTGGAAGTTTTGCGTAACTCTTCCCAGCCTTATTTTATATTTTTCAATGGTTCAACATTGTTTTTTTTTAAAATAAACATTAAATATGGTTTTAGTTAATTTTATATATTATGTAATTTAATAGTACAACAAGAATATGATTAGTTCATATTCACACTTTCATTAATAGAAAGCAATCTATTGATTAAACAGTTGTCTAATCTTGCGGTAGTTTATAGGTTTCGACCTATAAACTTAGACAACACTAAATTAACTCTTTTTTCCTTGAATTTTTCATTCATTGCTCTTTGAGTAGTTAAATTTATTTATCATTTTAATCTATATTATTTTGAATATGATTTGTTTCATATTCTAGTACTTTCTTTACAAAAGAAAAAAATTAGGTATAAAACAGTTGTCTAATCTGGTGGTAGTTTGTAGGTTTCGGTCTACAAACTTAGACAACACTTATTTTAGAATTATTTTTCCTGGCATTCAAAATTCTTTTTGATTTTACATATGTTTATTAAACATTAAAACCAAACTAAAATCATAATGAAAATTTATCATTATCATTAATTTTTACAAACCTAGAGGTGAATAATTTGCAAGGTTTATTAAAAGACTGGAGAAGAACCAACTACGCTAACCAATGCAATCCTGAAATTGCAGGCAATGACATTACTGTAATGGGTTGGGTACATGAAATCCGTGATTTCGGAGGAATCATGTTCGTCATCATCCGTGATGTCACTGGCAGGGTTCAAATAACAGCTCCAAGCAAAAAAGTAGACGAAAAAATAATGGAAGAATTAAGAGAATTCAGAAAAGAATCCGTTGTAGCTATTAAAGGTACCGTACAGGAAGCTCCAAAAGCTCCAAACGGCGTTGAAGTTTTACCAAAAGAAGTTAAAGTATTGAACTTGGCTAACCAACCTTTACCAATGGATCCAACAGAAAAAGTAAAAGCTGGAATCGACACAAGATTGGACTCAAGGTTCATCGACATGAGAAAGGAAAACGTTTCAGCAATATTCAAGATTAAAGGTCAGATGTTCCATACCATCAGAGACTTCTTCTATGATAATGGATTTTATGAAATCAACACTCCTAAGCTAGTGGCATCCGCTACAGAAGGAGGTACAGAACTGTTCCCTATTGCATACTTTGACAGGGAAGCTTTCCTCGGCCAATCCCCACAGCTTTACAAACAGATGATGATGGCTGGAGGAATGGACAAGGTATTTGAAATCGGCCAGATTTTCAGGGCTGAAGAGCACGATACCTTAAGACACTTGAACGAAGCTGTCTCCATCGATGCGGAAGCATCCTTTGCAGACGATGAGGATGTAATGCAAATTTTAAATGACATGCTCGTACGTGTAATCACAGACATCAACGACAAATGCGCTGACGAGCTTGAAATCCTAGGTCACGAACTTGAAGTTCCTGAAGAGAAATTCCCACACGTAACCTATGATGAAGCGGTTGACATCGTAAATGCACACGGAGTTGAAATGCCATGGGGTGAAGACCTGTCCCGTGAAGCAGAAAAAGCTTTAGGTGATGAAATGGGAGGATTCTACTTCCTTACAAGATGGCCTTCAGCAATCAAGCCGTTCTATGTAATGCCTGTTGACGGCGATGAAAAATACGCTCATGCATTCGACTTGATGTATAATAATTTAGAGTTATCTTCCGGTGCTACCCGTGTACACCAGCATGACTTGCTCGTAAAACAAATCCAGGAAAGAGGATTAAACCCTGAAGGATTCGGAACATACCTCAAGGCATTCGAATACGGTATGCCTCCTCACGCAGGTTGGGGTGTAGGTGCTGAAAGACTGACCATGGTCATGACCGGGTCTGAAAACATCCGTGAATGTGCTCTCTTCCCAAGAGACAGACACAGATTAACACCTTAATCTCTTTTCTTTTTTTTTAAGATAATATGGAAGAATATGATATAGCTGTTGTTGGCGGAGGTCCGGCAGGAATCATGGCTGCAATTGCTGCAAGCCGGAATTCTGCAAGGGTGATACTGCTTGAGAAGAACTCCTCACTTGGTCGCAAGCTGTTGCTGACCGGCGGGGGCAGATGCAACATTACAAATCTGAAGCCAATAAAAAAGCTATTGAATATTTATCCTCAAAAAAACTTTTTAAAACACTCTTTTTACTCATTTACAAATGAAGATTTACTGTCACTTTTTGAGTTGGAATTCATCACCGAAGAGGACAACCGTGTCTTTCCAAAAAGCGGAAAGTCCAGTGATATCCTGGAAGGCTTAACTGATAAGCTGGAAAATGTAAGTATATGTTATAATTTTGAAGTAAAAAGCATCACTGACGATTTTGTTATAAACGATAAGCTGAAGGCGGAAAAAATCATCATTGCAACCGGAGGGATTACCTATCCTCAAACAGGATGTGGCATCAAAAACTATTCCTTGACCTCACAGCCATTGACTGACATTAAATACGGTCTAAGTCCGTTAATTACTAAAAAGGACTTGTCCAGTATTGCCGGTGTAACGCTCTATGATGTTGTTATAAGTTATAAGAAAAGAAAGGTTCGGGGAAATGTGCTGTTTTCACATGTTGGCCTAACAGGTCCCGGCATAATCAACCTGAGTAATGAAATCTCAGAAGGTATAAGTTATAACTTATTGGAAAATGAACCGGAAATTGACGCAGAAATCGCCATTGACTTATGTCCTGAGCTCGCCCGTGAAGACTTGCTTGACAGGTTCACAAAGGACTTTCAGACTAAAGGAAAAACAATGATAAAAAATTATCTGAAGCTATTTTTAACAAACTCCTTCATTGAATATTTCCTTGCCCAATGCGGCATCGATGCTGAAACCCAGCTGTCCAGAATAAACAGGAAATCAAAAAACAGGCTAGCTGAAAACTTAAAGAGATTCTCCTTTGAGATTACAGGCTTTAATAAGGATTTGGCTAAAGTGACTATTGGGGGCATTGATTTGAATAATGTCAATCCCAAAACCATGGAATCGAAACTGATTCCTAATTTGTATTTTGCAGGTGAGGTTTTGGATGTTCATGGTCCGACCGGCGGATATAACCTGAAGATTGCCTTTTCAACCGGTTATCTGGCGGGGTTGTCTGCAGCCAGATAAATTTGGTCGAAACATTTTCATACTATTCTAATAAGCATATGCTCTTGTTCAATAAGTTGAACAATAATTAACCCTTAATTTTAAGATCATTACGCTACAATCTTTTAAATCGAGAATAATTGAAAAAAGACATATAAAAAAATAATCTTTAAATAAGATATAATCACATATAATATCTTGTAAGATTTTAAAGATAAAAGTATTCCCATTTAGTCTTGTCGTGATGAGCGGCGAATTAGGTGCTTTATGGGTTCTTTAATCTTTACAAATTATTTTTAAATACTTATTTTCAATTGTTTTTATAAATTTATGCAGGTTTTGTTTGTCAAATACAATGATGAAGGCTTGATAATTGATATTATTTAATCTATTTAAAATATCTATTATAACATCATCAGGTGTAATGGTGCCTTTAATCTTATTCATCTTCTTGATTTTTCTATGTTTCCGGTAAGTGTTTTTAATCAAATTATCAAGTTTTTTTTGGATTGTCAACCATGATTCCTGCGAAAACAATATATTTTGAACTGGAATACTTGTTTCCTAAATCTCCACTTTCATCAATATAGACATATTTCATCGCATAAAATATATGCGCAATATTATTTAAAAAGCTTTCTGTAATCTTATTATAAATAATTAAATTAAAATTGACCTTATATTATAAAATTGACTTCATTTATAACTGCAATATTTATATGCTGGATGAAAAACGAAGGTATTGCATTTTTGGCAACCACAAAATTTCATTTTAAAGTCTTTGATTTTGATAGTTCAAAACAGAAATCGTGTTTAATAGATTTAAATTCAACTTAATTTAAAGTTTAAATATCATGTATAATATAATATATATCAATTAGTATTGTTGAGGTCATAAGTTGAAGAGAATATTTCTGATATTGGCTATTTTATTAATGATACTGACAGTCAATGTAGCATTCGCTGAAAATGAGACAGTATCCCTGAATGAGGATATCTATGTAAGTGTCGACGGTAGCGATAGCCTTGGAGACGGATCTGCCGACAATCCGTACCAGACACTTAACTATACCATTGAAAAAGCTCCGGATAATTCGAATATTTACCTCAAAAGCGGTGTTTACAATTCCACAGGCTATGAGATAGTGAATAAATCCATTACTCTAACTGGTTTGGGGGACGTTACTGTTGACGGGCAAAACGGAAAGGTTTCACAGAATATTTTTAAAGTTAACAATGGTTCCAGTCTTGTTTTGAATAATATTAAGTTTGTAAACGGTTACGCTGATTTAACTCAATTATCCTCAATTGTTAATGAGGGCGAGCTGTACATTAACGATTGCGCTTTTAATAATTTTTCAACAATCAATGGAGTAATTAAAAATCAGAATTATTTATATGTGGATAATGTTTCTTCATCTGAGATTTCTACTCTGTGGGATGTTATTTATGCCGATTTGCCTTCCGGTGCATTTTTATGGATTGCAGAGGAAATTAAAAAAAGGCCTAAAAATGAGTTTATTCAAAATAATGGATATTGCAGTATTTACAATTCAAGATTATTGTCTTCTATTGTAAATTATAATACTATGAATGTAACCCATACTCATGTTGATGAAATATTTTCTAATTCTACTATTTCAAAGCAAAATTTCATTGATAACTCTGAAATTTATTTATTCAAATGTTATAATTCAACTTTTGTAATTAATAATTCATTTATTGATAGGAATTTCACAAGTTATAGTCCTAGAATAGAATATTCAAATATTTTAATTGACAATTCAACTATAGATTATAGTATAGGTTCAGTTAATTCAAATTTCACCGCTACATCTTGTGTTTTTCAATATGGGGTTTCATTTACAGGATCTAATATAGATATAAGTTATTCTACTATTTTAACTTCCACTCTTAAGTTTAATAATGTTATTGCAACTTTAAACTACAATTGGTGGGGTAGTAATAAGGTAACTCCAATTTCAAATAAGGATTCTAAAATAATTTTGGACTATTGGATTGTGATGGCATTTGATAATGAAAACGATTCGATTTTTAGAGTTGATTTGAATAGATATACAAATGGGGAATATGTTGCATATTTAAATGACTTGTATAAATTCAACACACGTTTTGTTAAATTTGAATCAGAAACAGGTCATTTTTCAAAAAAAAATGGATATTTGGTGAATGGTACTTTATATACTGAATTAATTGATAATAATCCAGATACATTAATTTATGCTACAATTGATAATCAGGTTTTAAGATTAGCTGTAGGGAATGGTTTGACTAATTATACTATCTATGTCTCTAATGATGAGGGTAATGATTATTTTTATGATGGATCGATTGATTATCCATATAAAACACTTTCAAAGGCTGTTTCAAAAGCATTAAGTGGAAATACTATATATATTCTAAAAGGAGATTATACTTTAAGTTGGAATGCAAACCTTAAAATCTCTAAAAATCTGACTTTTGTGGGCATTGGCAATCCACGATTGTTAAGGCCTAATGCCCGTGATATCTTTGTAGTTCAGGATAAAGGTATTTTAAATATTGAAAATGTTACTTTTTCTACTGCAACTAAAGAAAAATATTATGATTCTTTAATCACAGTAAATGGAGGTATTTTAAACATTAAAAATTGTTTTTTCCATGATATAGAAACCGTAGGAGTTATAATTGCTAAAAATAATGATTTAATTAATCTTAACAATGTTTCATTTAACAATATTAAAGGTCGAGCAATATTAGGTTTTTCAAAAGAAATTCAGATTGCCAATTCAAAATTCAGTAATGGGACACCAATTTATCTTCAAAATTCATATTATGGTATTGATTACAATGAGAATCATATTAAGGAGTCCTGGTCTGAATTTTATATTTGGGCTAGATCCGATAAGACAACTATAGTCAATACAACTTTTAAAGATAATGTAGTCGGTGTAATGGGTTATTATAGAGCCAGTTCTCAAAATGAATATAAGTTTTGGAATATTCCATGGGATTCTCTTAATAAGCCTTATACTTATATTTATAATTCGACATTTATGGATAATAATTGGGATTATTTACCGGAAGTTGTTATTGGACTGGCTATGGGTAGTACTAGTGAATATTTTAATGCTGGATCAGCAGTAATTGATGGATGTATATTTAAAAACAATATAGGGCATATTCTTTATGCGGACACAATTACAAATTCCCAATTTATCAACAATACTGCAACTCCATATCTAGAAAGGACTGATGCAGATTTTTCAACCAAGGCTTCCTATGTATATCCAAAAGCCCTCATAACAAGTGATTTGATTAACAATTCATATTTTTATGGAAATTCATTCTTGTCAAAAGATTATGAAGAAAAAATTGTAGGGGCAAATGAGGTTTATTATTCAACATTCATTAATAATAGCGCAGCTTATGGCGGTGCTTTATCCAATCCAAAAGAGGTTCATTATTGTGTTTTCATAAACAATACTGCAACTTATGGTGCAGATGATATTTTTGTTTATAAAGGGGTGTTAAATGCTTCCAGCAATTGGTGGGGTTCAAATCAACATCCGGAAAATAGGGTTCAGGTGTTTATTGGTACATTGATTCTTGATGATTGGGTAATAATGGATTTAAACTATGAAAATGGAACGATAATTGCTTCTTTGGATAATCTTTTAGACAACAACAAAAACATTAAAGGATTTAATTTTACATTGCCTTCCCGTGAGGTATTGTTTTCATCCGACATTGGCAGGTTAAATCCTGAAAATGCTTACTTGATTGATAATTTTGCCTATTCAAAAGTATTTACAGATTCATCTTCTGATTTCAATGTATATGCAACAATTGACAATCAGAAATTAAGTCTAACAGTATATAACGATTCTACAGATATATTAATCAATAACATGACATTATATGGAAAGGATAATCCGTTTGACATTACTTTAATCAATGTTAATGGCCATAGAATTTCAAATCAACTTTTAGACATTGTTATTTATAAGGATAATGTTATATATGATACATTTTCACTAGTCACAGATGATAAAGGAAGTACAAGTTTTAATATTGATTTTCCTATAGGTGATTATAAAGTCAATGTCTTCTACGGAGGCAATGGATATTTTGCCAAAACTAATGCTACAGTAAATGTTAAAATTTCATCAATATCCACAAGGCTAATATCCTACAATTACACTTATTATGGTAAAAACAATAAATTTTATGCTGTTTTACAGGATAGTACGGGTAAATATATTTTAAATCAGGATTTAACTTTAGAAATTTATGACATTAATGATAATTTACTTGGCACTGCTAATGCTAAAAGTGGTGTTCGTGGAAGGGCAGATGTATTGTTGTCATTTGATGTAGGCACATATAAGTTGAAATGGATTTTCAATGGAAATGAATGGTATGAAAAAAGCATTTCAGAATCAATTATTAGAATTAATCCTATTAACACTACAATAAATCTTTTAAACGCAACATTTTATGGAAAAGGAAATGATTATGAATTTACTTTTAAGGATGCTTATGGAACTTTAATCCATGGTGAAACTGTCGTTTTAACAATTTCCAATGGCAACGAATCAAAAGAATTCACTGTTGTTGTTGATGATAATGGTATAGGGTCAATCAACGTTAATCTGGAGCCTGATGTGTATACAATTAATGCAAGATTTATGGGTGATGAGATTTATGGACCTTCAAAGGCGTCTGCGATTTTAGATATTCAACCTATTAGGGTGACATTTGATTTAAAAGCCAATGCAT
The DNA here is from genome assembly GCF_045539575.1 of Methanobrevibacter sp. Classification (GTDB taxonomy): domain Archaea; phylum Methanobacteriota; class Methanobacteria; order Methanobacteriales; family Methanobacteriaceae; genus Methanocatella. The sequence continues at coordinate 17,731 of NZ_JAZQFM010000028.1, forward strand.
TCATTCCAGAAAATGGAGTTTTTACTGCAGTTCTAGTTGACATGTATGGCAAAAAGGTCACAGGAGAAAATGTCACACTTGAACTTTACGATGACGGACTGTTGAGGACTTATAATACAATAACTGACGGCAATGGCGAGGCTAACTTTAAAATTGACATGGGTGAAGGGATTTATTTGGCAGTTTTAAATTATGGTGGAAACACTTGGTACAGACAAGCTGTTGGAGCTTCCAAAATCACAGTTAATCCTGGTATGGTTTTAAACAACATATACATTAGTGGGGATGATTTTGTTCAGTATTATGGTGAAAATAAATATTATCTAATTAATTTCAATGATACGAATGCATATTCACTTGAAGGAAGGACTATAAAAGTTTCAATAAGCTCTCCTGATTGGATAAAATCTTATAATGTTGAATCTGATGCATTTGGTAAAGCAAGGCTTCAAATAACTCTTGAACCTGGAGAATATAATATAACTTATAAATATTCTAATGAATATTATGATATCCATGGCGAAGGGTCTAATTCAATCATTGTCTATAAAATGCCAACAAATCTTTTGGCTTCTGATTTAATAATGAATTATAACCAACCACAGTATTTTGAAGTTAAATTAGTTGATAAAAATGGAAATTCACTTCCTAATTTGATTGTTAATATTACCGTGGGTGGTAAGACATATGAAGTTTCTACAAATCAAAAAGGAATTGCAAAGGTATTGCTTAATCTGGGATTAGGTTATCACAATATAACTTATTCATTTAACAATGAATTTTATGGATTGTCTAATGGCAGCTCAAGGATATTAGTCGTTGATGAAAATAAAACCAGTACAAAAATATATACTAATGAAGTTGAAGCACGTGAAGACATAATAATTGATTATCAAGTAAAATTGTTTGATTTGATGGATCTACCTATAATGTCATCTGAAATAATTTTGAATATCACAGATTCGGATGGTAATCTCATTGGAAGGTATAATGCTTTTACTAATAAAACTGGTGTTGCTAACTTTAATGTTAACTTAACTTATGGCGAATATGTCTTTGAGTCTTATTACGATGGAAATGATAATTATCTGGCTAGTTTCAATACAAACAAGGTCTATGTGAAACCTATCGTTAATGTTACTGAAAGCATTCTGTTTGGAAATGACTTCACTGTTATAAACGGTGACAATTCTACTAATTATCATGTAATTCTCTCCACACTTGGTGGTGAATTTTTAAGCGGCCAGGAAATAGAATTTACAGTTAAAGGCAATACTTATTATTCAACTACAGATGATATGGGTTGTGCTTATCTTAATGTTCCGTTTGTTCCTGGGGCATACAAGGTAGTAGCTAAGTTCAATGGGACAGACAATCTTACAAAAGCACATGTAACCAACTACATTTCAGTAAAAGGTGCAACCTGTTATCTATACTCAAGAAATATTATAAAATCATTTAATAATGCTACACAGTATTATGTTGCTTTATTTGATGCTAATAATATGCCATTATCTCTTAAAACAATTAGATTTGACATTAACAATGAAACTTATATAAGATTTACAGACAGTAATGGTTTTGCCTGCTTTGATGAACCGTTGGCCCCTGGTGTTTATAATATAACTGCAACCTATCAGGGAGACTATCCTGATGAGTTTGTTCAAGTTCAAAACAATATTACAGTTTTAACTACACTTTATGGTGGGGATGTAGTCAATTATGGTAGTGTAAATCTTCCAGTTGCATTTTTGGACAATTCAGGCAATAATCTGTCAAGCACTGAAGTCTATTTCATAGTAAACAATCTAGGATATAAAATCAAAACTAATACTAATGGTGTTGCTGTATTTAATGTTAATTTAAAAGCAGGAAAATATAATGTGATGGCAATTAATCCGCTTTCCGGTGAAAATAAAACATATGCTTTAAGACTTGTTAGCACAATTGCTTCAAATAATCTTGCAAAATATTACAAAGGTTCAGAAAAGTTCAAAGTCACATTCAAAGATAAAAACGGAAAAGCACTTAAAAATACAAATGTCAAATTTACCATTTCCGGAAAAACTTACACAGTAAAAACTAATGCAAATGGGGTTGCCACATTAAATATAAACCTAAAACCAGGAAAATATACAATAACAACCTTAAATACAAAAACAGGAGAAAAGAAAACCAATACAGTCACAGTCAAAACAACAATCATATCAAAAGACAAAACAGCAAAAGCCAATAAAAAACTAAACTATCAGGTAAAAATACTTAAAAACAACGGAAAAATAGCCAAAAAAGTAACAATCACATTTAAAATCAATAAAAAGACTTACAAAATCAAAACAAATAATAAAGGCATCGCAACATTAAATATCAAACTTAAAAAAGGAAAATACACAGTTTCCACAACATACAACGGATTAACTGTAAACAATAAAATTACTGTAAAATAAGGTGTTGTTAATGAGAAAAATTACTATAATATCAATATTTATTGTATTGTTCATTTCCATGTCATTTGTCAGTGCAGACAACAGTCTGGAAAATGCTTCATTAACAACAGTTCAAACTGAAACAATTTCAGTTCAGGGTACTGTTGAAGATGTTTTAGAACTAAGTAATGAGGTTTCTGTAGATGACAGTAATTATGATAAATATTTCAATGATATTACTGGTAAGTTTAAGGATGATGTTGATGTATCAAATATTAATACCTTAAAAATAGGTAATGTTTCAAATAAGTTATTTACCATTGATAGACCTTTAAAAATAATACCTGTTTCTTCTGATTGTCAAATAACTAATGGTGTTATCCATTTAGTTGCGGGCAGTGACGGATCCAATGTGTCTAATTTAATAATTAACAATACCAAAGGAGAAATTTACAAAGATGGTTTATTTATTTGCAAATTACATGGAATTTGGTTTTCAAATTCAAGCTATAACTATATTTACAATAATACTATTCGCATTGCTAAAGCAGAAGGCTGTTATGCTATGCCAATGGGATATTCAAGCTATAATAGAATCTTATACAATGATTTGAGGACAGGTTTTACTTGTACTATGGTAATGGGTTTGTGTCATTATAATGAAATTTCATATAATAAGATGGAAATAATGTCATATCGGAACTTGGTTACTGCAAATTGTATTTACTTTAATCCATTTAGTCATGCAGATTATCGGGGGGCTGGTGATTGTATATGCAATAACATTACAAACAATTATTTTAAATCTAATTCCAATAGTGACTGGTCTTATGTTCTTGCTTTAGAATGCCAATCCAATAATACTCGTGTTATAAACAACACTGTTATTGGCGGATTTATCGGTATTAAAAATGAAGGATATAATTTTTTAATCAAGGAAAACACTATAATAAACAGTACCTATTCAATTTTTAGTAGTAGTAATCAGGTTGCCATATCCGATAATAAAATAATTGGGTCTTCAAAAGAAATTGGAATTCTTTTAGGCGATGAGTCTAATAAAGAAAATAATAATATTACAGTATCAAACAACGAAATAAATTATGATAATCTTAATGCAGGTATTTCTGTAGGCGCGAATAATGCTAAAATTTTTAATAATAAAATTATACTGTCAAAATATGGTACTGCTATTTTTATTTATGGGAATAATACTACAATTTCTAAAAATAACATTGATGTTACTGTTGATGATGGAATTGGAATTTTTGGAAATAATAATTTAATAATAAATAATGTTATTTCGACAAAAAATGATGGTGTTTATCTTACAATTGATAGACAAACATATAAAATTTATAATAATACTATTTCATCCAATCGGATTTTTTGTGAGAATTATGCACTTTATATTAAAGGATATGTTTATAATACGCTCTTTAATGATAATATAATTGAAACGAATAGTTCTGAACCTATTTATGTTGATATTAAAGAAACATTTGAAGATAATAATTTCGGCAGTATAGTGGATAATAACATTAATGGTGTACTTGAGTATACTGATACTATAATAATTGATGATAATAACTTCTATGACTACTTTGATGAAGATGGCTATTTAACATATGAATTTAACATTACACAAAAGAGAATGTTCTTTTTCACATTTTTATCAAATAAAGATATTCATTTTACAGACCAAATAGCTTTAACCAGCAATAAGCAAGCCAATTTGCTATATAATGTTTCCATTACTTTCAGTGGTGATGCATGTGATTCATCAATCAGCGATTTTAAATTTTATAATTTCGATAAATCCAGCATTATTTTAGATGGTGTTGACAATGTTAATGTAAACAATAATGAATTTACAACAATAGCTTCCGATATCTTTGATGTCAATGTTATTTCTGTTGTTGGTGGATGTCATGACTCAAATATTGCTGATAATGATATTTTCATCACATCTTTGGCCAATTACACCTATGGGATTTTTATTTCCGAACCTACATCTAAATTGATGAAAAGATTTTCAAGCAATTTCAAAATATCCCACAATAATATTTTTATAAAATCAACTGGCGTCGGTGAAGGGATTTATATTGATGCATTAAACAACAGTACGATATCATCAAACGATATCAGTCTGATTTGTGATGATTCAGCTTATGGGATAGCACTTGCTAATGTATTTGGAAGGCCGCATGACATTAAAATAGATTCAAATGATATAATTTTAAATTCAAAAGAGATGAGTTATTTAATTGAGCTTTATATGAGTGATTCAATAACAATTTCTAATAATTATCTTAAAGGAATCAGTAATGGTATTTATGGTGTGGGAGTTCATGGATCTCAAGCCAATATAAACAATAATGAAATAATTGTCACTGGTAAAGATTTAACTGATAAGATTGTATTTGATTCATTGGGTAAAGGAAATGCTGCAGTTTATGTCAAAATGTCATCACGAATAAGCAGTCTTTCAAAAAATATCTTTGATGTGAATAACTGTGAGATTTTATCAAATGATTCTTCAACAATCAATAGATTTAGAGCGAATAATTATGTTATAGCAGATTATAACTATGATTATTATTTTGATGGTAATAATACAATAAAAAATAATATATTTAAAACTTCTGATATAATCTTATTTAAGAATTTCACAAATTTCAAAACTATGGATATCAATGTTCCTATTTTAATCAAGCCTTATAAGCATTTAAATCAATTCAGCTCTTATTTGATTTTGTCTGGTAACTATTCAGATTTGAATATTATAGGTTTTGCTTTCAAAAATGCTACATTGGAATTGAATAATGTTTCTAGCATAACTGTTGCTAATAATTCATTCATTTCATCAGAAATTTTAATTAATTCTGGAAACAATAATTCACTTTCTAATAATTCATTCATGGATTGTAAAGTTGAATTTGATGGTTCATATAATGTTACATTTACATTTAATAATCTAACTTCCCACTGTCTTATTAAAATTAATAATTCAAATGATACTACATTATTCTGCAATTATTTCAATGTATCTGGCAGTTCATTTAATCTAATTAATTCCAATTCATCAATCAATAATAATATATCCTCAAACATTATATTTGCCAATGCTACAGGGGACAGTCACGCATATAATTCAATCAACACGACTCATGATAATTTTTTAAATAACAATATTCAAATTAATGGTGATTTCACAAAATCTGTAATGTATTATGATGAGCTATCATCAAACAATAAGATAATGTTTAATAAGATTATCTCTTCAAGCATTGGCGGTGAGGATTATGCCATTGTTGCCAATTTATCATTCAATATGTTTACAAACAACTATTTAATCTCATCCAATGGGTTTAGAAGAGGAAATAGTGCTGTAAATGCATCCAATAGTATTGTTCGTGACAACACTCCTTCGGATATTTATGTTTCATCGAATGTTAGCGTTAGCGGAAACGGTTCTATTGAAAATCCATACTCTACAATTGAAGAAGCCTTGCAAAATGCATTAAGCGGTTCAATTATATATCTCCTTCCAGGATATTATAAGGAGAATAATTTAGTTATAGATAAAAATATCACATTAACAGCCATTAATCAGGAAGGAAATACCTATCTTGATGCATTAAGTGACCGTCTATTTAAAATAACAAAAGAGGGCGCATTAACAATAAATGCCTTGAAAATACTTAATGGTTTTTCAGTTGAAGGTGGAGGATTGTTCTACAATAAAGGAATATTATTTATAAATAATTCATTGATTTACAATTCATCATCTTACTACGATAACTCTAATCCAGTATTCACTAAAGATAAGTTTGAAGATACATGGAGTAGTTACAATTGTAAAAATTTAGGGCTTGGAGGTGCTATCCTTAACTATGGAACTTTATTCATTGAGTCTTCCAATTTGTTTGATAATTATGCCCATAAGGGTGGTGCATTGGCAGACTTTGGCAAATCTGTAATCAAAAATTCATTAATATATAATAACACTGGAGTACATGGTGGAGCAATTTTCACTGACTCCAATAAAGGATTTTTCATTAATAATACTTACTTTATTGATAATCTGGCTATTACAACATTGGACCACTGTTATATTAAACGATCTCAAATAGAAACCAGTAAAGAATATCTATATGTTTGTCAATGTGGCTCATTATCTATTAATGAAGTGGGATCAGGTTATGGTGGAGCAATATTCTGTAATTCTATACTTACTGTAGTTAATTCTTTGTTTGAAGGCAATACCGCAAGAACCGGAGGTGCAATTGCAACTCCAAGCACTATTGAAGAACGTTACGGTTATCATGATATTGATTATCTGGGTTATGGTTTACACCATAAGTATGCAAATGTAAAGTTGACTATTACAAATTCAACATTTAGACATAATGTAGCTCAAGATACTCGTTGTGGAAATGCAACGCTATTAATATCTCCTTCCAGATACTTTGATTACTTTAATAGATTTTTTGAAGGTGGAGCAATATTTGGAAGCTCTAAAGTATTACATATTGAAGATTCATTATTTGAACATAATATTGCCAATACTGATGGGGGAGCTTTATGTGTCCAAAGTGAAAACTCTACAATTGTAGGATCCAAATTCTATAATAATACTGCAGGTGCATATGGTGGTGCTTTAAGTATTTTTGGAAATTCAGAAGTATTTAATACAGAAATCATTAGTAATCATGCTCGTGATGGTGGTGCACTCCAATATGCATCATATTCAATCTATGAACGTAATCAGAATAACATGAACATGTTTAATGTAACTGTTGCAGATAATGCTGCTCTTAATCATGGTGGTGCTTTTATTTTGGAAACTACAAATTTTGCAATTAAAAATTCAAACATTTATGGTAATAAAGCACCAAATGGTGAAACATTAGGTACAAAATATGGTTATGGTGACAATTCAATAATTGATGCGCGCAGTAATTGGTGGGGAAGTGTTGATGGACCAGATTATTCTATTAGAAAAGCAAGCAATGTGCGATATAGGACTTGGTTATCTGATAGGGTTAATTGGGCTCCCGTAGCAATATCTGTAGTAAATAAAGAAGATAATAATTATAAAAGTCATAATTATGACCCTTATGATAAATCAACCGGTTCAGGTGTAAGTACGGGTTCGTCATTAAAGGAAACTCCTAATGAGGGGAAATCTTATGGATTTTCAGGTAATTGGCCTTATTCAAATGGTAATGGTAATGGAAAAGGTGGATTTAACTTTAATGGAATAAACTTTGGTGGAGATTCATCAAGCAGTAGCAAAACATCAGTTAAAGGAAATGCTGTAAATCCAAACAGCATGAGCAAAATTAACAGTTCCAGCGTTAATGATATGGCTTCTGTGGGAATGACATCTAATGCTGCTGATTCTTCTGATAGTTCGCAATCTTATTCATCTGAAGGTGGAAGTGCTGGTTCAGCCAAATCTTATGAAATCAAAAAAGATGTTAAAAAAGAAATCCCTAATGAAAAAATTTCAATATTTAATGTTTTCTTTGTTTTATTATGGATTTTCTTATTTATTGGTTTCGTTAAAAAATATAAAGAGAATGAATCTTAAGTTCTTAAATTATTTATTTGTATAATTATTTTTCTATTTTTTTATATTATTGATTTTTTTTAAGTTATTTTTTATTAAAATAAATTTTAATTAATTTTAAATATAATTTAATTTATATATATTGATGTATTAAATTTTGTTTAATTTTTAATATAGAAAAAATTGTTGAGGTAAAAATATTATGAAGACATACAAACTAATATTAGTTTCTTTTTTTGTCATGTTTCTCATGATTGGTGTAGTTAGTGCAGCTGATGTATCAGAGGACACTATTGCACAAAATGACGAGGCATCTTTAGGTGATCTTCCTGAAGTTCAAATTATTCCGGAAATGGATTTGAATATTGATCCGGGTGCTTTAAGTCCTGAAGAAACCGTTGTTGCTGATAGCAATGATGATGACAAAAACGTAACAGAAATATATGTAAATGACACAGGTGATGACTCTAACGTTGGTTCAGCCCAAAGTCCTTATGCTTCAATTCCAAGAGCAATGGAAGATGTTTCTCCTTCTGACGATGTGGTTATTCATTTAAGCCAAGGTATCTTTTCACCATGTGAAGATGAATACCTGTTTTTAGGTGATTTAAATCACCGTGATAATGGTGGAAGTTTAACATTCATTGGTGCAGGTGCCGATAAAACTTTCATTGATGGGGAATCCGAGAAAGGATTTTTATGGCTGGAATATGGATCCAACATAATTCTTAAAGATATAAGTTTTATTAATTTAATGGGTTTTATGGGCTCTTTAATGATTCAAGATTCTGATTTAACAGTAGAAAACTGTATTTTTAAAGACACTACATCTCTTGAAGATGGTGGAGCTATTTTTAGTATGGGTGACAATAACTTAATTGTGAAAAATTCACAGTTCATTTCAACTTCTGCTGAAGGGGGGGATGGAGCAATAACTTTCCTTGGGTTATATGCATATTTGGAAAACAATACATTCATTGGCACTCAATCCAGTTATAGTAGCGCAGCATGTACTATAAATCCAATAAATGATGCAATTGTAAAAAACAATAAATTTGAGAATATTGTTTCAGATGCACAATATGTTGTGCTTGTATCTAGTTCAAATAATATTGAAATGACAAATAATACCTTTGTAGAGTGTTCCGTTTCAACTATTGTTTCACTTATAGGTGATAATTGTGTTTGGGCAAATAACTCATTCATTGATTCAACTTTCGATTATTCTCTTGTCGATGCTTATAGTGCAAAATTGAATAATCTTAATTATGAAATGGACACTTCCCTTATTAATGTAGGTATTAATGAAATTAATAACGGTGTTTCAGTCCCGGTCAATATCACTGACGATATGGGAAATCCTATTAGCGCAGGCTTAGGTTTCAATTTCATCGGTGAAGAAAATACTTACACTTATTCTGCTGGTTTAAGAAATGGTGTAGCTACAATTATATTTTCTACAATCCCTAAAACCGGTATTTATAATGTAACTCTTTCCAATGGCGTGTATACTAGTGAAGTTTTCACAACTGCTAATGTCACCTTGCCTGGTGCCGTTGAGTTGTGGGTTTCCCCTAAAGGATTTGATGGAAATAACGGTACAAAAGAAAATCCGTTTGCAACCATTCAACATGCAATCGATGTTGGTTTTGAAAATACCTTTGAAGTAATTGTCCATTTGCTTGAAGGTACTTATTCAGCAGATTCTAATAATGTTGAGTTAACTATCGCAAATAAAGGTAATCTCCAAATCATTGGTGAAAAATATGGTGAAACCATCATTGATGGAAATAATACAAGTTGGTTCCTGTTAGTCCGCAATACTCAAGTAACTGTTGAAAACTTAAAATTCATTAATGGGGTAGCAACTGGTAGAAATAACTTAATTACAGGTAATTTCAATTTGCTTTTAAAAGACTGTATTTTTGATAATAATACTGTAAAAAGTACTAATGGATACACTTTAAACAATGTTATTTTAGATAATTTGACATATTCTAATAATTATGGAAGAATATATCTTTATGATAGTTTTTCCACTGTAGAGAAAAAAATATCAAATTCAGTGTTTATTAATAACTCTTTCATTGATAGAAATTATGCTGGAATTTTCCAAGCAGGTAATATAATTGTTGAAAATTCAAAATTCATTAATAATACTGCAACACGATATGTTATTTCAGGATTCTCAAAAAGTAAAAATAATTATTATGCTAATAACCATGCATATAGTTTAGTTGATACTTATAATCAAATTCACCAAATAGCTATAGTTATGGTAGGTTCAACATCCACTTTTGAAAATGACACTTTTGAAAATAATAATGCTACATTTAATGGTGTATTTTACAGTGCAGGAAGTGAAGGCAGTCTTGTCAATTCTAGCTTCATAAATTGTAGATTTATTAACAATTCAGCTTCAAAAGCAGGTGTAGGTACTCTTGCTGGCGGAGCATATTTCGATAATTGTCTATTTGCAAACAATTCCGCAGATGAATATGGTGGTGCACTTCTGTTATTACCAAATGTTGTTTCTGCAGGCAAAGTCGTCATTATTAACTCAGTATTCGACAATAATATTGCTAAAATTAACGGTAATGATATCTATCTGGACAAACAAAGATTTGATAAACCTGAGTATCTTTATTTAATCGAGTTAAATATTACTTATTCCGATTTAAATGTAACTGGCTTAGTCGATAACTTTAACGCTACTGTTTATGGTCCTTGTGGTGCACAAGTTGGTGGCAGTTCACTTAGCTTTATCATCGATGGATTTAATGCAGGTTCTTCAGAAATCATTAACAGTCAATCAACTTTACAATACGCTGGTTTTGAACAAGGCAACTTCATTTTAACCGGTGATATTGACAAAGGAAATAATAACATTATCAACAATGGTACTATTATGGTTAATTTATCCGGAGTTTTAGATAGTGTTGAATTCTGGGTATCTAATAGTGGCAGTGATAAAAATGGAACAGGTAGTAAAGACAATCCATTCAATTCAATTTCCTATGCTGTTGGCGAAGCAACTAAAAATTGCCGTAATATTGTTATCCATATTATGGAAGGTACTTACACTGGTGATTTAAACACCGGATTAATACTTTCATCTATGAATAATCTTACTTTAACCGGTGAAGGCATGGATAAAACAATAATTGATGGTAATGGTACTTCATCCTTTGCTAGAATAACAATGGGTAAAAATAAAGTTGTATTCTCAAACATGACTATTATGAATATGGCTGCTACTGGTGAGGATACTAAAATCAATCCGATTTATGTTGATTCAGATGCTAATTTATGTTTAGATACAGTTAATATTACTAAATTTACTTCAAATATTCACGGTGAAGGTAATATTTTAGTTGATAACTCCGTATTTAGTAAAAATAAAGGATTAATAGGTTCTTCTGGTCTTTTATACATTAATAATTCATTGATTACATCATCTACAGGTAGTATTGGCAGTAATGTTGTTATAAATAACTCTGTGATTAAGGATATTATTACAGGCTATCAATTCACATTAGTTTCAGGAGTTAAATGTATAATTGAGAATACTTTAATCTCCAATGATTGTAATAATGAGTCTTTAGTAGAGTGGGGTATTGGTGAAGCAGATTCCACATATAATCCTGCTGTTGCAGTAATTTCATCTAATGTTTATATGAATAATGTAACTGTTATAAATAACTATGGTTCTCCAGTATATGAATCCATGTCAGGTTATGGAGCAGGTAATCAATTAGCTGCATTTGGATATTTATATGGTAGTGGTGGAAAAAATATAACAGTTTACAATTCTTCATTTACTAACTTCAGATATATTTGGTGTGTCAATACTTATGGATTGTTAAACTTCACATTTGATGGATGTGTATTTAATAATATTAGTATGATTGCACAATCTCAGACTACAAATCTTGAGTATACCGATGGTTTAAATTCAATATTTGTGATTTCTAACTCTGCATTTATTAATACGGCTCCTGCTATTGATAGATACAACCGTGGTGATTGTCCACATCCTAATTGTATTTTTAATGACAATTACTGGGGAAATAATTCAGCACCTGTTGTTTATTATGTAAACTGTCCTAAAAATCAGGATCCTTCATTCGCTCCAGAAACTTGGATTACATTATATTCTGAAGACGAACAAACTATAATTAAAAACGTTACTGACGGCGAAAACTCTACTACTTACTTAGGAAACGCTCCTATCAGAACTGATTATGCTGATAACAATGGTGCTCTTGATTATGCTGTTGTTTTCGGTCCTGTCGGTTACTTGTTTACTACTGATGATGAGAAAAACGTAATCTTCAATGAAAGTGAAGCTATGTATCCTTTCGTTGCTGCTGATCCTATGGATTACAGAACTCCTTCTGTTATCACAATAACCGGACTCTCCGGTGATTTGGGTATTGTTGGTGTTTTGGTTGACATTGTAGGCAATCCTATTGCTAACGCTACTATCTCTTCCATAGTCGGCGGTGAAAATATTGCTAACGTAACCACTGATGAAAACGGTGTGTTCACTGTTAAAGGTATTAAGAACGGTGTTTTAACAATTCTCTTCAATGGAACCATTGATTACTTCGATACAGAGTACAATATGACTTTCACAAATGCGGGCAAAACAACCAAGTCTTTCATAAACTTCGACACTATTGAGTCCGATTTGGCTGTTAATGGTACTCTGGTTGACGATGAGGGCAATCCTATCGCTAACGCTGTAATCACATACACTTTAAACGGAGAAAACGCTACCAATGTCACTACTGATGCAAACGGTGCTTTCAAAGTTCAAGCTGCTCCTAATGCTGTTTTGGATATCTTATTTGCCGGTAATGAGGGTGCTGATCCTGTAAACGCTTCAATTACTATGAAGGATGTTGCTCCTACCAGTGTTAGAGTTGGAACTCAGTTCAATGTGACTAGCGGTTTTGCTTTGGATGTTTATGCTGTTGATTATAAGGCTGGTGAAAGAGGAGCTTACTTCAATGCTCTTTTAACAGATGCCAATGGAAATCCTATCACCGGCGCTTTGGTCCAGTTCGGTATTAACGGTTACGTTCACAATAAAACCACTGATAATGTTTCCGGTGTAGCCAGCCTTCAGATTAACCTTCAAAAGGCTAACGATTACACCTGTGCATTCGTATTCCTGGGTAATGAAACACACAACGCTACATTCGTATCTGCTATGATACATGTGAACAAGAAACCTATTACTATCAGTGCTGCTGCTAAGTCATATAAGGCAACTGCCAAAACCAAAAAATACACAGTTACTTTAAAAACCATCAAAGGATCTTCCGCTGACGGTAAGACTTACCTCAAGTCCGGTAAGAAAGTGACTATGAAATTGAACGGCAAGACCTACACCGCTAAAATCAACGCTAAAGGTCAGGCTACTTTCAGCATTAAATTGACTAAGAAAGGCAAATACACTGCTAAAGTAAGCTTTGCCGGTGACGACACTTACAAATCAGCAAGCAAATCCGTAAAAATAACAATCAAATAAAGTGAGACTAACCATCTCACTAACTTTTTCTTTTTTTCAAGTAAAATTCCACAGTTTGATGTATATCCACATTTTAAATCAACTTAAAAAATAATAATCCTTGATGTTAATGTCAAATGCGATTGATATAATTATGGGTTACATGTAAAAATATCAAAATTATTAACCACTTTTTGCTTTAAACCACTATCCAAATCGTCGTGATTTTTTGATTCCAATCATAAGTTAATTAAAGTTTTCAATATCTAACGGTCATGTTGCAGGGCTTTTTTCCTGCAATATAGATATTGACTGTTATGCAATGCTTTTTTTTAAAATCTGAAAAATCATTTCACCTTCAATATAAAAGAATTCGCGAATTTTTTTCAAAAACAAAATATTTAACATATATATAATTTAAAAATTATCTTATGACAGACAAAATGTTCATGGGTGCATCAACTAAGCAAGGCCTGGATATTGCCAACAAAAGTAGGGAAATAATCCGTGGCCTTATTGGAGATGATGTCAAAGATTTAAATCCTGCCGAAAGAGACATTGTTGAGAGGATTGTTCACTCCACAGCTGATCCTGAATATGCAAAATTAGTTAAAATAAGCCCTGATTTTGTAGATGCAGCTATGGATTCCCTAAAAAATAAGGAAACCATTTTAACCGATATCAACATGGTTAAATATGGGATTACAAGATATGAAGGGGAAGTTGAGTGCTATATCAGAAATGAGGAAGTAATTAGGATTGCCAAAGAAGAGCAAATCACAAGGGCTGCGGCTGCAATGAGATATGCTGCGGCAAACGACTTTGAAGGAATCGTTGTTTCTGGTAATGCTCCAACTGCTGTTTTTGAAGCTATGGATTTATACCAAAAAGGCGAAATGAACTTAAAGGCAATTGTAGGAGTTCCTGTTGGTTTTGTAGGAGCAGCCGATTCAAAAGAGGCGCTGCACAATTCCGATATTCCCAACATCATTGTTGAAGGGCCTAAAGGCGGAACACCGATTGCTGTTGCTTGCGTAAATTCATTAATCCAACATTTATAGTGTGATATAATGTATTCTGAAGAATTGTTCAATGAATCTAAAAATTATTTTCCAGGTGGAGTAAACTCTCCTGTACGTGCTTTCAAGCCTTATCCGTTTTTCGTTAAAAGCGCAGGAGGATCCAAACTTACAGATGTTGACGGAAAAACCTACATCGACCACTGTCTGGCTTACGGACCTTTAATTCTAGGTCATGCCGACCCTAAAGTCGTAAGGGAAGTTTCCAACCAGCTGACCATCGGCACTGCCTACGGAACTCCAACAGAAAACGAAATAAAACTTGCTCGGGAAGTTGTCGACAGAATCCCTTCCGCCGAGATGGTGAGATTTTGTAATAGTGGAACTGAAGCCACAATGAGTGCAATCAGGCTTGCAAGAGGTTACACCGGAAGGGACAAGATAGTCAAGTTTGAAGGCGCTTACCACGGAGCTCACGATTATGTGCTGGTTAAGGGCGGTTCCGGAGCTGCAACACTTCCTGACAGTGCGGGCATTCCGGTCGACACAACCAAAAATACATTGTCAGTGCCGTTCAACGATGAAGAGGCCCTGGCTGAATTGATAGAAAAAGAAGGCGAAAACATTGCATGTATCATCATGGAAGTTGTTATGGGCAATGTAGGCTGTATTGAACCTAAACCAGGATTTTTGGAATTTATAAGAAAGATAACTGAAGAAAATGATATAGTTTTAATTTTTGATGAAGTGATTACAGGTTTTAGAGCATCCAGAGGTGGAGCTCAGGAATACTATGGAGTAACTCCGGACCTCACAACCTTAGGTAAAATCGTTGGTGGAGGTCTTCCTATGGGTGCGTTCTGCGGTAAAAGGGAAATCATGGAAATGATTGCACCTCAAGGTCCTGTCTATCAGGCAGGTACATTTTCAGGAAACCCTGTATCTGTACAGGCCGGTATTTCAACATTGACACAGCTCGATGATGCATTTTACAAGGAGCTTGAAAGAAAAGGTAATTTCCTTAGAGGAAACATACAATCCATCATCGAAGATGAGGAATACAACATCCAACCTGTCGGGCTTGCATCAATGTTTCAGATTTACTTCAACCCTGCACCGGTATACAATTACGCTGATGCACAGGAATCAGACAGAAGACAATTCTTAAGATACTTCAAGTCCCTGCTCAAACAGGGAATATTTATCCCTCCGTCCCAGTTTGAATGCAATTTCATTTCAAACGCACACACAATGGAGGACATTCAAAAGACCTCAGATGCAATAGAAATTGCACTCGGTGAGGCATTCAAGAAAAGAAGAAGGTAATACAATGGAAATAGACTTTAAGGAAGTGGCATCATACATAGTCATTCTAGTGATTGTTCTGATAGCCGCTCAGCATTTGAACGTCGTCGTTTCAGGAAGTATGGAACCTGCATTCTACAGGGGAGATATTGTCCTTGTAGAAAAGGCGGATTTTCTGGGAATACATGAATTCGACCCTAAGGATGTCAAGGTCGGAGATGTGGTCGTTTATGACGCCGCATGGTATAACCAGCCGGTAATTCACAGAGTCATCAATATTGTTGACATCAATGGAACCACGATGTATGTAATAAAAGGGGACAATAACGGTTCTCCTGATCCGTATTATGTTAAAGCAGACCAAATAACAGAAAAGGTCGTTACATTCGGCGATAATTTGGTCATCATTCCAAAAGTTGGTTATCTGTCCCTCTGGTTAAGAGGATTATAATTATTAAGGTGAGTTAATGTATTTTGAAATTGAAAAACAGGCGATTGAAGCTATAAACAAGGCTTTAGATCAATATGATGTAGAAATTGACAGGGATTTCAAATTGGAATTCCCTCCAAATCCAGATTTGGGAGATTTGGCAAGTACCATTGCCTTCGCTCTCACTAAAAAATTGAGAACCTCCCCTCCGGAAGTCGCAAAGGATTTAGTTGAAAAGATTGAAGTTCCGGAAATCTTCACCAAAGTCCAAAACTTCGGACCTTACGTGAATTTCTTTATCGATTACAATAAGTTCTCAAAAATGCTTCTTGAAAAGGTGGATGAAAACTATGGTCAGCTTCCTGCATACGACGAAAAAATCGTATTGGAGCACACTTCAGCTAACCCTAACGGTCCGCTTCACATCGGACACATCAGAAACTCCATTTTCGGAGATTCCCTTTCAAGACTCCTCAAACTTGCAGGAAGAGATGTAATCACCCAATATTACGTAAACGATATGGGAAGACAGATTGCAATCATCGTGTGCGGAATAACCGAATGCGGCCTTAAGATTGAAGACTATGAAGGTGACAAGATTGACCACAAGATTGGTAAATTATACTTCGATGCAAACAAGGCTGTAGAGGAAGATGAGGCTTTAAACGCTAAAGTTGATGAATTGATTCAAAAATATGAGGAAGGATCTGACGAAGAGCTCAACAAGGTCTTTGAAGATGTCGTTTCAAAATGTATTTCAGGAATGAAGGAATCCCTTTTAAGAATGAACATCAAGCATGACGATTTCGTATGGGAAGGACAATTCGTCAGAAACGGTGAAGTCGACGGTCTTGTAAACTACATCCAAAGGGAAGGATTTACAAGGGAAAACGATGTACTGTACATTGACTTGACCGATTTCAACATTGAAAAGGAATTCGTGCTCAGAAGGTCCAACGGAACATCACTTTACTCCACCCGTGACCTTGCATACCACAAGTACAAAGCTACCTTAGGTGACACAGTACTCGATATCCTTGGTTCAGACCACAAATTAGCTGCAAAACAGATTAAGGTTATCTTTGAAGAAATATTCAGACAGGAAGCTCCTGAAGTAATATTCTATGAATTCATCACACTTCCTGAAGGTTCAATGTCCACCCGTAAAGGAAAATTCGTATCAGTTGACGAGTTAATCGATGAAGCTGTCCTCAGGGCTCATGATGAAATCAAGTCAAGAAACCCTGACCTGTCCGAAGAGGAAATCGCACCTATGGCTGAAGAGATTGGTGTCGGAGCTATCAGATTCTTCATTGCAAAACTCTCCCCTGAAAAACACCTGACATTCAAATGGGATGAGGCATTAAGCTTTGAAAGAGGTTGCGCATCCATCCAGTACGCTCATGCAAGGGCAAACAAATTGCTTCAAAAATCAGGTAAGGACATCAGCTCTTTGGAAGTTGCTGACGACTGGACTCCTGATGAAGCCGAACAGGACCTAATCAGGCAAATAGCTAAATTCCCACAGGTTGTTGAGGACTGTGCCAACAAGAAAAGGGTTCACAACATCACACAATACTGTCAAGATTTAGCAGGTTCCTTCAACAAGTTCTACAAATCCGAACAGGTTATAGGTTCCGATGTTGAAGATACCAGATTGATTTTGGTTGACAGAGCTAAAACTACAATTAAAAACGCTTTAGATATTTTAGGTGTATCAGCACCTGAAAAAATGTAGATGAGTTGTTAACTCATCTTTAAATTCTTTTTTGGAATAACTTATTTTATCTGATTTTTACTTAATATAATAATTTTTAATACTTTATTTTATTTAATTTAATTTTATAATACATATTTTGGATTAAATATTATTTTTATCAATGTTTAACTATTTTTAAATTATTTTAATATTTTTTAATTTTTCACAATTGAATATTGACCTCAAATATTGGAAATATTTAAATAATTTTGATGACAAACTATACTCTACACGTGAAGAGGTGATTTTTCATGAGTACTGTTGGTTCCAGACTGAAGAGATTAAGAGAGGAAAACGGCTATTCGCAAAGGCAGCTTGCTGAATATTTAGAAATTGACCAGAGCAACCTTTCCAAAATAGAAAACGACAAGAGAAAATTGAATTTGACATTGTTGGATAAAATTCTATATCTGTACAATTGCACTCCCGATTACCTTTTGGGAAAAACTGATGAATACAAGAAACAAAAAATTGCATTTAAATCAGGAAAGGATATTGATTTGGAAGTAATTGCTAAAATCAATCAGCTAACATACCATCTAAGCGTTTTAAGAAGAGAAGATGAAGGAAATAATGCCGTTCAAAGGCCAAAATTAAATATTAATCTAAAAAGGAAGTTTGGGCTTGATGAATATTGTCCAATAGATATTTTTAATTTGCTTCCCCAAAAGATTCCAAACTTGACAATAGTGTGGTTTCCAATGAAAAGAAGTGTGAGTGGGTGCTGTTTTAAGGATGAGATTGATTCAATTATATTGGTTAATTCTTCCCATTCCAAAGGACGTCAAAACTTCACATTAGCTCATGAATTATATCACCTGTTGGACAATGATGAGAATTTTTTCATCTGTTCGGATGGGTTCAAAGACGAAATTGAGAAGAAAGCTGATGAATTTGCATCTAATTTTTTAATGAGTGATTTGGCTTTAAACGATTTCATTGAATCAAATAATATTGATGATTGGACTATTGAGGATATAATTAAATGTGAACAGCTATTTCAATTGGACCACAATGATTTAATCCGTCGATTGTATAATAAAGAGTTAATTGACGAATCTCAATTTGCCGAATTTTCATTCAATATAGTTGACAAGGCTGCAAACTTAGGTTATGATACTTCATTATATGAACCAACAACAGGTGAAAGGGAGTATTATTCAGTGGGGCACTTGATTCCTCTTTCAAATAAAGCATACTTCAGTAAAATTATTTCTAAAGGAAGAAAAAAGGATATTTTACTAGATATTTTTAGAGATGACATAGCATATAGTTAATATCTCAAAACATACTCATATCATCATTCAAAAAACATTACAAAAAAGAGAAAAAATGAAGATTTAATCCACATAGTGAATGTAATCTTCTTTTCTAGGCAATGGTTCTGGTGTTTCCATATCAGGATATCCTAATACTACATGGCCGATTCCCTCATAGCTTTCAGGAATTCCCCATTCTTTCAATAGTTCTTTTCCTTTTTCGGATGAAAATTCCTCACGTGCCCTGTGAATCCAGCATGATCCCACACCGACTGCATGAGCGGCATTTACAAGCACTGAAAGCACGCTTGCACCATCTTCAACATAAGTTGGCACTTCACTGTCTGCCAAAACGATTAAAAGAGTTTTTCCGCCGTAAAACGGATCCATATCTTCAGGCATTTCAACAGGGAAATATCCTCTGTTCCAGTCTGAAAATTCCTTGATTGTTTCAGGGTTTTGAATAACAACTATTTTTGGGGATTGCAGACCTCTGCCTGTAGGGGCGTATGTTCCCGCTTCCAAAATTGTTTTCAACTCTTCGTCAGTTATCTGTTCGTCCTTGAATTTTCTGATGCTTCTTCTTGTCTTTAAGTCTTCTATAGTTTGGTTCATATCAATTCCTCGCTGATTTTTCTAAGCGTTTTTATGAAATTATCGTATTCCTCATCGGTTATGCTTTCTTTAAGTATTTCGTCCCATTTTTCATCGTAGTCCATTACTTTCCGGGCGCCTTTTTTGCCTTTTTCAGTCACTCTGATTATCTTTTTTCGTTTGTCCTTTATTCTTTCGATGAATCCTTTGTCTTCAAGTTTTTTAAGGTTTCTTGTTATTGTGCTTTCATTCAAATGGAACGCTTCTGCCAGCTGCTCCTGACTTATCCCTTCATTTTTGTATATCTTTATTAGAAGTGGATGTAGGCCAAAGCTCAAGCCTTCCTCCTTTACGATGTCGTTTATGAATTTTGCATGTTCCCTGTAGATTATGGAGATGAACGGTGCTGTCGGAACATCCTTATCAAACGCCATGGTCCCTACCTCTTATGAGTCTGTTGATGTATAGCTCGATACATGCATAACATATCAGGGATCCGATTCCTCCGCCCAGAAGCATTCCGTAGTATATTCCGGTTTCTCCCATGTGGAAGACAAATCCGAGTACATATGCAAAAATCAGCACCAGCACGAACTCTCTGAATGCTGTCAGTATGAATGAAATTGACCCTTTTCCAACTCCCTGGAAAACATTACCTGCACTTGCACCGAACGGCACATACAGGATAAACAGGCACATAATCTGGATGAAGCTTGCAATCAGTGGCTCCAATTGTGCGCTGCTTTCTGAATATGAGAACACGAATGCGATTTGATTTGCAAATACATTCAAGATGATGCACACAATTATTGAAGCAATAAGAGCTATTTTTACAGCATATCTTGCTGTAACCCTCAGGTTTTCATATTTTCTTGCTCCGAATGCAACTCCCGCAACTGAAATTGATGCGGTACCGACCCCTATTGCCGGAAGCATTCCCAAGTTAATAATTCTCCAACCTGCAGTATAAACTGCAACTGCAACAGGTCCTGAAACGAGTGTTAGCATGAAATTGACGACAATGGTTAGAGCTGACAGTATTAACTGCTCTAAACTTGCGGGGATACCTACAACAAGGATGTCCTTGTACATGCTTAAGTTGTTGTGGAAGTATTCCCTTCCGTATTTAAGGTAGGTGTCCTTCTTAATCAGCATCCAGTAAAGCATTGCAACAATTGAAAGGATGTGTGCCAGAACTGTTGCCCATGCCGCACCTGCAACTCCGAGTCCGAATGTGTAGATGAATATCGGGTCTATGCACATGTTTATTATTGCTGTGATTGCTATCGGAAGTGTTGCCCTTTTTACGTCTCCTTCAGCCCTGAAAGCCCCTCCGAATATTGGAGGCAGAAGCATTGCAAATGAAAATGAAAATATGATTATTCCATATTCCATGGCATAGCTTAAGACACTGGTTGCACCCATCACCTTAAGCAAAGGCTCCAGAAATACCAGCAATATTATTGACACTGCTATTGAGAGAATTATTCCCAAAATCAGGTTGTGTATTGCCGCATTGTTTGCTGATGAGGTATCTTCTGCTCCGATGTAGCGTGAAATCAGTGAGTTACCACCGGCTCCGATACCGTTTCCGATTCCAATCAGAACCATGAAAAGCGGTGTAATGTATCCGAGTGCTGCCAATGGCTCTGCACCCAGTCCTGCAACCCAAATACTGTCGATGATGTTGTTTGCAAAAATCAGAAACATACTTGCAATAATTGGGATTGACAATTTGTTGATGGCCTTTTTAGGGTCCCCTGTTATCATTTCAATGTTTGAATTTTTCTCCATAATTAACCTCTCTTGCATATGCAATTATACACTTGTATATGCAAGTGTTTGTATATAATATTTTCCATTGAATGATATTAAAAAAAGAAAAAAAGTTGATTAATCAGTAATTTGATTAATCTATACTAAATTACCTTGTTCATCAATTTGTGGCGGATTGTTTCTAATATCGTAGATGCTAGCACCATCATTTTGTCCGCCGATAATTTTACCGTTTGCATCGTAGTATTCATTCAATTCAGCATCATAATAGGATTGGGATGATGTTGATTGTTGTGCTTGTCCGGTTGAGGTAGCATTATTGTATGCAGCGGTACTTGCGGTAGCGTTAGCGGTTGAATTTGCTGCAGCACTGGAAGTACCTTCTTCTACAGTTACAGTTGTTTTAGCGGTACATCCGTTATATTTGTCATTTCCTTTGTAATCAACAGTCACGTCGTATTGTCCTGCTGCTTCACCTGCTATTGTAAGGAACGCTTTACCTGAATTGTCGGTAACTACGGAATATTTTTCGTTGTTGTAGGTAATGTTCACTACTTGACCTGCAACAGCCTGTCCTTGTGCATCTTTAAGTTCGAATTGAATTTGATCTCCATTCTTTAAGTTGTTTTGACTTAAAAAATTGATTTGAGTATTTAGTTTACCATCGGTTGTAGCCGGTTGGCCTAATGCGAAAGCGGCAACTGCAGCTATGATGATAACGACTAAAATTGCAATAATAATATTTTTGTTCATTATCTTACCTCCTTTATTTCTTTTCTAAAATAAGTAGGTTATATATTTTATCTATTTTTTATAAAAAAAAGGAAAGTTTTTTGTACATTTTTTAGTTTTAAAAAAAGAAAAATTGTGATTAATCAGTGTTCTGATTAATCGTAAATGGTTATTCTAGTCCGCCGTCCTCACCGATTTGAGGATGGTTGTTCTTAATGTCTTCGTAACTTGCACCGTCATTCTGTCCGCCGACAACTCTTCCGTTTGAATCATAGTTTACATTCAGTTCACTGTCATAAGTCAATTGTGAATCGGATGATGAAGATGAACTGGTATCGGTGGAGTAGCTGGAGCTGTCGTAACTGCTTGCGCTGTAATCACTGGTTGTTTGGCTTACTTCACCAAGAGTTATCTTTTGAGTTGCGGAACATCCGTTGTATTTATCATTTTCTGCAAAGCTGACGGTTATGGTATAGTTGCCTGAATCCTCATCATTTAAAACCAGACTTCCTCTTCCCTGGTCGTCTGTAATGATTGAGTATCTTTCAACATCTCCGTTGCCTTCAAATAGAATGGTCACATTCTGATTTGCAAGCGCATTTCCTTTTGCATCTTTTAGAATAAAATCTACTGAATCTCCATTCTTCAGGCTGGTATTGCCTGAAAAAGTAATTTGCGTATCTTCTTTTGCGGTATTTAGAGAAAATGCCACAAGTCCTCCAAGAATTATTAGAACTATAACTATAAGGACTATTATAATGTTTCTATTCATAAAATCACCAATGATTGTTAGTATGTATTTAATAGTATATAGGTTTTTTAAATAACTTTAAACATTTTTTTCTATTAGGTAATTTATAAATATTTTTAACAATATAGTTTTATCATAAGGAGAATTTATTATGAAGGTTTTAGTTGTTGGAACTGGTGCTCGTGAAAATGCAATAGCCGATGCTTTAAAAGATGATGTTGAGTTATACGTTTACATGAGTAAAATTAACCCTGGTATGAGCAAAATTGCTGAATTCAAACAGGGCGATGAAGGCGAAGTTGAAAAAGTAGCCGAATATGCTGTTGAAAATGACATTGACATTGCATTTATCGGTCCTGAAGCACCCCTTGGAAAAGGAATAGTTGATGAGCTTCAAAGGAATGGAATCAAATGTGTTGGACCGACCCAAAGTGCAGCAAGAATTGAAACTGACAAATCATTCATGAGGAAACTCTTTGAAGACTATGAAATTGAAGGATCACTGGTCTACAAAGTATTTGACAATTCAGATGATGTCTCTGCATTTTTAGATGAATTTGACAGGGATGTTGTAGTAAAACCTGTTGGATTGACAGGCGGTAAAGGAGTAAAAATTGTCGGAGACCACTTGAAGGACAATGAGGAAGCAAAGGAATACTCCTGTGAAGTAATTGACAATGTAATGGGAGGATTTGCTCAGGTAATCATTGAAGAAAGGTTGATTGGTGAAGAATTTACCATCCAGGCATTCTGTGACGGTGAACACTTGGCACCAATGCCTGCAGCACAGGACCATCCCCACGCATTTGAAGGGGATGTTGGAGCTATCACCGGAGGTATGGGATCATACTCTGATGTCGGTGGATTACTGCCTTTCCTGACTCAGGACGATTATGATGCTGCAGTGGAAATCATGAAAGCCACAGTTAAGGCTATTGCTGAAGAGGCTGAACCATACAAAGGAATCTTATACGGTCAGTTCATGCTCACCGCTGACGGACCAAAAATCATTGAATACAATGCAAGATTCGGTGACCCTGAAGCTATGAACGTATTGCCGCTTTTAAAAACTCCATTGGCTGACGTATGTCAGGACATTGTTGATGGAACCTTAGGTGAAGTGGAATTTGAAGACAAGGCCAGTGTCTGCAAATACATCGTGCCTGACGGTTATCCTGAAACCGAACATGCCGGCGAACTTATTGAAGTTGATGAGGAAGCTATTGAGGATATGGGCGCTAAAGTATTCTATGCAGCAGTATCTGCCGAAGAAGATGGAATTCACCTGTCCGGTTCAAGGGCATTGGGTATTGTAGCCAGCGGAGAATCCATTGAAGAGGCTGAAAAAATAGCTGAAAAGGCATGCGAATTTGTCAAGGGTAATGTTTACCACAGAAGCGATGTAGGTACCAAAGACCTTGTAAACAAGCGTGTTGAACACATGAAAGAAATTTTAAACTAAATTTCTTTTTCTTTTTTTGATATTATGAATGATGATGAGATTGAAGAGAGATATGCAAAACTTCTAAAAATCAAGGAGCATGTCGACGCAATTAAGGATGACTGGGATGAGGAAACCTTAGCGGAGCTGAAAGAGTTTTTGCATGAAAAATACTCTAATGGTGACATTCAGATTAATGCGCCGCTTTTAATTAATGCTGATTCTGAAAACGTTTCTTCTTCAAGTTCGGAGGGTTTTTTTGGCCGTGTTAGGGAGGCATTTGAAAGAGATATAGGCATTGATCCCGGAAGACTTATGGGTCTCAGTGACGGCATTTTCGGAATGGTCATGACCCTTCTGGTATTTGGTATTGCCATTCCTGAGTTGGTTGATAATTCCTATGGCAGTTTTTTATCAGCATTCATGTCTATGCTTCCGACAATAGGGGTTACAATAGTAGGTTTTGTCATCATAAGTTCATTTTGGATTTATCACCATGAGTATATGAAGATTAAAAATCTGAATATACCTTATCTGTGGATGAATATTCTGTTCCTGATTTGTTTATCATTCATTCCGTTTTCAACTTCATTGATAGGGGAATATTCTGAATTTTTCGCATCAGAGGTAGTATTTGGAGTAAACATCCTGCTTGCGATAATCTCATTCCTGCTGATGTATGTCTATGCAACAAAAAAGGGTTTTATGGAAGTTCAACCTACAAAAAAAGAAAGAGGGCATGTTTTGCTTACCATGGGAACCATCATGGGTCTGACAGTCATTGTAAATCTGTTGGATTTCAATGTATCAAGCAATTTCATTTACCTGTTCCTATTGATTCCGGTAATATCTACCATAATGGATATATGGCATAATTACAGGAATTCATAGAAACCTTTAATATATATCTTTTACAAATATTTTTTTTTATACTAATTAAGGGGATTATAATGGGTAGTTTATTGTCAGTAACAGATATCAAAGATGATGTTAAATACATTCTGGATTTGGCCAGTAAGATCAAAGCGGGTGAAGTTGAAGACAAACCTCTCGAAGGCAAGACATTAGCAATGATTTTCCAAAAGTCATCAACCAGAACCAGAGTTTCTTTTGATGTTGGAATGTATCAGTTGGGCGGAAGAGCAATATTTTTATCCTCCAATGATTTGCAGATGGGTAGAGGGGAGCCGATTTCAGACACCGCAAAAGTTTTAAGCCGTTTCGTTGATGGAATAATGATTCGTGCAATCAAGCATTCGGATGTAGAGGAGCTGGCTAAACATTCTGACGTACCTGTTATCAATGGTCTAACAGATTTGGAACACCCTTGTCAAGCCCTTGCCGACATGTTAACAATAAAAGAACATTTAGGCGATTGGGAAGGCAAAAAAATCTGTTTTGTCGGTGATGGAAATAATGTATCCAATTCCCTTTTATTAATTGCTCCATTGCTTGGCATGGACATGTCTTTAGCCTGTCCTAAAGGATATGAGCCTGATGAAAACATCCTAAAAACCGCAGAAGAATATGCAGAAGAAAACGGTACTGTAATAACCATTACCGATGATATCGGCGTAGCGCTGGAAAATGTTGATGCAGTATTTACCGATGTCTGGGTAAGTATGGGTGATGAGGCTGAAAAGGCTAAAAGAGAAAGAGATTTCGCACCATTCCAGGTTAATAATGATTTAATGAGTCTAGCTAATGATGGAGCAATATTCCTGCATTGTCTTCCTGCAATCAGAGGTCAGGAAGTAACCAGCGAAGTCATTGACGGACCTCAATCCGTAATCTATGACGAGGCTGAAAACAGAATGCACGCCCAAAAGGCTGTTTTATATTATTACATGAAAGATTAGAGTTTTACTCCAATCTCTTTTTTTTAAATTCCGCTGAACAGTGCGGATAATATAAACACAACAATCAAACCCACGCAGCAGCATCCGATCCATGCGGAGCTGTCGCTGCTTTTAGATGATGTGCTGCTTGTTGTAGTGGTGGTTGTGGTTCTTTGCTGCTGATTGTTGTTTTGATGATTATTTCGAGTTTCAAGAACTTCCACTTTTTTGGCTGTTTCCTCTTTTTTTAGAAGTGCTCCACAATTTCTGCAGTATTTAGCTTCATCCGGATTTTCTTCTCCACACTTATAACAGAACATTTAAAATCCCTCTAATTATTATTTTTAAAAATATTATTAAACCGATTCCTCCAATAAAGCCTGTGACGAATCTTAATGTATTTGTGCTTTCTCTTGGACCGAAATATTGTGTAAAACCATCAATTGCGACTGGAATCATCAATATCATTGAAATCAACAGTGTTACAATGTCATGGTTAAGCCTAAAGAAGTGGTTCCAAACCAGAAACACAACCAGTCCTGTATAAAATCCGGTGCATCTGGCACAAACAGGGAACTGATGGCCCTTTATGAAAAAGCTTCTCTCGGGAATTCTGTGACAAATGTATTTTGTTAATTCCATAATATCCTCACATGTTTAGTACATTAATATTTTTTCAATAATTATATATATTTTTGTATTCATAAGTAATCTTATAATATATAAAAAGGTTATTACAATGAGAGGCGGAGAAGCGATAATAGAATCCCTCAAAAATATGGGGGTCAAGACAATATTTGGTTATCCTGGCGGACAGACCATACCATTCTATGACATGTTATATGATGCAGACATTGATCATATACTTGTAAGACACGAACAGTGCGCAGCTCATGCAGCTGACGGTTATGCAAGGGCATCTGGTCGTGTGGGTGTGTGTTTGGCTACTTCCGGTCCTGGAGCAACCAATCTTGTAACTGGTATAGGAACAGCTTTTATGGATTCTTCTCCAATTGTGGCAATTACTGGTCAAGTTCCTACTCATTTAATTGGAAACGATGCATTTCAGGAAGCGGACATTATTGGAATTACAATGCCTATTGTAAAACATAGTTTCCAACCTAAAGACCCTGACTTAATACCTTCAATGATTAAAACCAGTTTTGAAATAGCTTCAACAGGAAGGCCTGGTCCTGTTTTAATCGATGTTCCAAAGGAAGTTCAGGAAGGGGATTTAACCAAATTCGATGACACTTTAATAGAAACACCGGGTTACAATCCGACAATTAAAGGAAACATAAGACAAGTCAAAAAGGCTCGCGATTTAATAAAAGAAGCCAAAAAACCTTTAATATTGGCTGGAGCCGGTGTAATTATATCAAATGCATGCTGTGAGCTAACAAAATTAGCAAAAACTATTAATGCTCCGGTAATGACTTCACTTTTAGGAAAAGGTGCATTCGATGAAACTGACGATTTGGCATTGGGCATGCTTGGTATGCACGGAAGAAAGGTTTCCAACGATTACATTAACGAATCTGATTTATTAATTGCAATTGGTGTAAGGTTCTCAGACAGGACAACAGGAAGACTTGACAGCTTTGTTCCTGAAACAAAAGTAATTCACATTGATATAGATCCTGCAGAAATTGGTAAAAACGTCGATGTTGACCTGCCTATTGTAGGGGATGCCCGCAATATTTTATCTTCATTGAATGAAGTTTTAAACGGTTATAATCCGTCAGCGGAAGTTAACGATTGGGCTGACATGATTAAGGCAAAAAAAATTGAGTTACGTCCTCGCGTTACCTATGATGATGTTCCTTTAAAACCGCAGACTGTTATAAAAGAAATTTCAGAGGCTTTAAGTCCTGAATCAATACTGACAACTGATGTGGGTCAAAACCAAATGTGGGCGGCACATTTCTTCGACACCCAAAAACCGCGCAAATTCATATCCTCCGGAGGACTTGGAACAATGGGATTCGGATTCCCTGCAGCTATCGGTGCAAAAATAGCATGTCCGGAAGACCCGGTTGTTTCAATAAATGGGGACGGCGGATTTTTAATGGTTTGTCAGGAATTGGCTACCATTCGTGAATATGACCTGCCTGTCATTGCAGTTGTTTTGGAAAACAGGACATTGGGTATGGTATATCAATGGCAAAGCCTGCTGTATAATGAAAGACATTCCCAAACATTGCTTGGAAACAGTCCTGACTTTGTAAAGCTTGCCGAAAGTTTTGGTGTTAGTGCAGAAAGAATCACCGAACCTGGAGAGACCAAGGACGCTTTAGCAAAAGCAATTAAAGATAATGAACCGGTTCTATTGGATATTGTAATTGACTCTGAAGAGGCGCTGCCTATGCTTCCTCCTGGAGCTGGAATAAATGAGATGATTGGTGAGTACAAACTCGAGAAGGATGTGATCTAATGACATTAAAATATCATGTTATTTCCACACTGGTTGAAGACAAGCCGGGGGTCTTGCAGAAGGTTGCCGGAATGTTTAACAGAAGAGGATTCAACATTGACAGTATCACAGTGGGAAATTCTGAAGTTGAAGGTTTGTCACGTATGGTTATTACAGTTCATGCGGATGAGAAAGGTTTGGAGCAGGTTACAAAACAATTAAATAAATTGATTGATGTTATCAAGATTAAAGATATTACTAAAAAAGCTGTTAAAAGGGAATTGTGCCTTGTCAAGGTAAATATTCCTAATGCGAAAGCAAGAGCAGAAATAATGCAATATTCTAATATTTTCAGAGCTCACATTTTGGATGTTACTGAAGAAACACTGATGGTTGAGCTTACTGGGGATAAGGAGAAAATCAATGCATTCATATCTTTATTGGAGGGCTATGGCATTAAAAGAATAGCCCGTACTGGCCTGACAGCTATGTCAAGGGGAGTATAAGTATGACTATATTGGAAAATGTATTAAAAGACAACAAGGAATTCGTAGAAAACTTTGAAGGCGAAGAAATGTCTCACCATGCAGCTAAAAAATTAGCTATTTTGACATGTATGGACTGCAGATTAATTGACTTTTTTGAACCGGCACTCGGTCTTAAAAGAGGAGATGCAAAAATCGTTAGAAACGCAGGAAACTCCATTGTAGGTGAAGATGCAATCAGATCAATCGGTGCAGCTTTATACAACCTTGGTGCTGAAGAAGTAATGGTTGTAGGTCACACTGAATGTGGTATGGCTGGTGCTGATGCAGAAGCATTAAAAGAAAAAATGCTTGCAAGAGGCATCAAGGAAGAGGATATTGCAAAATACGACCTTGAAGAATGGATTGGCGGATTTGAATCAGAAGAAGAAAACGTCAAAAACGTTGTTGAAAAAATCAAAAATCACCCATTGATTCCTGATGTGCCTGTACACGGCCTCATCATCGATATCGTAACAGGTGAGTTAAAAGTTTTAGTTGATGGTTATTAAAACCATCTATCTATTTTTTTATTTTTATCAGGCTTTTTCCTGAAATGCTGTAGTTTTTATTTCCTGATGAAATAATCACTTTATGATTGCCTATTTTTAATTTTTTAGTGTTTATTTTAGCTATTCCTTTTTTATTTGTCTTGACGGCATATGTCTTGAATTTTTTGCCTGTAAACACTTTAATTTTGACTTTAACATTTGAAAGCATTTTTTTGGTTTCCTTATTTTTAATGCTTACCTTGAAATATCCTGATTTTTTGTATTTTTTTACCACTTTTGGAGCTTTAACAATGGTATTGGCTTTTTGAATACTGATTGAAGTTGTTTTCATGATTTCTCCACCGATGATTACCTGAATTTTGTGAACTCCGGCATTGAGGTTTGTTGGAATTTCAAAAATCACATTTCCTGAGGAATCTGTTTTTTCAGTGTAAGTCTTGCAGCTTTTGCCAGTAAACACTTTGAAGGTGACAGCCAAATCTGACAAATCACCGCTGCGGCTTCCTGCTGTTTTCACTTCTAAAAAGCTATTAATTTTTGAATATTTATTGAACTTAAAGTCTTTGATTAATTTAATGTCGGATGCTATCGGATGCACAGTTAAATTGAGCTGCATGAGATTTGTTTGTGTGTGCATGAAATTTAATCTTGCAGTCTCATAATATATTTCAAGATTTAATTCTCCGATTTCATCGAGGGTATAATTCGCATTTCCGTTTTCATCTGTAAAAATCCAAACTGTTGAACCCCTATCTGGATTTCTGACGCATAGTCTCATATTTGAAATAGGGTTTCCTTTATGGTCTTTCACGTTAATGGTAATGTTGTCATTAAGGCGGTATGTAATTGTTTCATCGAAGTTTATAATGTAAATGGTTTCAACATTGATGTCTTCGCCGCTGATTTCGTATTTTCCGCTATTGTTGATGAAATATGAGTTTTCAGCGGTGTATGATGTATTCACAAAGCACGGATAGTACTTTTCAATCACGGTTCCATTTTCCAATGAATGATATGGTTCTTCTGTAATTGTTTTGATTGTATCGGTTATGTTGCCTTCATTGTAAAATACTGAATTGCAAATGTTTAAATTTGAGAAAAACAATTCCATGATTGTTTTATTGAAATTGGAATTGTTTGCTTTAATATTTGTATCAGTTGTTTTAATTTCACACTTTTCAATGGATGAATTCTGAATTATCAGATTGGACGGCCTGGATCCGATATTTTCATAAAATCCGAAAGTGGAGTTGTTGACGGTACTGTCATTTAAAACCACATTGCATCCTTTGGCGTAATATCCCGCCTGAAATTTAAGCTGGGAGTTATTTAAAACAGATTCCTCAAAACTGATGTCAGTGTAGCCAAGGTCAATTTCAGGATTGGAGAATGATGTGCCGTTAATGTTGACAATATCTGAATGTCCGTTTAATTTAGCATTGCTGAATTCTGAGCCGCTTATGTTGATGCTGTAGTAGGATAGTGAAAGGTCTGAATTGATGATGCTTGAATTAATCAGGTCCAGGCTGTTTTTTACAAAAACTCTGGAACTTCCAACAATATGAACATATATATTGACATTTGAAATAATTTTTGAACTGTAAAAACTGCAGTTTGTTACTTTTGAATAGTAATTGCAGTTTGTCACGTCATATAGGTTCAATACAATCTTTGATTCATTAAAAATACAATTGTCAAAGCTATTGTCCAATTCCTTGCTTGTGAAATTTGTATTTATGAATCTGCAGTCTAAAAAGTCCATTTTGTGACGGCTTATCAGGTTCAAATCCTTAAATGTAATGTTTTTGAAGATGATGTGTTTTCCTGTATTTTTGATGTCATAAATGTCCTTTGGAATTATTATGGTTCTGTTATAGTCACTCTCAGGTTCCTTTTCGACATCCAAAAACAATGTTGAATTTTTCCCATCGATAACTGTCTTTCCTGATGTTCCCTCAATGGAAACGGATTTATTTAAATGAAGATGTGTTTCATTTTTAGGGTTCAGTTCGTATGTTTTTTCATCAAGCTTCACAACTCCATTGTCTTCACATTCATCTATTAAATTTGCAATATCGCCGTCATCAGTAATATTTTCTGATGCGGACACGATTCCTGCGCATAAAAACAAAATAAATGAGAATGCAATGACAGAATATAATCTTTTAATAATATCACCCACTAATTATCGTGTACTATATATTACAATTATTGTATATAAAAATTCATATTTTAAGTTACTTTTATAAATATAAAAATTCATATTTATTAATTGATATTTTATTGATATCGTTAACTTTTATTAAATTATAGACGAGATGATTTTAAATGAAAATGTATTACGATGCAGATGTAAATACAGATGCTCTTGAAGGTAAAACCATTGCAGTTATCGGATATGGTTCCCAAGGAAGAGCACAATCTAGAAACATGGCTGACAGTGGAGCTAATGTTATTGTTGGTGTAAGAGAAAACGGTAGTTCTTGGAACTTAGTTCAAGAAGATGGAATGACTGTAAAAACCATCGAAGATGCAGCTAAAGAAGCTGACATCATTCACATCTTATTGCCTGATGAAATTCAAGAAAAAGTATACAACGAACAGATTGCACCTTATGTTGAAGCTGGAAACACCATTTCATTCTCTCACGGTTACAACATTCACTTTGAATTAATCAAACCTGGTGAAGACGTAAACATCGTAATGTTTGCACCAAAAGGACCAGGATCCATGGTAAGAAGAACTTACGAAGAAGGATTCGGTATCCCTGGTTTAGTAGCAGTACAACAAGATGCTACCGGTGACGCTTTACAACTTGCATTAGGTATGGCAAAAGCTTGCGGATTAACCAAAGCTGGTGTATTGGAAACCACTTTCAAAGAAGAAACCGAAACTGACTTATTCGGTGAACAAACCGTATTATGCGGTGGAATCACTGAATTGATCAATGCAGGATTCACCACTTTAGTTGAAGCAGGATACCAACCTGAAATCGCTTACTTCGAAACCTGTCACGAAGTAAAACTCATCGTTGACTTAATCTATGAAAAAGGTTTCGCTGGAATGTGGCATGATGTAAGTAACACTGCTGAATATGGTGGTTTAACCAGAGGTAAAAAAATCATTACCGATGAAGCTAGAGAAGGTATGAAAGAAACATTAAAACAAATCCAAGACGGTACCTTCAAGAAAGAATGGGCTGATGAAAACATTACCGACGGCGCTAACTTAAAAGAAATGAGAGCTGAACAAAATCAAAGAGACATTGAAATTGTCGGTGAAAGATTAAGAAAAGCTTGTGGATTACAAAAAGACGATTAAGTCTTTTTATTTTCTTTTTTTTATTTTAAAATTTTTTTTCGTGATGATCATGGTGTTTATCGGGATGGACCATGGAACTACAGGAATCTCTTTTTGTTTGATGTCTGATGAAGGCAAGGTTATTGATGTTTTTAAAATAGGAAGAGAGGAAAGTAAGAAAGGTTTAGTTTCAGCAACTGAGGAACTTGCGAAACGTGTTGATTTTGAAGATGTAAAATTGATGGCCATTACCTATGCTATGGGCGACGGTATCAATAAGATTCTTCCGACCGATAAGGTGGAAGACAGGGGAATTTTATCAATCAATGGGGCCGGCAAGGTCACCGGCGGAGGAACATCTGTTTTTTCTGAGCTTGAACAGTTGGATATTGATTCAATAATGATTCCAGGTCTTCATAAGGATTCAACTTCTTTAAACGAATTGTTTAGAGCGGCTTATTCTCACCAGGCAAGTCCCGAAAAGGTTAGCATTTCATACAATGCAGTAAAGGAAACCGGATGGTCCAATTTTATTGTAGCGGATATCTCATCTAACAGTGTGGATATCCTAATTGAAAATGGAAAGATTAAAGGAGCTATGGATGCTTGCGTTGGTGCAATGGGCATTGTCCATGGACCAATAGACCTTGAAATGATTAGAAACATTGACGAGAACGGTGCATCAGCAAATGACTGCTTTTCACATGCAGGAGCTATCAAGATAGCGGGCATTGACGGCAAGGTCGCCAACATGAAAGATCAGCTTTTGGAAAATTACAAAAAAGGTGATGAGAAAGCGAAACTTGCTATCGATACATTGATAATGACCGTAGCCATGGAAATAGCGGGTCTTGATGTGGTCTGTGAAAATGAAATTGAAGGTATAGTTTTAACAGGTTCAATTGGAAGCGCAACAGAGCCATTCAATTTTGAAGATGAAATCAACAGGTATTTCAAAAACAGGTATGAGTTGAAAGTAATTTCAAAAGAATCTGGAGCTATAGGCGCAGCTCAAATAGCGATGGATGTTTACAACGGTAAAAAAGAGATTTTAGGAATTGAAGTTGATATTTAATTCCTATTTTTTGTCTTCTTTTAAACTGACAAATACGACATTTCCGCCTTTGATAGTTTCAAGGCCGTTTTCATTTTCAAGGACTAGATTTAAATAATTATCAATAGCAATTATTTTTCCTTCACTGCGATTATTGTCTCTTAAATCAACACTAACGTACTTATTTTTAAACTGTGCAAAAAGTTTGTTTACATTATCTTGTTCACGACTCATTTTTTCAAATCCTTGAATATTCTATTTGTTATATTGATATTTCAACTTTAAATACTTTAATGTTCTAAATATTATTATGGCAATAAATCAATTAGAAAGTAATTTAGAAGCTATTACTCGTACAATAGCTCAATTAAAAAAAGACGGATGTACAGATGAAAAGATTTTAAACGAGCTTAGAGAAGAAAGAGAAAAAATACTTAAAGATTTAAATTTATAAGTATTTTAACTTATCCATTCTTTTAATAAACTCATATCACTTGTTAAATCTATTTTTAATGGTGTTACTGTAGTTTTTTGAGCTCTACGCAATTCATAACCATCACTGCCAGGCTTATCCAAATCATAGGGGTCGCCACCAATCCAGTAATATGGCTTGTCACGGGGATCCAGGCGCTTTTCGATGACTGGTAAATACATCCTCTTTCCGAGTTTGACGACTTCAAATTCTTCATTTATAGGGTTTGCTGGAATGTTGACATTCAAAAGGTCAATTCCTTCAGGTAAGCCTTTTTTTAATATTATTTTAGCTAATTTTTTAAGCATTTTTCCTGCAAAATCAAAATCGATTCCAACTTCTCCTGTGATAAACTTGATTTTGTCATTTGTCACTTCCTGTGAAATTGCAATTGTTGGAATTCCAAAACTGGCAGCCTCAATAGCGGCTCCAAGGGTTCCGGATGTTGTCAGTTCTGCCTGGCCTAGATTATATCCGGTATTGATTCCTGAAATCATTATGTCTGGCTTTTCATCCATTATTTCAAAAAGTGCAAGGGTCACGGCATCTGTCGGTGTTCCTGTTACTCCATAGCCTAAACTTCCATCTCTTAATGTGTGTTCATTGACCCTTAAAGGTTCAGTTAATGTTAATGCATGCCCTATTCCACTCTGCTGTGTTTCAGGAGCAACTACATAAGTGTCACATAAATCTTCAACCGCTTTTTTTGAAGCCAGTATTCCTGACGCTGTTATTCCGTCATCATTACTTATCAATGCTTTCATATATAAAATAAGGCATTTTATTTTTTAAATAATTTTAGGTTGACCACCGATATAAAAAACTTTAATAATAATTTCAATTATAAAATATAATATTAATATTCTATGAAAAAACACACACGGGTGGAAACTTGGAAAAACCACAATTGATTAATTTTATAGCAAAAGTAATGGAGGACTCTGGTTTCAAGGTTTATAAGAATTTCAAAACCTCTCAGAAAGTTGTAGACATATATGCTGTATTGCCAACTACAATTGGAGATTTTGGAGTTGTTGTTGCTTGTAAAAACTATGACAAAGACTTTGAAATTGGTGTAGATGTTTTAAAAGAAATGGAAGATGTCCAGCAAAGTTTAAAGGCTTCTAAAGTAACTATCGTATCTTCTTCATATTTCTCTAATCAGGCACAAAACTATGCACTTAGAAAAAATATTAAACTGGTCGATAGGGACAATTTGCTTGACCTTGCCAAACGTTACCAGGACAGGACTTCACAAACCACTTTGGATAATACTCCTTATGACGGTGGCGCATCAGCTTATCTTGAAGAGGAATACGGTGACTATGAATATGATGCCTATGATATGGAGTATTTGATGCAGAGAAGAGAAGCTCATCCAAATGTCTACAAGAGTTCATTGTACAGGCAGGATTATGACCAAAGGTCTTCCGGTGGGGGTTTGTCATCCCTATTGAGTAATTTTAGAAGGCCTTCCGGAGGGTCACTTTCTTCAAGTCAATCAAATTTATATAACTATGATGCTCCTAGAGGGTCAGGTTTCGATCCAATCCTATTTAAATTAATCAACAACCCGATAATCTTAATAATTTTGGTTGTAATTATTTCATATGCCCTTGCATATCTATTTGGAAACCTTTTAGGTATGGATGCAGGTATCAGTGGTTTAATTGAGATGGTTGTAGCTTTACTTCTGTCTTACGGTTTGTCTTTCTATACAGAAAGAAACACAGACTTTATTATCAAAGGAACATTCATATTCTTTATTTCATTAATCATTTTAATTATATTAATCTTTGTTTAGTTTGATATAATTAAAATTTATCAATATTAAAATAAAGCCTATTAAATATAAGAACCAAATCATGATGTCTGTTGGCCCGGTTTCTATCCAAATCAATGTGTGTGTTAAGATTATGGAATAGATGCCAACACCAATTCCTTTTTTTAATTTATGTACCATTCCCAGAAAAGCTCCCATAAACAGCATTTGAACTGTAAGGCCTATCAATCCGAAATCAAGGCATACCGGTCCGAAGAGTGTTGATGTAAGACATACATTGTCTGAAAGCACGTACTGGCCGATAAAGGTTCTAGGACTTCCTGAAGAGAATATCATGCTTAGGATATGTCCGTGTGTTGTTCCTGATAGCGGCAGGATTCTTTCAAACACTTCAAGGGTGAAGGCTGCCCTGTAAAAAACAAGCTCAACAGGATTCAATGTCCAGTGTTGAGTAGCTATTGACTGGGATGCGATATATCCTATTGCCATTATTCCAACGACAATTATTGCGATAAATGCAATTCCCACTTTTCTAGATATTTTTTCAAGGTAGAATAATGTTATAAATGAGCTTCCAAGGATTCCCAAAACTGAAGTCCTGTATCCGTTCAAACCAAATATCACGGCTCCGAGAAGGACCAGAAGCAGATATTTTCTGTCGTAGTATTTGGCAAGAAGAACGTTTATCATTATCAGGAAAAGCGGATATGCAACTCTCCAGATGTTGGTTGTTGCATTTGATTTCAATACGCTGTTGAAAAGTGGAATGCCTCCGATTAAAACAAGGTTTAAAGCCTGCAATATTAATGCAACAATAACGAGGCCCACTAGAAGTTTTTCTGATAGGAAATTTATTTCCTTGGTGTTTTCAACATTGATTTTGTATTTCACGATGAATGCGCCTATGGTAAAGACTGCACAGGCAAATACAATTGTCAGTATGACTTCCAAATCCAGCGGGTCCTCAAATCTGTAGTTGAATGAACCGATGTATCCCATCAACAGGAATGCCAGAATGGCTACAACTACAATGAACGGCTGAAAGTAATCCAGTTTTTCAAGCTTCATTTTATCCTCCCAGTTCTAAAGATGATATCGCAAGGTTTCCTCCGAAGTTAGGCATTGCTGCTACATGTGTGTGAACATAACTTGCAAGCGTATTTCTTTCCATAAATCCATCCTGGTTATTGTATGATCCTTTTCCACGAAGGATATTGAATGCCATAGGATGTCTGATGTTGTTTTCATCAACAATGACTTTTGAATAATGGAATTCATGGCCATGGAACTTCTCACCCTTTTTGGAAATGATATTGTCCTGGGTTACTTCGGCTATTGTGTATTTCAGTGCCTGCACCCTTTTTGTGAGGACTGACTTGTAGGGATATACGCTTACCATTTTATCATCATGTATGGAATTCATAAGGTACATCAAACCGCCGCATTCGGCAAAGATAGGCCTGTCCTCCAGGTGGAACTGCTTGATTTCCTTAAGCATGTTTTCATTTTTCGACAGCTGCTTTGAAAAGAGCTCCGGATATCCTCCGCCGATGTACAGTCCATCAACATCAGGCAATCCCTCATCCTTCAGTGGTGAGAAATATTCGATTTTTGCGTTGTTTGCCTCTAAGGATTCTATATTTTCCTTATAATAAAAATTAAATACTTCATCAAAAGCAACTCCGATTTTAACTGGCTGTTTATTTAACTTATTCCAAATCGGAACAATATCTGATGTGATTTTCGGAGCGGATTTTGCGATTTCAACCAATCTGTCGAGGTCAATTGAATTTTTGATGACTTCACTCCAGATGTCGATGAATTTCAATGAATTTTCCCTTTCAACTGCAGGAACAAGTCCCAAATGTCTCTGTTCAATTGAGATATTTTCGTCACGTACAATTCCGCCGATGACCTCTGTATTGGTAATCTCTTCAATTGAACGCTTGGTTTTCTCGTAGTGTGCCTTGTTTTTAACTTTATT
The DNA here is from genome assembly GCF_045539575.1 of Methanobrevibacter sp. GTDB lineage: Archaea > Methanobacteriota > Methanobacteria > Methanobacteriales > Methanobacteriaceae > Methanocatella. The sequence continues at coordinate 56,199 of NZ_JAZQFM010000028.1, forward strand.
CAGAATGACTCCAGCAATATTTATTTCAGGATCTAATGCCTTAAAGCCCAATACCAATGCTGCGGCACTTTTAACCAGACTTCGAGAATTTATGATTAGGATAACAGGAGCTTTAAGTGATTTTGCAACAGAAGCGGTACTTCCAATGTCATTGATTGAGTCAATTCCTTCGTACAGTCCTCTAACTCCTTCAATAACTGCAATGTCTTTGCCTTCCATGCCTTTTAAAAACGCATCCCTGACCTGGCCCTGTTGCATGAAAAATGAATCCAGGTTTCTGGAGGTATTTCCGGTAGCCAATGTGTGGTAGGACGGATCGATGTAGTCCGGTCCAACTTTGAACGGTTGCACATTATACTTTTCACTTAATGCCTTCATTATTCCGGTGGCTATTGTTGTCTTTCCGACGGCACTGCCGGTTCCTGCTAAAATAATTCTCATGATATAAGTATTTATTAGCGGTATTTTATTAAATTATCGGGGAAAATTAATAATTTTGCAATATTTTTTTCTGGGCTGATTTTAAGCACATTTTGAAAATATATGAATTAGAAAGGTTTAATCCATTCTATTCTTATTTTTTATGTATATTTACAAAAACAATAACTGCTATTTTTCTTAATCAATTGATTTAATTTCATAACCAATCAATTATTTAAAAATTTAATCATCAACTGCTATTTTAATGAAGTCCATAATCATTTAAAATTAACTTATTTTTCATGCAATATTTCGTTTGAATTTGTCTTTTCCTAATTTTTATATAATATTAAAACTAAAACTTAAATCATAATATATGGTGGTATAATGAGAATTTTATTAATCCATTCTGATTATTTAAATTATAATGTAAAAAACAAAACACCTGTAGCCGAAGAAATCGATGAAGCTTTACATGAAGGCTCCTTCGATGATTCTTTAGTAGTATTTACAAGTGTTGAAAAAGAAGATGAAGATAATCCAGAAGGTATCGTTAAGAACTTAGTTAGTGAAGTTATTAAAACTAATGAACAAGTTAAAGCAGAAAATATTGTATTATATCCTTATGCTCACTTATCTTCTTCATTAGGATCTCCAAAAGTAGCTGTTCAAATCCTAAAAGATACTGAAGAAGCACTCCTAGCTAAAAACTTAAATGTAAAAAGAGTACCTTTCGGATGGTATAAGGCATTTGAAATTTCCTGTAAAGGACACCCATTAAGCGAACTTTCAAGAACAATCACCGCTGATAAGGAAGAAGTAAAAGTTGAAAGGAAACCTTCCAAATGGCAAATCCTTGAAGGAGACAAAATTACTCAAATTGATGACTTTAACTTTGAAAACCATGCGTTCAAGCAGCTTGTTGATTATGAGCTCGGACGTGGTGCATCTGATGAAGGCGAACCTCCTCATGTTAAAATCATGAGAGAAAAGGAAATCTGTGACTATGAGCCTGCTTCCGATGTAGGAAACCTCAGATGGTATCCAAAAGGAAAATTAATAAGAGATTTGCTTGCAGATTACGTTTATGACTTGACAGTAGAGCGCGGAGCAATGCCTGTCGAAACTCCGATCTTCTATGATCTTGACAATCAGGCAATTTACGAGCACGCATACAAATTCGGTGAAAGACAATACAGAACAGACACCAAAAAGAATTTGATGCTCAGATTTGCAGCTTGTTTCGGTGCATTCAGATTAATGTCAGATTCATACCTGACCTGGAAAAACTTCCCTGCTAAAATTTTCGAACTGACCAGATACAGTTTCCGTTACGAGAAAAAAGGAGAAGTTGTTGGTCTTAAAAGGTTAAGGGCATTCACCATGCCTGACTGCCACTCATTCTGTTGTGACGTGCCATCCTCATTAGATGAGTTTTCAGCTCAGACAGACATGTGTATGCAAACAGGCGTAGACCTGAATCTTGACTTTGAAGTAATTTTCAGAGCAACTCAGGACTTCTTTGAAGAAAACGAAGAGTGGATGTATGAAATTGCTCGCAAGTTCAACAAACCTATTCTTTTAGAAATCTTGCCGGAAAGACACCACTACTGGGTATGTAAAATCGACTTGGCTAACATTGACGCATTAGGCCGTCCAATTGAAAACCCAACTGTTCAAATTGACGTTGAAAGTGGTAAAAGATTTGACATCACCTACCTTGGTGAAGACGGCAAACAGCACAACCCTACAATCCTGCACACTTCACCAACAGGAAGTATCGAAAGGGTTTTATGCGCTATGCTTGAAAAAACAGCTATTGAAATCAATGAAAGGGCTCCAATGTTACCTACCTGGTTAAGTCCAATCCAAGCAAGAATTATCACTGTTGGAGAAGCACATGAAGAGTTTGCAGAAGAATTATATCAGAAAATCAACGCTTCAAACATACGTGTGGACATTGACGACAGGGATGAAAGTGTAGGTAAAAAAATCAGAAATGCCGCTAAGGAATGGATCCCATACATTTTTGTCGTTGGAGACAAAGAGGTTGAATCAGGCAAGTTCCAGGTCACCGTACGTGAAACCGGTGAGAAAGTGGACATGACAGCTGAAGAACTGATAGCTGAAATTAATGAAAAATGTGAAGGTAAACCTTTCAGAAAATTACCTTTACCTAAAGATATCTCAAAAAGGATTAACTTCCAATAATTATATTTACAAATAAAAATATATTATAAAATGTTATTATATTACGGAGGAAATTTAATGGACTCAATGTATAGAATTGGAGAAGCTCTTATTGGAGATGGCCCTGAATTAGCACACGTTGATTTATTAATCGGTGATAAACAAGGACCAGTTGGTCAAGCTTTCGCTAATGGTTTATCAAATCTTTCTGTAGGACACACTCCTTTAACAAGTGTAATTAGACCTAACTTAATGACCAAACCAGCTACTTTAATCATTCCTAAAGTAACTGTTGGTGATTTGGATGACGCAAGCAAAATATTTGGACCTGCACAAACTGCAGTTGCAAGAGCAGTAGCTGATGCAGTAGAAGACGGATACATTCCAAAAGATATTGTTGAAGACATTGTAATAAACGTAAGTGTATTCATTGATCCTTCTGCTAAAGATTACAGAAAAATTTATCAGTACAACTACGGAGCAACCAAATTAGCTATCAGAAGAGCAATGGAAGGATACCCATCCATCGAAAAAGTGCTTGCAGAAAAAGACCGTGGAACTCACCCAATCATGGGATTCAAAGTCAAAAAACTTTGGTCACCACCATACTTGCAAGTTGCACTTGACCTTGATAATGAAGCTGCAATGGAAAGAATCATTTCTGAATTACCAGACAATGACAGAATCCTTCTCGAAGCAGGAACTCCACTTGTTAAAAAGTTCGGTGTCGGTATTATTGGAAAAATCAGAGCTTTACGTCCAGATGCATTCATTATTGCTGACTTGAAAACTTTAGATGTTGGTCGTGTAGAAGTTAAAATGGCAGCTGATGAAACTGCAGATGCAGTTGCTATTTCAGGTTTAGGTACTATCGAATCTATTGCTAAAGCAATTCACGAAACTCAAAAACAAGGTATCTACTCCATACTTGATATGATGAATGTTAAAGGATTTGCTGATAAATTAGCATTACTTCCTGATGATTTAAAACCAGATATTGTTTTATTACACAGGAATGTTGACATGGAATCATATAAAGCTGAACATGGTGAAGATACTGGTGACATGACTGAATGGGGTAATATTAAAGATATTAAAGAAATCCTCGGCAAAAAAGGTCTTGTTGCTGTTGCTGGTGGTATTAAACCTAACAATGTTGAAGAAGCTATCGATAAAGGTGCTAACATCATTATTGCTGGTAGATACATTATCGGTTCCAGAGATGTAAGAAGAGCTGCACAAGACTTCTTAGAACATTTCGACCCAGATCCAGACAACATGAGACTTGCTATGGATGAAGATGAAAACATTGAAGTGAATGATAAGTAAATTAGATTTATTCTAATTTACAACTATTTTTTTTTAAAAGGAGTTTTTAATATGGGATTTTGTAATTCTTGCGGAAGGCCTATTGTAAAAGAAGATTATGGAACTAATAAAGATGGAAGCCTTAATGATGAATTTTGCTGTGATTGTTATCAAAACGGAGAATATACAGAACCGGATATAACTTTAGAAGAAATGATAGTCAGAAAAACTAAAGAGATGATGGCTAAAAATGATAGATTGCCTGAGACTCATGCAACTGCTATAACAGCTACTTTTATCCCTGGATTAAAAAGGTGGAATCCTGAGTTTCAAGATGACTATAAAACCCTTTAATTTTTACTATTTAAAATAAATTCTTTAACTTTATTGGCTATATATTCGTCACGGGATTTAGTGTTTTTAATATTGAATAGCTCTTCTTCTAGTTCATTGTATTTATCCACTAAATCATTATATTCAAGACGAAGTGAGTCATAATCTTTTTCTAAATCTTCGTTAAGTTCATACATTTCAGCATAGCTGGTTTTAGTATTGAGATTTTCTTGTTTTAACTGATCGTATTTTGAACTTACCTGATTGTAGCTTTCCTTAATTGAAGAGTGTTCTTCCCTTAAATTGGAGCATTTGGTTTTTAGATTTTTATTTTCTTCTTTAATGCTTGAATATTTGGTTTTCAGGTTTTCGTTTTCGGTTTTGATATTGACAAACTTGGTTTTCAGGTTTTCATTTTCGATGATCAGTTTGGAGTGTTTGTCTTTAATTAATGAATTTTCCTGTTTTAAATCGTTGAGGTTGTCTTCATGCAATGCATTGAATTTGTTTTCCATCTCAGTTAAATCATTATTTTTTTGAGCAAGTTCGGCTTTTAAGTTTTCAATTTCCCTTTGGAACTCTAGCGCAGATGTGCTAGTATTTTCGTCTAGTTGTCTTTCCAATTTTTTCACTTCCTCAACATATAAATAATTTGCAACTTTCAATGCCTGATTTTCTTCTTCCATTTCTTTAAAATTTTCAATTTCTGAGTGGGGGATTATCAATACTTCTTCCTTGTTTTGGTAAATGTCTTCATTTTTAGGCACTGTAATTTGGATTTGTTCAGTAGTGTACTTTTTACGTTCACCGTTTTTCAGAGTTCTGTTGTATTCTCTTGAATATTTTTTTACAATACCTTTACCAACTTTCATATTTGAATCCTCATATCATACTTTGTAGGTTTTTAATTATAAATCTTATCCTATTTTTAAATTGATTTTGCCTTAATTGTTTGTTTTTAATTCAAAAATTTTTTAATGATTGTTTTACAAAGTTATCTTCATGAAAGTTTTTGGTATCTGTGCAAGCCCTCGAAATAATACAACAGAGTATGTTTTAAAAAATGCGTTAAACCAACTTGAAAAGGACGGCTTTGACTGTGAAATGTTTACATGTCAGGCCAAATCCATCAAGCCATGCATGCACTGCGATTACTGTCTGGAGAATAAGAAATGCATCATTGAAGATGATATGGCTGATGTCTACAGAAATCTTCAGGAGGCTGACGGCATTATTTTAGCCACTCCTATTCAAAGCGGAGGCATAAGCAGTAATTTGTCAGCCATTATGGACAGAACCAGGGCACTGGAAGCGATCGACTATAACCTGCTTCGAGGAAAAATAGGCATGAGCATTGCCGTTGGCGGAGACAGGACCGGTGGCCAGGATTTTGCACATCTAAAAAATATTACATATTTTATGATTCATGGGATAATTCCCGTAAGTGGAGGTCCTTTTGGTTCAAATTTGGGAGCTTCATTCTGGTCTGATGATTCTTTAGACAATATTAAAAGCGATTCTTATGGTTGGGAGTCATTAAATCGGACTTTAATCGAATTTGAAAATTTTTTAAATAAGTATATTTAAATACTAAAATTTATTTATATTAATAATAACTAATTTTTAAAGGTATATTATGGCAAATAAGTTAGTAAGAGGCAGTTTGATAATTTTCATAGGTAATATAATCTTCCGTATTGGAGGTTACCTGTACCGTTTTTTAATGGCTACACTATTGGGGCCGGTTAATAATGGTATTCTGGGAACCACAATGTCTGTTCAGGGAATCTTTCAGACTTTAGCTTCCGGTGGTCTTCCTCCAGCTATTTCAAAATATATTGCAGAATATGAAGCTGTCGATGACCATAACATGGCCAGGCAGACCATTTATACGGCATTGAAGATCATGGTTTTGCTTGGATTGGTTTTAGGATTCTTAATGATTTTTGTCATTGCTCCGTTATTGGCAAATAATTTCATGGGTAAGCCTGAAGTAATGGTTCCTTTACAGATTATCGGTCTGATTACCCCGTTCAGTGTTGTTCTGGGCGCATTCAGAGGTGCATTTCAGGGAGTATACAAAATGGAATATATTGTATATACCCGTGCTATCGAGCAGCTTGGAATGATTTTGTTTGCAACCGCATTTGTTTTGATAGGTTTATCTGTTGTCGGTGCACTGTGGGGTACTGTAATCGGTTATGCTCTTGCTGCACTTTCTTCTGTTGTCATATTTAAGTTTTATATGGGAAAATACATACCGAAATATAGTGATGACTTTAAATTCCCATTGCGTGAAGAGCTGAAGTTGGGATGGATGTTAGTTAAATTCGCTATTCCGGTTATCATCACAGCAATTGCTGAAATGCTTATTTATAATATCTGTACTCTTATTATGGGAAGATTTTTAACCTTGGAAAGCATTGGATTTTTCACAGCAGCTGATCCTATTGCCAGATTGCCTTTAATGATTTCTATTTCTGTGGCAACTACAATCCTGCCGGCTTCATCCGAGGCATTCAAACTCAAGGATATTTCAGCACTTCAGAAATATGTCGGCGAATCATATAAGATTTCATTATTGTTTGTAGTTCCTATGTGTATAGGTCTTGCATTGTTTTCAGTGCCTATTTTAAGATTGCTTTACTTCAAGATTCCTGCTTATGCCGCAGGTGCTCCCGCTTTGGCTATACTGTCTGTAGGTATGACATTTTATTCAATATTTGCAATATCAACCAGTATCATTCAGGGTATTGGAAATCCTAGAATCCCTATGTACATTTTGATATTCGGTTCCATGGTTACTGCAGGCCTTTGTTGGATATTTGCTCCAATTTTAGGAATTGCAGGCGGTGCGGCAGCTACAACTATCGCTTGTTTTTTAATGATGATTCCATGCATCTACTTTGTTTTCAAACTGACAAAGACAAAGGCTCCGACCAAGGCAGTTATTAAAATATTGTCTGCAACAGCCATTATGGGTATAATTGGACTTTTGATTCCTAAATCAGTCATATGGTTATTCCCAGGAATATTTGCATGCATGATTGTTTATTTCTTTGCATTAATTCTTGTCAGGTTCTTCACAAAGGAAGATATCGCAACTTTAAGGGAATACTCCTCTAAATTAGGTCCGTTGTCTAAAATTATTAATAAACTATTAAATTTTGTAGAAAAAATAGAATTTAGAAATAAATAACCAAAAAATTATTTATATATCAACTACATAAATTTATCATATTATATAATTGGGGGATTATATATGGCTGATGTGAGAGCAGGTGTTGAATATAAAATCAATGTTGACGGCAATTCCTTCCTGTTAGACAGTAAAAAATATCAACTTTTGGAATTTATATTGGATACAGGATCATTAACACAGGCTGCCAAAGCTGTTAACGTGTCATATAGGACTGCACTGAATTATATTGAAAAGATAGAATCAACACTTAATGTAAAAATTGTTAATACAACTAAAGGTGGAAAAGGTGGGGGTGGAGGCACTACCCTTACAGAAGAAGGATATTCTATTCTGAAAGAATGCAAAAAAATTAACGCTATCATGGAACTTCATAAGGACGTTAATGAAATAGAAGCTGAAATTGTTAATATTAATGAAGTTAAAGGCGTAATGACAATTAAAATGGATGAATTCCAGATTAATGCTCCTTTAAACAGAAAATATGAGATTGGAGATAATATTTTAGCATTGATTAGCTATGATAATATTGTTTTAATGCTGGAACCGCAAACATCAAGTATCCGCAACATTCTCAAAGGTCAAATAGTTGAGATGAGACTTGAAAACGAGATTATTCGCGTTAAGGTCAATGTTGGCAGAGTCATTTTATGCTGTGATATAACTGTTTCAGCAGAAAAAGAATTAAACCTCAGCATAGGTAAAGAGGTTTATATTGGGTTTAAGGCCATGTCAGTAGCTACTTTAAAATTATAGAGTGATTTTATGTTACGAATTTTAGTTGATGAAGATAAATGTATTGCGTGTGGTAAGTGTGAAGAGATTTGTCCGAAAGCTGCTAAAATTTGGAAAGTCACTGACGTTGCACGTATATTGGATTTAAGATATTGTCATGTTTGTACATTATGTGCTATGGTATGCCCTACAAACTGCATTAGAATAGTACGTCCTGGCGAAGAAGTGTAAATGCTTGAAGCTAAAATCAATTAAAATGTAGGTTAGAGTATGACTAGAAATTCGAATGTTTCAAGAAAAACATCAGAAACAGACATTGAAATAAAAATGGATCTGGACGGTAGTGGAAGTTATAACATTTCCACAGGTGTGAACTTTTTTAATCACATGTTGGAGTCTTTTTCAAAGCATAGTATGATTGATTTGGACGTTCAGGCTGTAGGTGACATTGAAATAGATGATCACCATACTATTGAAGATGTTGGAATATTGCTTGGAGAGGCTTTCAGTGAAGCCATAGGCGATAAAAAAGGTATTAAAAGAATGGCGCATGCCATCGTTCCTATGGATGAATCTGTCGCTACTGTTGCAATTGACATCAGTGGTCGCAGCTATTGCAACATGAAACTTGATTTCAAAAATGAAAAGATAGGTGACATGACCTCCGATATTGTTATTCACTTTTTCGAATCATTCGCAAGCAGCGCAAAAATAAATATTTACGGTACTGTTGAAGGCGCTAATGATCATCATAAGGCTGAAGCTATCTTTAAGGCATTTGCTAAAGCTTTAAAAGAAGCTGTAAAAGTAGAGCATGATCAGATTCCTTCTACAAAAGGAGTATTATAAATACTTCTTTCTTTTTTTTAAAATTTTGATAAAATTAGCTAATATTATAAAACTGTTTTTTAGTTTGGTGTGGTTTTCTAAAAAAAATAAAAAAATAAAAGTAGTAATTAAACTACTTATTCTGGTTTTGAAATTAATTCTGTTTTACAACCTGGGTTTCCTTCTTTCATGTGAGGGGTTCTTAAAACAGTATCATTTGCTTTTTCGATTTCTCTTGCTTCTTGTGCTAATTTAGCAGCGCATGCAGCAATTTCGTGAGCAGCAGCTACTAATGGGATGAAGTTTTCGAAACCTTTAGTCATGAAACAACCTTTCATGTCTAAGTTAGCAACAGATCCAGCCATTTCGTATGCAGCAATAGCTTTTGCTTTTGCGTATGGGTTTGCGAATCCGCCAGCTTCTGCAGCTTTTTCAGCAGTAATGATGAGTTTAGGTAATTCAATTTCACCAGCTTCAGCTTGTGCAATTACATCGTCAATGGTTTTTTGTACTAATCTTAAAGCACCGGTTTCTGCGAGTACTTTTAAGATGTCAGAGTTAAAGATAGCCATTTCAGTTGGGTCTAACCATTCTCTTTTTGCACCAATCATTGGGTCAGACATTACAATAATGTAACCTAAACCTAGTTCGTCCATTTCATCTTTTTTACCTATACCAGGTGCGTCACCGATGATAATAGCAGGAATGTCTTTTTCAGATAATAATTCTCTTGCTTTAGCTGGACCAGGTGCTCCTGGGTTTGGGCTAATGAAGATTGCGAAGTCAGGTTCGAAAGCGTCTATTTTAGGAACAACGTCTTCTACTTGTTCTGGGTTCATTTTTGCTCCAGATCCAAAGGTTCTTACATCGATATTTGGTCTGTCTGCTCTTTCGTCTAACAATAGGTCAATTACTGGTGAAGTACCAATATTACCACTTTTAATAATAGCAATTTTAACTACCATAATTAAATCTCCTTTTTTGATAGTTATAATTTTAATTCAAAAACTATTTAAATTTTATTATTTAATGTTTTTAACTATTGTATTAATTATTTTCATGAATATTGTTCATCATATTAATTTATCAGATAAAAACATGTACGGTTTAATAAAATTTTTCGATTTTGTTATGTAAAATTGTGTTAAAATAGAGCCGATTTTAAAAAAATTTTCTTTAAAAATTGATGATAGTGTTGACTAAAAGTTAAGAATTTTAAAAAATTAGAATGAGTGGTTCCGACGAGACTCGAACTCGTGATCCCCTCCTTGTAAGGGAGGTATCATACCACTAGACCACGGAACCAACAAATAGTATTATGGATTTACTATTATATATACCTTTCTATTTTTCTAAATTTAATTAGGAAATTATATTAGTTAATAATATTATATCTATAATTACAAAATAATTTGAAAGTGATATCATGGCTTGGGACGATAAAGAAACTAAAGTTTGGATGGACGGAGAATTTGTTGAATGGAAAGATGCAAATATTTCAGTACTTTCTCATGTTGTCCATTATGGTACCAGTGTATTTGAAGGTATTCGTGCATATGAAAATGAAAACGGCGTTGCTGTATTTCGTCTAAAAGAACACGTTCAACGTTTATTTGATTCAGCAAAAATTTATAAAATAGACATTCCGTTCACACAGGAAGAAATTGAGGAAGCTATTTTAGAAACTCTCCGTGTCAATGATTTGGGAGCATGTTACATACGTCCGATTGTATTTAGAGGATATGGAGAATTAGGAGTAAATCCATTAGGATGCCCTGTAAATGTGGTTATTGCCGCTTGGGAATGGGGATCCTATTTGGGAGAAGAAGGTATGGCAAACGGTGTGGACATCGGAGTGTCCTCCTGGAGAAAACCTGCACCTGACACCTTCCCTGCACTTGCAAAATGTGGTGCTAACTACATGAACTCCCAATTAGCAAAACTTGAAGCTATCGATAACGGATTTGACGAAGCAATCATGCTTGATTATGAAGGTCACGTTTCTGAAGGTAGTGGAGAAAACATTTTCCTTGTTGAAGGTGAAAAGTTATTCACTCCTGCAATGTCTTCATCCAACCTCAAAGGTATTACAAGAGACACCATCATGACTGTCGCACGTGATTTAGGTTATGAAGTAGTTGAAGAAGTCATTTCAAGGGAAAGATTATACATGGCTGATGAGGTATTCTTCACAGGAACTGCAGCAGAAGTAACTCCTATCCGTTCAATTGACCACAGACAAATAGGAATCGGAAGAAGAGGACCAATCTCTGAAAAATTACAAAGCACTTTCTTTGATATTGTCGAAGCCAAAGTTGAAGATAAATACAACTGGTTAAGTTATATCTAAGCGGTGTAATTTATGGATATATTTCAGGGAATTATAATTGGTATAGTTCAGGGGTTAACTGAATTTCTGCCGGTTAGTAGTTCAGCACATTTAGTGTTTATCCAAAACCTTTTGGGTGTTGAAGCAGATCTTGCTTTCGACACTTTTCTTCATTTGGGAACTTTGATTGCCGTTTTATGGTTCTTCAGGTATGACATTATTAAAATGCTCAGTGCTTGGATTTTAAGTTTACAAGACCTCATTCAAGGAAGATTCAAGGAAGGTTTTTACGCTGACCCATATAAAAGGCTTGCCTGGTATGTTATATTGGGTACCATTCCAGTAGGTGTCGTCGGACTATTATTTGAGGATTCTGTTGACGCTTTATTTTCAGGCGCATTGTATGTTCCGGCATTTTTCCTGTTCGTAACAGGTACAATTCTTTATTTATCCCAAAGGATGGCCAGCGGAAATGTTAATCTAAATAACATCACTAAAAAAGAAGCATTATGGATGGGATTAGGTCAGGCATGCGCTATATTGCCGGGTCTTTCACGTTCAGGTACTACAATAGCTGCAGGTCTTACAATAGGTCTTGACAAGGAATTTGCTGCAAAATTCAGTTTTATATTGTCTATTCCGGCTATTTTAGGCGCATTTATCTTACAGGCTAAAGATATTGGATCTGCATTGGATGTAAACTTTTTACCTGTGATTTTAGGTTTCATCGCATCAGTCATTGCGGGATATATTGCTATTAGATGGATGCTGGACTTAATTAAAAACAGAAGTTTGGATATATTTGCTTACTACTGCTGGATAGTTGGCATAGTTGTATTCATGGGCTCAATTGCTCATATATTTTAGATGTAATTCATTTACATCCTTTTTTTATTTATTTTAAAATTTTATGTGATGTTGTAAAATAAAAAAAGGTAGAGATTAAATCTCTATTTGCATACTTTTTCTATTCTTTTTCTAAGTTTTTCCTGAGAGTTTCCTAAAGCCAGTGCGGTATACATTGCACCTCCGGCTCCGGCTCCCTCTTTAACAAATCCTTTCAGGTAATTTTTCAATCCTTCGTGTTCTGATTCTTCAAATTTAGGGTCAACCACATTAACGGTAATGTTTTCATCAATCTGTTTTAGTATTCCGAATAAATCTGCGGTCTCATCACCGGCTACAAATACTGTGGTAGCCAGATTTATTCTTGAAAAATCGAAGTTAGGCTGCACTGATTTTATGATTGCGCATGCTGCAGCCATTTGTGTTCCTCCGGCCATGATAATTGGGATTTCGGAACCTAAAATTATTCCGGCTATTGCAGGTAATGTAGGGTCACCCACTGCAGCAATTGCCTGGATTGCGTCAATGTCATCTGTTTCAGGGTCAAGTCCTGCATTTTTCAGCCCTTCATCCACGACTTTTGTTTTCATGTCATGAGGGTTATGCGGCATGCTTCCGCTTACCTTTTCGTTAGCGTCATAGCCCAATGCCCTTAATACTCCCAATGCTGTTGTGGTTCCGGCTGCAATACTTTCTCCGATGATAAGCATTTCATGTCTTCTTGATAATTCAGCTCCCAAATCTTTTGCGTTTTCAAAGATTTCCAATGGGTTCAATACTCCTTTTCCGGTTCTTATGTCTCTTCCGTATTCTTTTCCGAGATTTATGTATTGCACGTCAGGCTTGATTTTGGAGCCTGCATCAACAATAACGAATGGGATATTTGAAAGCTGCAATGCTGCTTTTGTAAGTCTTGCAGGGGTTGGCGCTGCGGCATCTCCCACTACGGTTTCAGCAGGTGCTTCACAACATCTGACTTCGCCTAAAACCATAAATTCCACATCTGAAGCGGGAGTGTATTCTGTTAAATCCGCTGAAGGACCCGCTCCTGAAATTCCATCAATAAGTGAAGTTTCAGTGGTTCCTATTGTAAGTAAAAATACCGGATCATCACATTCCTGCAATGTTTTTGTCAAGTCATTTGATCCGTAAGTTGTAATTCCATCAATCATTGTTTTCACCTAATTTTTTAAGCATGTCAATAATAATCTTGTTCTGATTAATAATTTTCTTGTTTTGAAGCATGATTTTCTTTAGCATTTCCATTTCCGGAAGCTCATCATCTCTGAAGAATTCTTTTCCGTCCCTTGCTCTAGGCGGAATTTTAATCTGGTCTTTTGGAGGCAGTGTTGTCTTTTCATCTGACCTTGGAGGTATTACTCCTCTTGATGCACTGTCCTCATTTGAAATGAAGTCCACATACCTGTGTGTGACCTCTTTTTTTGACCTTTCGTCAAGCAATTCCATCAGTCTGTCGTCGACCTCTTTAACACCGTGGAGCTGTTCCTGCTCGACTTCATGCAATAGTCTTTTTTGAATATTATATGCATTGTAAATTGCAATTCCACGAGTTTCACATTCGTTTTTGAACATTTCACTGATGTTAATGTCTCCTGTTAATTTTTTAACCCTTTTCTGTTCCGGAGTATTTGCGCTATAAAATCCCATGCTTTTACCTATGTTTTTTAAATTTAAAAAATATTTTTATATTTCAATTTATTAAATAATAATTAATTAATTTTTTTAGTTGATTATCTTGATAAGTTTGGGAATTGAAGGAACTGCGGAAAAAACCGGTGTAGGTATTGTAGATAGTGATGGAAATATATTAGCTATGGCTGGAAAACAGCTTTTTCCAGAGGAAGGGGGCATTCACCCGAGAATAGCTGCAGAGCATCATGCAGAATGGATTCCTAAACTGATTCCACAGGCCATTGAAGAATCAGGCCTTTCATATGATGACATTGATTTGATTTCATTTTCACAGGGTCCCGGTCTCGGGCCTGCGCTGAGGATTGTTGCAACATCTGCAAGGACTCTGGCATTATCTCTAAAAAAGCCGATTATAGGTGTTAATCACTGCATTGGTCATGTTGAAGTCGGAAAACTTGACACTGGAGCTGTCAATCCGGTTTCACTTTACGTAAGTGGAGGTAACAGTCAGGTAATTGCTTATGAAAGCGGAAGATATAGGATTTTCGGTGAAACCCTTGATATAGCCATCGGCAACTGTCTTGATCATTTCGGCCGTGAAACAGGTTTGGGCCATCCTGGCGGACCTGTTATTGAGAAACTGGCAAAGCAGGGCTCATACATTGACCTTCCGTATATAGTAAAGGGTATGGACTTTTCATTTTCAGGACTCCTCTCAGCCGCATTGAGGGAACATGAAAGGGGAACTGCAATGGAGGACATTTGCTTTTCACTTCAGGAAACCGCATTTTCAATGCTTGTTGAGGTTACAGAACGTGCTCTTTCCCACACTCAAAAGGATGAGGTTATGCTTTGCGGAGGCGTTTCAGCAAATTCACGTTTAAGGGAAATGCTTAAGACAATGTCTGAAGAGCATGGCGCCAAGTTTTACATGCCTGAAATGAAACTGTGCGGGGACAACGGTGTCATGATTGCATGGCTGGGTCTTTTGATGTATAATGAATTCGGACCGTTGGATTTGAAGGATACAGGAATCATTCAGAAGTTCAGAACAGATGAAGTTGACATCCCATGGATAGACAACACCAAAAGCTATCTGACATTGAGCGATGATTTGATTGCAAAGGGTGCCGAATCCAACATTGTCAAATCCGGTTATTTGGGCGAAAAGGCAGTTTTAAAGGATAGGATTGTTAAAAATTACAGAATTCCGGAAATCGACAATAAAATCAGACGCGCAAGATGCAAGCTTGAAGCCAAGCTATTGTCCGATGCAAAAAGGGCAGGTGTAGTAACTCCTGTCTTATATGATGTTGATTTGGAAAACAAGTCTATTTTGATGGAGGAAATTGACGGAGTCATGGTCAAAGATATCATTGATGAGGACTTGGCCTTTAGAATGGGTGAAAACATTTCCAGACTTCACGAAGCAGACATCATTCACGGTGACATTACCACATCCAATATCATGCTTAGGGATGACCAGCTTGTTTTCATTGATTTCGGGCTTGGAAGACATTCCAATCTTGACGAGGACAAGGCAGTCGATTTGCTTGTTTTGAAAAAGTCCTTACAGAGCATTGACTATAACCTTGCTGTCAGGTACTTTGACTGTGTCCTGAAAGGCTACGGCAACGAATCAATCATAAATACGATATCCGATATTGAGTCTCGTGGAAGATACACCCACTGACCTTTTAACCATCATCTATAATAAAAATTAATTTCATATTTAAAAATATGATAACATTTATAACTGGTAACGAACATAAAGTTAAAGAAGCAGAGAACATTTTCAAAGATTATGACATTAACTTAAAGCATATTGATTTAGGTTACACAGAACCTCAGGGAACTCTTGAGGAAGTGGCCATATCAGGCGCAAAATATGCTTGTCATGAACTTGACTGTCCTGTGATTGTTGAAGATGCTGGTTTATTCATTAAAGCTTTGAATGGATTTCCGGGAGTGTATTCCCATTATGTTCAGGATACTATTGGAAATCAGGGAATTTTAAAGTTATTAGCAGATTCAACTGACCGTTATGCCGAATTCAGGTCAGTTATTGGGTACTGTGCCCCCAATTCTGAGCCCAAGACTTTTTTAGGCAAGGTGTCAGGTGAAATCGCAGTTGAAGAAAGAGGAGATTTAGGATTTGCATTTGATCCACTTTTCTATGTTCCTAGTGAGGGCAAGACCTTTGGAGAACTTACAACTGATGAAAAAAACCAATTTTCACATAGAAAAAATTCTTTAGAAAAATTCATAAAATGGTATTCTTCTAAAGAGTAGTTTTACTTAATTGGGCTTATTTAAGATTTAAAAAATTTAAAGAGGTTTATATTATGGCAAGACCAGAATGGGTAACTTACAGTGATGAAGAAATTGAAGAAATGATTTTAAAATTTAACAGAGAAGGTAAAAGTACTTCCGAAATCGGTATTGTATTAAGAGACCAATACGGTATCCCTTCCGTTAAAGATGTAACTGGTGAAAGAATTACTGAAATCTTAAGAAGAAACGGTCAAGCTGGCGACTACCCAGAAGACTTACTGAACTTAATCAGAAGAGCAGTTAACATCAGAGATCACTTAGAAGAAAACCCAAAAGACTTACACTCAAAAAGAGGATTAACTATCATTGAATCCAGAATCAGAAGATTAGCTTCTTACTATGTAAGTGAAGGTAAATTACCAGAAGGATGGAGATATAATCCAAGAGAAGCAGCACTCCTTGTTAAATAGAGCTAGTGAAGCTTGCAGTATGCTCAAGGAGCATATGGAAAATGATACTGTTATAAGATTAATTTCTCATAACGATGCTGATGGAATTTCTGCAGCTGCAGTTATAGCTAATGCTTTGGCTGAAGAGAATGTTCAATTCCACACTACCCTTATCCCACGTCTTAAGGAAGATATCGTAAATCAGTTAAGAAGTGAAAAATATGACCTGTTCATATTTTCAGATATGGGAAGTCCATTCATTAAGGAATTTAACACCTATAAGCATGATGTTATAGTTGCAGACCACCATCAAGTTAATGATGTTGAGGCAGACAGCAACGTTGTCCACGTGAACCCTCACCTTTTCGGTGTAGACGGAAGTAAGGACTTATGCGGTGCTGGATCTGCTTACTTGTCCATTCGTGATTTGGACAAGAAACACTTAGCTTATTATGCTTTGGTTGGTGCATTCGGAGATATGCAAGGTCAAGGTGGATTTACTGGCGTAAATAAAATGATTCTTGACGATGCACTTGCCAGTGGTAATTTGGAAATCCATGAAGGTTTAAAGATTGTTTCAAAATCAACAGAACCAATTTTTAAATCTCTAGCTTACACTTTTTCACCGCCTCTTCCAGGAATCAGTGGAGATTTGGACGGCGCTCGTGAATTTTTAGAGCGCATGAACTTATCTTACGGTATTAAATTCACTGATATGGAAGACGAGGAAAAGGATTTATTGAAGGAAGCCTTGGTTAACATCAATCCGGATATCTTTGGGGACTGCTATACCGTAGCTCGTCAAGCTCCAATGCTGCGTGATTTGGAGGAATATTCCTATATTTTGGATGCATGCGGTAAGAATAAGAAGCAAGGATTAGGATTGAGCATTGCTTTAGGTGAAAAGGACCAGGCGTTAGATGCGGCTTTAAGATTGCAACGCCAGTACCGTGACCAGATTGTCAAAGGTCTTGAATGGATTAAAAGGGAAGGCGCTCAACAGCTGAATTCTATCCAGTACCTGTACAGTGAAGATAAAGTATTGAAATCTGTAATGGGAACTATTGCTAGTATAGGATTGTCAGTTGAGCTATTGGATGATTCCAAACCTGTTTTAGGACTTTCAAGGCTTCACAATGACATTAAAATTTCCGGTAGGACAACAAGGGACATGGTTGCAAAAGGCGTTAATTTAGGTAAGGCCTTACAGGATTCATCCAATAACTTTGGAGGCAATGGTGGTGGCCACGATATTGCGGCTGGCGCTATGATTCCATTTGAAAGTAAAGATAATTTCTTGCACTTAGTTGATGAAATGGTAGAATATCAATTAAATGGGGATTAGTATGTTTTTAACAAATGAAGAACAACAAATGTGTGATGGGGAATTCGGAGAGACCATTAGAAAAAGTATGGATATCCTAGTTGCATTAGGAGATATCTATGGCGCTTCTAAATTGGTCGACATTACCTCTGCACAGGTATCTGGTGTTTCCTATAAAACTATCGGGGACGCCGGTTTAGAGTATCTTGAAGATTTGGCACTTGATGGCTCTGGTAAAGCAACCATTAATGCATCATTAAATCCGCCTGGAACCGATTTGGATAATTGGGAAAAACTTGGCTTTCCAAAGGATTTTGCAATTAAACAGAATCAGATTGTAGATGCATACGCAAATCTTGGTATTTCAAAAACATGTACCTGCACTCCTTATTTGGTTGGTAATGTTCCAAGATTCAGGGATCATGTTTCATGGTCCGAATCATCAGCTGTTGCTTATGTCAATTCTGTAATCGGTGCTAGAACCAACCGTGAAGGAGGACCTGCAGCTCTTGCAGCAGCAATTGTCGGAAAGACTCCTTTATATGGTTTCCATTTGCCTGAAAACAGAAAAGCAAATCTTGTTGTTGATGTAAAAACTGAGCTGAAAGGCGCTGATTTCGGTGCATTAGGCTACATTATCGGTAAAGTAGTTGGTGGAGGAGTTCCTTACTTCAAGATTCCGAACACTCCAAACAACAATGACCTGAAAACCCTTGGTGCGGCACTAGCTTCATCAGGTTCAGTTGCGCTTTACCATGTTGAAGACGTTACTCCTGAGCATGATTTAATAGATTGTGCCGAAATTGAAGATATAATGTTCATATCTGAAAAGGAAATTCAGGAAACCCGTCAAAAATTAACAACCACTGACAGAAAACCTGACCTGATTTGTTTGGGATGTCCTCATGCATCACTTGAAGAGATTAAGCAAGTGGCAAGTATCGTACAAGGAAAAACCATTAAAAATAAATTATGGATTTGCACATCAGTTAGCGTAAAAGCAACCGCCGACAGAATGGGTTACACACAAATAATCGAATCTGCAGGTGGAAATGTCGTATGTGACACCTGTATGGTTGTAGCTCCTATTGAAGAGATGGGCTTTGAAGTAATTGGTGTAAATTCAGCAAAAGCAGCAAACTATGTTCCATCAATGTGTGGACTTGATGTTGTTTATAATGATGTAGAAAATCTTATTCAATTCGAATAAGTTTTCTAAAATTCTTTTTTTTAATTTTAGCTTATTTTATTACAAAAAACTTTTTTTCTCATTACCTTTAAATTACATTAAATCAATAAATTATACTAATAGAAATTGTGAGGAAGACTTTTTATGAATTATTTAGTTGTTGGTGCCGGAAATGCTAGTAGGCCCGTTGCAAGATTGCTTAATTATTTGGGCCATGATGTTGTAGTAACTGATTTGAAAGACATATCTGAATTCAAGATTGAGTTTCAAAGAAGTTTAATTGAAATGGAAAAAGAGGGCGTTATCTTAGATATGGCAAATAAAGACCCTTCAGTCGATGGTTTTGATGCTGTTTATATGCCTCCTACATTGCCGGAAACTGCTCCAATAGCTAAAAAAGTTAAAGATTCAGATTTAAAAGTTTTAACTAATGAAGAATTTTCTAAAACCGTTAATGATTTGATTCCAGTGGATATCATCGGTATTACTGGAACCATGGGTAAAACAACAACCACATTCATCACTACAAGTCTTTTCAAGCAGGCAGGCTATAAGGTATGGTCCTGTTCATCCTTGGTAAACAACCTCGTTTCAGAAGCAATAATCGATGGTATTGTCAAGGGCAAGGCACAGGATTGTGACATAGCTATTTTTGAACTTCCTCATGGAACTATCGGCCTTTTAAACAGGCTGGACATTAAAATTGGTCTTTTAACAAACATTGCAGAAGACCACCTGTCTGAATTCGGAGGCTCACTTGAAAAATACCAGCAACGTAAAATGGTCTTGCAGGCGATGAGTGAAACATTTATTGCAAACAATTCCTGCCGTGAGATAATTGAAAGCGTTCGTGATGATGCTATTTTCTATGCATTGGATGAGGATGTTGATTTCAAGGGAACTGCAGGCGACAAGTCATTGACAATCAAATCAAAGGATGTGGAATTTACAACCCCATTCAACATGATGAGCTATTTCTTTGAAAACTCTGTTGCTGCATCAGCGGTTGCACTAACCTATGGAGTGGACCAAAAGGACATCATTGATGCTTTAACAGTATTTAAGGGATTGCCTGCACACATGGAAGATGTGGGAGATTATAACGGAAGAAAAGTAATTCTTGATTCCGCATTTTTATATGACGGAATGAAAATCACACTTGACTATTTCAAAGACGAAAGTGTGGTTCTGTTCTTGGATCATTTTGATACATTATCTGTAAGGGACAAGGCGGAAGTCGGTGAGCTGGTAAGCAACTATGATATCAAGGTAGTAATTGCAAGCGGATTTAATGAAGTTACTCAAGAGGTGGAAATGGATGCTGCCCAAGAAATCCTTGATGCAATCACAAATCCTGATATCGAAAAGGTGGCTGTTGAAAACATTGAAATAGCTGCATGTGAGACCTTCAAATACTCTGAACCTGGAGATATCATCTTGCACATGGGTCCTCTTATAGCATATGACAGACTGACTACCGTTGAAAAAATCATGAAAGGACTTGACGAAGGGAGTAAGAAATATGAATAAGAATAAGACCTTTGGAGTTATAGGCGTATGTGGCGCAAATGGCAATCTAATTGCCAGAATTCTAAAACAGAGAGGATACGATGTCATAGGCACTGATTTGTCATTTAAAAAAGATTGCCGATTTGCAAAGGCTTTGGAAGGTTATGACATAGAAGTTTTTTATGGAAAAACTCCTGAAACATTCTTCAAAAAGGCGGATTATATAATTCCCCCTGCAAGCTTGCCTAAGGATTCTGAGGTTTTAAGGAATTGCGATAAACCTATTTTGGAATTGTGCGACATCATTGATATGATAAAGCCTGAAAAGCCGGTATTTGGAATTACCGGAACCAACGGCAAGACAACTACCACAACATTGCTTAAAAAAATCGCTTATGATAATGGAATTAAACCATGCGAACATGATTTGGAAGGCATGCAGGGCAATGCAGAGTTCATTCCGATTTTACAGTCAAGACTTGATGGTGATGTGGGTATTTTGGAAGTCGGAACCTTCGGCGTTCCGGGCACAATCGGAAGAATTGTTAAAAATACCGAAATGTCCTCCGGTCTGATTACAAATATCACTCCTGATCATTTAAATGACCTTGGAAGCTTTATGGACTATGCTAAAGTCAAGGCCGAATTCATTGAAGAGTTAGGTCTGGGACAGCTTATTGTCAACGGACAGGACCCTACCATAATGGGACTTTTAAAAGAGCTTGACTTTAAAGGCGAAGTCATCACATTCGGAGTTGATGAGCTTCCGGATTCCATTGGTATGAAGGAATGCGTCTGCGGTGAAGAGATTGCAGTTAAGGAGATAATTTCCGGTTGCGGATACTACTTCTGCAAATGCGGAATAACCACTCCTCAGGTTGACTATATTGCAACAAATATTGACTTGCCTAACAGGACATTTGATTTGCACACTCCAACTGAAAAATTAACAGTTAAAATGGGTGTCGACGGACTTCACAATGTTTACAATCTAACAGGGGTCATTATTGCAGCTCATAAATTCCTTGATTTACCTTATGATAAGATATTGCCGTCAATTGCAAGTTTTTCTGGCGTAAGCGGTAGGATGGAAGAAGTTGCCAAAGTCAAAGGAAAAGACATTTTCGTCGATTACGCTCACAATCCTGCTGGTGTGGAAACTGTATTGAAAGAATTTAAAAAATTGTTTGGGGACTTTACAACTGTTATCACTGTTTCATCCGAATCAGGGTATGTTGGTGACATTGACATATTCAACAGCGTTTTGAAATTCTCAAAGTTCATTGTTCCGGCATCAGTTGCTTCCCAAAAGATAGCTTTGGAAAAGTTAAGAGCCAATCCTAAATTGAATGACAGGATATTTTTAAATCATGTTGATGACTTTGAGAAGAAAGGAACTCTTGGAGCTTCCGAAGAGGAAGTGCGTGACGGGTTAAGAAAAGCTCTAAACCTGGACTGTGAAATGGTTATTGCTATCGGTGAAGCCGCTACCAAGTTCAAGTCAATAGTTTTCGAGTTATAATTCACAATACGTGAATTAAATATTTTTATTTTTTTTAAAATATTACTCTTCAAATGCTCTCACTAACTCTTTATAAATGTTAGAAATTAATATCATAATAGGGTTATTGGTATACTCATTTTTAAAAAAGAAGGTTGAATTATGACTAGTTATATTTCACATCCTTTAATTAAGAAAAATTCAATTGAATCAAGATTATATCAGCAAGTTTTAGCTGGGGATGTATTAAAGAAAGGAAATACGATGGTGGTTGCACCTACTGCATTAGGTAAAACTATTGTTGCAATTCTTGTTGCTGCAGATAGGTTGCATAAGGTAAAAAATTCAAAAATACTCATTCTTGCACCATCAAAACCGCTAGCTATTCAACATGAGGACAGTTTTAAGGAGTTTTTGACACTTCCATGCGCTTCAATAACAGGTGCTGTAAAAACTGATGAGAGAGTTAAAAGATGGGAAGAGTCAAGAATCATTTCCGCAACCCCTCAGACTGTCGAATCTGATTTGTTAAATGGACGTTATGACCTGAGTGATGTTTCATTAATTGTTTTCGACGAGTGCCATCATGGAGTTGGTGCTTATTCATATGTATATTTGGCGTCCCGTTATGTTCAGGAATCCAACTACAATCTGATTTTAGGCCTCACCGCTTCACCGGGGTCTGATAAGGCAAAAATAAAGGAAGTCTGTGAAAACTTATACATTCAAAATATTGTCGTTAAAACAGAACAGGATTCAGATGTTAGGCCCTACTTCAATCCGGTTGAGATTGACTGGGTCAGGGTGAAGATGAGCAGTGAACTTGAAAAAATCAAGAAATATGTTGATAAGGCTCTGAAGGTAAGATTGAAAGCCTTAAAGAATATGGGCATAATCAGGACTGTTTCAGTAGGTAAGGCGGATATATTAAAGGCAAGAGGAAGAGTTCAGGGAGAGATTGCAAGGTCAGTCAATCCCGATAAGGAACTGTTCCAGGCAATTTCAATTTTAAGTGCAGTAATCAATATCCAGCACTCACAGGAGCTGATTGAAACTCAGGGTGTTCAGACTTTCAATAAATATATTTCACGCCTTCGCAAGAAAAAGACCAAAGCCGCCAAATCCCTGATGTGGGATGACAATTTTGGAAGAGCGGTGAAATTGGCCCGCGATGCTGAAAGACACGGATGGGAACACCCTAAATTAAGGGAAGTGACCAACATCCTTAAAAAGGAGCTGGGCAGTGACGACGGTCAAACCAAACTCCAGTCCACAAGATTCAAGGATAAGGATGAAAAATCCTCTAAAATCATTGTATTTACACAATATCGTGATACACTTGAAATGATTCATCAGAAACTTGAAAAAGAGGGTATTAAATCAGCCAAGTTCTTCGGTCAGGCTTCAAAGGATGGTGAAAAAGGTCTCACCCAAAAACAGCAGAAGGCAATCATAAAATCTTTCAGAATGGGGGAATATGACGTATTGCTCTCAACAAGTGTTGCCGAAGAGGGTATAGACATTCCTGCTGTTGATTTGGTTATTTTGTATGAACCGGTTCCATCTGAAGTTCGTATGATTCAAAGAAGAGGAAGGACAGGCCGTAAAAGAACCGGTAAGGTAAAGGTCCTTATAACCAACGGAACAAGGGATGAAGCTTATTACTGGTCCAGTGTCAGAAAAGAAGAGCATATGAAATATCAGCTGATTGATCCTAAAGTTTTAGAGGAATTAAACGCTTCTGCTGTAGAGAGAATGGAAGACCAAAAACGAATTAAGGTTTTAGACAGGCCAAAGGTTGAGCAAAGCAAGCCTGTTGTTTATGCCGATTCAAGGGAAGGCAATTCCAAAGTTATTAGGCATTTAACCGAAATGGAAATTGATGTCAAGGTTCGTTCTATGGCTGTCGGTGACTATCAGGTTAGTGATGACGTTGTCATTGAAAGAAAAACCGCCAAGGATTTTGTTGATTCAATAATTGATAAGAGGTTATTCAAACAGGCACGTGAACTTTCTGAAGAGTTCAAGCGTCCGCTTCTGATTTTGGAGGGGGATGATATCTATAATGGTATGCTCCATCCGAATGCGGTAAGGGGAACTCTCGCATCCATAGCCATTGATTTCGGAATCAGCATTATTCCTACAAGAAACTCTGAAGATACTGCCGCTATGATAAAAAGAATTGCGGTTCGTGAGCAAAACGGTGAAAAAACTCATATTCAAATCAGAACAGACAAAAAACCTGTAAGTTTATGGGAACAGCAATTGTTTATTGTTGAGTCACTGCCTAATATCGGTCCGGTCAATGCCAAAAACCTGCTTCAGCATTTCGGCAGTGTGGAAAAGGTAATCACCGCCTCTGAAAGTGAGCTTCAGGAAGTTGAAGGTATCGGTAAAAAAACTGCTAAAAATATCAGAAAAGTAGTTGAATCAAAATATTTGTATTTCGAAAAAGAAATTAAAGAAAAAAAACTTCTTTAATTTAGATTTTAAAGTTTTTTTTCATATATTCATAACTTTTTTTAATGGAATCGTAATCATTTACCTCGATGATGTAGATGCCATCAAAATTATTTTTCTCTAGAGTATTGATTATGGTGTTTAATTCAATAGAGCCTTCACCTAATGCAAGGTGTGAGTCATCATCACCAAAATTATCATGGGCATGTATGTGTTTAATTGAATCAAAATACATCTCGTCTGCGGAATATCCTGCATGGTTTGCATGACCGATGTCCAAGGTCATTGGCATGTCAAGTGAAACAAGCAGTTCATTCAGCTCATACATGTTTTGATAAATCATGGATGGGAAATTAGGCATGTTTTCAATTGTTGTCATTACGCCCAGATTTTTTGAATATTCCCCAAGTTCTTTGATTGAGTTATTTGCTGTTTCGATAACCTGTTTCGGGAAATATTTGTTAGGTAAAAATGAGGTCAATCCCGGATGGACTACAACGGATTCACAATCAAGTTCATTGGCCAAATCTATTGACTCCTTGATTTGATTTATGGAATTCAATCTGCTTTTGTCCTGCAGGGATGCGATATTGACGTCCATAAAAGGCGCATGAATTGTATATTTGAGATTATAACTTTCCAATGTGTCAATGTCAAGATTCTCACAAGGGAACTGATGTACCAATTCCACATATTCAAGGCCTAACTCTTCAATAAATTCCAATGTTTTTTCTAGAGGGTATTCAATTCCCGCTAAAGCTGATGCACCAATTTTCATATTATCACTATTTTCTAATCGCTGTAATTTCCAATCCCATTTCAATGGCTTCCAGGATGAAATCGGACAATTCAATTCCGTTTTTAATTTTTATTTCTCCCTTTTTGGAGGTTGTTGCTGTAAGCAAGTATTCTCCGCTGATTAAAATGTCGAAGTTTTGCCTTCCGTTTTCACGTCCAAGCTCCAGAATCATCTGTTTTCTGGTGTGGGTGATGTCAACTTCGATAGGGGTTTTGTCAACAGGCTTTTCATCAATTATTTCAACGCCCAGACTTATGCCTATGTCACGTTCAATTTCTGCAATTCTTTTACCGTTCTTTCCTATGATTTTTGGAACGTATTGATCAGGAATGTAAATGTTTGCCCTGTCTGGTGAGATTACTTCTACGTCAACTTTCGCCTTTTTAGGGAGAATTCTTTTGATTTTTCTTAAAATTTCCGCCTCAGCAATCAGGTCAACTGAAGATTTGCGGTTTTCTTCACTTCCGCCGTTGTTAACCAGATCTATGTCCATAACGATGGTTTGCTCACCGTATGTGTAGATTTCATTTTTAAGCTCTCCAGTTTCAAAGTCCCTGACTTCAATAACAGGTCTTGCAAGGTCTGCCTCTTTCATTCCTGACGGAACCTTAACGGTCATTTTTGTTTCATAAACGCTTGTGACTTTACCGTTTTCAATGTAGATGCTTGTATCCACAATTGACGGAATCACTCCAAGCTCAACCCTTGAAGCTATTCTTTGAATGGCGTCTATCGGGCGTGTTGCATGAACGACACCAATCATTCCAACACCTGCAAGCCTCATGTCTGCAAAGATGTTGAAGTCGGTATTTTTCCTGAGCTCATCGTAAATGGTGTAATCTGGCCTTACAAGCAATAACACGTCAGCAGTATTTTCCATGCTTCCTTCAAGCGGAGCATACTGTGTAATCTCATCTGGAAGCTGCAAGTCCCTTGGTGATTCCATGGTCTTGACAACTTTGTTGAGCTTTGATGAATAATATTTGGCAATTGCTTGAACAAATGTTGATTTACCCGCTCCCGGTGAACCTGAAATCAGTATTCCTTCTGCACTGGTTCTGATTCTATCCAAAAGCTTATCTGACAGGTTGTATTCATCCAAGCTAATATTTGCAACTGGTCTGACTGCAGTAATTTCGAGACCTTCCGCAAAAGGAGGATAGGCAATTGAAATCCTGTATTCTCTTGACTGAACAACAAATGAGCCTTCCTTTTCAGATTCCAGATAGGTTTTGGAATCACTTTTTGCTTTGTCAAGGATTTCATCCATGATTTTTTTGAGTTCTGAGTAAGTGTAAGGTTTATCACTAAGTTTTACAAAGTCAATGTGTCCAGGAACTCCTTTTTTAGCCATCGGGGCCACGTTTTCCTTCAAGTGAATGGACATGGTCTCGTCATCGAAGAATTTTTCAATGGATAACCTTTTTTCAACATATTTCTGTTCATAAAATATTACCGGAATTCCCTGTGCCTTGGCCACTTCTGCCTGCACCTTGTCGTTGGTTAGGAGTGTTCCGAATTCAGATCTTGCAAGGTCACGGATAATGCTGTCGATTTCTCCACTCTTAGCGTATTTGATATCGTAATTGGTCGGACGTTTTCCTTTAAATGTTATGGCCAGTTCGCCGTCGTCCTGCATTTCCTGCAACTTTTGGAGTTCGCTTAATCCTTTTATTCCTTCAGACCTTTTTGCATTTGCCTGATGTTCAAGTTCGCAGACAACCGCTTCTGGCACTATAATTTCCGGATAGTCATAATCTCCATTTTCTATTAATTCGCTTACTGCACCAATTATGACTGCACTGGTGTCTGGAATAATACATTTCATCTTAATACACATCTTCTGGGTTAACAAGTCTTTCTAAAACGATTTCTAAATCTTCATCCTTCAAATCGTCAATGTCAATATCATTTTCGGTGTTAATTTTTCTAAAGAAACATGACAGGTATCCTTCATGGCATGCCGCTCCGGTCTGTCTGATTTTTAGGACAATTGCGTCCATGTCACAGTCAACAAGGATTTCCTCGACTTCCTGGAAATGTCCGGAACTTTCTCCTTTTAACCATAACTGATTTCTGGATGTGCTCCAGTAGTGTGCCTTTCCGGTTTCGATGGTCTTAATCAACGCTTCCTTGTTCATGTTCGCCAACATCAGTATCTGATTGGTGTCGGCGTCCTGAGCGACAGCTGTTATAACTTTAACACCATTGATTTCATGTCTGAAGTTAATTTCCATACTTATTCCTCTTTTAGATATTCGGTAATGTTGTCGATGTCGATTAGTTCCTGGTCTCCGCTTACCATGTCCTTGACGGTAACTTTGCCTTCCTCGAGGTCTTTTTCACCAATGATGACCATTTTAGGAACTTTGATTTTATCGGCATGATTCATAAGTTTCTTGAATTTTTTACCGTTAAGGTCAACATCCACTTTCAAATTGTTTTTCCTTAATGTCTGTGTAATTTCATAAGCTTTAGGTCTTACGCTGTCTGAGATTGGAGCGACATAAACGTCCAGGTGTGAAGGCAACTCTTCTGCATCTGTCAACTCTTCAATAGCATTCATTAACCTGTCGAATCCAAGTGCAAAACCTGTGGATTCTACTTCCTGGCCTCCGAAGAGTTTGACAAGGCTGTATGATCCTCCACCGCAGATTTGCTTTTGGGCACCGAGTTCAGGAACATAGATTTCAAACACGATTCCTGTGTAGTAGTCAAGTCCTCTTGCAACTCCAAGGTTGAGGGTGTAGTTTTCAACATCAAATGCTTCAAGAAGGCTAATCAGTTCTTTCAGCTCTTCAAGTGCCTTTTTAGGTTCATCGTAAGGTGCAATTAACTCTTCAACATCACTTATGATTGATTTGTCTCCGACCATGTCAATAAGTTTCAGGAGAATTTGGTTTAATTCGTCATTGTCGATGACAGGTTCGTCTCCGCTTAATGATTCGATTAATAGGTCCTTGTCTCCTTTGTCAATAACGACCATGATTTCCCTTTGGGTTTCGGTTGAGATATCAAAGTGCTTGAAAAGTCCTCTTATGATTCCAAGGTGGTTTACATTAACGTCGGCGGTTGTAATTCCGAGTGCATTGATTGCATCTGTACAAAGTGCAATGACTTCTGCTTCACCTTGAGGAGTTTTAGCTCCGATTAGTTCACATCCGAACTGCCAGAATTGTCTGAATCTTCCTTTTTGAGGTCTTTCGTATCTAAAACAGCTTCCATAATAATAAAGTTTGATTGGTTTTGTGGAAGTTTTTTCAAGTTCGTTAAGGTATAATCTTGCAACCGGAGCGGTAATTTCAGGTCTTAATGTCAATTCCCTGTCGGATTTATCCTTGAAATTGTATAATTGGTTAACAATTTCCTCTCCGGATTTGGTTGTAAATAATTTTAATTCTTCAAATAAAGGTGTTTTAATTTCTTGATAACCGTAATTTTCGAATATGTTTCTTAAGGTACTTTCTGCTTTTTTTCTTTGCCTCATTTCATCAAATAAGAAATCTCTTGTACCTCTTGGTCTTGTAAATTCCATTTTTGCTCTCCTATGAATAAATTTATTATGATTAAACTATGTTTTTTAGATGTTATATAATCTTTTGTTGAATATTACTCATCATATGCTCTTACACAGTTTGTTAATATTATTGATACATTATTGTTATATAAGTTTGGAAATGTGCTCCTGTGCTTTTGCACAGTTGTGCAGTTAAAATAGTTTTAATTGCATAGGGGTGCATTATCTAATTGATTAAACTCTTAGGAGGATTAAAATGGTAAAATATAAATTGGTAGATACTTTATTGTATCAAAGCGAAGAAGGTGCAGTTGAAGGAAAGTTCATCATTGGTGATGAAACTTTGTGGGCAAGTAGAAAAGTTGTAGCTGAGATTTTTGGAACAACAGGGCAAAATATATCTCGCCATTTTTTGAATATAGTTAATGAAGGTGAGCTTGAAGAAAAAGAAGTAAGCGTGAGCTCTAAAGAGCTATTTAAAGATGATTTAGAATTTAGTAAGGATTATTTGCAAAACTCTAAAAAAGGAGGTAGGCCTCAAATATGGTATAATCTTGACGCAATCATCTCAATCGGATATAGAATCAATTCAAAAGAGGCAACAAACTTTCGTAAATGGTCTAGAGAAATTTTAAAACAATATATGAGAAAAGGTTTTGTCATCAACAAGGAACTTTTGATAAATGGCGGCAGGTTCACTGACGAGTACTTTGAAGAACTGGTTGACGTTATCCGTGAGATAAGATCATCCGAGCGCAAGGTCTATGAAAAGGTAACTGACCTGTTTGCCACAGCATACGATTATAACAAAAATGCTCAAATAACAAAGGAATTCTATGCAAAGGTTCAAAACAAATTGCATTATGCTGTTGTTGGCCTTACAGCTCCTGAAATTATTTATGAAAGGGCAGACAGTAAAAAAGAGCATATGGGTTTAACAACCTGGTCAAGAGCACCTGATGGCAAAATATTGTTAAGGGATGCTAAAGTGGCTAAAAACTATTTGACTGAAAAGGAATTAAAAACTTTGAATCGTGTTGTAAGCATGTATCTGGATTATGCTGAAGATAGGGCAGAGCGACAGATTCCAATGAGTATGAAAGATTGGGCTGAGCGTTTAGACAAGTTTTTGGAATTCTACGAGTATGCAGTTTTAAAGGGTAAAGGTAAAATTTCCAGAAAAGATGTTGACGAATTCGTTAAGCTGGAATATGAAAATTCAGGCCGATTCAGGATAAGCTATTCGAGTCAGATTACAACAAGTTTGATGAGGAAACTAAAAAGTTTTTAGTATAATAGAATTCAATTATTATTATATGAATATTAAAGGCAGTACAAATATTGTGGGTTTGATTGGTCATCCGGTTGAGCATAGTTTCTCACCGCCAATGCATAATGCGGCTTTTGAAGCATTGGGAATGGATTATGCTTATGTCGCTTTTGATGTTGATCCGAGCAATTTGAAATCAGCAATTGAAGGGGCTCGTGCATTAAACATCAAGGGATTCAATGTTACAATACCTCATAAAATCGAAGTGATGCAGTATCTGGATGAACTTGATGAAATAGCGGAATTAATCGGTGCAGTAAATACAATAGACTTTAAAAACTTGAAAGGTTACAACACTGACGGAATTGGGGCGATAAGGGCTATTGAAGAAGTTTCAACAGTAAAAAATAAGGATGTTGTTGTTGCAGGGGCCGGAGGAGCTTCAAGGGCAATTTCATTCTACCTAGCAAAATTCGGTGCAAACTCAATAACAATTTTGAATAGGAATGTTGATAAGGCTCGCAGTTTGGCCTTAGATATTTCTGATTCAGACTTGATAAGTGAAGTTAAGGCAGATTCCATTTCAAATATTTCTGGCTATTTGAATGATTCACAGATACTGGTCGATACAACCCCTTTGGGCATGCATCCTCATGTTGGCGATGAACCTATTGCTGCTGCAGAGGATATGCATGAGGATTTGGTAGTATTCGATGCAGTTTACAATCCGAATGAAACAGTTTTACTTAAGCAAGCCATTAAAGCAGGTGCAAAACCGGTTTATGGTATTAAGATGCTCTTATATCAGGGTGTGGAAAGCTTCAAGATATGGACCGGTCAGGATGCTCCTGTTGATGTCATGGAAAAGGCGCTCAATGAATATTTAGGAAGATAATATGGATTTGATTTTTGACGTTACAGCTTTAAACTCTGAAGAGGAAAAATTTTCAGATTCCAAAAAGGACGTATTGAAATTTCTGAAAATAATCGGTGTTGATACCAGATTTATTTCATACACTCCTGAAAAAATATACATTAACAATTTGAGATTTTCAAAGTTTTCCAGAACTCGTGAGGCAACATTCAACAAACAATATCCTGAAATCGAAGTCGTAAGAAGCAGTCTTTTTCAAAAAATATGCTCAAGATCCGCTAAGGTATTGACTTTGGAAATCAAACCTAACTCAACA
This sequence comes from Methanobrevibacter sp., assembly GCF_045539575.1. Taxonomy (GTDB): domain Archaea; phylum Methanobacteriota; class Methanobacteria; order Methanobacteriales; family Methanobacteriaceae; genus Methanocatella. Next base: position 87,522 of record NZ_JAZQFM010000028.1, read on the forward strand.
ATTTTGATGCCTGAAGATAATTTCATCTGTGAGGTGCTTTTGGAGCCTTATACTCGTAAATATGGTGTTAAACTGGTTAATGATGGGGATTATGATTTAAAGGTCAATCCATTAATTTTAGATGATAAGGTTAATACCATTTTTGAGGGCATTTTTGCAGGTGAAGGTTTAAACTTAATCAACAATGATGATGAAATTTATCCGTTGGCTAATGTTTCTCTTGAATGGATCAATTCATTTTTGGAAGTGGATGGTCAGGATTTAATGGAATGTGAAAATAATGATGATTTGGCAAATTCATTTTCCGAATTTTTGAATGATGTGGCTCCGCAATTCAAGGAAAATGTTGTAAGCGCTTCTGATTTCATTGAAATGAAATTAAAAAATAAAAATTAAAAACTGAAAAGTGATACTTGCTTATCAGTTTTCTTTTTAGGTTTTTCTTCTTTTTTCTCTTCTGGAGTTGATTCCTCACCAATCTCTTCAGATTTTTCATCAATTTCTTCAGGAATTGGTTCTTCAACAGCTTCTTCAGCAATCTTTTCAGTCTCTATTAGAGGCTTTTCCTCGATTACTTCTTCTGTTTCCAATTCTATTTCCTGAGGTGCGGTCATCATTTGATTTTGGAGTTCTTCAAATCTTCTGTCACGCTCTTCAACTCTCATTTGAGCCTTTTGCTTTTCCATTTTGGTTATGACTTTTTTAGGGATTTTCTTTTTCCTGAACCTTTTGATTTCATTTTCTTCAAGTTCTAAAAAGTCGGAAATTTCCCATGCAAGTTCATCATTTTGAAACATGATTTCAAGGTATGGAAACATTGAAATGGCTACTGCATTGGATATGTGCATCCTTTCAGACATTTTTCCGGCAATTGCATCTCTAAGGTTTCTTTTACCTCTGTTACGTCCCATCAGTGTGAAAATTGTTGGAGTTTGTATCTTTGAGAACTTTTTATAGGTTTCCTTTTTGGATGAGCTTACGCCTATTCCCATAAAGTCACTTGCATATCTCCAGTAACCGTAATTTCTGCTGCTTCTGGCTCTTCCGAAGTACAGATCCGCCTGGGCAATGTTTTCATAAGCTTTTTTAATTTCATTTTTATTGGTGTATTCTCGTGGAATGTTTTCTGCAATGTATTCCATTACGAGAGTCGGATCTTCATCAACCCTTAAAGCTTCTCTTACATGCACGGGATTTTTACTTTTTAAAACGCCTGTAATTGCATTGAAAATGTCTGACCTGTCATCTTTTGTTCTTAAATCTTCAACAGCCTTTGGCTCAAGAACTTCGTCCTTGTCTGCCAGTGCCTGAAGGGTGTTGATTGCTGAACGCAGGTCTCCGTTTGATTTTTTTGCAATCAAATCAAGCGCTTTAGGGTTTGCTTTGATTTCTTCTTTTTGAGCAATTTCCTTTAGGGCTTTTCTTATGGTCGGACTTCTTACCTTAGGCATTTTAATTACAGTACATTTAGGTTTGATTGACTGCAATCTTTTTGAGTAGAAGTCATTGGCCATTAAAATCATTGGGTGTTTGGAATTTTTGATGATTTCCCCAATGGCTCTAACTCCTCCACGGTCGTTTGTTCCGTGAATTCCGTCTACCTCGTCCATGATGATTAGCTTGTAATCATCTCCAAAAAGGGATCTTGAAGCTGAAGACTCTCCTATTGTGCTTTTAATGACATCTTGGGAACGTTTGTCACTTGCGTTAAGCTCGATATGTTCTGAAAACTCCTTTGCAATAACTAGTGCAAGTGTTGTTTTTCCGATTCCTGGAGGTCCAACTAAAAGTAAGGGCTGCTGCGGATTTCCGTTTTTCCAATTTCCAACCCAATCCATTATTATTTTTTTCTCTTTGTTGTTACCTACCACTTCATCCAAGGTTTGTGGTCGGTATTTGTCAGTCCATAACATTTCTATACCTTAAATGAATTTGGTGAGCAATGCTTCAAGCTGGATTCTTGGATTTGCTCCTTCTCTTATTCTAAAATCACAATCAGCAATTGAGTTAATCAAATCAATATAAAAGTCAGGTTCCATTTTGCCTTCAACGACTCTTTTGGAAACCTCCTGGTATATTTGGGTCACCATATCTTCTCCACTGGTTCCCTGGAGCACCATTGTTTCCCTTAAGAGAGTTCTGGCTCCTAAAAAGTCACCCATTAATGCTTTATTAATCATGTTTGAGATTTCCTGAGGTTTTGCTTTTGAAACCACTTCATAAACTGATTCCTCAGTAACTACCTCTCCTTCTGTGGTTGCTGCCTGCAATACATTAACGGATTTTCTCATATCTCCTTCAGCGAAATAGACTATTGTTTCAATACCTTTTTCATCATATTCAAATCCTTCAGCATTACAAATGAATTTCAATCTTTCAGCAATGTCCTCTCCTTTTATTGGAGCGAATCTGAATATTGCACATCTTGATTGAATCGGGTCGATAATTTTTGATGAATAATTACATGAAAGTATAAATGAAGCGGTTTTTGTATACATTTCCATTTCACGTCTGAGTGCGTGCTGAGCATCTTTTGTCATGTTGTCCACTTCATCCAGGAAAATTATTCTGAATGGAGCGCCGACAGGTTTCAATCTGCAGAAACTTTTAATGCGGTCTCTTACTGTGTCAATTCCTCTTGCATCGGATGCATTTAATTCCAAGAAATTGTTTCTCCAGTATTCTCCTAAAATTGATTTTGCCAGTGCAAGTGCAGTAGTGGTCTTTCCAACTCCTGCGGGACCTGTAAACATTAAGTTAGGCATACTTCCTTCGCCTACATATTTTTCAAGTCTGGTAATGATTTGTTTTTGTCCTACAATGTCTTCTAATTTTTGTGGTCTATATTTTTCTACCCATGGTCCGCTCATTTAATCACCATATTTTTACTAGAAATATTTATGTATTATGTAATTAAATTATTTTTTGCTTAACTTTTAAAATATATGAAACCCAATAAATATATAATTAAAGTGAGCATTTGAAAAGTAATGTTTATAAAAAAATCAGGTGTTAAATATGAGAGGCACATGGAAACTCAGATTAAGAATGATACTTACGTCTGTAATAATGTTTACAATTATTTATTTTCTTGTAATGCTTGTAGCACACTATTTGGGGATTAGTAGTTGGACATTATATGCTGGTGTGAGTTTAGTTATTGCATTTTTACAATATTGGTTTGGACCAAGTTTGGTTAAACGTTCAATGAATGTAAGGCCGTTATCCGAAGCGGAAGCTCCTCATATTCATAAAATGATTGAAGAACTTGCACAGGAAGCGGGTGTTCCAAAACCGGAAGTCGGATTGTCTGAAATAAATATTCCAAATGCTTTTGCATATGGTAGAACAAGCAGGAGCGGTCATATTGCAATAACCCGTCCAATATTAGGTCTGCTTGATTATGATGAACTTAGAGCTGTATTGGGTCATGAAATGGGCCATATTAAACACAATGACATGGCTGTAACTGCTGCAGTTAGTGTAATTCCAATGATTTGCTATTATATTGCAATTGCATTCATGTTTTCAGGAGACAGGGACAATGGAGCAACAATCATAATCGGTATTTTAGGTTATCTGTTTTACTTAATTGGTCAGTTGTTGGTATTGTTCATCTCAAGAACCCGTGAGTACTATGCTGATGAAGCAAGTGTCGAATTCGGTAATCGTCCTGCTGCATTGGTATCTGCATTGTACAAATTGTCCTATGGTGCTGCAAGATGCAATAAGGAAACAATTGATGATTTAAATACTAATCGTGCATTTTTCGTAAATGACATTAACAATGCGGAACATGATATTGTTGACTTTAGGCAGATTGACTTTGACGGCGACGGAAAAATAACTGATGAAGAGTTGAGAAGACTTGCAAATTCAGATGTTAAAATTTCAAAGAAAAGTGGAATCATGGAACTGTTATCCACTCATCCGGATTCCCTAAAAAGAGTAAAAAGATTGGCAGAATTAGAAAATTAGGTGTATAATATGAAAATGATTTTAGATGAACGTGGAAAGAAATATGTTTTAAAACCGGGTCAGGAGTTCCAAAGCGATTTGGGAATTGTCAAGGCAGATGTCCTCGACAGTGCAGAAGTAGGCGATGAGGTTAAAAGCCATCTTGACCACACATTTAAAATCATGAAGCCTAACATCAATGATTTCATTGACATAATGGATCGCAGATGTTCAATACTTCTTCAAAAGGATATTGGACAGGTTCTGGCTCACACCGGTCTGGGCGCAGGTTCACGGGTAGTTGATGCGGGAACCGGTGCGGGAGCTATTGCGCTTAATTTCGGAAATGTTGTAGGTCCTGAAGGTAAGGTTTTCACCTATGAGATACGTGAGGACTTTGCTGAAGTTGCAAAGAAAAACATCGACAATTTCGGAATCACAAATATTGAAGTTAAAAACAAGAACATTAAGGAAGGAATTGATGAGGATAAGATAGATTTAATCTTTTTAGACCTTCCAAAACCGTTCGAGATATTTGAGGATGTTTTGGAGTCTTTAAATGTTGGAGGATGGTTGTGTGTCTATGCGCCTTACATTGACCAGGCTGAAATATCATATCGCATTGCCAAAAAATTGGGCTTTTATGATATCGAAATTATTGAGATTTTAGAAAGGGGCCTTGAAGTTCGCCAACAGGGCGTCAGGCCAAAAACACGTATGGTCGGCCACAGCGGATACTTGGTATTTGCAAGAAAATTATAGCTATTGTTTACTTGATTTTAGCTATAATTATTTTACTATTTTTTTTAAAATTTTTAATTATTTTTAGTGTAGTTTTCATTTAATTCATTGAAATATCAATCTCAGGGATATTCTAATTCATACATGTAGATTAGTGAACGGTTTTTTGGTGAATATTAAAAATAGAAAAAATTTGGAATAGAAAATCTATTCCATGAATATAGCTGGTTTGTAAGGCATTGCGTTTCTAGCCTTGTTCTGTGGGTCATAGGAGTCATCGGTGTGAATGATTACTTCGTTTCCACATTCTTCCTTGATGTAGTCTAAAGCATCAGTTAAGATTGCTTCTTCGTCGATTTTACCGATGTATCTTGTTTTTGTAATTTCCTTACCTATCTTTTTAGCTACCATTGCGATTTCTTTTTTATCATCGTAGATGTTAGCTTTGATAGCTCTTCCCATAATCTGACCGATGTCAGGTTTTCCAACTTCATCAGCTATTTTGTATAAGTCCCATTTCCAGTCAGGAGCAAGGTAAATGTGTACCTTTTCGATTTCGTCTCCAACCATTTGTTTGATGTGTGCAATATCCTTGAGGATATTTTCCACTAAATCTTCTGATTTTTCAATTTCAGGACTTACTTTTGTCTCATCAGCTTCAGGCCATGCTGCCTCGCTCACGAATCCTTCTCCGCCATATTTGCTCCATAACTCTTCTGAAGTGTGTGGAGTGAATGGTGCTAGGAGTCTGATCCAAGCTTCGAGCACTGTTGATAAGACATAGATGATTGCAGGGTCTTGTGAGTCAAGTAAATGTTTTACTCTGTAAAGGTAGTGATCCACATCTTTTTTAAGCAGGAACAATGAGTCTTGTAGTGCCTGTCTTGTTTGGAAGACTTCTAATGCCTCTGTTGACTTTTTGACATGTTCGTTGAGCTGGCTGATCATCCATAAGTCAATGGTTCTTGTAAGTTCAACCTCTTCAATGTTGCTTAAGTCTAACTTGGAGCCTTTGATTTCTTCAACTTTGGCTGCAAATTCTCTGAACCATTCGAGTCTTCTTTTGGTTCCGAGAACCTCTTTTTCTCTCCAGTCAAAGTCTTGCCATGGTTCTGCTGAAGCCATCAGGAAGAGCCTTACAACATCTGCAGTGTAGTCACGGATTGCATCTTTTAGGAGAATAACGTTTCCTTTTGAGGAGGACATTTTATTTCCTTCCAAAAGACCCATACCGAATACAACAGTTCCTCTTGGCCATTTTTCTTCAGGATAGATTGCGCTGTGTGTAAACATTAAAAAGCTTAAGTGGTTACCCACTAAATCTTTTGCAGATAATCTCCAGTCAAGCGGATACCAGTAGTTGAATTCATTCTGGATTTCAGCCACTTTGTCTGCAGGAACAGAGATGTCTCCTGAATCCTTGTCAAGTAAGACCTTATCAAAGAATGCAGGGGTTAAATCATCAGGATTCATGTCTCTCAGGTATTTGGCGATTGTGTAATAGGACATGTAGATTGTTGAGTCGGTCAATGGCTCGATCAACCATTGGTTGTCCCATGGCATTCTTGTTCCGAGACCTACTTTTCTGGAACATGCCCAATCATCAAGCCAGTTAATGTAATATTCAAAGTTGCTTTTGAGTTCTTTAGGAATGACTGTTTCGCCTTCAAGAACTTTTAAGGTTTTTTCGGTCCACTCTTCATTACCGTATTTCATGAACCATTGGTCGTCCATGATTTTCACGACACAGTTGTTACCGCATCTGCAGACCACAGGCCTTTCAGCAAAGTCATACATGATTGTTGCCATGTTGTCTTCAATCAATTTTTCTTTTAGCTCTTCACGGGCAAAACGAACTTTCATTCCTCCGAAACCTGGAATGGAGTCTATGATTTTACCTTTACTGTGCTGTGCTTTGTACAGTTCATTGGTGGCTTCATGTAACTTTTCATCGTTTTGGTCTGTAATTCCTAATCTTTCGATGATGTCTGCAGCAGGAATTTCGCCATATCCTTTAAGGGTACAGACTGGAATTGGTTCAATGTTATCGACAATTCCTTCCAGGTTGTATTTTTCTATTAATTCATCGTTATTTTTCAAGTCTTGAAGTGCAATGTAGTCTGCCGGTGCATCAGCAGGTTCTGAAAATACTACTCCACTTCCGTAGGATGCACTTACAAAGCTTGCTGGGAAAATAGGCAATTCATCACCGGTGAATGGGTTAGTTGCCATTTTTCCAATTAAATCATTAGGGTCGATTTCTTCAATAATGTCCAAGTCTTTGATTTGATTGGATAAGTTGTAGTGAGCTTCTTTTGTAATTACCCATTTTTCGCCTTCGGCATTGACAACCACATATTCCACATCAGGGTTCAACCAGATGTTGGTTGCTCCAACGATTGTTTCAGGTCTGAGTGTAGCGGTTACTAAAACTTTATCGTCAATTTTGAATTTTAAGAGTGTAAGTTCATTGACTCCAACGCCTTCCCCTTCAAGCAGGTCATGGTCTCCTACAGGGTTGTCACAGTTCGGACAGTATTTTACAGGGTGTTCCCCTTTTTGAACCAGTCCTTTTTCATACAATGTGGTAATCTGCCATTCTATGAACTTCTTGTAGGTTGGGTCAATAGTTCTGAATTCCCTTCTCCAGTCGATTGAATAACCCATCTCTTCCATAACTTCGTGGTATTCGGTTGAGAAGTATTTTACAATAAATTCAGGGTCTTCCAATTGAGGTAAGGTTTCTTTTGGAACGCCGTGAACTCTTTCATATAAATCTAATGTCCAAGGGTCTTTTCTTTTAATCCTGTCAGCAATTCCGATAACTGGAGCACCGGTTACGTGCCATGCCATAGGGAATAATACGTTGTATCCTTCCATTCTTTTAAATCTTGCATAAACATCCGGTACAGTGTAAGTACGTCCGTGACCGATATGCATTGCACCACTTGGGTATGGAAATGCTACTGTAAGGAATAGTTTTTCTCGTTCATCTGGGTTAGATTCAAAAAGCTTTGCATCTGCCCATTTTTTCTGCCATTTCTTTTCGATATTTTCGCTCACTAAATCACCATTATAATATTGTTTTTTTAGGGCTTTCAGGAACTTTACTTTTGTGCTCGCTCCTAATAATTTTTGTAATAATCATATCAACGTCATCAACTGAAATATTTAACTTTTCAGCTATTTCAGTGTCTTTCAAATCTTTTTCTGTGTATAAATAAAGAATCTGATCAAGCAAATCATATCCCATTCCAATTTCATCCTCATCGGTTTGACCGTTCCACAAGCCTGCACGAGGTGGCTTTTCAAGGATTGCTTCTGAAATGCCCAGATATTCACTTAATTTGAAAACTTCAACTTTGTACAAATCTCCAATAGGCTCCATATCACATGCGCCATCTCCATGTTTTGTAAAATAACCGATTAGAATTTCGCTTTTGTTGCCTGTTCCACTTACCAGGTAATTTTTCTGTTTTGCAAAATAATAAATGATGGACATTCTTATTCTAGCCTTAAGGTTGCCGATAGCTAAAGCATTTTCCTCTAGTTGAGTCATTGATAAAAACTCGTTTAAAATGCCGTCAATAGCTATTTCTTTATATTCAATTCCTAAATTTTGAGCTATTTTAATGCCGTGGTCTGTATCTTCGGTTGGTGTTGTAGCAGATGGCAATACAAGTCCAAATACATTCTCTTTTCCTAAAGCTTCGCAGGCCAGATATGCTGAAAGTGTGGAATCGATTCCTCCACTCAAGCCGACAACAATTCCATCGGTTTTTGACTCGCTAACTTTGGATTTGATGAATTCGACTAGGTCAATTTTTGTTTTTTCTAAGTCTATATCTGGAATTATGCTAATGTTTTCACCAACTTAAATCATTTATACATAAAGTAATATGTACTTATTAATTAATAAATTATATTATGTCAGATGTAGAACTTATTTCCAAAAAATCATTTTCAGATATTGACAGTGAGATTATTGACAGGTTCATGGAATTTCAGCAGGCGCTGATTGACAAGGATGAAGCTAAACTGAACGAGATTTTAACTGAAAAATATGAGCTTATCCATATGTCCGGCAAAAAACAGACTAAACAGGAATTCATCGGTGAAATCATGGATGGCACTCTGAATTATTATAAATCAGAAATCATTGAGCCGACAATCCTTTGGGATGATGATGAAAGACCAACATTGATTGCTGATGTAACTTTAACCGCTAAGGTCTATGGAATAAATGGAAAATGGACATTGGACACTACAGTTGATTTTGAAAAGATTGACGGTAAATGGTACTTTTCGAAATGGGATAATTAATTCAAAAAAGTTTAGCAAAGTTATTTAGCTATAAAAAATTTAAATTGCATTTAGTAACTAAAAGCAGACTGTTTGATTTTAAGGTTACCATTTTTGGACAATTTATAAGATAATTTATTGTCATCACCAATAATAAAATTTGCCTTTGCTATATAAAATGCAAAATTGTCCTTTAATTATCTTAATATTGTAATTAAATCATGTTGAAATAAATTGGTGAGTTTAATACTGATTAAGTAGGCCAGTGTCCTGGTTTATCCTTAGATTTTTCAGGTATAATTTGAAAAGATTATTTTTTAATTGGTATTTGCCTCTTGATGGTTTTATTATCATGTTTTTGTTAACTAAACTTTTTAGCAATGCCGAAGGTTCTGAGTTCAGGTTGGCATTATCTTTGATATATGTGTAGGATAAAAGTGTTTCGTCACTTTCAGCCATTAGACATAGTATTTTTCGCTCTTCTGTAGTGGATTTGCTGAACAATACCTTAAATTCACGTTGAGCTAAAATATTCAGTGAATGTATTGATGCCCTTTTAAATTCATCCATGGTTACTTTGTTGTCTTTGTTGATTTCTTCAAAGCAGCTATAGGCCAAGATTTGCATGTAATATGGAATGCCACTGGACAGTTCATATATTTCCTGCAGGACCTCCTCATCAAAGCTTACGTTTTGCTCTTTGATTGGAACGTTGATTGCTTCACATAACTCTTCATAGGATAATGGTCCGATTAGATAAGGCTCGAATATCCTTACTGCGGAGTCGAGCTTGTCCTGTATTTTATAGAATATGTCTTCCGAACCGGTTGCTACAAACATTATGTTTTTTCCTTTCAGATTCAGTTCCACAAGAGCATTTTGCAGGATGCTTAATATCTTCATTGTTTCGTCATTGCCCATGATTCTTTGAAGATCATCAAACAACAGGATTAAGACAGGATTGTCTGAGTCCAGCTCATCATAGATTATATTTAATATTTTTTCAAAGGCAACGGCGGGGCTTGTTTTTGGAATTTTACGTGAAAACGATAATCCTCCTATCAAGGGTATGTTAATGCCTAATGAATTTATTTTCTCCCAAAAATGACTGATGTTGATGTTTAAAGTGTCTGAACATTTTTCGATTATCAAAGAGTAGATGTCATCGAAATTTCCTTCCATTAATGGAATCCTGACAGGATATACTTCATCAAGATTTGATATTTCTTTTTGGAATTTTAATAATAATGATGTTTTTCCAATGCCTTTTGGTCCATATAATATTAAATGACCTGGAACTCCATGTTTGGTTGAGTTATATGTTTCTTTAAGTTCATTTAATTCGTTTTCACGTCCAGTGAAATAGGAAGGTAAGATTCCTGTTCGTTTTCTAAAAGGATTATGTTTCATGAGTGTAGCCCCTAGTATATTTAAACATAAAAAACATAAAAAAATTTTATGATTCTTATGTTTCTTATGTTTTCTGGACTATTTAAAAATTTTCATTATTAAACATAATTTTCATAAAAAACATAAAAAAATTTTATGATTCTTATGTTTCTTATGTTTTCGGGAATCAGGGAGATTTTCATGATTAACTTCTAAATGGAAAAATATATTCAGTGTTAATGTAAAACACTGACTGATTATCTATTTAATTAATAATAAACATTTTGAAGTGCGACTTTATGAAAAAACGCAAGAATTAAATTTGAAAGATTTTCTTAAATGAATGGTGGTAAAAATATTATTTTTGATTCATATCTTTAATTTTTCTTGCAAAAAGTATTGCTAAAATAATAGCAATACTCCATGTAATAACTTTCATTATAATTGATTCAAAAGATAAATCAATATTATTAAAATTAACTCCATGCGAACTAAATATCATAGATATTATGAAAAATAATGTGATTAATGAAATCAGTAGTAGTATGCATCCTTTCTTTCTTCTAACTTCAAATGATAATATTCTATTGAATTTATCTGGAACGACAAATAAAATTTGGAAAATTAAAGTTATTAAACCTAAGGTCATTGTCATGGTTAAGCTGCTTAATTTAAATGCATTAAAATAACCGTAAATTCCCACAGCCAAACTTAATAATCCATACCATGTTGGAATATATCCAAAAATAATCTCTTCACCTTCAATACAACTTTCATCATTAAAAACATCATTTCTAAAGTATAATGCATATGATGGTACAATAAAAGCAGAGGAAATAATGATTCCCAAATTTAATTGGTTTAAAAAATAAGTAATTGTAATTATTGTAATAATGATTCCTGGAACTGAAAATACCATCAATTTAGATAAAAATTCATAGGTATTCCCAAATCTAATATCGGACATGATTTTGTATTTCTTTTCTAATCTTTCATATTTCAAAAGGTAATAAAACCATGGACTAAACAAAATACAATATAATATCCACATTACAATACTGAAATAGTTATTTAAGTTAATGCATGTTAATATGGCCAATAATAGGGGAGGAACTGTGTAAATTAATATAGAACATATCCGTTCCATCATTGATAAACTTTTAATGTCTAATGGAAGTATTATTTTTGATATTCTTAAATAGCCCATATTTTATTATATGTAAATTATTTTTGATATATTTATCATTATATGTTATTGTATTTATATGTTGTAGTTACTAGTTATGTTCCCATTTTTTAAATAGTTTCATGTTTTAGGGATTTAGAGAAGAGTATTTATAATTTAAGCTATAAATCAGAGTAATAATTTAAAATAAAATGCAAATATTGAAATTAATATTTGCAATAATGCTAAAATAACTAACTTTATATACTTAAAGAATTAAAATTACATTTAGTAACTAAAAGTAAGTTTATTTAAGGAGGTAAATTACTTGGCATTTAGAGATTATTTTAAATTTAATAAGGATAAAACAACTTTCATTTTTATAGGCGGTAAAGGTGGTGTTGGTAAAACTTCAGTATCCTCTGCTACTGCATTATGGTTAGCTGAACAAGGTAAAAAAACTTTAATCGTATCAACTGACCCTGCTCATTCATTATCTGATTCTTTAGAAGTTCCTATCGGAAGTTATCCTCGTGAAATCAAAACAAACTTATTTGCTGTTGAAATTGACCCTGATGTTGCAATGGAACAAAAACAGGCACAGCTTGAAGCTCAAAAGGCAGCAAATCCTGATGATTCCGGAGGTTTATTGGGCATGGACTTTTTATCCGACCAATTGGATATGGCTTCATCATCTCCTGGTGCAGATGAAGCGGCTGCATTTGAAATGTTTATGGGAGTCATGAACTCTGATGAATATGATGTCGTTGTGTTTGATACAGCACCTACAGGACACACCTTAAGGCTATTGTCCTTCCCTGAAGTAATGGACTCATGGGTCGGTAAAATGATGATGCTTAAAGCAAAACTCGGATCTGCCACCAATGCACTTAAGAAAATCATGCCTTTCATGGATGCGGTCGATGACCCTCAAACCTCTGAAGATTTAAAACGTACAAAAGAGCAAATCGACAAGGCAAAAGAAGTATTGTCTGATCCTGACAGGACAACATTCAAAATGGTTGTCATTCCTGAAGAGATGTCAATATATGAATCCGAAAGAGCTCTGGAAGCTTTAGGAAAATATGACATTACCGTTGACAGCGTTATCGTAAATCAGGTAATGCCTGACATCTGTGACTGTGATTTCTGCCATTCAAGACATAAATTGCAGCAAAAACGTTTGGCTTTGATTGACCAGAAATTCCCACAACAGCACATTGCTGAAGTTCCTTTATTTAAGGATGAGGTTAAAGGTCAGGAAAAGCTATTAAAATTAGCTCACATCTTATATGATGGTGAGGACAACGATGAAGTAGCTCAGGAAGCTATTCAATTATAAAAAAAGTAAAAATAAGTTAAAATAATTATTATTTTAACTTTTAATCATTTTTTTCAAAAAACCATCCAAGGCATATTGAAATTATAAACAACGCCAATAGCAGTAGGCTATCACCTGTCGAACCCTTATTTGTAAAGTCGAAGTAAACGGAATTTACAAAGTATATTATGAAAAGTATCACTGCCAATATGCAAAATATCAAAGATAATTTCCTGTTTTCATATTTTTGCCTGTATTTTGCTAAAAGGGACATTGCAATAACAATTAAAGCCAAAGCCAGTAAAAATACAAATATGAAGAAATATTGCGGCATTGTTGCGACACATATGAGCAGTATTGCTGTTACTGCAATCATAAATATCATTTCAGTTCTGTTCATTAAATCACCTACCTAGTTTTTCAAGTTGTGGACGGTAACTGCAAATATTATAAATAACATCAGTGTGGACATTGACAGATTCAGCTGCTTATCCATGAATATCAGAATAAACTCGTAAATGAGGCACACGATGAATATGATGTATAATATTTCAATCGCCAGCGGTTCTTCCTTAAAATATTCTATTAGTTTCATGATATCTTCCAGCTTTTATCCCAGTATTTTGTTGGCATGCTGAACGGTGACCAACTTTCATCACTGAAATACTTGTATGTTTCAGACTTTGTTAATTTCTTTGTTTGTCCATCACTTATATATATTGCGTTATTTCTATTTAAACTGAGGTCACTATTGATTTCAACTTCAATGTAGTCATATCCGCCCTTATTGTTTGGGATGTTATACACCTTTTTGTCCTGCTGGTATCCCGGACGTGTGAACGTTATGGTATCCATGACAATGTGCCAATCCTTTTCGTCAATAAATTCGTTTCTTGCATCAACACCCATTTGCTGTATGAAAACCATTGATCCTAAAAGACTTAAAAAAGATTTTGTAGCGCCTGGAACCACTTTTCCTGCAATGAATGTTGAAATCTTATATAATATTTTGCTTAGAGGGTGTATTTGATTTATTATTTCATAGAATCCTTTTATGGGCGTTAGAATATTCAATGCAGTTTTTATTCCGGATATGATGTCTTTAGGAATTATTCCAACGCTGCAGCAGTCACAGCTTGTGGCAATCGATGAACCCTTATAGGTTGCACCATTATGCGAATGAATTACACTTGAAACTCCGCTGCTGGTATTGAGCACAATGGCGGAATTGCTTCCATCTTCAGCAAACAGGTATAGCATTTCACCGAATTGCACTATGCTGGTTTTGCCGTTAGCTATTGCCATGAGGATATTGTCCTGTGAATTGGTTGTTGTGTTCATGAATCTTGTTGAAATTTCTTCAAGGCAATATTCCTCAATATTTGGCAGCTGAAGTGAATTCATTAACCTGAATAAACTCACATTGTCTTTATTTCCTTTAACTGACATTCCCATATCTGAATCTAAAACATTCAGATAGGTATCGTCCAGATTTATTCCTCCAAGTATTGTCAATGTATCTCCACGATTCCATGTTACTGCAAATTGGCCGGCATATTCATCTGCTATTTTGTCTGCAAGCCATGTGGTTTCAAGGGATGCCAAATGCATGCCATAAACATTCATGACTCCAAAACGGTTTAAATAAAGATTGTTTTTATTTACCCAACTCTTCAAGAGTTCAGGAGTTATTTTATCATTGATTATGCTGTATGCCTGCAATACCTCAAAACCCAGTGTTTTCCTGTATTTGTCAGCTAATCCATAGCTGATTGTTTCTCCTTTTTCAAGCTTTTCACCATTTACAAAAAATTTTGTAATGATATCCTCTTTGGATACATATCCTTCAATGCTGCGTCCGAAATATGTAAATGTCACTGGAGTGTTGGTGTTTGTAAATCGGATGGAATTGGTATTATGGTTTGTAATCTCATCATAGCTTTTGTAGTTAAAGTCGTAGATAGTTTTCTGATAGAATTTTGATAGGCTGTATTTCACGCCCATTTCATCATAGCTTTGTGTCATTACATTAACTTTTGCCATTATCTTGTCGTTTTGCATATATGTGAATGTTTCGCTGTTTTGAAGGCCTTTGTCTGCATAAAATCCGAAGAGTTCCACATTGTCCTTGGTGTTTGACTGGTAGTCTATTTGGGTAAATCCTTTAGTTTTTGAAATGACGATTCCGTTTTCTTTTAGATTGCTTCTGTTAGTGTCACTTTTCACTCCGCTTCCGTCTAAAGGTATTAAGTGGTATTTATAGCCTATCAATGTGGAAGTAATGCCCTCAATTCGGGTATTTGAAAACAGGTAACTTTTATCTCCAATCTGCACGGTGAAGATCTCATTTTTAGGCATTTTTATGATTCCGTTTAATCCGGATTTTATTGTGTAAACTGAATTTTCAAACACATGGTTCAGGGTAACATTGACATAATCCGGAATAAAAATTGAATGAGTATATCTACTGGGTTTTATCGCTTTATTGACAGTTATTTTATTTTTAACAGTTAAATCGGAGTATTGTGTTGTTATTGTGTATTTGCCATTTTGTAAACTTAAATCCAATGTTGCTATACCGTTTTTATTTGTGGTTTTAGTATATGTTTTTCCGTTTACTTTCAGTGTAACCTTTTTGTTGGGTGAGGCTTTGCCGTAGCTGTTTAGGATTTTAACATTGAATTTTGCCTTTTGAGTCTCGTTAAAAGTCAGGTCATTTGCAACGATTAACGATTTTACCGTAACTGTCCTTGTTAAGCTTTCAGTAGTTTTGGGATTGGTGACGACGATGGAATATTTTCCGGGCTTTAAGTTTATTGCCAGTGTCGCAATTCCTTTGTTATTGGTTTTAACTGATGTGGTTTTGCCGTTTAACTTGAATTTTATGGCGGTATTTTTCAGAAGTTTTCCTTTTTTGTCATAAAATGTCGAGGAGTATTTTCCAGTATTCTTATAGTATTTTGAATAATCGCCGCATTTTATTGTACTTTTAATCGTTACTGTACTTTTGGCTGTGGCACCTTCAAATTCACTGTTTCCATTGCAGATGCTTAGGACAGTATATGTTCCGCTCTTGTAATTGAGGTTAATTGATGCCTTTCCGGTCTTGTCGGTTGTTTTTGTAAAACTTTGACCATTGATATTAATCTGTATTTTTGCATTGGCGATAACTTTCTTTTTGTATTTTAAAGTCACCGTAAATTTGCTTCCATCCTTGTAATGCATTTTAACGTCAGGAGCGCTTAAAGTGACCTTTTTCTTTTCGACAGTCTGTGTTGCACTTAATTTTTCAATGTTTTGAACATCATTGTTTGATACGCTTAATGTAGTCAAATCCTCCTGGGATTCCGGTTGAATTTGTTGCAATGTTTCATTTTCATTGTCTGCAGCCGAAACTGCAGAAATTAAAAAGAGCAATATGAAAACAAAACATATGGTGTTTATTTTTGCATTCATAATATCTACCTTAATTGTCAATTTTTAATTAAAATCAACAATTAAAGTATGAAATACTTAATATATGAACTTTATTTTTAAAATTAAATAGTAAATGACTTTTAAAATGAATTTTAAGAGTAAATAACTCTAATATATGACAATAATGCACATATAGGTAAATTCACTCTGAGCAATATCTTTTAAATTGGACTCCACAATTTTTTCATCGGGATAGCTTAGGCGCTCACAGACGACAACTTTCCTGTCCGGTTCAACACCGTTGTCCAAAAGGAACTGGGCCATATCCTTAACCTTACGTGATGGGAGAGCTATGGTCACTCTTCCATTGTTGATTACTGGTAGGATGTCTTCTATGTTTTCTCTTCCGTGAAATGTCATCACGTTGGCGTTATCCCATTGGATGTGGCATTTTGCAGCCGCAAGCTGCAGTGAACTTATTCCAGGTATCACTTCAATATTTTCCTTTGGGAAGTCCTTTTCACCGGAGATTCTCAAAACAGTATTTAAAACGCCTGAAAAACCCGGATCTCCTGTTGACAATATTGAAACTGTATTTCCGTCACAGGCTAGTTGAACACCTTCTTCAAGCTTGTCCAATAAATCCTTTACATTAAATGCAATTTTTCCCGCCACGTCATCAAACAGGTCAATTGCACGGGTGCTTCCGACAGTATAGTCACTTGATTTGACTGTGTCAATAGCTTTTTTGGTCAAATATTCGCTTGCACCAGGTCCTATTCCGACAATATAAATTTTACCAGTCATGTTAATCCTCAATATTCAATGTTTCCTTAAAACTTTTCTTTAAATCATTTCTTATTTCCTCTGAATAAGAATCTTCACGTTTGAGCGTAAACATAGCGAGTTCGTATATTATTTTATTCAGTGATTTGCCGTATTCAGTTAGGTAATATTCTGTTGTCACCGGTGTTGTATCCAAAACATGTTTTTCAATCAAGCCATTTTTTTCCAAATCCTTTAAGCAGTTTGATAGGACTTTATTGCTTAATTTGGGGTTGCTTTCTTTAAATTCCTTGAAATGTTTTTTGCCAAAGAACATGTCCCTTATGATTTGAACACTCCACTTTTTATTAATCAGGTTCAATGTCTGATCAACAGGGCAAACTATATTTTCGCTATCCATGGTCATATTTTGATTAAATTATTATTTATAGTTACTTTTTGGTTACACGGTTTCCTAAAAGTTACAAAAATCATTTAAATACTGAAATTAAATTAATATTAACTGAATTAGGAGGGATTAGATGAATACACGCGAACAATTGGATTTTTTAATAAATTACTTAATTGAAGAAAGAGCGGAACCAATTGAAATTCCGCAGAATTATCCGGATAAAAGAAATTTGCTTCGTGCATTGATGAACGTTAGAATGCCTTCCAAAGTGTCTGATGAATTTTTAAAAGTTCAGGATGATTTTTTAACCAATGAAACATTAAATAAAGACTTGACTTCTGTTGGGGATATTAAAGAGGCCAACGGCAAATTGATGCTTTGGCAGGGTGATATTGCAACATTAAAAGTGGATGCAATAGTTAATGCGGCAAATTCAAAGTTATTGGGTTGCTTTATTCCTCTTCACAACTGCATTGACAATGTTATTCACTCAGCGGCAGGTGTTCAGCTGAGGGATGAGTGCAACAAGATTATGAAAATGCAAAATGAGGATGAGGAAGTCGGCAGGGCAAAAATCACAGGAGCATATAACCTGCCTTCAAAATATGTTATTCACACCGTTGGACCTGCCATTCCTCAGGGTTTAAAACCTTCCGACGAAGATTGTGAAGCATTGGCCAGTTGCTACAGGTCCTGTTTGGAAATAGCAAGCTATAATGAACTTGAATCCATTGCATTCTGCTGCATTTCAACTGGGGTGTTCAATTTTCCTCAGGAATTGGCTGCGGAAATTGCTGTTAGAACTGTTGGGGAATATTTGGAAAACAATGAAACCACTTTAAATCATGTGATTTTCAACGTGTTTACAGATGATGATTATTCAATCTATAAAAGATTATTATTTTAGGTGATAGGATGGAACGTTTTGTACAAAGATTAGATAAAGCTTACGAAGCTATAGATAATGCTGATTATATTCTTGTCGGTGCAGGTGCAGGATTTTCAACTGCTGCGGGCATCGAATACACAGGAGAGAGGTTTGAAAGATATTTCAAGGATTTTATTGAAGAGTATAATTTCACAGACATGTACTCATCAGGATTTTACCCATTTAAAACATCCGAAGAGAAATGGGCTTACTGGGCGCTTCACATTTTTGCAAACAGGTATGATGTAGGCAAAACTGATGTTTATCAGAAATTATTAAAATTAGTGGAAGACAAGGATTATTTTGTATTGACCACCAATGTAGAGTCCCAGTTCTGGATTAACGGCTTTGACGATGAGAGAATTTTCGCCACTCAAGGGGATTATGGCCTACTGCAGTGCAGTGTACCCTGTCATGATAAATTGTATCCGAATAGGAATCAGGTTTTCGAATGGGTGGAAAAGACAAGAAACTTCAGGATACCAACAGAATTAATACCTAAATGTCCTGTTTGTGGTGCTGAAATGGACTTGAACCTGAGAAAGGATAATCTGTTTGTCGAGGATGCGAAATGGCATGAAATGAACAGGAGATATTCTGATTATTTAAATCATGTCGATGAAAACAAAAACATCGTATTTTTGGAATTGGGTGTTGGATTCAACACTCCTGGAATTATAAGATATCCATTTGAACAGATGACTTATAACTATCCGAACACTACATTGATTAGATTGAATAAGGACTATCCTCAGCCAATACCTGAAAATAAGGATAAAACAATAGGGTTTGATGAAGATATATCAGAGATTTTTGACTATTGGCTTTCAAGAGTTTAAATTCTCTATTTCTTTTTTTAAGAATTTATATATTGATTCTGCACCAATCAAATCGCTAGGATCTTCCCATTTGGAAGGATATAAAATAAATGGTTTGGTTTGGTCACCGCCCAATCCTCCATGGGATCCTATCAGCTCTTCAAATGCGCATACCTCATCATATTTTTCATCGTAAAAGCTATTCACTAAAATGTCCGGCATGTTGTTAAAGGAATTCTGTCTTTTAAGGTGTTTTGCAGCATTTTCTCCAAAGCCCTTGAGAGGATTTTCTCCGATTATCTCATCGGTTTCCAGGTAGTATATTCCGTCTTGCCCTATGACCATTCCTCCGTGGGATATTGAATTTACTAAAATGAACCCGATTCCTGAGTGCTTTACAAGACCCGGTATCAAATCAGGGAATAACATTACTATTTCCTCATAATTAAGGCGTTGGCTCCATTGGGTTAGATAAATTAGGCCTAAGTTGCCTGAACCTAGAACAATCAGTTCTGAGTCCTTTACTTTTTCAGTGCTTTGTTCTTCACTTTCATATTTGCTGATGTAATCCAGGCTATTTGCATATCTGTCCCGTAAGTTTTTGTATTTTTCATTTTCAAATATGATTGCAGGCTTTATTTTATCAACTTCATCCTTAATGTCCTGGAGAGATTTCAAATCTTCGAATAAATCGTCACGAATATTTCCAAATGTGTCCTTAATATTTCTAATCTGTTTATTTTCCGGAATAACTGCATCTCTAAAGTGGTCAATATTGTATTCTGTTTTAAATATCAGCATGTCGTCTGGAAGGAATTTTCTAACGTAATCTCCTAAGGTCATTCCATATCTCTGTTTAAAGGTGGCGCCTTTGGATTGTCCGTGGTCGGATAGAACTACTATTTCATAATCCCTGTCACTCATCTCAATTGCGGAGGTTATTTTTGAAAATTGGAAGTCAATATATTTCAATGCTTTCCAAACATCATCGTCCTCAACTCCTGAGTGGTGGGCTATTTCATCGTATCCCATGTATGTTGCATAAGCGGTGTCAATATTGCCTGTCAGTATTTCACTTGTTAAAACATCGGTTGTGGCTTCCCTTAAAGCTATATTAGCTCCTGCCCTGACTGCAGCATAAACAATTGTTCTTCTAAGTCTTGGCTGTATGTTTTTCACATAATGGACTATTTGGGACTTTAACTCTAAGACTATGTCCCATAAGAATAATACTATTAGTCTTTGATAGTTGTATGCGTCTAAAAACACTGCGTTCAATGTTTTGTTGTAAAGGTTTTTCATGCCGTTTAATTGGGAGGATGTTAATGTCGGAATCTTGCTGTCTCCTGAAAACATGTTAGCAATGCTGATGCCGTTGACAAGCAGTCCTTCACCATTGCTGATTCTTTTTTCTATTTCAGGTGCATCGCTTAATTTTCCGGAAACTACGAGTTGATTGTTGTTTTCTTTTTCAATCCATCTGTAGGCTACAATGTCCTCGTTATTCCCATGAAGAATTCCTGCCTGACTTGATCCGGTCTGTGAGGACAAATCTGTTTCCCAGCCTTTCAGGGTGTGTGACTTGTCATCTATCCAGTGTTTAATGTTTGGCATCATGCCCCTTTCAATAGCTTTTTTAAGGATATTTATTGAAAGGCCATCAATTTCAAGCATAATAACTCCAGGATATCTCTTTTTATATGCAGTTTTTTGCTTTAATGCATATCTTAAAATGTTTTTCAGGTATCTGTCGTAGTAATTGGTGTTTGTAATGTGTGAAATGAAGGTGGTGGCTATTGCCATTACGATTGTAACTTGCAGGACTCCGTAAACTCCCATTGAAACACCGGGGATAAATAAAGATGCTATATAAAAAATTATTGAGTTAAGAAATATTGATCCTATACCTAAAGTAAATATGATTATTTTCATCAGGAAGCGTCTGAATATTGGCCAGAGAAGTGCATTTGCAATTGCAACAGCTATGACGAGGATGAATGCATTATACCATGGTCCAACGGTAAAATCGGTGCTGATATAATCCACTGCATAAACTGAGATGGCACCGCCTAATATGTACAATGCGGTGGTGATTATTGTCCTCAATGATGAAATTAATCGGTTTTTAATCATTCTATCTCAATTTTATGTTTTTTGGTTGTTTTTAATGTGATAATTGTTATTTCCGGTTTGCAGTTAATTCTAACTCTGAATGAGTTGGTTCCAAGTCCTTTGCTTGTGTACTGAATCATGTCTCCGACTTTGTATAGTCCGACCGGATATTTTGTTGAGTTGGGTCCTCTGAATGGTGTTGTTTCAAATTTAGGAATGATAAATTGCCCTCCATGTGAATGGCCTGAAATTTGCAAGTCAAAAAATCCTGTCTGTGAAGATTCCTTTGCAAAATCAGGTTCGTGGGCAAGCAATATGCTTGGGATGTTTTTAGGCATTTTGGCAATGACTTTGTCAAGATTGTCCGCACAAACAGTGCAGCTGTCAACGCCGCAGATATTAAGACAATCGTCATCCTTTTTAAGGGTAATGACATCATTGCTTAAGTCAACAACATCTGAATTTTTAAAGATTTCTCTGATTTTGGCTGCGCTCATCCAATGGTCGTGATTTCCCAAAACGCCTACCTTGCCGTAAGGGGCATGCAGTTTCTTGAAGGATTCCTTCAGGGATTTTTCATACCCTTCAATAACATATGAAAAGTAATCTCCTGTAAGGGTTATCAAATCAATGTTTAATGTGTTGACATAGTCGGTTAAGTCATTTAGGTATTCCGGATTGATCCATTGGCCCAAATGAATGTCGGTTAGATTTAAAATCCTGAAATTGTTGAAATTCCAGCCTAAATCCTCTAATTCAATGTCAATTTCCACTAAATCAATATTTTTTGGATTAAATTTCTTGTCCGGTAGGGAATATGTCATTGCATCCTGAATGCCTTGACGAATTTTCATTGCCTGTGGCCGTTCAATATCTTCATCTTTCATTGTTATTACTATTACTTTCTGAAACTATTTATAATTTCAATTACATACATTAAGATGTTATTATTTATAAAGTGATTATTATGCTTCAAATTGCAGTTTGTGGAAAACCAAATGTAGGAAAATCATCTTTTTTCAATTCAGCAACTGCATCTGCTGTGGAAATGGCAAATTATCCTTTTACAACAATTGATGCCAATAAAGCGGTTGCTCATGTAATTAAAGATTGTCCATGTCAGGAGTTAGGTGTGACATGCAATCCGCACAACTCAATATGTGTCGATGGAAAAAGATTGCTTCCAATTGAAATGATAGATGTTGCAGGACTAGTTCCTGGAGCACACGAAGGAAAAGGATTAGGTAATAAATTTTTAGATGATTTAATGCAAGCTAAAGTATTTATTAATGTTATTGATGCATCAGGTTCAACAGATCTTGAAGGAAATCCTGTTGATGCTGGAAGCCATGATCCACTTGAGGATTTGGAATTTCTGGAAAATGAGATAGTAATGTGGATGTATGGAATTTTATCTAAAAATTGGGTCAGACTTATAAGAAAAGTGGGTGCGGAACACCTTGACATTTCAAAAGTACTGTTTGACCAACTTTCAGGTACTGGAATAGCTATTGAGGATATTATCGAAGCTAAAAGAACAGTAGAACCTGATTACAACAAATGGGAAGAGGAAGACTTAATTGAGTTAACCCGTAACATTTTACACATTGCAAAACCTATGATGATTATTGCAAACAAGGCTGACTTGCCGACTTCCGCTGAAAACATCAAAAGAATCAAGGAAAAATATCCGAATGTAATTCCAACTTCTGCAGGTTCAGAACTTGCACTTGTAAAGGCGGCTGAAAGTGGATTAATCAGTTATATGTCTGGTGAAGACCATTTTGAAATATTAAAACCTGAAGAATTGTCCGATGCACAACGTAACGGTTTGGAATATATTCAGACAAACATTTTGGATGTTTATGGAAGCACCGGTGTTCAGGAAGCTTTAAACTATGCTATATTCGACTTGCTTGACCAAATTGTTGTTTATCCTGTTCAGGATGAAAACAAATACACTGACCAAAAGGGCAATGTCCTTCCTGACGGATTTTTGGTTCCTAAAGGTTCAACACCTAAGGAATTGGCTTATATCGTACACACTGATATTGGTGATAAGTTCATGCATGCAGTCGATGCAAGGAAAAAAATGCGTGTGGCCAGTGATTATGAGCTGCAGGACGGGGACATTATCAGTATTGTAACAAGAGGTTAAATCCTCTACTTTTTTTTATTTTTAAGATTTTCATGGTTAAATTAACTCGAAATTTAAATCCAGAGGAATTTAAGGACTACTATTTTTTAAAAGAGGAATTGAAAGATTTCTGCAGGGCCGAAGGTTTAAATGTAAGCGGATCAAAACAGGATTTAGAAAAAAGGATTATTCATTATCTGGCTACTGGTGAAGAGTTAAAAGAAGTTCATGTTAAAAAAATTCGCAATGATTCTTTATCTGAAATTTCACTTGATTCAAAGCTCGGTGAAAATTTCAAGTGCAGTGAAGATAAAAGGGCATTTTTTGAGCGTGAAATCGGTAAAGGCTTCAAGTTCAAGGTCAAGTTTCAAAAATGGTTAAAATCAAATCCCGACAAAACATATGCTGATGCTATTGAGGCATATTTTGAAATTCAAAATTCGGGCGAGAAAACCAAAATAGATAAACAATTTCAATACAATCAATATATTAGGGATTTCTTTGAAAACAATGATGGCAAGTCATTGGATGATGCTATTAAATGTTGGAAATACAAAAAATCTATTAAAGGTCATAACAAGTATGAGGAAAGTGATTTGGAGGCATTGCGATGAAAAAGGTAAAGATTACTGTCATGAGAAAGGTAAGGCACGATGATTTGATTGAAGAATATGAAAATCCGTTGGAACATGAGTGTGATGTTGAGGAAGGTCAGATTTTCATTGCAAACGGATGGCAAAAGCCTGAAGGATTCTGTGACAGTGCATGGGAAAGTTTATCTGCTTTTGTAATGGGTTTGGCCAATGGTGCAGAGGATTTCTATGGCGGATGGATGAAGAACAAAAAATCAGCAATGATATCCTGCAATGACGGTTTCAGACCTGTAAGCTTTCTTTTGGAAACAATGGATGAAGATGCAGATTGATTGATATTATGGCTAAAGTTATTGATTTTTTTAAAAACGAAACTGTATTTTCAATATCATTAATTTTAGCGTTTATTTCCTGTTTTTTTGTACAACCGAATGTTAATTACTTAAATTATATCAACTGGGATACAATACTGCTGCTTTTTGCAATAATGATTATTGTCGAAATTCTTAAAAACTTGTCAATTTTTGAGATGGTGGTCAGGAAATTATTGTCCAAAATTTCCAACACCTGTCAGCTTGTTTTGGTTTTGGTGTTTGCCTGCTTTTTAAGCTCAATATTTATAACAAATGATGTTTCACTGATAATTTTTGTTCCATTTGCAATATTGGCCCTAAATAAGGTTGGTAGATTGGATTTAGTAATTTTGACAGTTTCTCTCCAGACCATTGCAGCCAATGTTGGGTGTATGGTTCTTCCTATTGGCGCCCCGCACAATATCGTGATGTTTACCGTATCCAATATTCCATTTGAATCATTTTTCTTAATACTTTTGCCGTATATTGCAGCATCATTGGTATTTTTAGCAATTCTATTGTTTCTAATTCCAAGAGAGAGTATTTATTTGCCAAAGATGTCTGAAATTACTGTTGATACTAAAAACTTTTTGAAAAAGGTCTTATGTGGTGTTGATTATTATTTGCTTTTAACTTTCATCGCTTTATTTATTTTAATAGGCAATCTTGAAAACATTCCGTTTTTCAATTCTTTGTTTAGGCAGTTTATTATTGGTAATGAGGTTTTATGGGGTGTTGTTGCATCTCAAGTGATTTCTAATGTTCCTGCTGCAATTCTGCTCAGCGGTTTCAGCAGCAATTATGAAGCCATTATAGTAGGAATCAATATTGGTGGGTTCGGAACACTCATTGCCTCCATGGCTAATTTGATTTCATATAAAATTCTTGCAAAGGAATGTGGGCAGTTTAAAACCAGATATCTGTTGATATTTACAGTTTTAAATGTTATTTTACTGATTATATTATCTGTTACATATTTTTTACTTAATTAGAAAACTATTTAATTTTTCAAGTTCAATATTATGTTTATGAATGACTCTTTAAGGATGTATGATGATTTTTCAAACGTCGTTTCAAATGAGGAAAGCATTTCTACAGACTCTGTTCTGGATATTTTAAAGAAATATTCGGGCACTATCTCTGTATTTGATTTAATGGCTGTTAATGCTGAGATGATTGAAGAGAACAAATATGTCCAGGAGAATTACAAGCATAAAAGTCATGGGGTTTATGTGAAATACTTTTTAGGCCGTATTAAGGATGTTCACAGTGACAATAATTCCTATGAACACGACATTGATAAAGATGAGTTCATTGATGCAATCGCTACATTGAAATCATATCATATCAATGAATCAGTAACTTCCAAAACAAAGTTTCCTTTAATTTATGGAATCATTTCCATTTATACTACTTTCATACTTGAAGAACCGATTCATCCGGTTGGTACTCCGTTTCCAGGCTCTTTATATGTTGAAGAGCACGACGGAAAATTCTATTGTCCGGTTAAGGATGCTAATCTGGAATCTCCAAATGCAGTATGTAAAATGTGCATTGCAGAACAGTTGGAATTTTAATTAATTTAGGTATATAATGTTTAGGAGGTGAAACAATGGCTGAGGATAACACTAACTTGATTTTAGTAATTATTGGATATATTCTTGCTATTTTCCAAGGTTTCCCTATAGGTTTTGCATATGGGTTAATTTTGTATTTCTGGAAAAAAGAAGATTCATTTATCAATTTACACTCTAAAATTATAATAATCTTGTCACTTGTGGCATTTATCATTTTGTTCTTCGTACTTTCTGCAACCGTAGGTCTTGCAGCATTAGGAATGAGTATGCAATAAGTGCTTAGATTTTGAAGTGCATTTCCAAAGGTTTTGCACTTCCGATATTTTTTTTTTAAATGTATTGTGACATTAACATTTGACTTTTCATGTTTTTCAGCTGATTTTTATTCATGGATATACATCCTAATTTTTATTTAGATTTATTTTTCAAAATGCTTGCCGTTAATGTCAATGTCAGTTAAAATTATTCAATATTTTCAAGTTAAATAACATTTAATAAATTGCATCTTCAATATTTTGTGATAGTATATATCTGTGAAAAATCAAATTATTAATGGGAGATTATAATGGCTAATAAAAATGTTGAATTGATGAGGGGAGAGCCTGAAATAGCAGTTCGAAAACTTGCAATTCCAATTATGATATCTATGCTTTTGACAGCATCATACAATATCGTCGACGGAATTTGGGTGGCTGGACTAGGTCAGGCAGCTATTGCTGGAATAGGATTTGTAACACCGATATTCATGATTTTGAATGGTGTAAGTGTAGGTCTTGGAAATGGTGCAACAAGCAGTATTGCTCGTGCTGTTGGTGCAAGAAACCATGAAGGGGCCAGCAAATCTGCAACACACTCTCTTTTGATATTTTTAATAGCCTCCATAATATTAACAGTACTTTTGCTTGTAATTCAGGAGCCATTGCTTAAAACATATGGTGCAAGCGGTCAGTCATTGGTTGAGGGTATTAAGTATGGTACTCCATTGTTTTTAGGTTTGTTCGCTTTCATATTTGCTAATGGAGGAAGCGGTGTTCTTCGTGGTGAAGGTGATATGAAAAGGGCAATGTATGCGATGATTGTCTCTGTTGTTTTAAATTTCGTTTTGGATCCCCTGTTTATTTATGTCTTGAATTTGGGTTCAGCAGGTGCTTCTCTTGCAACCATTGTAAGTTCCGTTGGTTCCGCCTGTGTTATCATGTATTGGATCTTAATCAAGAAGGACACTTATGTTAATGTAACCTTTAGGAACTTCAAATTTGAATCTGAAATAGCCCGTGATATCTTAAAAGTCGGAATTCCTTCTTCTCTGGACATGCTGATGATGTCTATTGCAATGAGTTTATATCTCATGTTTATTTCATCAATAGGAGGTGAATATGGTATTGCAGCATTCACATCCGGTCAAAGGTTATATTTATTTGGAATAATGCCTTTAACTGCAATAGGTAGTGCAGTTGCAGCCGTTAGTGGCAGTGCATTCGGGGCTAAAAACTGGGATTATCTTAACAGAACTCACAAATTCGGTACAAAATTTGCAACAGCAATCGCATTGGTTATAATGCTTATTTTAGTAATATTTGCACCTCAGTTATCATTGATATTTGCTTATACTCCTGAAACAGCTCCTCTGATTCCTGAAATTACAAATTTTTTAAGAATAGCATCATTTGGTTTGCTTTTGGTGGGTATTGGAATGCCTTCAAGCTTTTTCTATCAGGGAATTGGTCGTGGAACCACAAGTCTTTGCTGGACAATTATAAGGGAAGTAATATTTACCGTTAGTTGCACTTACCTGTTTGGAATAGTATTTGGCTGGGGATTAATAGGTATCTGGACTGGTTTGGCTGTTGGTAGGATTTTAGCATCTATTCTAAACTATAGTTATGCTAGATACACAATTAAAAAGCTAAAAACCACTTTAAATTAATTTTTGAAAAAAAAAGAAAAATAGGGAGTAATTATTTATCCAGCAAGTCAGCTACTTTGTTTGCGATGAATACGCAGCAGTCGACACAAGGGGATTTGTCTTCTCCGTTTTTACTTATGATATCGCAGCGCACTGTGCCGTATTCTTCCTTAAATGCATTGAATATTTCTTTTGCGTTGGATTTTATTTCAGCAGGGTCGTCATTAATTATTCCGTTTGCCATCAATGCGCCTGTTACAGCACCGCAGGTTCCTTCATCAAATGTTCCACCCATTCCGCCTGCAAATCCACAGGCTAATTTGACCATTTCTTTTTGTGTAATGTCCGCTTCTGCTGTTTCACAAAGTCCCATTAAGGTTGACTCAGAACAACTTTTGAAAGTCCTGTATTCGCGAATTTTCTCTTCTAGAATTTGTTTGTCAAGTTTCATAATGCAATCTCCTTAAATAATTATATTAATAACGAATTTAAAATATTTATTTATTAAATTTTGTGAGTTGATAAAAATTATACATCCAAGACCAAGTCCAATTGCTGCCACTCTTTACACATTAAGAGATATGAATGTTGATGTTATTGTTATGCATGGGCCTACTGGATGCTGTTTTAGGACAGCAAGGCTTTTAGAAAGCGATGGCGTTCGTGTTGTGACTACAGGAATGTCTGAAAATGACTTTATATTAGGTGCAGGTGAAAAACTTGTTGACACATTAACTGAAGCCTATGATGAATTTGAACCTGAACTGATGGGAATTGCGGGAACATGCGCAAGTATGATTATCGGTGAGGATTTAAAAGATGCAATTGAAACTGCAGATTTGCCGTGTACAGTAATACCTGTCGAGTCCCATGG
Source organism: Methanobrevibacter sp. (assembly GCF_045539575.1). Classification (GTDB taxonomy): domain Archaea; phylum Methanobacteriota; class Methanobacteria; order Methanobacteriales; family Methanobacteriaceae; genus Methanocatella. Next base: position 116,289 of record NZ_JAZQFM010000028.1, read on the forward strand.
GGGATCAGGTGAAGGAGACAATACCGTTGGGGCAATCATGGCATTGGATGCGGCAGTTGAAGCCGGCGTGATTCCTCGCGAAGAATCAGACAGGCAAATTGAAATGCTGGAAAAGGCAACTGAAGTTGAAAAGACCCGTGGAATGGCACAGGGAAAATATATCAAACCAAACTTCGGAGACTCAAAGGAAAAAGTTGCAAAAATTGTTGTAAATGCCTTAAAAGACAATAAAAAAGTGGCATTTGTTTTAAATGTTAAAAAGGAAACATCATACTTATTTGCAGATATTGTCAATTTTGACTATAATGAAATTAACTCTGAAAACAAACCTATTTTTGTAGCCAATCTGGATGAAAACATTGGTCTTCCAAGAATCAGGCAGCATGCGGTCAACATTAAAGACCAATTGGATATCGAGCCTGATTTCATCACAGGAGGTCTTGATGAATATCCAATCACTGGAAATAATGCTGCAGAATACCTGAAAGATAAGGACTTGGATTTGATTGTTGTATTCGGTGTTCCTCATGCATTTCCGATTGAAGATTTTGACATAGAATCAATTGCAGTGACAGACGGTCCACGTCTGGTGGAACCTTTAAGGGAGTTGGGATATACTCATGTTGTTGCAGAGCTTGACGCTCACTCAAAAACTTTGGGAGTGGATGAGATAGTATTTTCAGACTTTGGTGGAATGATTAGATCAGCTATTGGGTGGTTAGACGAATGATAACAATTATTGACTATAAAAGCGGAAACTTAAAAAGTATTTCCAACGGGTTTAAAAAAATCGGTGCCGAATATCAAATAACCGATGATAAGCAGGTCATTGCAGACAGTGATTATCTGGTTCTTCCGGGTGTCGGTGCGTTCGGAAGTGCAATGGAAAACTTAAAACCGTTTGAAGATGTAATTAATGAGCATGTCAATGACAACAAACCGTTTTTAGGAATCTGCCTTGGCCAGCAGGTGCTCATGAGTTCAAGTGAGGAGTCAAAAGGTGTTAAAGGACTTGACTTGTTTAAAGGGCATGTTGAATTGCTTCCTGAAGGTGTTAAAATACCTCATATGGGATGGAATAGGTTAAAAGTCATTAATGATTCACCGATTCTTGAAGGAATTGACGGTGAATTTTTCTATTTTGTTCATTCTTATCATGTAATTCCGGATGATGAAGGCATTGTTGCCGGAGTTTGCGAATATGGCGGGGATGTGGTTGCATCACTGTCACAAAACAATTTGTTTTCCACTCAGTTTCACCCTGAAAAAAGTGGAAAGGCAGGATTGAAAATTTTGAAAAACTTTACTAATTTGGAGATTTAATTATGGATATTGAAGGCTTTGTAAGGGCTAGAATTGATGATTATGATTATAATGATCTTGCAGAAATTTTAGCAGTAAGAATACGCGAATACAAAAAGATATCAGAAGAAAACTCAGTAGAAATGGCAAAAGCAGTAATTGACGAAGTCTCAACAACTTTAAAATTGCAGGAAAGTGATGACGAGTTTTTAAAGGAAATAGCTAGTGTAAATAAGGCTGATGTGCTCATGGGTGAAATGGGTGTAGGATCCCGTGGAGCAGGCGACTTTTTTGTTCACAGAAAAATAGCGGAAATCGTATCATCAACAAACACTGCATCACTGGTTAACCCATCAGAACAGGACGATGGAGGTGTTGTAAAAGCACCAGTCAACAACGATGAAGTTTATATTACAACTGCTGTTGATGGAATACACTCAAGATTAAGTGAATATCCATTTTTAGGCGGTTTTCATGTAACTCGTGCAACACTGAGGGATGTTTGTGTTATGGGAGCAGACCCGGTTGCAATATTAAGTGACGTTCACCTTGCAGATGACGGTGATGTTGCAAAGATATTTGACTTCACTGCAGGTGTTGCTGCAGTTTCAGAACTTGTAGATGTTCCGATTGTGGCCGGAAGTACCTTGCGTGTCGGAGGAGACATGGTTTTAGGAGACAGGTTTGTCTCAGCGGTTGGAAGTGTAGGAGTATCAGCTTATCCGCCAACTGCAAGAAAAGGTGCAACTGAAGGGGATGTAATTTTATTAACTGAAGGTTCAGGTGGAGGAACAATTACAACAACAGCACTTTACAATGGATTCTTTGATGTTGTATGGGATACAATGAACGTTAACTTTGTTCAGGCATCACATGCGCTGTTTGAAGCGGACCTTGTAAAAGACATTCATGCAATGACTGATGTGACAAATGGAGGTCTTAGAGGCGATGCCCATGAGATTTCAAACACAACAGGCGTCGGTCTTGAGTTTTATGAAAAGGAAATCAGACAGATGGTTGCTCCAAATGTGCTGAACATGCTTGAAACATTGAATATTGATCCGTTGGGTGTTTCAACCGATTCATTGATGTTGATTGCACCTCCTGAAATTGTAGGAGACATCAAAAAGGCAGTTGCCAAATATGATGTTGCAATTTCTGAAATTGGTGAGGTTAACAATTCAGGAGAACCGATTTTAATAAAAGAAGATTCCACAGAAGAGAAACTTGTTCCATTGTTCAGGGAAGCTGCATACACTAAAATCAAAAAACTGGTTGGTGAAACAACACCTGAAGACTTTGAGCAAATGAAGGAAAAGGTTCAAAAGGCTTCAGATGCAGCTATTGCCAAAAAGGAAAAAGTAATAGAACACATTCGTGGAAACTGATCTTTTAAATATTTCTAAAGTGTGACAATGCGCATTGTCATAATGTCGCACTTACCTATTTTTTATTTATTTTTGATAACAATCTTTCTTCATGAAAGACAATAGCGGAAGTTTATACATAATCGAGGCCATTTTGGCAATCACAATTCTTTTGGTAGCTGTTTTTGTTGTAAATACCGTAATTTCAATTCCGTCTCCAGAATATTCATATGAAGCCCACGATTTGACTTCAGCTCAGGATACGATGGAGGTTCTGGCTGGAAAAATAGATTTTGAGGACCAAACGTTTTTGTGTGAAATCTCAACTATTTTAAAGGAAAACAAGAATTCAAAAAAATCAATAGGTGAGGTTTCTGAAATCTGTCAAAATAAACTGGACAGCTTTAAAATTGCCAACTACAAGTTTTGTGAGAATAACAAGTTGAAAGGAAAGGTACTGGCTTATAGGGGTAATGACAATAATGCAGGAGAGGTATCTGTTGCAACAAGAACCTATGGGGATTATTCGTATACATTGTATGTATGGTAATAATTTAAATACTATTAATGGCATATATTAATATGTTATCTTATTTTGTTTGCCCTGGTGGTGTAGTTTGGATAACACATGGGACTGCGGATCCCATTCCCCGGGTTCAAATCCCGGCCAGGGCATTGTTATTTTCCGTGATATTATGTTAAATGCTAATACTTATGTTACATCTCAAAAGGGTATTGGTGGAACTATCAGAAACCAATATGAAGATTTTTACGTTGAAGAAATTCCTGAAGTCATTCCTGAAGGGGAAGGGCCAAACGTTTATGTGTGGATTGAAAAATTAGGAAGAACCACACTTGATGTTGTACTGGACATTGCCCGTGATTTGCACATTTCTAGAAAAAGAATGGGTTTTGCAGGAATGAAGGACAAAAAGGCAATTACCCGTCAATGGATCTGTATAGCAAACATGGATTCAGAGGAACAATTTAGGCAGGTTGAAAGCCTTGACATTTACAAAACTGATTTTTTAAAAGTTGTCCGTGGACGCAAAAAGCTCAGAATGGGTCAGCTTAAAGGGAATAAATTCAAAATTCTAGTTAAGGATTTGGATGACATTCAGGAAAGTGCAGATATTGCAAATGAAGTTTTAGCCCAGCTTGAGATAACAGGAGTTCCAAATTATTTCGGATGGCAAAGATTTGGAAAGCCGAGGACAATAACTCATTTGGTCGGTAAGGCACTGGTCGAAAATGACATAAAAAAGGCAGTCGACACTTATATCGGAAATCCACAGGATGATGAATCAGAGGAAAATCAACTTGCAAGACAGGCATATGATGACGGAAATCTGGAAGAATCTCTTAATCTCATGGGAAAAGGAATGCGCTATGAGAAAATGATGATAAAAGAATTGATTAGGGGTTCCAAAAAAGGAGATTTGACTGATAAATATTATATGAATGCGCTCCATGCACTTCCAAAACCGCTTCAAAGAATGTTTGTGCATGCTTATCAATCTTATTTATTCAACGAAGCCGTAAGCAATAGGGTCTCTATGGGTATAGATAAATATATTGAAGGAGACATAGTTATTGATACCGAAGAAAATATAGTTCGTGATAAAACTGTTGAAGAGTATCAGGAATTAATCACAAACTTTAAGGCCAATCCAACATGTCCGCTGTTCGGTACAAAAGTGCCGTTTGCAGACGGTGAAGTTGGTGCGATGGAAGAGGATATTTTAAAGAAATATGATATTACAAAACAAGATTTTGAAGTTCCAAAAATGCCTAGGTTAGGAAGTCACGGTCTTAGACGCCAAATGCGTTTCCAGGTATGGGACACAAAGGCAACTCCAACCGATGATGGTCTTTTATGTGAATTTTCAATAGATAAGGGTTCTTATGCAACTGCAGTTTTAAGAGAAATAATGAAAAAAGATGTTATTTAGGTGAAAGTATGGTAGTTTGTCCGGATTGTGGAAAAGAAGTTCCAGATGCTAATTTCTGTAAAAATTGTGGAGCTGCTCTTCCTGAAAAAAGTGAAATTGTTGAAGTTGAAGACGCAACACCAGTTGAAGCAGAAGTTGTTGAAACAATTCCTGTAGTGGCTGAAGAAGTGGAAACTGAAGAGGAAATTCCTTCCAGTTCAAGTAATGGTCCTAAATTCTGTCACAGTTGCGGATTTAAGCTTGACGGTAACTATAAATTCTGTCCAAATTGCGGATATGATTTGGAAAACAAGACCCAGGTAAGGTCAAGGTCATATGATTCAGTCGTAACAACAGAAGAGAAAAGTGTTCTTGTATCTGTCATTTTAAGTATCATTATACCTGGTTTAGGTCATTTTTATTTAGGACTGTCCCGTAAGGGTGCAATATTTTTATTAGCTTATGTTGTATCTGCTATTCTGATTTTATTGCTGGTAGGATTTATATTGATCTTAGTAATTTGGATTTGGGCATTAGTTGATGTAATTCAGTCCACAAATGCTCTGAATAATGGTGAAAGTGTTGAAGATAAATTATTATAATCAGTGATTTTTATGATTGAATGTAGAAGTATCGCAAAGGGAAAAGGAAAAGGGGAACTGATTGTCTCATCCGAGCCAATTAGTTTTTTAGGCGGAGTAAATCCTGAAAATGGTCAGGTCATTGACCCTAATCATGAATTGAAAGGTCAATCAATTAAAGATAAGGTACTGTTTATTCCTGGAGGAAAAGGTTCCACAGTTGGATCTTATGTAATTTTCCAGATGAAGAAAAACAATACTGCTCCAAAAGCAATCATATGTCTTAATGCTGAGCCTATCATTGCTACTGGCGCTATCATGTCTGATATTCCTATGGTTGACTCTCCAAGTGATGTTAAGGATTTAACTAACGGAACCTTGGTTGAAGTTGATGGGGATAACGGAACAATAGAACTGTTGTAGTGATAATATGCAAACTCTAATTGAAAATGTCAATATAGTAAATCCGTTTGAAGATGTTAAAACTCATCAGAATGTATTGATTGAAGATAATCTGATAAAGGAAATATCTTCATCCAAAATCAACGCTAAAGATAATGTTAATGTTATTGACGGTGAGGACAACTATTTGCTTTCTGGTTTTATTGACTGTCACACTCACATTTTTGCAAAAGGTTTTCACAAAGAGGAAAACATGGCAAATCCTTTGGGACTTCATTTTTACAATGCCGTTCCTCACTCACTTCAAACAATCAATGCGGGTGTAACTTCAATTAGGGATTGCGGATCTGCTGATTTAAGCTTTAAATTGGCACAGGAGAGAAAATTATTCAAGGCACCGAAAATTCACCTGTCAATAACTCCGCTGGTCATGACAGGAGGACATTTTGACTTATTGCTTCCGTCAGGATTTGACATGGAAATAATGTATCCGGGTTTTCCCAAAGGAAGGTGCGATGGGATTGAAGAGGTATTGAAAAAGACCCGTGAAGTTAAAAGGGCAGGCGCTGATTTTATAAAGGTAATGTGCAGTGGCGGAGTTTTGACAACAAATACTTCTCCGGAATTTGCACAGTTCAATAAAAAGGAACTTAAGACAATAGTTAAAGAAGCCAGTGCTAATGACATGAAGGTTTCAGCTCATTGTCATAGTCTAAAAGGAATGAACAACTGTATTGATGCTGGATTTTCATCAATTGAACATGGAACATTCATTGACAGGAAAACTGCTCAAAGAATGGTTGAAAAAGAAGTTAGTTTAGTTCCAACACTATTAGTACATCAATTCTTGTATGAGCATGGTTTTCCCGCATGGGATAACTACGCACTGGAAAAAACAGAAAAACTAAAAGAAATAGTCAAAGTTCACAAGGAAAACATATCCGTTGCTTATGATGAGGGTGTCAATATTTTAATGGGCACTGACAGTGGAGTTATTCCTCATGGTCATAATTTAGAGGAGTTAATCCATTTAACAGACATTGGAATGTCACCTGAAGAAGCAATTGCTAGTGGAACTGTTAATGCGGCTAAATATCTGGGCTGTGATGATCTGGGACTTGTTAAAGAAAACTATGTTGCAGATTTGATTTTGGTCAATTCAAATCCTTTGGATGATGTTTCTGTTTTAAGTGTTAATGATAACATTTTGCATGTTTTACAAGATGGTGATGTTTTAAAATGAAATTAATGATTTATGACGACAAATGTATTGGTTGTGGACAATGTAAGTCTGTATGCATTAGAGATAATATTGAAATCGATGAAGTTGCCTATGAAACAGGCAGTAACTGTTTTGAATGCGGTCACTGTATGGCGATTTGCCCAACTGGTGCAATAACCCTTAAGATATTCAAAGGCCGTGAAAGTAGAATTGTAGATTATAATTCCAAGGAATCCCCTTTAAGTTATGGTGATTTATTGGAATTTTTAAAAAGAAGACGTTCTGTTCGTTGGTTTAAAAAGAAAAAAGTTGATAAAAATACATTTAAAAAAATATTTGAAGGAGCGTATTATTCTCCGTCTGCTCAAAACGAACAGGATGTTGAATTTGTTGTTCTTGACAAAAGATTAAATGACTTTATGAAACATGTCTATGATATCATCAAAGTCGAAGAGGAAGAATTTTTCAGAATAAAGCAGTTGGGAGAATACCTGAAGGACAGTTCAACAAGAAAATATCATCCTCTCTTATGGCAGGGCCAACAGCTGATATTGACATTCTCAACAGATAAGACAAGCGCTGTAATTGCAAACACCCGTATGGAACTGCTTGCATATTCATTAGGTCTTGGCGGTTTCTATTCATTATTTATTTTAAAGGCTGATGAGATTGATCATGATAAATTGATGGAATTTTTCCCTCAAATTGATAAAAACAAGCATATGTACTCTTCTTTTATCATAGGCTATCCTAAAAAGACATTTAAAAGAACAGTTCCTCACAAGGACATTAGCGTTAAATATATGTAGAGAGACACTTGTGTTTCTCAAAATCTTTTTTTATACAATCAATTTTTAGATAATTTTAGTATTACCTAAACTTTTATAATATTTGAATTTCATATATTGTTTTATATAATAGAAACGGTCGTGATATTATGGTAAAACATAAACATATGGATTTGCCAATTGAAGGAATGCATTGCGCTTCCTGTGTTTTAAGCGTTAATAAAACATTTGGAAAAATTGAGGGAGTAGAGGAAGTCGATGCTGACCTTGCAGCAAATAAATTACATATTACTGTCGATACTAAAAAAATATCTTATGAGGAAATGGAAAGATTGGTTAAAAACTTGGGTTTTGACCTTCACTCTGATGAAATGACTATAAGAATTCAGGGAATGCATTGTGCTTCATGTACAATGAATGTTGAGAATTTTTTGATAAGATTGGATGGAATTTTTGATGTTAAAGCGGATTTAACATCTCAAACTGCTAAAATCAGGTATGATTCATCAAAAGTTACTTTGGATGAGATTGAAGAGGTGATCACTTCTTTGGGATTTGAACTTCTGGGTGTTGAAGGTCAAACTGAAATAGATGAGGAAGCAATCTATCAAAAGGATTTGGTTGAAAAACGTAATAGAATCATTGTAGGTTTGATATTTTCAGCTATTTTAATGATTTTAATGTTCAGCGGATGGGATCCTTTGATGAGCTTCACCCACAGTATCCACGAAGCTACTGGAATTCATATTTCATCAATGGGATTATTATCACTTATTGTAAGTATCGCTCCGTTTTTATATGTTTCACTGCCAATTTTAAAAGCAGGAATCAACGGATTGATGCATAAGAACCTGAATATGGATGTAATGTATTCAATGGGTGTTCTTGTTGCTTACATTTCAAGTATTTTTGGAACATTTGGCATAGTTTTAGACCATACTTTCATGTTTTATGACTCTGCAGTTATGCTTCCTTCATTTTTAATGATTGGAAGATATCTGGAGGCAAGAGCCAAGAAAAGAACCTCCGATTCAATTCGTGAACTGATTGGTCTTCAGCCTACTGTTGCAACCGCTATTGAGCTTGATGAAAACAATGAAGTAATTTCTCAAAAAGAGGTTTCAATCGCTGATATCGTAATTGGTGATTTGCTATTGGTAAAACCTGGAGACAAGATTCCAGTGGATGGTGATGTTATTGGCGGAGAGTCCTATGTGGATGAATCCATGATTAATGGAGAACCGATTCCTAAAGTCAAAAAGGATGGTGAAGAAGTCTTTGCTGGAACCATCAATCAGGATGGAGTCTTATATATCAAGGCTCAAAAAATAGGCAAGGAGACTGTACTGTCAAACATTATCCGTTTGGTTGAAAAGGCACAATCCTCAAGGCCTCCTGTTCAAAAATTTGCAAATACTATTGTAAGCTACTTTATTCCGGTGATTCTGACAATTGCAATCGTTGTGTTCTTGATATGGTATTTTGTATTGGGCGCTACATTGCTATTCTCACTGACATGCCTTATTTCAATATTGGTTGTTGCATGTCCATGCGCATTGGGTCTTGCCACTCCGACTGCCGTAACTGTTGGTGTTGGAAGAGCTGCCGAATACGGTATTCTAATCAAAAATGGGGATACATTGGAAAATGCAGGCCAAATTGATGTCGCTGCATTCGATAAGACCGGAACAATAACTGAAGGAAAACCTGAAGTTGACGACATAATTCCTATTGACTGCTCCGAGGAGGAGTTGATTAAACTTGCAGCAAGTGTGGAGCAAAACTCCAATCACCCTATTGCAAAAGCTATTGTAAACAAATCAAAAGAGATGAATTTGGATTTGGACTCCACCAGTGAATTTGAAAATGTAACCGGTAAGGGTCTTAAGGCCAAATTAAATGATAGTGATGTTTTTGCAGGAAACCTTTCACTGATGCAGGCTAACGATATTGATGTTTCAGGCGAGTTGGTTGATAAATATCACGAACTTGAAAAGCTTTCAAAAACCATTATCTTTTTAGCACAGGATAAGTCAGTTAAAGGTATCTTAAGCTTATCCGATAAAATCAAGGCTAATTCTAAAAGGGCAATTGATGAATTGCATAAGATGGGCGTTAAAACCTATATGCTGACAGGGGACAATGAGTCTACAGCACTCAATGTTGCCAATGAGGTGGGAATTGATAATGTCCGTGCTGGAGTATTGCCTGAAAACAAACTTGAAATAGTCAAAGAAACTCAGGCAAATCACACCAAGAAAGTATTGTTTGTTGGAGACGGTATCAATGATGCTCCGGCATTAACACAAGCCGACATTGGTGTTGCTATGGGTAATGGAACTGATATTGCTATGGAAAGTGGTGACATCGTTATCATGGAAGGCGATTTGGAAAATGTTGTTGCGGCTGTACAGTTTTCCAAAAAGGTAATGAGAAGAATTAAGGAAAACATCTTCTGGGCCTTTGCTTATAATTCAATATTGATTCCTATTGCAGCAGGTGTTTTATATCCTGCATTCGGAATAACATTCGAACCGGCATTAGCTGGTCTAGCAATGGCTTTAAGTTCTGTTACAGTCATATCTCTTTCATTAATGCTTAAGAGATATGTTCCTGAAATAAAAAGAGAAAGTAAAAATTAATTGGTCTATTGATCAATTAATTCTAATTTTAATTTTCCAAGTTTCGGTGCAAGGATATTGTAGAATGCAGCTAAAAGTGCACCTTCAATAAATGAACCGATGAAACCGCCTATGATATTTCCTATTGCAGTCATTATGTTTCCGCCACTAACTAATGATATGAGTGCGATAACCAAATTCAAAATTCCTGCAACAGCTGCAAAAACAATAGCTAATTTTAAAATATCAACAGACTCGACTGAAGTCATGTTGCCTTCTTTTGATAGTTCTACAACAGCTCCTCTTCCAGTACTTGCAACAATGTTGTATATGTAACATCCAAGCAAAACAAACACGAATGTGATGATGAATGTACCAAAAATTATCATAGCAACTGTGGTAGGTTGACTTAATAGATATATGAATTGATAAAGGCTATATGCTAGCAATTGTTGGCCTGAATACATCAATGTTTGCATCATTGCGTTTAATAATAATGGAACCAGGAATACTGATGCGAGATAAAGTAAAATTACTTGTATTGTCAGTATCATGGCTGTAATGATTGCAGTTGAAGTAGTAGAAATTTTAATAATTTCTTTGTCATCTTTAAAGGCAACTTGTATTGTATTGAGCTTTGTAGCCAATAGATTGTAAAGGAATCCTTGACAAAATGAGTTGTAGGTAGTATACATTAGGGTTCCGACTACTATTGTGGAAACTAAGTATACTGAAATTCCCATGGCTGCAGGGCTCATTACTCCGATTGCAATTACAAGTATTATTGAACTGATTATTGAAAATAAAACAGCAATCGCAGTTGAAATAATAGTGTATGATGACAAATCAACTGATTTTAATTCTTTTACACTACTCATTTTTTACACCTAAAACCAATCTTTTGATTTTTCAAGTAATTCATCGATGATTATTGAAATGGAACCGACGTAAGTGTGAGGATCCATTATTTTTTCAACGTCTTCTTCAGTTAAGTATTTTTGAACTTCTTCATCTTCCAAGATTAATTCGCCTAACAGGAGTTTTTCTTTATTGGCTTTAATTGCATTTTTTCTTACAATTCCGTAAGCAGTTTGTTTTCCCATTCCTGCACGTGTAAGTTCTGCCATTAATCTTTCAGCCATAATTAAACCGTTAGTTAAGTTTAAGTTTCTTTCAATATTTTCATCATAGAAAATGAGGTTGTTCATTAATTTAATGGTTAAATTGAGAATGTAATCGGTTAAAATGCAGCTTTCCGGAAACATAATTCTTTCACAAGATGAGTTGGTCAAGTCTCTTTCGTGCCAGAGAGGGTTGTTGTCCAAAGCAGCATTGACATAGGATTTGACGATTCTTGCAACACCACAGATTCTTTCTGCTGTAATAGGATTCATTTTGTGCGGCATGGTACTGCTGCCCACTTGTTTTTCAGGGTCAAAGAACTCTCCGACTTCCATGAGTTCGGTTCTTTGTAAACTTCTGATTTCTAATCCTATTTTATCTAATGTACTTGCAATATTTGCTAAAACGCTAATGAATTCTACATGATTGTCCCTTTGAACAACCTGGTTTGTAATTGTTGCAGCTGGAAGACCTAAAATTTCAGCAACGGTTTTGTGGATTTCCCATCCTTGTTCGCCTAATGCAGCGGTTGTTCCAACAGCACCGTCCATCATTCCAATACAAACATTTCCTTCAGCATGCAATAATCTTTCGTATTGTCTGTGGAGTTCGTCAGCCCAAATACCGAATTTCATACCGTATGTTGTTGGAAGTGCATGTTGGCCGTGTGTACGTCCGATACATACTTTCATTTTGTTTTCTTCGGTTAATTTAAGCATGATTTTTGTTAATCTTTCTAGTTTTTCTTTTAATACTGCGATTGAATCGCGAATAAGCAATGAATTTGAACTGTCTACAATATCGTTAGATGTAGCTCCAAAGTGAACGTATTCCCCTGCACCATTTTCACAAACTTCTGTAATTGATTTGGATAATGCTGCAATATCGTGGTTGGTTTCAGCTTCGATCTCTTTCATTCTTTCCAGTTTAACATAATCAGTATTGGCTTTTGCAGCAATTTCATCTGCAACTTCCTGTGGGATGATTCCAAGTCTTCCTTCGGCCTGTGCCAATGCGGATTCTACATCGAGCATTCTTTGTAATTTGTTTTCTTCTTCCCAGATGCTTTTCATTTCTGGGGTTCCATATCTAAATTCGATTGGATGTATAGCCATTTATATCAACTCGTTTTTAATTCATTATGTTATAATATATGTATTCCGTTCCTTAAATAATATTGTTGTATATTCCCACAAAACATTTATATATCTCCCATTTAAGAGATTATATCAACCCCTGTAACCTTGAGGTTATGGGAGGGTGAGTATATGGAAACAAAAATACGGCTATTACGCCAAGAAAAAGGCATTACTCAACAGGAATTGGCTGAATCTGTTGGTGTAACTCGCCAAACAATAAACGCTTTAGAAAATGCTCGTTATAATCCTTCCTTGTTATTAGCCTACAAAATCACAAAGGTTTTGGGCAAAAATGCTATTGAAGAGGTTTTTGTGTTTAACGAAGATGATTGAATGAGATTTTGAATTAGTTAACTCAATGGCTAGTTTAAGTTAATATATATGCTATTTTATTTTTTTTTATTATTTTTTTTATTTAATTAAAGAGATTGTTTTCAGATATTATGTCCCTATGCAACGATGTTATTAAAAATATTAAGGTTAAACATTTAATTATTGTTATAATTCTTTTATATGTGTTTTTATATGCTTTGGGGCAGTTTACATCAGTTATTAATCAGAAATGGTTTTACGTTTTTGTAATTTTCTATTTCATGTTTATGTTGAGGAATTGTTTTGAAGATTTTAAAAACGATTTTTGCAATGTTTTTTCAAAAACAATGCTGAAACAAATTCTTTTAATAGTGGTCGTCAATATTTTCTTTTCATATGGGATGCTTTATGCGGCAAATTATCTGGCGGTCAGTTTTCCTGGTTTGGATTTTTTAGTGAATTTCGCTGTTCCTTCAATGTCACTGCTTAGTTTTTCACCATTGATTTCCACCATTTTTGTTTCTCCAATTGCTGAAGAGCTTATATTTAGGGGAGTCTTGTTAAACAGGTTGAAGATTTATGTCCCTACCGTATTTGCGGTTTTAATCTCAGCATTGCTTTTCGGATCTCTTCATAATTTTGGAAGCATCACATCAGCGATTGTATTTGCAATTTGCATGGCTATTCTGTATTTGAAGAGTGAAAATATTTGTGTTCCTATTTTGGCTCATTTTTTAAACAATCTATTTGCTGAAAGCATAAGGCTCATTGATGTGGGTGAGTTATTGTTTACAAATAATGCTGTAATGTTGATTATGAGTATTTTAGCTATTTTGTCTGCAATATTTTTGTTAAGGTTCATGGCTCATGAATTGAATAACATTAAATAATTAGTTGTATAGACTATTTATCATGGATTTAAGAAAAATTGGTATTGCATTAATATTTGTTGGAATAGTTTTAACTGTCGTATTTCTAGACAATGAAAAGATTTTTGTCCCTGCATTGACAATAACTGTTTTGGGCTTTTTCATAACTGTCGTCGGTTTTGTTTCTGAAATCAGAAAACAAAAAATCAAAAATGATAAGTTGGATGTTGATATTGGCAAAGTTCTTCAACCTTTGATTACCAAATATTCCAATTTGAATAAACAGTATCGCAGTGAATTCACTGGAGATGAATATGTTCAAAAAAGATTACAGTTAAATCAGGATTTAGAAAAGGAAATAACTGAAAAGCTTCCTTATTTGGAAAGCAGGGAAATAAAAAAGATTGTTATTCAATTTTCTAAAGAACAGGATAAAATGTAATCCTATTTTTTTTCACTTATTTTTCAATGTACAAATTATGACAACAAGGTTTTAAATAGTACATTATATAAAGATTATATCAAGTGATATAATGTTTTCCCCAAGTTTAGAAGAGATAAAAAATATAGCAAAAAATGAGGAGTATAAGCGTATTCCGGTTTCATATGAATTATTTTCGGATATTGCAACTCCAATCGAAGTTTTAAGAGTATTGAAAAATATCAGTAAGCACTGTTATATGTTGGAAAGTATTGAAGATGCGGAAAAATGGGGAAGATACTCTTTTTTAGGTTTCAATCCGCTTTTGGAGTTTACCTGTCAGGACGGTATTGTCAAAATTAAAGGCAGCGAAAACTTTGATGAGTTCAATGATGATGAAATAACAATTGAAACCGATAATCCAAGTGAAATAATTAAGGATTTGGTAAATAAGAATAAATCTCCAAAAATTGATTATCTGCCTCCTTTCACTGGCGGTTTTGTCGGATATTTTGCATATGACTACATAAAGTATGCTGAACCTTCCCTTAATCTTGATGCGGAAAATCAGGACCAATTCAAGGACATTGACCTGATGCTGTTTGACAAGGTAATAGCCTTTGATAACTTCAAGCAAAAGATTATTCTTATTTCAAATATAAAGACTGACGATTTGGAAAGCAATTATGAAAAGGCTTGTGCTGATTTAAAGGAAATTGCAGACTTAATCAAAAATGGAAAAAAAGCTGAAATAAAACCATTGGAGTTAAAATCAGATTTCAAACCCGTATTTTCCCGTGAAAAATATTGCGACATGGTTTTAAAGGCTAAAAATTACATTAAAGAAGGAGACATTTTCCAGGTTGTCCTCTCAAACAGGATTGAGGCTGACATCACCGGAAGTCTGTTCGATACTTACAGGGTTTTGAGAACAACAAATCCTTCTCCATACATGTTTTATTTCTCAAGTGATGACATTGAGATAGCCGGTGCATCTCCGGAAACTCTAGTGAAACTTACAGACAAAAAATTGTTCACATTCCCTCTTGCCGGAACAAGGCCTCGTGGAAAAACCGAAGAGGAAGACTTGGAGCTTGAAAAGGAATTGCTCGCTGATGAAAAGGAACTGGCTGAACATAATATGCTGGTGGATCTTGGAAGAAACGACATTGGAAGAATATCTGAAATCGGATCCGTCAATGTTGAAAAATACCTGTCAATTGAGAGATTTTCACATGTGATGCACATCGGTTCTACAGTTAGCGGAACCTTAAGAAGCGATTTGGACTCTCTTGTTGCGATAGATTCAATTTTACCTGCAGGAACATTGTCCGGAGCTCCAAAAATAAGGGCCTGTGAAATAATAAACGAACTTGAAGATAACAAAAGAGGAATTTATGGCGGGGCAATTGGATATGTTGATTTGAGCGGAAATATTGACACATGCATTTCAATTAGAATTGCCTTTGCAAGAAATGACAAGGTGTTCATACGTTCAGGAGCGGGCATAGTGGCCGACAGCGTGCCTGACAATGAATTCGATGAATGTTTAAACAAAGCCGCTGCCGTAATAAATGCATTGGAAATTGCAAACGGAGGGATAGAATGATTCTTTTAATAGATAATTATGATAGCTTTTCATATAACTTGTATCAATTGATTGGTGAAGTAAATCAGGATATTAAAGTAGTCAGAAATGATAAGATAACCATTGAAGAAATTTCCGAATTGGATCCTGAATGCATAATTCTGTCCCCAGGTCCTGGAAAACCTGAAGATGCGGGAATTTGCATTGATGTTGTTTTAAATTTCTCAGGTAAAATTCCAATTTTGGGGGTTTGCTTAGGACATCAGTCTATCTGTGAAGCGTTTGGCGGCAAAATATCTCATGCGAAAAGACTGATGCATGGAAAAACTTCAAGAATTTCACTTGATTATGATTTCATATTCAAAGGGTTGCCGACAGAAATTGAGGTTGGAAGATATCACTCATTAAGCCTGGTTGATGACAGTATTCCGGACTGTCTTGATGTGATATCCAAGGCTAAAGACGACGGCGAAATAATGGCGGTGAAACATAAGGATTTCAATGTTTACGGTCTTCAGTTTCATCCGGAATCAATTCTTACTCCGGATGGGTTAACAATTATTGAAAATTTTTTAGAAAAGGTTGAGAAAGGGATTTTATGATTAAAGAAGCTATTTTAAAGGTATATAAAAATGAAAACTTAACATATGATGAAGCTTACCAAACTATGGATGAAATCATGAGCGGTGAAGCTAGTGAAGTGCAGATGAGCGCATATTTAACCGCAATGTCCATGAAAGGTGAAACAATCGATGAGATAACCGCATCTGCTGAGGCTATGAGGGCTCACTGTGTAAGGCTATTGAATGACAAGGAAGTTTTGGAGATTGTTGGAACCGGTGGTGACGGTTCAAATACATTCAATATATCCACAACATCCTCAATTGTTATTTCAGCGGCAGGAGTTCCTGTGGCAAAACATGGAAACAGATCTGCATCAAGCAAATGTGGTGCTGCTGATGTTTTAGAGGAATTGGGTGTCAATATCCATATTGAACCTGAGAAAAGCTTGAAATGTTTAAAGGAAATTAATTTATGCTTCTTGTTCGCTCAAAACTATCATATTGCAATGAAATACGTTGCAGGTGTCCGTAAAGAGTTATCAATCAGAACAATCTTTAATATTTTGGGACCGCTGACAAGTCCTGCGGGTGCATCCATGGAAGTGCTGGGAGTTTATGAAAAAGACCTTGTAGAACCTTTGACAAAAGTTTTAAAAAACTTAGGTGTTAAATCTGCATTGACAGTTTATGGTGTTGATGGAATGGATGAAATTTCCGTAAGTGATAAGACTTCAGTCTGTGAGCTTAAGGATGGTGAAATCATGGCCTATGAGATTACACCGGAATACTTTGGAATGGAAAAGGCTTCTAAAGAGGACCTTGTTGGCGGAGATGCTAAAGAAAATGCAAAAATCACATTGTCAATTTTGAATGGTGAAAAAGGACCTAAAAGAAATGCGGTTTTACTTAATTCAGCAGCAGGTTTGTATGTTGCGGGCGAAGTCGATTCTCTGCGCGAAGGTGTTGAACTTGCAGAGGAAATCATTGATTCCGGAAAAGCATTGAAACAGTTAGAAAGATTTATAGAAATTACAAACAGTTGATTATTATGTTGGATGAAATTGTTGCAAAAACCAGGGAAAGATTGGACGAATCAAAGAAAAACAAGTCTCTTGAAGAACTTAAAGCAGAAGTTCAACAATTAGAAATAACTCAGGATTTTCCATTTAAAAAAGCTTTAAGCGAATCTGAAATTTCAATCATAGCTGAAGTCAAAAGGGCTTCACCTTCAAAAGGGCTGATTGCCGAGGATTTTGATCACGTTGCTATTGCAAAGGATTATGAAGATGCAGGAGCATCTGCCATTTCAGTTTTAACCGAACCATATTTTTTCAAGGGGTCCAATGAATATCTTAATGAAATCTCTCAAAATGTCAGCATTCCAATTTTAAGAAAAGATTTTGTCATAGATGAGTACATGATTTGGGAGGCAAAGCAACTGGGTGCATCTGCAGTGTTGCTGATAGTATCTATTCTGTCAATGGTTGAATTAAAGAAATACTTGGATTTGGCACATGATTTGGGTCTGTCCGCTATTGTTGAAGCTCATGACGCTACAGAAATCAGAACTGCACTCAATGTTGGTGCTGAAATAATCGGTGTAAACAATAGGGATTTGACAAATTTCACAGTGGATATTGAAAACAGTATCAGTCTACGTAGATGTGTAAGTGGAGATATCATATTTATTTCTGAAAGTGGAATTAAAACACCGCAAGATGTAAGGAGATTGAAAGAAAATAATGTTGATGCTGTTTTAATAGGCGAAACTTTAATGAAAAGTGATGACAAGAAGGCTATGATTTTGGAGTTGAAAAATGGTTAAGATTAAAATCTGCGGACTCAGACGATTGGAGGATATAAGGATAGTAAATAAATATAAACCAGATTATGTTGGTTTTGTATTTGCAGATTCAAAAAGAAAAGTATCTCCTGAAATTGCAAAGGAATTGAAGGATAATTTGAGTTCTGACATAATACCTGTAGGTGTCTTTGTCGATGCGCCTCAGGATGAAATCTTGAAATTATTCAATGATGATGTAATTGAAATTGCACAACTGCATGGCAGAGAAGATGAAGATTATATTAATAGTTTAAAAGAAAATACTAACAATGAACTAAAAATTATCAAAGCAATTGAAATGTCTGAGGATGAGGACTTATCAAAATATGATGATTCTCCTGCGGATTATTTACTTCTTGACAGTGGGAAAGGCAGTGGAAAAACCTTTGACTGGCAACTGATAAGAACAGATTTAAAAAAGGAATTTTTCTTGGCTGGTGGAATCAATTCCACAAACGTTAAAAAAGCTATCGAGGAATTTGACCCTTATGCTATTGATTTAAGTTCAAGTCTTGAAACTAATGATTATAAAGATGAAAATAAGATTAAAGAGATTATGGAGGCAATAAATTGAGTAAAGGACGATATGG
This sequence comes from Methanobrevibacter sp., assembly GCF_045539575.1. Lineage (GTDB taxonomy): Archaea > Methanobacteriota > Methanobacteria > Methanobacteriales > Methanobacteriaceae > Methanocatella. The sequence continues at coordinate 134,950 of NZ_JAZQFM010000028.1, forward strand.
TGAGTATGGTGGCCAATACATATCTGAAACGTTAATGAATGAGCTATTGTACTTGGAAGAGCAATATCATCATTACATGAATGATCCTGACTTTGTAGATGAGTTGAATACATTATTGAAGGAATATGCTGGAAGGCCTTCCCTTTTGTACTATGCAAAAAGAATGACTGAGGACCTTGGCGGTGCAAAGATTTATCTGAAAAGGGAAGATTTAAACCACACTGGCGCTCATAAGATTAACAATGTGTTAGGACAAGTGCTGCTTGCTAAAAAGATGGGTAAAACAAGAGTGATTGCAGAAACCGGTGCTGGTCAACATGGTGTAGCTACTGCAACTGCCGCTGCACTTTTAGATATGGAATGTGAAGTGTTCATGGGAGAAGTGGACACAAAAAGGCAAGCGTTAAACGTTTATAGGATGGAATTGCTTGGAGCAAAAGTCCATTCCGTTAAATCCGGAACAAAGACACTTAAGGATGCAGTAAATGATGCATTCAGGGACTGGATTGCTCGTATTCATGATACTAATTATGTAATAGGTTCTACAATGGGACCTCATCCATTTCCAATGATGGTTCGTGATTTTCAGGCCGTAATCAGTGCTGAAGCACGTCAGCAATTTTTGGACATTGAAGGAAGACTCCCGAATGCAGTTGTTGCATGTGTAGGTGGAGGAAGTAATGCTATGGGTGCATTTTACAATTTCATAGATGATGAAGAGGTCAGGCTGATAGGTTGTGAAGCCGGTGGAAAAGGTGTGGACACTCCTTATAATGCGGCTGCATTAACAAAAGGTCAAATTGGCATATTCCATGGAATGAAATCCTTTTTTAATCAGGGAGAATATGGTCAGATAGCACCTGTTTATTCAGTTTCAGCTGGTCTTGACTATCCTGGTGTCGGACCTGAGCATGCATACCTACGGGATATCGGAAGGGCTGAATATGTTCCTGTTAATGATGAGGAAGCTGTTGAGGCATTTGAATATCTCTCAAGAATGGAAGGTATCATTCCGGCTATTGAAAGTGCTCATGCAGTAGCGCATGCGATGAAAATTGCTCCGACTATGGATAAGGATGATATAATAATGATTTGTTTATCCGGAAGGGGAGATAAGGACGTCAGGTCAATTGCGGAATACAGGGGAGTTGAGTTAGATGAGTAAGATAGCTAATGCATTCAAAAATGGAAAAGCATTTATTGGCTTTTTGACTGCAGGAGATCCAAATATTGAAAAGACTGTTGAATTTATTCTTGCAATGGAAGAGGCAGGCTGTGACCTGATAGAAATAGGAATTCCATTTTCAGATCCTATGGCTGAGGGTGTTGTAATTCAGGAAGCTAATGTGAGAGCTTTAAGACAGAACACAACAACAGACGACGTATTTGATGCAGTTAAGGTTATTCGTGAAAAAACCGATATTCCTATAGTCTTTTTAACTTATATCAATCCCGTTTTCTTTTATGGTTATGAGGAATTCTTTAAAAAATGCAGTGAGCTTGGTGTAGATGGAATCATATCTCCTGATTTGCCTTATGAAGAAAAGGGCGAAATCGTAGATATTGCACGTAAAAATGACGTTGATGTGATTTCTTTGATTGCTCCGACTTCAAAGGAAAGAATTCAAATGATTGCTGGCGATGCTACCGGTTTTATTTATGTTGTCTCCTCATTGGGTGTTACCGGAATGCGTTCAGAAATCAAAACTGATTTAAATTCTATTCTGGAAGATATTCGTGATGTCACTGATTTGCCGTTGGCAGTCGGTTTTGGAATTAATACTCCTGAACAGGCATCTGAAATTGGTAAAATCGCTGATGGGGTCATAGTTGGCAGTGCAATTGTAAAAATCATTGAAGAACATGGTGAAAATGCAACAGAACCTATAAAAGAGTATGTTTCTGCTATGAAAAAGGCGGCTAATCAATGATGATATATGAAAAGTAAAACTTTATTATATATAAAAAATAAATATAAAACTATTACTGATTAGAGGATTATTTATGTTTAAAGCAGAATTAAGTGATTCTAGTATATTAAAAACCAGTTTTGATGCTATTTCATCCATTGTAGATGAAGTACAAATTCAAACTGACAGTGAAGGCATGAGATTAGATGCCTTAGACCGTAGTCACATAACTTTCGTACATTTAGAACTTAAATCTAGTTTATTCGATGAATACATTTGTGATGTTCCTGAAAAAATCAATATTGACACTGATGAATTCATGAGAGTTCTTAAACGTGCTAAATCTCAAGACAGAGTATTGATGTCTGTGGATGAAGGTAATTTCATCATTACTTTTGAAGGAGATGCTACCAGAACATTTAAAATAAGATTAATTGATATGGAATATGATAACCCTGTTCCACCTCAAATCGAGCATCCAACATCATTCAAAGTTCGTTTCTCAATCTTAAAAGATTGTATCAACGATATTGATATCTTTTCAGATAAAATCGCTTTCCAAGTTGATGAAGATTACTTCATTGCATCAGCTGATGGTGAATTCGGAGACGCAAGCATCAAATATCTCCACGGCGAAAACATCAATGAACATGCAAAATCTTTATTCTCATTGGATAAAATTAGAGAAATGCTCAAAGCAGACAAATTTTCAGAGGAAGCTGAAATTGGTTTAGGTACCGACATGCCATTAAGTTTAACTCTTAATATGGTAACCGGTGATGGTAAATTAAGTTTCTTGCTTGCTCCTAGATTGGAAACAGATGAATAATTTCATTTGTTTATCTTTTTTTTATTTTTAAACACACATTTTAGAGATGGTATTAAGTGGACCAGTTTTATCAACAATTGCGTAAAGTTCAAAAGAAGGAACGTAATAATGGTACATTAGCTCGTGTAGATGAAACCTTTTACAATGATATTCACGAGTATTTAGATGACCTTAGGCGTCAGGCTATGGAAGATCCGTTTTCCAACGCTCATGGAATTCTCAAAGAGGCTCAGATTATCGCAACAGAAATCTGTGAAAGACGTGAGCATAAGATTACTGATGCTGCGGTGGTAAACATTCACAGGTCATATCATCTTTTTACTGGAAAACCTCAATTTGATTTGGTTGATACAACACCTCTTAACTTGACTCCTGAGGAAGAAAAATTCTATTATTCCTTGCTTGATACATTAAAAAATCATAGGGGTGCCATTTCACTTGAAAAATTATCCGATGACGAGGATGAGGCTAGTCAGGCAAAAACTAATGATACTCAATCAACTACATTAGTGCCTCCTAAAAATGATCCTGTTTTGGAAAAGTCAGATGAGATAAATAAGGCTGAGGCAATTGTTGAAGAGAAAACCCAACCTCCTAAAAGAGAGGTCATATCTCCACAACCTGAACCCGTTAAGCCTAAAGTGGAAGAAAAGCCTAAAGTCACTCCTCCAAATGCCAATATTGAAGATAATCCGAATGCAATGGATGAGGTTGATGAATTCTATGATTTGGAATCTCAAAAAATTGCTAAAGATTCTGAATTGGTTACAATGCTTGTTTTTGACGATGTAGGTCCTATTGTAGGCGTTGATGAAAAGGTATATGGTCCGTTCAGGTCCCAGGACCTTGTGACATTGCCGATGATTAATGCAAAAATATTTTTCAAAAATAGAAAAGGCCGTCAAGTTAAAATTTAACTCATTTTCCATTAACTTTATATAACTTGTTAAATATATATAGGTGCATATCTATTTGTAATAATAAAAAATTATATTTATTATAATTTGGATTTTTGCTGTTTGTAGACTTGATGCGTTACAAAGCAGTTTCAATCTCTAACATTTTCTGTTAAAACTTTAGTTTAGATAAATTTATGAATAGATTTACAATGATTTATTGATTAAGCACATTTTAGTGTTTTAAAACGGTGAAAAAATGAAAATACCAAAAGAAAAAAGAACATACTGTCCTCATTGTAAAAGGCACACTGTACATGAAGTACACACTGCTAAAAAAAGAAAAGCTAGTGAGTTAACCTGGGGACAAAGACAATTCAGACGTGTAACTGCTGGATACAGAGGATATCCAAGGCCTTTACCTGCTGGTAACAAACCAGTTAAAAAATTAGACTTAAGACTTAAATGTAAAGAATGTGGTAAATCTCACATCAAACAATCTTTCAGAACAGGAAAACCTGAATTTGTAGCTAAATAGGTGATTAACATGGTTAGTAAAGGTAGAGGAAACTTTTTAAAAGTTAAATGTTTAGATTGTGACAATGAGCAAGTAATCTTTGACCGTGCAGCATCTGACGTAAAATGTATTATTTGCGGTAAAACCCTTGTCAAATCTCGCGGTGCTAAAGCTAAAATCACCGCACACATTGAAAAAGTTTTAAACTAGATTTCTAGTTTTCAACTTATTTTTTTACTATTTTTTTATAAATTTTTTTTATTAATGTTGGTGAGAGTATGGTAAGAAAAAGTCAAGAATGGCCTGATGAAGGAGAACTTATCGTAGGTACTGTTTATAAAGTTCTTAATTATGGGGCTTTTGCTAAATTAGAAGAATATCAGGGCAAAGAAGCTTTTATTCATATTTCTGAAGTATCTTCTGGTTGGGTTAAAAATATCAGAGACCATGTAAGGGAAAACCAAAAGATCGTTTGTCGTGTTCTCAGAGTAAATCCTAAAAAAGGGCATGTGGATGCATCTTTAAAAAGAATCCGTGAAGATCAAAGAACTAAAAAAATCCAACATTGGAAAATTGAGCAAAAAGCTGAAAAATTCTTAGAATTGGCTGCTAAATCCTTAGATAAAGATTTGGATGCTGCTTACGATGAAGTAGGTTACGAGCTTATGGACATCTTTGGTGATGTTTATGGTGCTTTTGAAACTGCTGCTGATGAAGGTGCAGAATCACTTACTGAAGAAGGAATTCCTCAAGATTGGGCTGATGCTATTACTGAAGTAGCTAAGAAAAATATTACTCCTCCTGAGGTTCATATCAGTGGTTATGTTGACATTGAAACATTTGTACCTAACGGTGTTGAAATTATCATTGCCGCTCTTAAAGCTGCAGAAGATAATGGCGATGCTGAAGAAGAAATCAAGGTACAATGTGTAGGTGCACCAAGATACAGAATCACAGTTAAATCTACTGATTATTTATTGGCAGAAAAAGAGCTTAAAGCTGCTGCTGATAGGTGTATTGCAGTTGTTGAAGAATCTGACGGAAATGGTTCATTTTTAAGAGAATTAGATAATTAGATTCTTATGAATATGAAAATGAATAAATGTCCTGAATGTGGTATTTATACTTTAAAAGAAGTTTGTCCCAAATGCGGCGGCAAACTTAAAGTAATTTATCCTCCCAAATTTTCAGTTGAGGATAAATATGGTAAATATAGACGTATATTAAAAAAGGAATCAATGAAGGAGTAATTGGGTATGGAAACTACAGAAATAACTGTTTTAGAAGACATTGAAGTAAACAATCCTATTTTTATTGAAGCATTACCTGGCTTAGGTCACGTGGGTAAATTGGCTGCTGATCATATGATTGATGAATTGGGAGCTACCAAATTTGCTGAAATTCATTCTCCAACTTTCCCTCCTCAAGTAATTGTTAAAGATGAGGGTATTATTGAAAACATGAAAAATGAATTGTACTGTTTAAAAGATGTTGGTGAAGACCATTTGGATTTGATTATTTTAGTAGGTAATACTCAAGCTTTATCCCCAGAAGGCCAATATTTGGTATGCAAAGATATTTTAGAGTATGTTAAAGGTTTCGGCATTGACAGAATCTACACTTTAGGTGGAATGGTTACAGGCCAGCCTACAGAAAGTCCAAGAGTTTTCGGTGCTGCAACTTGTGAAGAAAATATTGAGTTACTGAAAGAGGCTGAAATTGAAATAAGGGCTAACGATGGTGGAATTGTTGGAGCTTCCGGTTTGTTTTTAGGTCTGGCTGTCCGCCAGCAAATTCAGGGATCCTGCCTTATGGGTGAAACTCCAGGTTACTTCATTGATGCCGAAGCTGCTGAAGCTATATTAAATAAATTGTCCATATTACTTAATTTTGAAATTAATGTTGATAAATTAGAAGAAAGGGCTGAAGAAACAAGACAAATGATTGCTAAAGCCCAACAAATGGAACAAGATATGATTAATAAGGCTAATGCAGGAAATGCGGACGATTTAAGATATATTGGATAAATTTCAATATATTTTTTTATTTTACTTTTTTTTATGAATGTTATTGTTGTTCCTGATGCATCAATGATTGTTATTCCATTGATTGAAAAGAATGGGCACACTTATATATCTCCCTCAAATTTTTCCAAATATGATAATATGGATATCTGTGAGGGTAATTTTTATTTTGACAATTTGATTAACACTTACTGTTCTAGTGAACTTCCATCTGGCGTGAGAGGAAGATTATATTTATTTTCAAGGATTATTGATAATGCAGATGCGGCAATTATCATTGGAAAGCGTCCTAAAAATCATCCGAAGATGTACAATGCATTAAATGATCTGATTTTATTTGGGGGCAACTCCTGCAATAATGCACGTTCCCTTGAAGTCAAGATTATCAATGATAAGGATATTCCAACTTTAAGACTTGCATATCCCACAAGTCGGGATGAATTAATAGGTATGATTGATAAGACCAATTCCTTTTTAAAAAATCTGGATGATTCATTTAGCGATGATTTGAATGTCAATTTGAATCCGAAAAAGGAAAAATGTCCGCTAGATGATGTTAAAAAAATATTAAATAATAATTCCTTCTAACATTTAATCATGTTAGTAAATGCTGATTTTCACATTCACAGTTGCTTTTCAATGGCTTCATCAAAAGACATGCTGATTAAAAACATTGCTCCCAAATCCAAATTAAAGGGGTTGCAGCTTCTTGGAACTGGTGATGCTTTCCATCCCGGATGGCTGGATATTATTGAGGAAAGCACAGAATATGTGGGTGATGGAATATACTCTGCTGATGGCATGGATTTTGTTTTGACAACTGAAGTTGAAGGAAAGCATAAGATTCACCATGTAATCATAATTCCAAATATTGAAATTGCACGTGAACTGTCAGACAGACTGCCTTCTAAAAATAAAAATGCTGATGGCAGGCCAAAGACTCAATTGGGTGGAGCTGAACTTTTGGAACTTGTAAAGGAATATGACTGTCTTATCGGTCCTGCTCATGCATTCACTCCATGGACTGGAATGTATAAATCTCATGATAGCATTTACGATTGTTACGAAAAGAAACCTGATTTTGTAGAGCTTGGACTTTCAGCAGACACATTCATGGCCGACACAGTAAGCGAGCTTAAGGATTTCCCATTTCTGACAAATTCCGATGCCCACTCTCCGTGGCCACACAGGTTAGGTAGGGAATTTAATCAAATTGAGCTTAAGGATATCTCATACTCTTCGATAAAACATGCAATTAAACATAGGGATATTGAAGCAAATTACGGTTTGTTTCCGAATCTTGGAAAATATCATATGACTGCGTGTACCAAATGCTTTAAACTAATTGATCCTAGTGTTGCCAAAGAAAACAAGATGAAATGCAGTTGCGGCGGTAGAATCAAAAAAGGTGTCGATTACAGAATATCTGAAATTGCAGATTTTACAGAGCCAAAGCATCCTGACTTCAGGCCCCCTTATGTTCATTTGATGCCTCTCGCCGAACTGATATCAACAGTTTATGATAAGGGAGTTACAACCAAAACCGTTCAGGGAAAATGGCAGAAACTGATTGATAATTTTTCTACAGAAATAGATGTTTTAATTAATGTATCAATTGAAGATATTGCAAAAATAGATTCTGATATCGCCCCTGCTATTGAAGCGTTTAGAAATGGGACAATTGATGTTGTTCCTGGTGGCGGTGGCAAATATGGTGAGATACTGTTTGATAGGAAGCCTAAAGAGGAAAAAGTTGTCACTTTAGATTTCTTTTAAAAATGTAAAAAACGGACTTGGAGGGATTTGAACCCTCGATCTTAAGATTAGGAGTCTTACGCCCTTCCAGACTAGGCTACAAGCCCATAAATATGAAAACTATTTGTTTAAAATTCATCAAAAAAAGTAAATTGTATTAAGAGCGGACCCGCCGGGATTTGAACCCGGGGTCTTCGGATTAGAAGTCCGACGCCCTATCCAGCTAGGCTACGGGCCCTTTATATACAACAATAATAATTCTATTTTTCTTATTATATATATTTATCTATTTTATTAAAAAAAATAAAAAAGATTAAAAATAATCTTTTTATCCTCTTCCGGTTGCACCAGTTGAATCACTAACAGATATTGTGTCTACTGCATTTCCGTCTTCATCGTAGATTGTAAAGTACCAGTATCCTCCAGAGTAGTATCCTCCTCCGGCATAGCATCCTGGTTCTGCAACAGCACCGTTAGCAATACTTTGTGCGGTTGAGTATGATAATTGAGTACCACTTGAACTGGATCCTGAATCTGATCCGGAATTACTGTTACCGCCATTATAACTTCCACTGTCATAACTTGAACCAGAACTTGACCCGGAACTTGCGCCTCCATCTGAAGCGCCGCCTGCACCTGATCCTCCATTTGTGGTTGCTACACTTGATGGGGAATGGCCACTTCCGTTTCCAAGGGTAGTGTTGTTTCCAAGTCCATTACCTCCATTATTGGCAGTCATACTTGATAAATCAGAGAATATTGGATTATCACTATTTGTTATTCCATATGCTGCAACAGCTGCTGCAATACATAATACGATAATAATTGAAATTATAATATTTGCTTTATCCAATTTTTTCCCTCCTTTGAATTATATGTTAAATATAATATTAAAGTTTAGTTTTTCATATGTTATATATATTTCGATATTTTTTTTCTGAAATAATATATAAATAATAATAAACTAATATTATTAATGTTAGTTTCTAATTGCTAATAATTGAGGTGACATATTTGAAAGATAGAGTAGTTATTAAACCTACTTCTCGTCAAGAAGGCCACGCGGAATTGGTCATGGAAGTTGATGATGAAGGTATTGTTACAAAAGGTATGTATTTTAGTATAACTCCTGTTAGGGGTTTAGAAAAGATGGTTCTTAACAAAGCTCCTGAAACAGCACCTGTTTTATGTCAAAGAATCTGTGGAGTATGTCCTATTCCACACACATTAGCTTCTGCAGAAGCAATGGATATGGCATTAGGAATCGAAATTCCTACAGCAGCAAAATTGTTAAGAAAAGCTATCGCAGCAGCACATGGTATTAACAGTGCAGCAATTCACCACTTTTTAGTTGCACCAGATATTGCTAAAGGCGATGATTTCGTTAAAGCAGTTGACAGTGTAAGTGAAATCAGAAAAACTGTACAATATGTTGTAGACATGTGTGCTGGAGAAGGTATCCACCCTGCTGATATTAGAGTAGGTGGTATGGCTAGAAACATCACTCCTTTCACTAAAGAAAGATTAATCGAAAGAATGACCGCACTTAAACCAAAACTTGATGCTCACGTCGAATTTATCAAAAATCTCGTTCTTGAAGCAGGTTTACCTGAAGACTTAGGTGTAGTTAACCAACCATTAATGGCTACTGACGCTACATATGGTACTAACGAATTTGATATGGACAAATTCTCCGAAGTTTTACCTGAAGCATGGTATGATGATCCAGAAATTGGAAAAGAAGCATGTTCCGTAATTCCATTATGGGAAGGTACTAACGTAGAAACTGGTCCTAGAGCAAGAATGGAAAAATTCCAAGGATTCAAAGGCAAAGGTGTAATCGCACAACACGTTGCTCGTGCTGATGAAATGCTCAAAAACTATGACGCATGTTTAGAAGCATTAGATGCACTTGATACCGCAGCTCCTGCTAACGTAAGTTACGATAAAAGAGGAACTGGAGAACTTGGATTTGGTGTTATCGAAGGTCCTAGAGGAACTGATGTACACATGGCACAAGTTAAAGATGGTAAAACCCAATTCTACTCTGCAATTGTACCAACTACTTGGAACATTCCAACTATGGGTCCTGCAACTGAAGGATTCCATCACGAGTTCGGTCCACATGTAATCAGAGCATACGACCCATGTTTATCATGTGCTACTCACGTAATGGTAGTTGACGATGAAGACAAATCCATTCTTAAAAATGAAATGGTGAGAATCTAAGTAACTTGGAGGAATTTAATGCCTTACGATTCGGATATTATTGTTATTGGTTGTGGAAATATATTATTTAAGGATGATGGATACGGTCCGGTTCTTATAAACATATTACAAAAATATTTCAATGACACTAATGACTATTATGATCCAGCTGTTACTTCCTATGTTGAAGAAGAATTTAATAAAGATATCTTAGAGGAAATCAATAAGAAATTTAAAGATATTACTTTGCCTGAGGGTGTTCAATTTATTGACGGAGGTACTGCAGCTCCTACTAACTTTTTCCCATTGTACACTGAATATGATTGGAAAAAACTAGTTGTTTTAGATGTAGTTGAGTTTGATGCAGAACCTGGAACCGTAGGTATTTTTGATCCTAATCAAATGCAAAAAGGAAAATATGACAACCCTCACGGAATGACAGTTGAAAACCCACTTCAAGAAATTTCTCAAAAATGTGAAGTTGTAATTGTTGGTTGCAAACCGGCTGAGATCCCAACTCCGGATGTTGATATGGGTTTATCTGAACCTGTAGAAAAGGCTATTCCTGAAGCTATAGATATTATTTTAAAAGAAATCGGGGTAAAATAATGTTTGATAAATTGAAAAAAGCTTTTGGCGGTTCATCTGAACCAGAAGCACCAAAAGTAGAAGAAAAAGTTGAAGCTGCTCCTGTAGAAACCAAAGCACCTGCAGAAGAACCTAAAGCTGCTTCAGCAAAACCACGTATTGGTTACATACACTTAAGTGGTTGTACTGGAGATGCAATGTCTTTAACCGAAAACTACGACATTTTATCTACTGTTTTAACTGACATGGTAGACATTGTATACGGACAAACTTTAGTTGATTTATGGGAAATGCCAGAAATGGACTTATGTTTAATTGAAGGATCTGTATGTTTACAAGATGAACACAGTGTACACGAACTCTTAGAAGCAAGAGAAAAATCTGGATTAATTGCTGCATTTGGTTCATGTGCTATTACCGGTTGTTTCACTACTTTCGCTCGTGGTGGTCAACAAGCACAACCTAAACACGAATCTTTCTTACCAATTAATTCATTAATTAAAGTAGATTTAGCACTTCCTGGTTGTCCTGTAGCTCCTGAAATGATTGCTAAAGCAGTTGTTGCTTTATGTGAAGGCGACTTAGACTACTTAAAACCAGCAATGGATTGGGCTGCATGTGATAAAGGATGTGGTTGTGACGTATTAACCAACATTATCCGCCAAGGATTATGTACTGGATGTGGAACTTGTGCTCTTGCATGTCCTACAAGAGCAATGGGCTTTTCAGAAGGTAGACCTAGCTGTGACAGAGACAGATGTATTAAATGTGGTTCTTGCTACATGATGTGTCCAAGATCTTGGTTACCTGAAAGCAGAATTAAAAAGGAAACTGGATTATAGGAGGATTGGATATGCCATTAGGTACTTATAAAGAAGCATTATCTGCAAGATCTACTGATAAAAAAATCTTAGATGTATCACAAGACGGAGGAATCGTTTCAGCATTACTCTGTTACGCACTCGATGAAGGTATCATTGAAGGTGCAGTTGTAGCTGGAACTCCTGATGACGATTGGAGACCAATTCCTACTGTTGTAACTTCCGCTGATGAAGTTATTGCAGCTGCAGGAACTAAATACTCAATGTCCCCAACCTTATCCGCTTTAAAAGAAGCAACCCGTCAATACGGATTAGAAAAACTCGGTGTTGTAGCAACTCCATGTCAAACCCAAGGTTTAAGAAAAGCACAAGCTTATCCATTCACTAGATTTGTCGTCGACAAAATCAAATTAATCGTCGGTATCTACTGTATGGAAAACTTCCCTATGGCTTCTCTTGATACCTTTGCTACCGCAAAATTAGGATTTGACAGCTTACAAGAAGCTACTAAAATGGACATCGGTAAAGGTAAATTCTGGTTAACCAAAGATGGTGAAGACAGTGGTTTAGCTATCAAAGAAACCCACGGTTACGAACAAGCTGGATGTAACATCTGTCAAGATTACGTAGCTGAATGGGCTGATGTATCAACCGGTTCTGTAGGATCTCCTGACGGATGGTCTACTGTTTTAACCAGAACTGATGCTGGTGACTCTGTATTTAAAGCTGCTGTTGACGCTGGTTTAATCGAAACCAAACCAATGGACGATGTAAAACCTGGTCTTCCTTTACTTGAAAAATTAGCTAAAGGTAAAAAAGACAAAAACACTGCAGAACGTGAAAGAAGAGCTAAAATGGGAGTTAAAATCCCTGCTATATACTAATCTTCTTTCTTTTTTTTCTTTTTTTGAAATTAATTTAAAAATAGTAAATTGAAGAGAAAAGTGTCTCTTCTAAATTGTTGTAACTGTACAACCTTCTTTTTCAATAATTACTGTATGCTCTTTTTGACTTACGAAGCAGTCCTTTTTCTCACGAAGCGGAGCGTATGGATAAATCGCCATTGCCTCTGATAACTGTTTAAGAGCAATAGCTCCTTTTCTTTCTCCAAACTCATCAGTGATCCATCTTCCTGAAAACGGAACATATCTGTGGTTGTGCTGAATATGTTTCAATACTCTTTGTGTGCTTTTCATTCTGAATGGCTTGTTTGCCATATATGAAAAAATATAGTGTCCCGGAGCGTCATTGACAATACCCTCTCCGTTGGTTGCAAAAGGTTCTATGGCTATTGCCTGGCCTTCCTCTAAAACGTATCCATCATTATTGTCATAATTTGGAATTGAAATTCCTGCATGCAGGTTATTCTGTTCCAGGCTGTGTCCTGTAAGGTTGAATATTGGATTTAGGCCATATTCTGATATTGCTTCGTGAACTGCAGCACCGATTTTTGACACTTCAATTCCGGCTCTTGCGGTTGCAATTGCCGCTTCAAGACCTGCAGCTGATGCTTCAATTATTTCTTCATGCAGGTTAATTTCATCCTGAGTGTAGTTTTCATCAATATTTCCGCTTGCGGTAACGGTTATTGCAGTATCTGCAATATAACCGTCAATCATTGCACCTAAATCTAATTTCACCATGTCTCCTGCTTTGAATCTTGTTTCATCTCCGGCAGGTGAAGTATAATGTGCTGCAATTTCATTGATTGACACGTTACATGGGAATGCAATTTCAGCACCATTTTTTAAAATTTCACTTTCAACATAATTTACTAAATCTAAAACCAAAGCCCCGTCGGTTATCATCTTGGAAGCTTCGCCACGAATTTTAGAAGCCAGTTTTCCGGCTTGTATATAAGATTCCATCATAAATTTTTACCTTCTTGGTTAAATAATTAATTATATAATTGATAAAGTTTATATAATATTTTATTGTTAAACAAGTTTATATAAAGTTGGAGGTTATTATATGGATGTTCCTACAATACCTGACCAAATGTTTTTATTAATCATATTGGTTATTGTTGCGATTGTATTAATTATCATTGTTTTCCAATGGAGAAAAGTTGCACAATCTAGAAATTCAATTTTAATGCTTGAAAAAGAAATTGAACTTAAAAAAATGTCCATGGTGGAAAAAGACATTGAATCCAAAAGATTAATGGATAATCCAATTCCATTACCACAAGAGCAACAGGACAGTCTTTCAGCTATCAGACAATCTACAACAGAAGTGAGAAGTAACGTCGGATACTTGCATTCTGAAATCAACGAAAGGTTAGCCAGACTTGAAGCTGAAACTGAACAAAGAAAATTAGAAAAAATGCTTAAAGAAATTGAAGCAAAAGAGAAAAAACTCAAAAAAATGAATAAATAGGTGGTAATATGGATGCTATGGAGGCAGTTGCAGTAATTATCTTAATTGTCGCAATTGTGATTTTAGTTTATTATTATTTATTGAACAGTCCAGGTACTATGGACAAGTTACGTAGTTATGTACCAACCAGTGCTGATGCTCATATGAATGAAATTTTAGGCGGGTCCGGAGACAAAAACGGCTATGATTTGACCAAGGATGAAAAACCTAAAAAAGATGATTCCGAATCCATGAGTAAAAGAATCAAAATCAAATTAAGCGATATTGACATGTCTTCACTCAACAATGATGCATTTTCCAATAAGCTTGATGCTTTCTTTGATGCAAAAAGCGATCAGCTAATTAAAGATTGGTCATTAGCTACCACAAATGATTTGAAAGAACTTGAATCCAAATTCAGCGAAACTACTGCTAATGTGGATGAATTGGATAAAAGTTTTAAAGAATTTAAAAAATCATCTGAGGAATTCCAAAAGGTTACTGAGGACAGACTTGGTGATTTGGATAAAAGAATTGAGTCATTAGAAAATAAATAACTTATTTTCTTTGATTTTTCTTTATTTTATAGAAAGGTTTATATATAATACAAACAATATATAATAAATAGTTGTATACTATTTTTATTATATAGCAGGGTGGGGTAGTCTGGTGATCCCGCAGGGCTCATAACCCTGAGATCCCTAGTTCAAATCTAGGCCCTGCTACTTCTATATTAATATTTTTCATGGCAAGTTGAAGATAGCTGCTGGTTTTTTTTTAAACTAAGGAAACTCCGCCCATCAGTACAGAACTATGGCGTTGAAAGACGTATGCTGAGAGGCATGACTCTGGAGCAGAAACGACACGGCTTTTAATGGTAGACGATGATATTTAATTGAGGACATTAAAAGAAACGGTGAAACGGCCATTCCATAGGATGCAAGAGCAAAGATGCCGATGACAACCTGTATGAGGCAAGGTAGCTCGCTAAGATGAATGCTATTAAACAGAAGGTGGGTTACTCTTAACAGGCCATGAATATTAATTATTTTCTTTTTTTCCATCTACATCACGGATTATATTTATCTAATTCTTCATATGTTAATGCAATTTAATTAAAAAATTGATTGATTAAATTGAATTGTTTTTAGTTTTGATATAGAATTATTTTTTGTAATTTTAATTTAAGCTAAGTGTTTTTGTAGGTATTTTTTTAGTCGGAATCATATTTCATTTCAAAAAATTTATATGTCTCTAGTTTTAATATCAAAATCATATTTAGTTATGGAGGACGGACTATGGTAAAAAGAAAATTTTTGACATTGTTGGCAATTAGTCTGGTGATAATTGCAGCTAGCACTGCAGTATATGCACAATCTGATAATATCAAATCACATGAGTATAATTTTCTAAACAAGGCTGTTTTCAATATCAGTGATGATTTAACTAACGAAACTAGCCTTTCTCAGGCTGATAGTTTGGAGGTTGGAACTTATTATACTTATCCTGATGGAAAAGTTATTTGTTCATTATGGTTTGTAGGTGAAGACGGAATCACGGATTTTGAAGGCCATCAGCATGATTCATCCTATGAAAAAATTGAAGGCAATAAAACACCTCAGGGTTATAAAGCATATATTTTTAAGGGTTCTGATGAATATGACGTTTTCATTGATTTAAATAATCTAACTGTTGATGACGGAGGTAGTGAAATGCAGTATTGCTATTTCAGAGGAACTTTTGAAACATTTGATGAGTCCCAGATATTCATCGACACATTCAAAATTAATGAAACCTTAATTTAACTATTTTTTTTCTATTGGCAGTATCGTGACGGCAAACGGTTGAAAATAGTGAGAGTGCAGTGCCTTTCAATTACAACAATCTTCCGTTGTCGTTCCAGTCACTATAGAGCTTGTTTTCATTTGATTTTTAAAATAAACATCAATATGTCCATGATTATCTTTTTCATTCAATTATTAGTATCTTAATTCTTTTAGCCAGTCTTTGGTTTTTTGTTTTCCCTCATCGCTTCTTGCTATTTTGCCGTCAAGTAGAATTGGAACTTGAAAAGGAATTCAAGATATTGAAACCCGGCGGAACATTAGTCTCTCTTAAAGGCCTTCCAAATCAGGAATTTGCAAAAAGAATGGGATTGTCAGCAGTTAAAAAATTATTATTTAAGTTTGCAGGACTAAAATTTGATAAAATGGCCGGTAAAAAGAATCAGAAATATTATTTCCTTTTCGTTGAATCAAATGGAAAACAGCTGGATGAGGTTTCAAGGATTTTTGATGAGAAAAACATTAAACCGTCTGTAGATGCCGTATTTGATTTAAATGAAGTTAATGAAGCTTTGGATAAGGTTGATAAAGGTGGGTCTAAAGGTAAAACTTTAATTAAAATTGGAGAATAATTATTTTCTGTGGTTTTCATATGATGTTAGATATTCATCCAGCAAGTCATACAGTTCCTCTTTTGTATTCATTTTGAAAAGACGAGGCTTGATTTCATAGCTTCCGGGAAGGTTTTTCATATAATATGCGGCATGGCTTCTCATTTCGGGAATGGCTATTTCTTCACCTTTCAATTCAACAAGCAAATCGGCATGCCTTTTTGCCATGGCTATTTTTTCATGTGCACCGATTCTTTCAGGCTCAATTCCATTGTCGATGTAGTCGATGCATTGCTTTACAAGCCATGGATTTCCTCTGATTGCCCTTCCAATCATAATTGCATCGCAGCCTGTCTCGTCAAGCATTCTTTTGGCATCATAGCATGTCCAGATGTCTCCATTTCCGATGACAGGTATTGAAAGTTCATCCTTAATCTGCTTAATCAATGACCAGTCTGCAGGCACGTCATACCTGTCTTCTTTGGTTCTTGGGTGGACTGCAATGGCAGCGGCACCGGCATCTTCAACAATTTTTGCAATTTCAAGTGCATTGATGCTGTTTCTGTCCCAACCGCTTCTGATTTTAACGGTAACTGGTATGGGCACAGTATCAACAACGGTTTCAATTATCTTTCGAGCTTTTTCGGGATCTTTTAGGAGTGCACTTCCCGCACCACTTTTAATGGCAACCTTTCTAACGGGACAGCCCATATTGATGTCAATGATGTCAGGTTTCATGTATTCATAAACGAATTTTGAAGCTATTTTGAATGATTCCGCTTCCGCTCCAAAAATCTGCTGGGAAATCGGACGTTCCTCTTCGCTCATGTAAAGCATTTCCTTGGTTTTGCGGTCATGATACATTACAGCTTTATCTGAAACCATTTCGGTTTCAATAAGTCCGCAGCCCATTGATTTTACAATTCTTCTGAATGCGGAATCACATATTCCAGCCATAGGTGCCAGAACGACCTGATTGTCTATTTTAACATTGCCGATTTTCCATTTCATTAAAAAAACTCTTCACTAGTTTGTTAATATAATTTTAGAAAAATAGATTAATTAATTTTTTGCAAAATAAGTTGTTTTAAAAAAAGAAATAATAAGGACTATTTAACCAAATAGTCCGTCAAATAATCCTTTTGAAGTATCAGTGCCATTTGTATTGTTTAAAACATCTGATATCTGTGATTCATAATTGTTTATGTCTCCTTGCACATTTTGAACTTGTTCAATTGCTGTTGCAAGGTTTTCAACATCACTGTTTGTAATGTTAATGTTATTCACGATAGTGTAATTGTTTATTACGTTCACGATAGTTTGGTGATCAGTAATATTTTCCTCTTTAACTGTTTCCTTTACATCATCGACTAGTTTTGATACTTCTTCGGAAGTCACATTTGAATTTTCAACAACTTCTGCCTGTGTATAGATTTCGTTGTTAGCTGCTTCTTTTACAGTGTCCGGAATCTCAACACTTGTTGCCACTTCATATGAATTCATAATTCCTGCGAGTGCAGATTCACCGGTTGCGGTTACAGGACTTGTCACATAAACATGTCCGCTTGTAATTCCAGCGGATTTCAATGCAGATAGATACATGTCTCCTGTAATTGTAGTGATTTTTGATTTATCTACACTTACTTGAAGTTTAGCATTATCGTTCAAGTCAACTAATGCGGATGAGAATATTTGATTGGATCCGTAAGTTTTACCAGTGATTGAACTTGAAATTTTATTCACTTCGCTGGCAGAGATAATTTTTGTATTTGCACTTGCCAAATCAACATTTGCCTGATTTTTGAAAAATGCATCAACAGTATTTTTATAGTCTGCGTTTGCATTTGTGGTCTCACCGTAGGTTATTACTACAGGGTCTATTTGGCCTGAAAATCCGATAGGGATAATCATTCCAACTAATATTATAGATAAAATAACAATACCTATTGTACTCTTGCGCATATTATCACCTCTTCATAATAGCAAATCTTAATTGTACCTTTTAGTATTTAAATGTATATTATTTGTTATTAGAATTTTTTTAATACTCCTAAATTTAACATAAATTCAGCAACTTTTATATGTTTTCAAATCAAATTTAAACTTATAGTAATTCTATTACTATTGTTCAAGTTCAATAGATTAAAAGGAGGTGAAAATACGGTAAAGTTAAATAATCGAATAGTATTTGCATTATTGATTTCTATATTGCTTCTGTTTTCTGTAAACAGTGTTTTTGCAGGAGATAATGAAACTATATCTGAGGTAATAAGTGCTCCAAATGATTTGACTGAAATAACGTCGAAAAATGATGTAAGTACACTTCAGGCTTCTAATGAGTCAGTTCTATCCGCAAATAACAATGTAATTAATATTGTTGATGTTAGGGATTCATACAATGAAAAAACCAAAACATGGGATGAAGACGGATTCACCATAGCGGGAGCTACCGTAAAGGTATTTGACTCCAACCATAAGTTGATTTCAACTCACACTACCAATTCAAAAGGTAATGTTGCAATTAAAAACTTAGGTTCCGCTAAGTATTATCTGGAAGTCAGTTACTCCACTTATGAAACTCAAAAGCTGAGTGTCATTGATTTTACTAAAAATAGTGGTACAGTAACCATTAGGGACATAATGTTCACTCCCGACATTCTTCTGTTAGTGGATTATAACTCCCACAATGAAAAGGTAGATGTTTTGATGAACATGTCCAGAAGGGTGGCTTACATCAGTACAACAGATTTCGACAAGTCCAGGTCATGGTTGGTTGAATATGCTCAATTTATCCATATTGATATGTTTTCAGAATCTGCATACAGTGTTCTTACAGGACAATACCTAAAAGAGCTCCTGGCAGAATCACCTGCTAACGCAAGATATAATGTAGCTTACACATTCAGTGTATTCTCACAGCAAATCCTGAACAATACAGGTTTGCACGTTGTTGGAGCTTCACCTGAGAACAATACGTATGACACTATTGAAAATACATATATCGGTTCTTATTTCCAAGCAAAAGACATTGCTGAATCAGATATTCTGCAGAGCAATATGAAAAATTATCTAGATTATGTTCGTTACTTAATCAATCCATCAAAATATGCAGATCCTACACTTGATGAGGACAACGCACCACTGATGGCTCCTGAATGTGGTTTTTACCATCCTGATTTAGGATTGTACACACTCGTTCCTGAAGGAAAGCTAATCAATCAGTGGATTCATCAAAATCCGGGTTATACTCATAGTTCAGACGGTAGTTTGAATTGGATGACTGAAAATTATGTTGTGTGGTTAACTGAAACTTTGGATCCAACATCATTGTTTAAGAAGTTTGAAAGTGATTATATCGCTAAATTCCATCCAACAAAATCATTCATTGCTATCGCTTCATACTATGGCGGAGAAGAAGTGTCCGATGCGTTAATCAGAGGATATGAAGCTAACGGCAGACCTGCTTTCAATGTATTTAAAACAGGAACTCAACCGCCAATGTCTTCAATATTAAATAAGATTAACAACCTCTCAAAAGTGGGTATATCTGCTGTAAATTCATTATGCAGCTGGTCACTTGACTATGCTAACGGTACTGCAGAACCTGATTTGACTGATATTGACTTACATGTCTTGAAAGGTATTGTGGAAATATCTGAATACAGTTACAAATCAGAACTGGGTGCACAGACTGAATGGACCTTCATGGTTACATATCCTAGTTTTGAAGGAGTATTCGGTCAAGTAGCATTGTCTTGGGTTGACAATTTCGGTAACTCTCATGTAATCCAGGACGGTGTAGACAAGATGGTTCAGTTAAACTGCAAATGGGCTGATTTACATGACTTAAATAATTCTGATAAGAAAGTTGCAATCATGCTTTATAACTATCCGCCGGGTAAAGCTGAAATTGGTGCTTCATACTTAGATGTATTTACTAGTGCTTATGATTTACTTATTCAATTATATGCTCAAGGTTATGACATTGGAGGTTCAGTCGAGTATTCTAACTATTACAACAATACTTATCAATTCCTTATCAATTCACAAAAAAATTATCAAATAAATGGGTCATTCACTCATTTGGTGTCATTATATAATTTGACTAGAATTATTTTTGATATGAACAATAAGGGGTCATGGGCTTCCGGTTTGCTTGAAAAATATGTTGAAGAAAATTGGGATGACTTGATGGCACATCATCAATTGATATCTCTTAAGGACTTTGAGTATTTAACTTCAGACATTAGGGATTCCTTATATTACAACCTTACAGGCTATTGGGGTGACGGTTTAGGTCCTGCAATGGTCTATAAAAACAAATATATTGTTATTCCTGGTGTTTGGTTCGGTAATGTATTTATCACTTTCCAACCTAGTAGGGGATGGGAAGAAGTCCAGGATTATCACAGTTTAGTTATTCCTCCGCACCAACAATATGTTGCATTCTATAAATGGATGCAAAAAACTGCAAAAATGAATGCTATTGTTAGTATGGGAACTCACGGAACATTAGAATGGTTGCCTGGTGTAAACCTCGGTGCATTTCCGGGAGATTGGACTTTCGAGTTAACATTAATTCCTACAGTATATCCATATATTGTGTCTAACCCTGGTGAAGCGATGGTTGCTCGTGACAGAAGTTCCGCATTGGTAATTACTCACATGACTCCTGCTATGGTTTCATCTGAGTTATATGGTAATTATACCACTTTAAAAAATTACATAAATTACTATAAGGAACAAGTCAGTCTTAACGTTACTGCTAATGCAGATGAATATAGGGAAATGATTATAAAATTGGCTCCTGAATTAGGTTTCAGAAACTTCTCATCCAAAAATGAAACATTCCAAAACTATATAGATGATTTGCATCACTATCTGGATGACATGGAGGATGACTTCAACACTTACGGTCTTCATACCTTAGGTAAAATACTGACTGGTTATGAATTGGCTGAAGAGGTCGTTACAATTGTAACTTCCCAAACAAAAATCTATGACCAATTGGTTGAGTTCATGTATCCTAAATTGAAAGGACTAAGCTTCTACAAGGATATGCTAAAGGACTTCAAGTATGCTGATCATGTAAAAGCTATAAAGGCATTCCTGATGGCATATTCAAATTCATTGGTCAACGGAAGTTCTGCCAAAGACCTCAATAAGAAATTTGGAATTAAGGAAGGAACCGCATTGTACAATTCAACATTGTACTGTGAAGACATCATAGCCAATATTCAAAACAACAACGAATGGAACGCAATTATGCTTGCATTATCTGGACGTTATGTAAAATCCGGTTTATTCGCTGATCCATCATATGGTGATTCAATACCTACAGGATTCGATGGTTACGCTTCTGACCCTACAAGAATGCCATCTCATGCAGCATTTGAATCTGCTGTCAAAATTGTTGACATGCTTTTAGCTAATTACTATGAACAACATGGTAAATGGCCAGAGTTAACATCATTAATCTTATGGGGTACAGAGATATCCAGGACTGAAGGTATCGGAGTTGCAGAATTCCTATATCTTTTAGGTTGTAAACCGGTTTGGGCGGACAATGGAAAAGTGCTCGGTGTAGAACAAATTCCATTAAGTGATTTAAACATAACTTTGAATGATGGTTCTGTTGTTAATAGGCCTAGAATAGATGTATTTGCAAGTATGGTTACAAACAACAAAGATTGGATAACTTGGATGCTGACTGCTGTAAATATGGCAGCAAATGCTACCGGTGAGGATGAAAGCAACAACTATGTTAAAAAACATTATGCTGAAAATCCTACTTTGGATAGATTATTTGGTCTTCCAGGTAATGTATTAGAAGGAACCGGTATGTCAAATCTCTTGCCAAATACTGCAGACTGGAATATTTCAACTGTAAATAAATATGCAACAGATATATATTTAAGCAAGGTATCCTATTCCTGGACATTGGATGAGAAAGGACATATTGTTGTTAAAAACGAAAAAGAGAACTATAAATATCTGCTTAAAAAAGTTGATGTGATTACTCAAAACTTCGACAGTTCCTGGAGATTATTCGATTCAGATGATTATCCTGACTGGTTTGGTGGTTTATACAATGCAGCAATTGTATTGAAAGAACAGGATGGAATTGAAAGGCCTGATACAGCATTCTTTGATATCAGGAACAAAAACAATTACATTTCAAGGACATATGAACAGGAAATGGAATTTGAAATTCGTAGCAAACTGTTAAATCCTAAATATTATGATGTATTGTCCAAAACCCCTGGAGGAATGAATACTCTTGCATCAAACATGCAAAACATGTATATAGTTCTTGTATTAAGTAATAGTCAACTCAACAAACAGTTAGGAGATCAATTGGCTCAACGTAATCTGGAAGCACTTGCTGGTGCTAAGGATGCTACTTTAGCTCCTGCGGCACAATCCATGGCAGGTTGGCAAATATATATGGCTGACCAAGGTCTTTGGGATGGAGACGCAGCAACTGTTCAGAAATTAGTCGATGCATATATGCAAAGTGTTATTGATTATGGTGTTGCATGTTGTCACCACACATGTAAAAACCTTGCATGGAATGCGAAAATCATTCAGTTAAGTTCCTTAACTCCTGCGCAAAAGCAGAAATTCGCAGAAATCCTTGCTCAAGCTACAAACACTGATCCGTTATACCAAATGGACCAATCTGGTGAAAGTCAAGGCCAATCTGGTAATCAAAACAACGGAAACAATAATGCAAATGTATTAACTAATGATACTTCCCAGCAACAATCAGAACAATCAAGTTCTGGAGGAAGTACTGCTGCAGGTAATGACGGTTCACAACCTGGAACTGCGAAAACCGCTTCAGATTCTCAAAGTTCTCAAGATGCATCTTCAAGTGCAGGAAGCAGTAAAGCTTATGAGATTTCTGAAAAATCAACTGCAAAATCTGTTAGTGCAACAGAATCTAGCATGCCAATATTTGTTATCGTTGCTGTAATTGCATTAATTGTAATATTCTTAGCAGGATACTGGCGTAATGATGAAGATGATTATGATGATTATTAATTAATCATCAACTTTTTTTTATTTTTTTTAGTTATTTTTAAATATTATATTTTATTATATCTAATAATATAATAGAAAATTTTTAAAGTTTAATTTATTAAAAATTTTTAATAATTTGTTAAATTAAAAATGATGAGGTATAATAATGGTTAAAAAAATTAATATTTTATTAGTTTTATTGCTTTTATTTGTTTCCATATCTGCTGTAAGTGCGGTGGATGACGGAAACATTACGGAATTGGAAAGCAGTGAAGCTATTCAAGATACGTTACAAGTATCTGTTGATGAAGATGCCAGTTATGCTTCGGATAGTCTTGATGATGTTGTGGCTGTCGAAGAAACTGATGCGGAACTTTCTGAATCTTCATTTACAATTAATGATGGTAATTACAAACAGTATTTTAATACTGCCACTGGACAGTTGGTTTCTTCTGATGTAAAGTCTGGAGATACAATAATTTTAGACGGCACTATTTCAAATAAGAATTTAATTATCAACATTCCGGTAAATATTGTTGGCTCTTCTTCAAATAATTTGAAAAACTCAATGATTATTTTAAAAAATGGAGCTTCTAACAGTAATGTTTCTGATTTAAAAATTGCCAACACCAATAATGGAAAAGCGGGTGTTGTTTTGGATTCTGCTAGTTATTGTACAATTACTGGTTGTGTAATAAATAATAAGGGTGCAGGTTCATATCCAATTTCCGTTATTAACGGTGCAAATCATAATAATGTAATTGGAAATGATTTAACAGCATATGGTATTACATATGGTCATGGTACAAGATCTACTCCTGGTTTGATTGTCAGTGGTTCCCATTATAATTACATTGCAAATAATCATGTTGAAGTGGATGACGCTAATGGAATATACTTGTCAAGTTATGCTGGAGAAAGTGAAGATAAGGTTATTAAAAATTATGGTGGTATCTCTAATTTTAATATGATTTATAATAATACTGTTGAATGTAATGTTTTAGCTACTTCATGGAGTTACAGTATTCAGATAATGGGTAACAATAATACAGTCAAATCCAATACTGTCCTTAGAGGTTACAGGGGTATTTCCACTTCTGGTGCAGGAAATATTATTGATGGTAATATAATTAGTGTTGCCGGTTCTGATTTTACTCATCCGGGTGTTGAAACAGGTGGGGAATATGGTATTGTAGGAGCTATTTACTCAACAATAACAAATAATATAATTACTGGTAAAATCATTTCCACTGGTGGAGGAATCTCTGCTCTTGACAAGTCAGTTGTTGAAAACAATTTGGTTAATATTACTAAAGTTGGTAAAGGTATAAATGCTGAGGGTTCAAACATCATAATTCGAAATAACACTGTATGCACTGTATCTGGTTCAGGTATCTATCAACAAGGTAATTATTTCGGCCTTATAGTTGAAAATAATAATATTACTTCTGAATCCGGTGTGGGTATTTTAATAGAAAAAGAAAACAATAAAAAAATGCCTTCAAATGTTACTGTTATCGGAAACACTATCAAAACTGGAAATAAAGTTGCTATTGATGCTAGCAGTGTTGTGGAATCATCTTCTAATATAGACCATGAATCTAATAATGTTTATGGAAAGATTATTATGAGTCCT
Organism: Methanobrevibacter sp.; assembly: GCF_045539575.1. Classification (GTDB taxonomy): domain Archaea; phylum Methanobacteriota; class Methanobacteria; order Methanobacteriales; family Methanobacteriaceae; genus Methanocatella. The sequence continues at coordinate 159,913 of NZ_JAZQFM010000028.1, forward strand.
GAAGGTGTTATAGATACATCCAAATCTGTATACATTTTTAAGGGAAATACAAGTATTATCACTCCGGACAATATTAGGGAATACATTAATGCTAATGGTGATTTAACATATAATGTACATGATGGCGATATATTAGAATTTGAAGGAACATTCGAAAATGAGGTAATCTATATTAATAAACGCGTTAAGATAACTGGTGATAATCCAGTATTTTACAATTCCACATTTAAAGTAACATCTGGCGGAGTATTAATTGAAAATTTAACTATCATCAACAGGGAAGCAAATAGGGTAAATGCATGGGGTATTTTCACAAACCAGGCTAATGGTGTTAGAATCACTAACAATAAAATCACTGTCAGTGACCCTAAGGCAGCTTATGCAGTTTATGTTTTAGAATCAACAGAGGTTGAAGTAATTAACAATGAATTAACTTCTGAAGGGGACTTTTTAACATTTACTTTACTTTCATATGCTTCTGAAGACTGTACTTTTGCAAACAATACTATTAAAACAATTGGAACAAGTGAAGTATACTCATTTGCACCGGAAAAATGCATTGACGGTAATGAAATAACTGTTGATGGAAAACAATATTGCATTGATGGTAATGAACTAATAATCGACGGTAAATCCTATTGTATTGATGGAAATGAACTTACTATTGATGGAAGGGTTTATTGTATTGATGGTAATGAGTTGAGTATTGATGGTCATTCTTATTGTATTGACGGTCAGGAATTGACTATTGATGGTAAGACTTATTGTATTGATGGTGATGAGTTGAGTATTGATGGTCATTCTTATTGTATTGACGGTCAGGAATTGACTATTGATGGTAAGACCTATTGCATTGACGGCAACGAGCTTTGTATTGACGGTGCTGAATACAGTATGGGTAAAGCGCATGTCATTTCAGAAATTTATCAAACTTATGGAATTTTATTATTATACTCATCAAACAATAAAATTTCTGGAAATGACGTAAATGTTACATCTAAATTAGATTCAGTACACGCAACAACCGGTGAAGACAACTCTACAAACTCCTTGGTTGGTATTGACTCATACTTCAACACTCACAATAATATATTTTCAGATAACACTGTCTACATTAAGGCTAATGATAATTACATTTATGGTATGGGTGTTTTAGGATATAATACCGGCCACACTGCTCCTGCAGGTCAAGGCGCTTCCAACAATACCTTTGAAGGAAATAAAATTATTCTTGAAGGTCCATATTTCACAACTGGATTGATTGTCGGAAGTTCATCTGAAGACACTATTTTAAAAGGCAATACTATTGAATTACTCTCACCTGTAAGCTATGGTATTACTTTGGAAATGTCTCAAAGATCAACTATTGAAAACAATAATTTAAACTTGAATTCTGATGCAGTCTATGGAATTGATTTAATTTCATCCTCTGATAATGTCATTAATAAAAATACTGTTGTTGGTGAAGGTAAGCAGGTTTATGGCATTTTTATTTCAAACGGTAAAAACAATGAAATTAACGATAATTCAATCAAAGCCAGAGGTAACGGTGAAAATTTAACCTTTAAAGTATTGGACTCTCTTGGAATAGGTAATGCGGGTATTTATCTCATGGCTATTTCAACCAATAATAAGATCAGCAGTAACAACATCACTTCAACTAAAGGATATTCCATTTTGGTTGACGATGTTGCAACCTCCAATGTAATTTCTGACAACTATCTTAAATGTGAAAAAGGTACTGGGGCTAATGCAATAAGCAACACTAAAAATAATGATATTATAGACAACTATGTAAATGTGGCTGAAGTATTGTCTGTAAGCGCTCCTGATGTTGTTTATCGTGGTGTTGGTGAGTTTGCAGTAACTTTAGATAAAAGTATGGATGGAGCTATTGTAAAATTCTATGATGGTGATGGAAAACTGTTTGCTCAATCAACTGTCTCTAATGGAATTGCAAAAGCTAAGTATAACTTTGATAAAACATATACTCCTGCACAGTACATCTTCACAGCAAAAGTTTCAAAAGAGAATTATAGAACCATAACTTCCGAGTTGGAATTTTCAGTGATTAATGGAAACCTTGTTATCACTGTGAAAAAGGTTTCAATGGAACAGGGTGGAACCGGAAACTTTGTTGCTACTGTTTTGGATGAATTTGGAAATCCTGTAGCTAAAGCAAATGTTATATTCAACAGGGTTAATTCTGTAGGTAGGCTTACTCCTTTAGGAAATGCTGTCACTGACAGTAAAGGTGTTGCAACATTTAAGTATGATGTTCCTAAGGATTATGAACTTGTGGATTATGATATTGTTTCAAAGGTTGCTGGTGCTGAAAATTACAATGACGCTAACACAACTTCCATTTTAACTGTGGTTGAAAAATTATCTATCACCGGAAACAAGGCTTACTCTGTATACTATGGAAATACAGTAACATATAAAGTCAAAATTTTGGATGCGAAGAAAAAAGCGGCTGCTGGAAAAACAGTAACATTCAAAATAAACGGCAAAACCAAAAAGGTCAAAACTGATAAAAACGGTTATGCATCTTATAAGGTTAAATTGGCTGCAGGTTCATATACAATCACTGCCACATGCGGTCTTCATAAGGTATCCAACAAGATCACCTTCAAGCCTACAGTGATTGCCAAAAGCCTTTCTAAAAAGAAAGCAAAAACCATTAAGTACACAGTTAAAGTCGTAAACAATAAGGGTAAAATCTTAAAGAACAAGAAAGTTACATTTAAGGTTAAAAATAAAAAATACACAGCAAAAACCAATAATAAAGGTATAGCTACTATAACACTTAAAAATTTAAAAGTGGGCAAGTATCCAATATCTTCTAGTTATGGTGGATGTACAGTAAAAACTACATTAACAATTAAGAAATAAGGGTTTTTAACCTTTATTTTACTTTTTTTTCAACTTTTTTTTAATTAAATTTAAATATTCTCAAAATTAAATTATTAAACAATAGTCAATCATTTTTCAATTTTATTAGACTATTTCTTAAATTAATATATTAATGAGGTGAAATAATTAGGTCAAAAACTTTATTTGTTTCATTAATCATGTTATGCCTAGTATTATCTGTTGGGGCAGCATTCGCTGCTGATAATGCTACTGATGTCATAGCAGTCGATGATGAAATAACTGTCGATGAACCACTTGCTGTTGAACAAGATGTTCAGAAAGTAAGTGCAAATGAAAGTTCCGCTGCTGTAGTTACTCCAGAAAATGTTAATCAGTATATAGATGAATCTGGTCAATTGTATGAAAATGTTACTGCAGATGAGATAGTATTCGATGGTACTTTTAATAATTTGAATTTAACTGTTGAACGTGCCATTACATTGACTGGTGGAATTTTTAACAATCCAAACTTTGAAATTTATTCTAGTGATGTTCTATTGAGGAATTTCACAATTGTTCAAGATAATGGTGTTAATTCCATTTTCGTTGCTGGAGATGAAGAAAATCATACTTCTGATGTTGTAATTGACAATGTGAATATTGTATTTACAGATGACCAAATGGGTGCAGATGTAATTCCAATTCAAGTAATGCATTCCGATGATTTCATGTTAATGAATTCATATATTGCATATACTGGTAAAACCAACGGTTATTATATTAATAACGCTATCCGTTTAACCAATTCAAAAAATGCAATAATTTTTAACAATAAGATACATGCAAATCTTGTTTCCGCTGCTGTCGGATGGGCTGAAGAGCCTGCAGGTTCTGGAATTTGGGTAAGCAATCCTATGAGTGAAGCAGTTGTAATTAAAAATTCAGATGGTGCTACTTTAGATGGCAACTTAATAAATGTTACTTATGGTGATGTTGTAGGTGCTTATGATACCATTTATACTGTTGATGTATCAGAATCCAATGATGTTTTAATAACCAATAATGAGATTATATCTGATGGTAACAATTACATTTATGGCATTATTGTATCTGGTGATGATTTCACAATCAGTGGTAATAACATTACCTCTACTGGGGTAGATTATGCTAACGGTATTGATATTGAAGGTCCTGCTACTGGTGTAGTTGAAAACAATAATATTGCTGTTAATGCTGAAACAAGTGCATATGCAATCTATTCCGGTATGAACGGTCAAAATGTTAGCGCTAACTACACTGGAAATAACATCACCGGTAAAGCATATAATGTATTCGGTTTCTCCTTAGGTGATGTAGAATCCAATGTTAAAGATAATTACGTTGACCTTGAAGGTAATTATACTACCGGTCTTGCTGCTAAAACCGGTGTTTTAGATGTCACTGGAAACAGATTTGTTTTAATTTCTTCTGAAGAAGGTAATAAAACTATTAGTGAAGGAATGGGTGTTGCTGCTAGAGGTATTTTTGCAATGACTGGTAATGTTACTATTGATAGTAATGTTATTTCTACTTCCGGTGCTGGTGTTTTCTTAACTGGTGTGGATGCTGCTGATGTTAAAAATAACTTTATTAATGTTGTTGCTAATGCTGATAAGGATGCTTATGGTATTTATGCTGGTGTCCTTGGAGGTTTAACCGTCACTGATAATAATATTGATTATGAAGGTGCTACTAATGGTGCTGGTGTTAATAATGCGCTTTTCATTGCTGGAACTGATGGTGCTATTGTTGCTAATAACAATTTCACTTTAGATTTAGTTTCCTCTTATGTTCCTTGGCCTGAAGTACCTGCAGGTTCAGGTAACTGGGTAAAAAGTCCTGTTAGTGAAGGTATTGTAGTTAAAGAATCTGATAATGTGGTATTTGATGGTAATAATGTAAATGTTACTTATGGCGATGTTGTAGGTGCTTATGATACTATTTATGCTGTTGATTTTGTTGATTCTAACAATGCTGTAATTGCTAATAATGATATTGTTGCTAAAGGTAACTCTTATATTTATGGTATTATTTTGTCTGGTGATGATTTCATAATCAGGGCTAACAATATCACTTCTACCGGTGTATACTATGCTAACGGTATTGATATTGAAGGTCCTGCAACTGGTGTTGTAGAAGACAACGTTATTGATGTTAATGCAGTAACAAGCGTTTATGCTATCTATTCCGGTATGAACGGTCAAAATGTAAGCGCTAATTACACTGGAAATAACATCACCGGTAAAGCTTACAATGTATTCGGTTTCTCCTTAGGTGATGTCGAATCCAACATTGCAGATAACGAAATCTATCTTGAAGGTAATTACACTACTGGTATTGCTTACAGAGGTTCCTCTTTAGGCGTTTCCGGCAACCATATAGTTTTAACCTCTTCCGAACAAGGTAATGAAACTATCTGGGAAAACTTCGGTGTTGAAGCTGTCGGTATTAAAGTTATTAACGGTACTGCAGTTATTGAAGACAACACTATTTCAACTCCTGGAAAAGGCGTTCATGTAGAAGGCGCTGAAACTGATGTTTACTTATATGAAAACTTCATCAATGTTGTCGGCAATGAAGATCAAAATGCTTACGCTATCTTTGCTATTGACGCTTCATCTTTATTTGTTAATTTGAATACTATTGATTATCAGGGTGCTACTACTGGTACCGGTGTTAACAATGCTGTTTATGCAAACAATGTTACTTTGGTCACTATTTTAGGAAATAACTTCACTTTAGATTTGGTTTCCAGCTATGTTCCTTGGTTTGAAATTCCTGCAGGTTCAGGCAATTACGTATCCTTCCCTATTAGTGAAGGTATTGTAGTTGAAGATTCTGATGTGGTGTTCTCACTCAACAAGGTGGATGTAACCTATGGTGATGTTGTAGGTTCTTACGATACAATTTATGCTGTTGACGTTAAAGCTGATAATGCATTAATTACCGATAACGAAATCAATGCTAAAGGTCACACCTACATTTACGGTCTCATAGTCACTGGAGAAAACTTCACTATTGAATCTAACAACATCACTGTTGAATCCGATAACTATTATGCTAACGGTATTGATATTGAAGGTCCAGCTTCTGGTGTTGTAGAAGACAATGTTTTAGATGTTACTGGTGTCCAATCTGCTTATGCAATTTACTCAGGTATGAACGGTCAAGATGTAAGTGCTAACTACACTGGAAATAACATAACCGGTAACGCTTACAATGTATTCGGTTTCTCTTTAGGTGATGTCGAATCCAATATTGCAGATAATGAAATCCTTCTTACAGGTAACTACACTACAGGTATTGCTTACAGAGGTACAAAATTAACAGTTGATAATAATATTATCAGCGTATTAGGTACTAATGTAGGCGACGAATATGTTTGGGAAGCATTTGGTGTAGAAACTATCGGTATTAAAGTAGTTAACGGATCTTCCACTATTACTAACAATGCAGTATTGTCCACTGGTGATTATCCTGTTGATGTACAAGGCACTGCTGCTTCAGTACATGACAACTCCTTAAGCGGTATGAGATTCATCGGTGATGAAGGTGTAAGAAATGATGCAAACTCAGAAGTTTACAATAACACTCCTGAAATAGGCAATAAAACTGCTACTGAAATTTTAATGAATGTTACATTTGATGGTGAAAATGGAACCATATATGGTACCTTGCATGATGTTAATGGCACTCCAATTGATGATCCTGTTGATTATACTATAAATGGTATTCCTGGTACTGTAACTCCTAAAAATGGTAGTTTCCAAATAGATGGTTTAAATGGTGCAGAAATTGTCATCACTTTTTCTGGAGACAGTTATTTAAAAGGGTCCAATGTAACTATTGCATTGAACAAACCTCCTGCAGAAAAATTGGCAACACAATTCAATGTAACTAACGGATTAGTATTTACCTGTTATGCTGTTGATTATAAAGCTGGTGAACGTGGTAAACCATTCGAAGTATTATTGACTGATTCTAACGGTAAACCTTTAGCTAATGTTACTGTTTACTTCGGTATTAACGGTTATGTCCACAACAAAACCACTGATGAAAACGGTGTTGCATCCTTGCCAATCAACCTGCAAAATGCAAACACCTACACCTGTGCTGTAATGTTTATGGATGATGAAACACACAACGCTACATTTGCTGTTGCAAGCTTAAATGTGATTAAGAAAACAACTTCAATTACAGCAAGCGCAAAATCATACAAAGCATCTGTAAAAACCAAAAAATACACAGTTACCTTAAAAACCATTAAAGGATCTTCTGTGGATGGTAAAACTTACCTTAAATCTGGTTTAAAAGTAACTCTTAAAGTCAATGGTAAAACCTACACCGCAAAAATAAACGCTAAAGGTCAAGCTACATTTAAGATTACTAACTTGAGCAAAAAAGGTAAATTTGCTGCTCAAATCAAATTTGCAGGTGATAAAACCTACGCAGCATCATCTAAAAAAGTAACTTTGACTATTAAATAGAGGGGATTAATTATCTCTTCTAACTTTTTTTATTTTTTCAATAATATCATCTGTTTCATGTAGATGTGTCAGTTTTTATAATCTGTTTTCAAAATCCACACTCATTTTAATTAAAAATAGATTTAAATATTTTGAAAAATTTTTCATAAATTATAATTTAATTAATCGTATTTGTAATTTAATGACAATTAATTTCGATGGTGATTTTGGTTAATTTTCAATATTAAAAAAAAGAAGGAAAATTAGCATAAAGCTAATTTATTTCATTGCATCTTTGACCCTGTCGAAGAGTCCTTTTTCAACATGTCTAATTTCATCTCCGCTGACTTCGGCAAACTCTTTAAGTATTTTCTTTTGTTTTGAGTTTAATTTTTTAGGAACAACTACGGTTGCTGTAACATACATGTTTCCTCTACCGTTATGTCTAACAGAGTTCATACCTTGTCCTCTTAATTTGAATACGGTTCCGCTTTGTGTTCCTGCAGGTATTTTAAATTCAACTTCTTTTCCTTCAATTGTAGGAATGCTGATTGAATCACCGAGTGCAGCCTGTGGGAAACTGATTTGTTGTTCTAGGTATATGTGATCGCCTTCACGAACGAATTGCTTATTCCTTTTAATGTGGACTGTGACAATTAAATCCCCTTCAAGTCCAGGTGCTTCACCGCAGTTTCCTTCACCGGAAACCCTTAAGTGGTTGCCTTCATCGACACCTTCTGGAATTTCAATTTTAATGGTTTTGGATTTTCTTTTGCTTCCTTTACCGTGACAGTCTTCACATGGTTCAGTAATGATTTTACCGGTTCCGCCACATTCTCTACATGGCCTTACATTAACCATTTGACCTAGGAATGTATTGCTGACTTCCTTAATCTGTCCTGTTCCTCCACATTTTGGACAGGTTTCAGGATTGGAACCTGGTTTGGATTTGGACCCGTTACATGTTGGACATAATTCGCTTCTTGTAATCTTGATTTCTTTATCGCATCCGTTAAATGCTTCTTCTAAAGTAATTGGAACTTCAGTATAGATGTCAGAACCTCTTTGAGGGCCTGTTCTTCCACGGTTGCGACCTGCTCCACCAAAACCAAACATTTCAAATATGTTTCCAATATCAAACCCTTGGAAAATATCCTCAAAGTTCACGTTTTGATAGAAGTCTTCAGCAGTAAATCCATCCATTCCCGCATGACCGAATTGATCATATCTTTGACGTTTTTCATCATCAGACAAGACAGCATAAGCTTCACTAACTTCTTTAAACTTATCTTCAGCATCTGGTTCATCACAAACGTCTGGATGGTATTTTCTGGCTAATTTACGATAAGCTTTTTTGATTGTCTTTTCATCCGCAGTTTTATCTACTCCAAGAACTTCATAATAATCTCGCTTGTCTGCCATTTGTACACCTTAAAAAAATAATTTTAAAAAAAATAGATAGAAAAAATAATAGTTTTATCTATTGTTAGTTTATTGATTGATTCTGATTTCTGATTTTAATATATTTACCAACAATATAATAAAACTTTATTATTAATTCTAGTCTTTTACTTCATAGTCTGCATCAATTGTGTCATCATCGTTGTTGTCTTGAGCACCTGCATTAGGGTCAGCTCCAGCTTGTTGTTGAGCTTGTGCTTCTGCTTGTGCTTGTTGGTAGATTTTAGCACCAATTTCTTGAATTACATTGGATAATTCATCAGACTTTTCTTTAATGGCAGCAACATCATCGCCAGCTATAAGTTCTCTTAATTCAGCTACAAGTCCTTCGACTTTTGATTTTTCATCTTCAGATACTTGATCTTTAAGTTCGTCTAAGGTTTTTTCTGAAGTGTAAATTAATGAGTCTGCGTTGTTTCTGATTTCAATTTCTTCTTGTCTTTTTGCGTCTGCTTCAGCATTCATTTCTGCTTCTTTGATTTTTTGTTCGATTTCTTCATCGGACAATTTTGTGGATGAGGTAATGGTAATTGCTTGTTCTTTACCTGTTCCTTTATCTTTAGCAGTTACGTTAATGATACCGTTAGCGTCAATATCGAAGGTTACTTCGATTTGTGGTACTCCTCTTGGTGCAGGTGGGATTCCTACAAGTTGGAAACGTCCAAGTGAGGTGTTGTCTGCAGCCATTTTTCTTTCCCCTTGCAATACATTGATGTCTACAGATGGTTGGTTATCTGCAGCAGTGGAGAATACTTGGCTTTTCTTGGTAGGGATAGTAGTGTTCCTTTCAATTAAAGTGGTTGATACTCCACCTAAGGTTTCAATACCTAATGATAATGGAGTTACGTCTAAAAGAACGATGTCTTTAATTTCACCAGCTAATACTCCTCCTTGAATAGCAGCACCCATGGATACACATTCCATTGGGTCAATACCACGTTCTACTGGTTTACCTATGAATTTTTCAACGAATTTTTGTACGATTGGCATTCTGGTAGGTCCACCGACTAAGATAATTTTATCAATTTCAGATTTGCTCATTTTAGCATCATCTAATGCTTGTTGCATTGGTTTACCTGATTTTTCAACAATGTGGTCAACTAATTCTTCTAATTTTGCTCTGGAAATAGTGTCGATTAAGTTTTTAGGAGTTCCATCAGTTCCCATTGCGATGAATGGTAAGTTTACTTCGGTAGTTGTGGTGGTGGATAATTCGATTTTTGCTTTTTCAGCAGCTTCTCTTAATCTTTGTACTGCTTGATCATTTTCCATTAAATCGATGCCTTCTTTTTCTTTGAATTGGTCAGCTAAGTATTTGATTAACACATTATCCATATCGGTACCACCGAGTTGGGTGTCCCCACTGGTTGATCTTACTTCAAATACTCCTCCACCGAATTCCATGATGGTTACATCCAAGGTACCTCCACCTAAATCGTAAACCATAATGTTCATGTCTTCTTCGTCTGCTTTGTCAAGACCATATGCGAGGCTTGCTGCTGTTGGTTCGTTTACAAGTCTTACTACGTCAAGTCCAGCAATGGTTCCTGCATCTTTAGTTGCAGTCCTTTGGTTATCGTCAAAGTAAGCAGGTACGGTAATTACAGCTTTTTCGATAGGTTCGCCTAAGAATGATTCTGCATCTTTTTTAATTTTTTGTAAGATGAATGCTGAAATTTCTTGTGGAGAATATTGTTTTCCGTTTACAGTTACCTTGTGATCTGTACCCATGCTTCTTTTGATTGCACTGATAGTGTTTTCTGGGTTGGTAACTGCTTGTCTTCTTGCAGGTTCTCCAACTAACATTTGACCGTCTTCAGTAAATGCAACATAACTTGGGAAGGATTTACCGTATTGACTTGCTCCTTCAGCGGAAGGGATTGTGGTTGGTTTACCTCCTACAAGTACAGATGCTGCTGAGTTACTTGTACCTAAATCAATTCCAATAATTTTTTCTTTTTTAGTATCAGACATAATTATCACCAAATTTTTTTATTATATATAATTAAATAAACGTAATTTTATTTTTTACAAACAATGACTTTAGAGTATTTTAGAACTTTGTCCTTGTACATGTATCCTTTCATCAATTCTTCTATAACATATCCGTTTTCAACATCATCAGATGCTTGAACCATTAACGCTTCATGTTTGTTCAAGTCAAATTTTTCTCCTTTGGCGGGGATTTCTTCAACACCTTCTTTTGTTAAAATATCTTTGAATTTGTTATATGTAAGTTCTATACCTTCTCTTAAATTTTCATCATTTTCAACATTTAAAGCTCTACCAAAGTCTTCATAGCAATCCAAAAACTCTTTAATGATTTTTTCATTAGCAAATTTTATGATGTCTTTGTTTTGCTTGTCTGTGATTTTTTTGAAATTTTCAAAATCTGCTTGAAGTCTTTGTGCAAGTGAAATGTACTCCTGTGTTTCACTTTCCTGCTTTTCAAGATCTTCTTTGAGTTTTTCTATTTCTTCGTTTTTTAGATTGACCTCTTCAAGAAGCTCATAGTATTGTTGTTGAAGATCTTTAGTTTCAACTTCAGTTTCACTTTTATTTTCGTCAGTCATGTGTACACCTTTTTAGGTTATTTTTGAAAAACTTTGTAATAACTCTCTGAAGAGAATCATGGCTTTAAGTTATTTAATACTTGGTTTTTGGGAATTTATGGACATATAGGAAAATGGTTCATCATTCTGAGTTATTACATCAAGTTTTTCTAAACCAAATATTAAAGTAACAAAAAGTTATCTTTTCTCTTACATTATTATAGTAACAAAAAGTTATATAAAGTTTTCGATAAATTGAAGTTAGAAAAATTTCATCAGAAATGCTTTATTTTCGTTATTTTTTCATTAAAATTAACATGGTTATTTAATTTATTGGTTAATTGTAAATTAACTTATTTTTTTAAATATTTTAAATTTTTATTTCAAATTATCTGAATTGGGGTTGTTATATTCGAGAAAAGTTTTCTTACATATTGTAACAAAAACAATTAATTTTATATAACTTTTCAACATAATGTATAATCATGAGAAATACAGATGACATTAAAAAGAATAATAATGTCAATTCTTCTAATGGCCACATTGAAATTAGAGGAAACTATAACGACCAATTAGGAGATATTGATAAAGAAGATATACTTGACGTAATGGGTTGTAAAACTAGAAGAGATATTATAAATCTATTGAGAGAAGAACCGATGTTTGTAAGCGAAATATCCAATGAGCTGGATATCGGTCAGAAAGCTATCATAGAACACTTGAGGGCTATGGAAGATATCGGTATTTTGAACTCTTCTTACAAGAAAATCTTGAGAGGTCGCCCGCGCAAATATTATGATTTGCAGCATGAGGTTAATATTCACATCACAATTAACAAGAACACATTTGATGTTAACCTTTCAGAGGACATGTTAAATACTCTTCAGCTTCCTTCAGGTGACGAATGGTCTAAACTTTTGGATATTGAAAAAAGAATAGATGCTGGTCAGCTTGAAGCTATTGATGAGTTAAAAAATCAAATAAGATTATACGGTAATCTTAAGGAAAGAGCTGAATATATTCTTGAGAGAACTTTAAAAGGTAGATAAACTAATTACGTGGTCATTAATTCAATGGTTTAACTTTTTTAAACCATTTTTAAATTTTTTTTGCTATAATAGCCTGTCCGAGTGAAACGGACCCGTCACCAGCACAAGTATTGATATGCTGTATGAAATTGTAACCTTCTTTTTCTACATGATTTTTGACGGTATTTGTAATCGCTTCGTTGTAAAATACTCCGCCGGTTGCACCAATATCCTGAATTCCTTTTTTATCTGCAGCTTCAATTGCAAGTTCTGCAAGACCGTTTGCAACAGCATTCTGTCCTGCACATGCAACGTCCGCTTTCTTTTCACCATTCTGATATAATCTGACAACTTCTTTCAGTATTTCAGTTGTATTCAAAGTGCCATTTTCAATAATGTACGGGATTTCCAAATCTTTTGTTGCATAATATGCACAGGATTCGAGTTTCATGGAGCATTCCCCTTCATATGTTCTTTCATGAGCCACTTCAACAGCCACTGCCATTGAATCAAGAACTCTTCCGGTACTTGTTGTTTTGCCGACATTGATTCCTGAAGCCAGTTGCTTAAAGATGTTTCTGATTTCAACTTCTCCGTATTTGAAATATTTTGAATAGTTTTTAATCAGATCCTCGTCATTTAAAATGCTTGCAAGCATTCTTGCGGGATATTTGGTTGCCATATCTCCACCAGGCATTAACTGGCTTTGAAGATGTCCCAATCTTTCAAAACTGTTAACATCTGTATAGAGAATCTCTCCGCCCCAGCTTGTTCCGTCACTTCCGTATCCGACACCGTCAGCTGCAATAACAATCATTTCTTCAAGGCTGTGGTCGTTTGCAAGGGCAATAGAGTGTGCGTGATGATGTTGAATAGGCATCACTTCAGCATCATATTTTTCCGCAAGTTCATGTGCCAGTCTGGTTGTAAAGAAGTGGGGATGCATATCACATGCTATTATGTCGAATTCATTGATTTTAGTAATTCTTTGCATATTTTCAATGGCCTGTCTTAAGAAATTCAGGGTTTTCGGCTTATTTGTATTTCCAATATGCTGTGAAGGATATACGATATTGTCCTTCGCCATTGAAAAGGTCACATCAAGTTCGGGACCTAATGCAAGAACATTTGCACCGTTAACTTTGTAATTAATTTTATATGGTTCTGGAGTGTATCCGCGTGATCTTCTGATGAATGACAGTTCATTATTCCTGAACCTGATGACTGAATCGTCGCACCTGTTGAGGATTTCACGGTTATGAACTAGGGAGTAATCATTAACTCCATTGATGATGTCCTCATTTCTAATCATCATAGGCTCTCCTGGAATATTTGCTGAAGTCATTACGTAAGTGTCAATGTCTCCTTCATCAAAAAGCAGATAATGCATAGGGGAATAAGGCAGCATAACTCCGATATTGTGAAGTCCTGGAGACAGGCTTTCAGGGAACGGATAATCATCATTTTTCTTTAAAATAACAATCGGACGTTTATTTGAGGTTATTGTTTCAATTTCCCTTTCGGATAGTTTGGCATAATTCTGGACTGATTCCAGGTCTTTGGCCATTACCGCAAATGCCTGATTTGGACGGTTCAGGCGTTTTCTTAGCTCTTTGATTGCTTTGTCATTGTAGGCATCAACGACCAGGTGTGTTCCGCCAATACCTTTTATGGCCAATATTTTTCCTTCTTTCAGTTTATCTGCACCAACTTTGATTGGATTTTCAGTATCTATTTTTTCCAAACCTTCATATATTTCCATTTGAGGTCCGCAGTCACCGCAACAAATCGCCTCTCCGTGGTAACGTCTGTTTAAAGGTTCCCTGTATTCTACAAGACAGTCATCGCATAGCGGAAATTCTTCCATTGATGTCCTGATTCTGTCATAGGGGACACTTTCAATAACTGTAAATCTTGGTCCGCAGTCGGTACATGCATTAAACGGATATTTGTAACGTCTGTCATTCGGATTTCTTATCTCTTCCAGACATTTGTCGCAAATTGCTATGTCCGGTGGAATTACACTGATTCCGGAATATGAGTCTCCGCTTTCAATGATTTTAAAATCAGAATAATTTTTCTCATCAATATCCTCCACATTCATTGAGTCAATCTTTGCAATTGGAGGCAATTCATTAGGTAATCTTTCGATGAATTTTTCTGTGTTTTCCCCTTCAATTATGATTTCAACTACATTTCCAAGGTTTCTTACATATCCGTTAAGATTCAGGTCAGATGCAAGCCTATAAACATAGGGCCTAAATCCTACGCCTTGAACTATTCCTTGAGTTAAAATCTTTTGAGCTTTCATAGATATATTATTTAAGTTAAATTTTATATAAAATTTTATCTTATATTATATTATGAAAGATATTTTGGAAAAATTGGTCAAAGGGGATATTAGTGTTAATGAAGCTGAAAACCTGCTAAAATCCCAAAACATTTTGGAATTTGACAATGTTGCTAAGTTTGATATTAAACGCAGTGACCGTACAGGTTTTCCGGAAGCTGTATTTTCACCTAGTAAGGATTATGAAGATTTAATATTGATTATAAAAAAATACCTGGAAACTAGTGATGAGGATTTGATAATTACCAAATTGTCCGATGAGAGGTATGAAAGAATATTGAAGGATTTGGGCGAAAATTCATTTATTTTTGATTATAACAGGCGAGCCCAAATACTGATCATTAGAAAAGAAATCAAACCTAAAGAGATTACTGCAAAAATAGGAATTATCACTGCAGGAACTTCAGACATTAACATTGCCGAGGAAGCACGTGTCATTGTTGAAGAGGGCGGTTGTGAAGCCATTACCTCCTATGACATTGGCGTTGCAGGAATTCACAGGCTGTTTCCGCAGATTGCACATATGGTAAAAGAGGGAGTTCGTGCATTCATTGTCTGTGCAGGAATGGAAGGTGCGCTTCCTTCAGTTGTTGCAGGTCTTGTTGATGTTCCGGTCATAGGCGTTCCAACTTCAGTGGGCTACGGCGTTGGCGAAGGCGGCAGAGTGGCACTTGATGCAATGCTTCAGTCATGTGCGCCGGGTATTGCTGTTGTAAATATTGATAATGGTTTCGGAGCAGGAGTATTTGCATTAACAATAGTGAATAGTGATTAACTTGATTTACGAAACCTTCAATCCGAAAATCCATGATGTTAACCATGTTGCCCGTCTGGTTTATGATGTTGATTTTCGTACATTCGACATGCTTTTCAAATCAGATGAGGAGGCCGTAAAGTCCATTTCCAAATATTTGGCTAAAAAAAAGTTAAATGATTATTTTAAAGTCATTTTGGATGATGATAATCATATAATAGGTTATGTCAGCATCTATTTGCATGATGATGAAAGGGAATTTCATTTAAAATCCTGGAAATTATTTGTAGTGGATATTCTGGATCATTTTGTGCTATGTGACATTGAAAAGGATGATTTGTATCTGGCTGAAGTGGCTATCGATGAATCTCAAAGAGGCAAGGGACTTGGAAGGCAAGTCGTTTTAGACGTTATTGAATATGCAAGGTCCAAAAACTATAAAAGGGTTACTCTTGATGCTGATTTTAGAAACAAGGGTGCAAAAAGGCTTTATGAATCAATAGGTTTTAAGGAATTCAATAAAAAAAGGTTAAAGATAGCTAGTTTTGAGCGTGGAATGCACAATATGGAGTTTAATCTCTAGGAGGAATTTTGCTAATCGCTTCGTGAACCCTTTTGCAGTTGTTTTTATCTGTGAATATGAAATAGTCCTCAACATTCTGAACATGTTTTTCCTTCATTTCACAGTCATTTTTCATGTATTCCTCAATAAGATCAACTAATTCATCTTCATCGTGGCAGACTTCACCGAATCCCATTTTTTCATAATCAAAATAACTTTCCTCTAAATTAAAGTGATAATCTTCTCCGTATTGGTAATATAGCACCGGCTTTTTGAGATATGCAAAATCAAATGCTACGGATGAATAGTCAGTAATCATCAAAGCTCCTTTTTTAAACAGATCCTGATAGCTGCCACGCTCATGGTCTATTTTTATTGATTCATTCTCATCAAACAATCCTATATATTGGTATACATGAGGATGTGGCCTGAAAATTATTTCGTAACCGTATTCCTTTGCCTTCTGGATTAATTTCTCATTGTTTATAAGTGAATTGTAAGTTCTAAAATAGCTGGAACTGCTTATTGTGTATTTGTTTTCATTATTGAGATATCTTCTCCATGACGGCATCAATAGGATTGTTTTTGTCTTTTCATCTTTCAGGTTGTCAAATCTTGGAAATCCCAATAGTTTAATGATTTTTTCATCATAATTGTAATAATATTTAAATAATGAGTCATATTCCTTTTGTGATGCTGTTAACATGAAATCAAGGTTTTTGTCATATTTATTTAGCCAGCTGCATATGTTATTTAGTGTTATTCCATGCTGCAGGAATATTGTACTTGATTTTAAAATGCCTGCAAAGTTAGGGTAATGGCCCCAAAATGCATAGATATAATTGTTGTCCGGATGGGAGGTGATGATTTTTTCAGCAAATAATCCTAAAATCCTATGTTTCAGTGAGTGATATCCTATAACAGGACCTATTTTTTTCATTTTTCCGTAATCCGGTGTGTTTTTATCTATAATGAAATATTTCTTGATGTTCGGTTCGTCCTGTTTTATGGAATATTTAAACAAATGCATTCCGTTATCGTCAGCTATTGTTGGAAAATCCATATAAAACCATATTCTCTTATTTCTTAAAAATGGATACAATGCCAGATAAATCAGTCTGATAGGTATTGCTGTTTCAAATCCAGGAACTCTATTTTTTAACATTCCAAATAGGGTTTTTGCCTCTTTTTTAAGCCATTTTAAAGTTTTATATTTTTCAATTATTATTTTATCATTATTTAGAGTGCTTAGATATTTTCTGGTTTTTGAATAGCCTACGACTTTTGAGAAATTGCAGGGCCTTGAAAAGTCAATGTGCAAATCCTGATTGGTATCTGATTTGAATTTGAGTTCATATGTTTTACTGTTGTCCAGTTTCAGGTTAAATTCAAAAGTGTGGTTGGTTAGATATTTTTTATTCAGGTAGTATTTTTCCCTCTGTGGGAAGTTGACCTTTTTACTTTCAATTTTTTTATCATTTACATATACATCTATTTTTTCATCGGGACTGATTGAGTTTACATTCGCAAGTATGTATAAATTATCATCAATAATTTCGTATATGTCGATGAAAACTGTGTCTAATTTTAAGTATTGATTTAATTTAATTTGATCTGTTTCGGGATAGGAATCATCATTTTTAATATAGAGTAAAAAAGTTTTTATTTTCACATCCATGTCATCTTGGCTGTAAATATTTTCATCATCAACATACTTCAAAACCTTTTTCATTTCTTTATTGAGATTTTCTATTTCACTTTCGGTTAATTTCTCGTTAATTGTCTCGTTTAAGATAATTTCATTTGCGTAATATAAAATTGTTTTTTGAATGAAATCTGGAATTGAATCATATTTTTCCAGACTCTCATCTATCAGCTTTTTCATATGGTATTTAACATTATTGCTTCCGGAGTCTTTTAAATTTGGAATCATATCTAAAAGAGCATTATTGTCTTTGCCTTTAACGTTATAATACGCGCCTTCACTGCATATGCCTAGGTTCGGATTTGAAATTAATAATTTGTTTATGAAAGCGATGTCTTCTGATAGCTTGAATTGGTTTGAAAAGTTAATCTCTTTTAAAAGGGATGTTTTAAAAAAGCAGGATTTGGATTCCGCCTGAATAAATTCCGGACAATTCAATATATTAATTTCTCTTGTTGTTTTATATTTTTCATCAAAAACAGGATATTTTTCTCCAGATTCTAAAAATTTGGTAGGTATTGTAACAATATCGACATTTTCATGCTCACTAAAAAAATCTGATACATTTTTCAATGTATTTTTTGATAGAAAATCGTCTCCATCAATAAAATAAATGTATTTACCATTTGCTTTGTCTATTCCAAGGTTTCGGCTGCTGCCTTCCCCTTCATGTTTTTTTGATAGATAAGTAATGTTGTTGGGATATTTTTTAGCAAAATATCTGCATGTGCTGTCGGTATTGTCTGTACTGCCGTCATCAATCAGGATTATTTCTACATTATCTTTAAAGTTTAAAGTTTGATTTACGATTGATTTAATACACTTTGCAATTCCAAGTTCCGCATTATATGCAGTTATTATTATTGAAAATTTAATATTTCTCATATTAATCTTGCTTTTGTTTTAAATCAGGTTTCAGTGTATCAAGGACATACTCTAAATTAATGTCCATATAATCACGGTCTTGGAAGTTTTTGGCGGTAATAACAAATGTATGATTATATTCTTTGTAATATGAAATTTGATTAATTGTATTTTTAGTTGTATTGTATGCGATTGTTGGAAGTTTTGTTCCATTGAGGTCATATGTCACCGTTTTTATGGAAGTGACATTAACATTTTCTCTCAGTAACAGTGTTCTATTATACATTTCGGATTCAATGAGGTCTCCTTTACCTAAATCTCTAATATCAATTACCTCTCCACTATTCCTGTTAATTAAAACAGCATATTCCTTTCCGCTTTCATCAATATTGAATGATGGGGGGATTGTTATTGTAAATTTATGCACATATGTTTCAGCACTTCCCAGTGTTGTTGAAGACTCTACAATAAAAAATAGTAGGGTAACTCCTAAAATCAAAATAATTAAAATATAAATCCATCTTTTATCCATTTTAAAAACCTATTTCTTTTGTTTAGCTTTTTTCATGTCTTTTTCAGCACCTTTTACATATGCATCGCAGACTTCGTTGGCATCGCCTTGCATTTTTATTTTTCCGTTCTCAAGCCATATGCATGTGTCACATATTTTTCTAATTTGTTTGATAGAATGTGATACTAATAATACTGTTACGCCCTCTTCCATCATGGAATTGATCTTTTCAGCACTTTTTTGTCTGAATTTGATGTCCCCAACAGATAAGATTTCATCAATGATTAGAATGTCAGGGTTAATCAGGGTAGCTATTGAAAATCCTAATTTTGTTCTCATTCCTGATGAGTAGTTTTTAATCGGGTAGTTGATGAAATCTCCAAGCTCTGAATATTCGACGATTTCATCGTATTTTTCTTTAAGGAATTTTTCATCAAGACTTAAAAATGCCCCATTTAAGAAAATGTTATTTTTTCCAGTGTAATTTTTATCAAATCCTGCCCCAAGCTCTAATAGGGGAGCTACTTTTCCATGTGTGGTAATGCTTCCGGAGGTAGGTTCATAAATTCCCGCCATTATTTTCAGTAATGTACTTTTTCCCGCACCGTTAAATCCGAGAATTCCTAATTTATCCCCTTTGTAGACATTGAATGTAATGTCATCAAGTATTTTTATCTTTTTGTGTTCCTCTTTGTTACGTTTGATTGTTCTGATAATAAATTCTTTTAATGTGTCAATTTTATCTTTAGTCACTTTAAATTCCATGGATAAATTCTTGACTTCAATGACAACTTCCCTGTCTAAGTTTCTCACTAACATTTCCAGTTTGGATGTTTTTGAGGAAGGATCATATTTTGAACTGCCTTCATATTCGACCAGAATATTATGGGTTCCCTTATCCAAGTTTTTAATGTCTATTTTAGCGAATCCTTTGTAATCGGTCTTGGCAGTGTAAGTTTCACCTTCAATTGTGAATTTTAGCTCTTCGCCTTCAATCGGTTTATATTCATAATCACGTAATCTGGCATAAAATTTACCTTCATTATTGATGTACATTTTCATCTCAGGAAGGTAAATGCTTGTAACTTTATCGGATTTTTCTTTTTTAGCAGCAGCAGTTGCAGGCTTTGGTTTTGGGCTTTCTCTGTTTACTTTAAAACGGCTTGTAATAATTTGTGAATATTCTCCATTAGGATATGTGATTGTCACAGGATATAATTTAGGCCTGAATTTATTCATAAGTATTTTTACATGCCCATTTTCGTCTGTTTTTTCTTCAAAGCTTTCTTTTCCAATCTTCACATCAATTATTTCATTTTTAATAGGTTCATTATTTTTATCAAGTGCATAAATGTAGAAATAGTCCTCCTTATCTTTTGATGTTTTTCTAGGAGGTGCAAAAAGAATCATATCTTCATATTTCCATTCAACTGGAGGTAAAATCTCTTTTTTTTCTTCTCCAGTTATTTGTGATTCTTCCCTTTTGAAAGCCCTTTTTATTCTTTCTTTTAAACTCATAATAAAACCTATTTATAATTCTAATGCTAATTTTGAATCATATATCTTGAATAATAAAATTCCAATGCCTAAGGTTGTAAATGCAAAAACCCCTAAATATGCTAATGTAAGGAAATCAGGTACGTGTCCATAGACCACACATGCCCTGAAAGTAGAAATTGCAGAATATATAGGGTTTAATGTAAATATTTTCTGAACTGTAACTGGTACAATTTCCATAGGGTAAAATAATGCGGAAGCATACATAAGAATTAATGTGATTACGTTATACAGGTGACCTACATCAGTGAAATAAGTATTGCAAACTGCTAAAATTAATCCCATACCCATAATTAGTATGATTAATAATGCCAATGGAATTATTGCGTATATTGCAGTTAAATGGAATGATGCTCCTGTAACAAGCATTACTCCAAACAATATTACTACGGTAATCATAAAGTTAATAAATTCATAGCATACCTTACTTACGGTAAACATGTATTTGGGGACATAAATCTTTTTGAGAATTGCTGCATTTCCCTTAATGGATTTCATTGCTCCGCTTGTTGCAGATTTATAAAAATCAAAAATTACTCTTCCTGATAAAAAGTAAACAGGATAGTTTTCAATTTGACGGCCGAATAACATTGAAAAAATTGCTGTAAATACAAGCATGATTAATAATGGGTTGAGGAAACTCCATGCTATTCCTAACACTGAATCTTTATATTTTGAGGTTAAATCCCTCTTAACTAGTTGTTTTAATAAAAACTTTTTTTCAGCAAATGTGTCAAACATAATTTCAACCGTAAAATTCAAATATTAACTTATTTTCTTCTTCTAGCAAATTCTTCAAAAATCTCGTCGATTTCAACACCTTTGTATGCTAGTATTAATAATGTGTGAAAAATCAAATCAACAGATTCATATACGAGATTTTCATCATTTTTTGCTGCCAATAATACTTCACCGGCTTCTTCTGCAATCTTTTCAAGAATTTTGTCTTCAGCTTTTTTGTCGCTGTCTTTCATAATGTTTGAAGTGTATGAATCAATGGGATTGTCCCTTCTGGATTCCAAGACTTCATAAACTTCTCTGATGATTTTATCGTTGGACATTTAGTCATCTCCTTTTGATTCTTGATCTTGCATACTTTCAGTAAGTGCTATTAACGGATGTTTATCATCATCAATGATTTCGATATCGTCAAATGTTTTAATTCCTGCCTTATCTGCAGTTTTTTCCATTCCTAATTTAATATCTTGGCCTAAATCAATAACGTATGAATCAACTGTTTCATATCCTCTTTGTGCGGAAGCTACTGCTCTGTGATGTCCATCAACTAAAATCCATCTGTCCCCGGTTTTTACTACGATGGCAGGCTCTGCTAATCCTTTTTCTAATTCATACGCTCTTCCTTCAAGTTCATCAGCATAAACTCTGTCCTGTGTTGGCCTTAATTTTTTGGTTTCAACAGGCATATGTTTCAATGTTGTATGAATTCCATATAACTGTTCCATTGTTTGTTTAAAGTATTCTACCTTATTTGGAGTTGATCTTTCAATATGTGACCTTACCATATCAGTATTTGTGATAATTCCAACCAAATGCCCATTTTCATCAACCACTGGCATTCTTGAGATTCCTCTTCTAAACATTACACGTGATGCATCGTTAATTGATAAATTCTGATTAGCAACTACCAGGTTTGTGGTCATAATCCCTTCGACAGTGTCACAATATTCTTTTGCGATTATATCGAAAGCAGTTACCATTCCGACTAACTTGTCATCTTTGACTACTGGGTAACTGTTGTGGTGACTTTTTCTCATCAAATCAATGACGTCGGGGGTTTTTGTATCTGGAGAAACACTGATAACGTTCTGTGTCATATAATCCTTTACAAAAGATTTTTTTCCACCCATTTTTTTCACCTATTCAATACTTTCTCTTAAAAGTTTGACAGTTTCACCAGGGTCGGCTTTTCCACGGGTTAATCTCATTACTTGTCCTACTAAGAAGTTAAGTGATGCTTTTTGACCAGCTAAATAATCATCTACTGCTTTTGGATTTTCTTCAATTGCCTGCTTTACAGCAGCTTTTACTTCATCGTCTTTAACAACACCAAGTAATCCTAATTCTTCTGCAATCTCTTTTGGTGAAGCATCATTATTGGGCATTTTTTCAACGATTCTTTGACCTGCTTTAACAGTAATCTCTTTGGATTGTAACATGTTCAATAATTCAATAATGCTTGCAGGTGCAATTCCTGAATCTGCATAATCTAATTTATTGTAGGTTAAAACCCTCTTAAGCTCGTCTCTCATCCATTTTGCAGCATATTTCGGATCAATTTCCTTAGCTACTTCTTCGTAAGCAACTGCTAAATCAATTTCTGAAGTAAGTACTTTAGCGGTTTCATCATCAAGACCATATTCTTCAATAAATCTTGTTACTTTATTGTGAGGAGCTTCAGGCATTACTTTTAAAACTTTTTCAATACTTTCGCTTGAAATTTGCATTGGTGGTAAATCAGGATCAGTTATGAACCTGTAATCATCTGCATCTTCTTTCAATCTCATAGGTTTTGTAGATCCACCTTTAAATGCACGAGTTTCCTGAACTACAGTTCCTCCTCTTTTAACTAAATTTGATTGTCTGAAAAGTTCATATTTTAAAGCTTTGTAAGCGTTTGTGATGGAGTTGATGTTTTTCATTTCAACTCTGTTTCCACCATTGATGGAGATGTTTACATCAGCTCTCATGGTACCTTCTCCACGAGCTGCACCACTGTACTGTAAAACACGAATAAGTTCTTTTAAGAATGTTCTTGCTTCTTTAGGTGATTTGATATCTGGTTCTGTAACAATTTCCACTAATGGAATTCCAGAACGGTTAAAGTTTACTACCCCTTCGTTTGGTTTGTATTGTCCAGGGTCTTCTTCAACGTGAATTTCGTGTATTCTAATACCGTTCAATTCACCGTTAACTCCAATAGGTACTGAAGTTCTTTGATAACCGGACGGTAAGTCTGGATAGTCATAGTGTTTTCTCATAAAGTATGTAACACCTTGATCAATTTCACAGTTTAACATTAAAGCAATCATTAAAGCATTTTCCAATGCTTGTTTGTTAGTTGGATGTGGTTTTGCACCTGGCTGGTTTAAACAAACAGGACAGATGTTTGTGTTTGCAGGTGCGTCCTGATAATTTGTAGGACAATCACAGAATAATTTTGAATCGGTTTCTAGTTGTACGTGGATTTCAAGTCCACACATCATATCGACATCGTTAATAATAATTCCTCCAAGGTAATTTTATATATTATCTTTATATTTGTTTAATTCAATTTATAAATATTATTAATAATGTGGTGTTTTTTAAAAAAAAATTAGTATTTATTTTTTAATGATTCTTTGACATATCTTTTAATAAATTTGTCAAGTTCAGGTGACACTTCACTTTTTTGCGGACCCAACATATCTTTATTGGTAAATGTTCCTTTCAATTCACGTCCGGCCCATTTAACTTCTTCTTCAACTCTTTTTCCATATTTGGTTGCAAACATCTTAAAAAGGGGGAATTTTGTAATTCCGTTTGCTCCGCTTAAAATTAATATTCCTATATTTGCAAGATTGTCAATCCATGTTCCGCATATTATTTCAATATCTGGGAAAGCCAGTCTGACCTGTGCTACGACTTGAGCATAATAAAGGGATGCAGGCTGTGAAGAGTTTGCATAGATTGTTTCCTTGTGGGGATTCAGTGAATAGAAAATTACTCTGTCAATCTTGTGGTCTTTAATATAATCTATTATATAGTTAACATCATCCAATGTTTCGCCCAAGCCCAAGATTATTGTTATGGCTTTTTTGAATCCCAAATCTCCGGCAACATCTAACATGTTGCTTATGTCGTCTAGTTTTTTAGAAGGACAAACCCTTTCATGAATTTCGGGATTGGCTACTTCAACGGCTCCTGTTATTCCTTTTATTTCAGATCCATATTCATTTAGCTCATCGGTTATTCCAGTATTTAACCAGACTCCATCGCCAGTAATGTCTTTTATTGTTGTTGCAATTTCTTTTATTTCCTGGGTTGAAAATGACTCGTAGCCTCCAGATAAAAATTCTATATTCCAATCAAGACGTTTGCACATTTCTGATTCTGCATATATATTTGAAATGTTTCTTCTAGCTTTTTTAGGATCTTTGATTTTGTTTTTTTGTGTAGACATATAGCAAAATGCGCAATCCCCTTTATCACACCACCAAGATAGAAATATGGCTCTTTCAAGAGTAATTAAGTTTCCGTGATGTTTTAAAGTTGTTTCATTAGCTTTTTTGATAATGTCAAATATGTCTGAATCCATGTTAGTATATAAGTTTCTTAAAGTTTATATAAGTTTAAATTATTAATCATTGGTTTTGCAGTATTTATTTTTATATTTCAAAAATTTTTTTGGCATAATATAATCATTTAAGTTCAACTCTTTTTCTATTTTTTTTAAATCCGCAAATGATAAAATTTTTAAGCATTTTCCAATATTTATCCGTTTTAAAATTGCTTTTGAAAAAGGTCTTTTTGAATCCAGAAATGCAATATTTTTTAGAAATTTCTTAACTAATTGACTATTTAAAATTAATAAAGTAATGTATGCTTCATCAAAATCATCGAAAGATAAATAATAGCAGCTATTGTCTAACATTACTGGTTTTTCATTATAAACTAATGTAAAATTAGGTTCTTTATTGAAACCCGAAATTCCTACTTTGTATTTTTTAAATGCATAATCTCCTATGTCTGAAATACTAAAAGCAGGTGTTCTTTTGTACATTTTACTTTTTCGGTTATCAAAATAAGTTTTATTATTATTTAAGTATTCCCAAGTTTTTGGTGCTTTAGTTTTAATATAGGTCGTGTCCTGTTTTATTTTTTTCTGAGTTATTATAATATATTTTGAGGTTTCATTAATTAGTGGTTTTTTAAGATCGCCGCCTTTTAATAAAGGATATAATAGTATAGTTTCTATATTGACTTTTTCATCAAGATTATTCATTAATTGATTATTTTTACATGTTAATTCCATTATTTTAGCGCAATCATGTTTAACGCCTAGTTTCCAATCTATTTCACATTTTCCGTCAATGTCTATGAGTTTATCATTATTTGAGTTAGAATCGTATTCAAAACAAATTTTATGCAATATCTTATCCGGATTAGAAAACTCTGAAACTTCGCATATGTTATTTGGTAATTGCTTTTCACCTAATTGTATTATTAATAAACAACTATTTTTATTCATTTTTGAAATTTTAGAAAAATTAAATGTCAGCTGCTTAATAAAATTATAAGGAATCTTGTTTTTTATTAATCTTTTGAAAATATTTCTAGCAACTGTTGTCTTACATAAAAATGCAATAGTTGTTTTTGTATTTTTAAATATTTCTATAATTTTTAATATAATCTGTTCAGACATGTTAAAACAGTTAGTTTTTCCATGTAAATTGTTAATAAAGTTTGTATTGTTTTTTCGAGGTGGATTTCCAATGATTAAATAAGACTCATTTTCATTTATCATATCAAATTTAAATTTGAATATGTCTTCATTTATTAAGTTCAGATTTGGAATTGAGCGGTCTACGGCATTTATCTTTTCTGCATCTATTTCAATGCCATATAATTCTTTACTCTCAAAAACTTTTGATGCACTTCTTAAAAAATTTCCAATTCCGCAAGTAGGTTCAATAATTACAGTAGGGTTAATTTTCAAATTATTTTTTAAATAAGCACATATTTCCTCTGTAATGGATAATGGGGTTTGATAATCTTCTAATTCTTTTTCATTGTAGTTGGTATTTGTATACACTCCATCAATTTCATCTTTTAATTTAATAATTTGGTTATATTGCAATCTCCATTGAAATGCATTGGAAATTGTTAGGTAACCTTGTTTGGGAGGGTTGGATATGATTTTTTTAGCCAGAGTTTTTAAACTTTGATAGTCATTGGGAAAATTTTTATCTTTTAGTATTTCAATTATGTCTGTTTCATTTGCACCAAGTTCAATCATTTTGCGTAATACTTTCGTTAGACCATAATCCCCACTTTTTTCAGATTCAAGAAATATGCAATGTTTAAAACCGAGATAACATTTCTCATTAATGTCATTTTTTTTATAAACAAAAATTAGTAAGTTGTAACCTAGACCATAAATTTGTTGTTCAAAATTTTTAAATGGTGATGAACTTTGAGGTTTTGTTGCAGAGGTTACTTTTATATCTGTATTGATGTTATCGTCGGGAAGATCAACTCCTTTTGCACTGGAACCTATTGTAACCTCATATTTATTTTTTAGGTATTCTTTGAATCTATGTTCAATGTATGTTCCGACTGCTTTTCCATCTGTTATTCCTACTAACTGTTCATGGTTAATGGCACTCTCATTTTTACAAAATGCTCTTGCTTCTTCTATAAGCTTGCTGATGGTTAATTTCATTGTTTTTCACCTAATAAATTTTAATATTTTAAATATTCGATTATTAGGTGAGGGTTGCATGTATGTTGTCTTTTTTTATAAACATATTATGTATAAACTGTTATAAATTATTTTCTTCACATTGTTTTTTTGGAGTTACTTCATTAAAGTTTATATATTAGTTCGTATAATTTAAATTATAGGCAATTACTTTATTTTTTCGATAAAGTCGCAAAAAACCAAAAGCTTTATATACTATGTAAATAATATTTATTATTACTGTTTAAAGTCTTTTGATTTTTAAACATGGGTTTTATTTGGTTTAGGCAGATGGGTGTCTCATGCCGTCGTAGCTCAGTAGGTAGAGCGTTCGGCTGTTAACCGATTGGTCACAGGTTCGAGCCCTGTCGACGGCGCTTTTGGGCCCATAGCTTAGCCAGGTAGAGCGTCCGGCCCATAACCGGAAGGTCATGGGTTCGAAGCCCATTGGGCCCATGTTAACTAAAACTTTATTTGTATTTGTATGCTCCGGTGGTGTAGTCCGGCCAATCATTTCGGCCTTTCGAGCCGAAGACTCGGGTTCGAATCCCGGCCGGAGCATTTTAAAAATTTGTTAAGATTTTTTATGGTTTCTACGTATCCTTACTTTTTATATAAGCGGGGGTGCCCGAGAGGCCAAAGGGGACAGGCTTAGGACCTGTTGACGCAGGTCTTCCAGGGTTCGAATCCCTGCTCCCGCATTTTAACAATTTTTATATTCATATATTTTACTGCCGGGGTAGGGTAGGTGGTCATCCTCCAGGACTGTGGATCCTGGGACTCGGGTTCAAATCTCGGCCCCGGCCCCATTTATAAAACTTTTTTTAATATTACTTTTCAAATGCTCTCACTTGTTTTTTATATACTAGTTTTTTTAAAATTATATATTGAGTGTTATTATGGCAAAAAAAGGTTCTGCTGAAGAAAGGGATTTGGTACATAAATTATGGGAAAGGAATTTTGCGGCTATGAGGGCTCCAGCATCTGGTGGAGCTACTAAAAGACCTTTACCAGATGTTCTCGCAGGAAATGGCAAATTATATTTAGCAATTGAGGTTAAGACAACTACAAAAGATAAGGTTTACATTGATTCTGCACAAATTGAAGAGTTATGTGAATTTTCAAAAATATTTGGCGCAACTGCTTATATAGGTGTCAGATTTAAATATACAAAATGGTTGTTTATAGAACCTGAAAGAACTCCTCGTACTAAAAACGGAAATTATAAAGTTGAAAAGGATTATGTCCTTGAAAAAGGATTGGAAATTGATGAAATAGCAGGTATTGACAAGCAGATGAAATTTGAATGAATGGTAATCTTTATATATTATTAAAATATATTTATTATTGTATGTTATATGTGGGGTTATGGTGTAACCTGGCAGCATCGGGGACTCCAGTTGTCTTTGAAGAAATATACGCGTAACTGAACAGTATCCGTTGTGATGATCAATTGGAGTACTGAGACAAGAGAAATCCCCGGATTGGGGTTCAAATCCCTATGACCCCATTTTTATATACAACTTTTTTTCAAAACTTTTAATAACTTTCTTAATTATATTATCTTTCATGAGTTCAGAAATTATTCCAATTTTAGGTTACTTTAATGATTCTAATTATTATTTGATTGGTAAAAAAACACTTGTTGACACCGGAACAGGCCAGTTTACTGATTATTTATTCTCCCAACTTCGTGAAAATGGTGTTGAACCTGAAGATATTGAATTGATTATAAATACTCATTGTCATTATGACCATATTGGCGGCAATTATGCATTTCCGAATGCCAAGATTGCAGTTCATAAGATGGATGCCGTTTCAATGAGAAACAAGGATACTTTAGGCACTGGCGGATCCGCATTTTTAATCAATGATGGAGCCAACTCCCGTGTGGACATTGAACTTGAAGACGGTGATGAAATAGCAGGATTCAAAGTAATTCACACTCCTGGCCATACCAGTGGCGGAATATGCCTTTGGGATGGTGAAAACCTAATTAGCGGTGATACAATATTTGCTGGTGGCGGTGTTGGTAGAATGGACATCGGCGGGGATTACCAAGATATGAAAAACAGTGTTGAAAAGCTATTGGAACTTGACGTTAAAAATATTTATCCTGGTCATGGTCCAATAGTGGAAAATAATGGAAAAGACCATATTAAAATGTCTTATTCCTTTTTATAGTATTATTTTTCCAATTTTTTAGATACTTTCTTGAAAGTTCCTCTTTTAACAAGGATGGAAATCTTTTCTCCACGGCTGACAGTATTGTCTGGTTGTGGAATAACTAATTTTCCGTTTTGATAAGTGGCAATAATGATGTAATCTTTTGTTGGGGAAATGTCTTTGAAACGTTTTCCAACCACTTTGTCATTTGTTATTGTCATTTCAAGAATTTCAGCATCACCTTCACCGAGTGTAGTCAGTTTTGCTACATTTGGCATTGTTACAAATTGCTGCAGTTGTTCTGCCGCTGTTATTTCTGGGCTTATTACTCTGTCAATTCCAACTTCTTTAAACGCTTCTTCGTGGTCAGGGTTACTTACACGTGCAATGATTGTAGGAACATTATATTTCCTAACTAGAATACAGGAAAGCAGGTTTGCTTCGTCATTTCCTGTTGTTGCGATAAAGTAATCTGCATCTTCGATGTTTGTCTCTTCAAGAACTTTTGAGCTTGTTCCGCTTCCATGAATTACGAGTGCATCAAGGTCTGCTGCAACATCGGCACTCAATGATTCGTCATTTTCAATCAATGTAATATCATGTCCGTCATCAATTAACAAATTCGCTAGAGCAAGTCCGACACGACCTCCTCCCATAATAATCACATACATTAAATCACCTTCACAGATTGATAATCATTATTTATACTCAGGGTATTATAAATCTATCTTTTAAATATTTCAAAAAATGCCCTCAATGTAATCAAAACCGGATATATTTCCAATCTTCCGGTCCACATGTCAAACATACTTACCACTTTGAGTATTGGGTGCAGTGTGTGGTTTATGATTCCGAGTTCCAAACCGTTATTACCCTGAAGGGACATTGCGGCAAACAGGCTTCTGAACGGGTCATAACCGAATAAACAGAACAATGCCCAGGTAAACATTATGAACATCATGTAAAGTGTTATGTAGTTTCCTGATTGGGATATTGCCTTTTCAGGTATTTTTCTGCCCTGTAATTTTACAGGAACCACTCTGCCTTCGGGTGATAGAATTTCACGAACGTGTCTGTAAATTCCTTTGAAAAATGTAATCATCCTTACAAGTTTTATTGCACCTACTGTAGATCCGTTTGAACCCCCAGTCAACATTAGACACATTAGACAGATTATTACAAACGGCGGCCACATTCCCATTACGTGAGGTGAGGCAACACTGGCTCCTGTTGTTGTAATGGCGGATACAACTGTAAACAATAGCTCGATAGGAACGATGTTTGAAACAAAGTATAACATCAATGTTACAAGAGCAATGACTGTGATTATGATTTTGAATTGCAAATCTCCAAGCAATGACTTTCCTCTGGTTTTAATAACTTTATAGTGAACCAAAAAGCTTGTAGCTCCCAGAATCATTAAAATGATTGAAATGAAGTAGATAATGTCGTCTTGATAAAAACCAATGTTGGCATTCTTGATACTCATTCCTCCGGTTGATACAATACTGAAGGTATTACAAATTGCATCAAAT
This sequence comes from Methanobrevibacter sp., assembly GCF_045539575.1. Lineage (GTDB taxonomy): Archaea > Methanobacteriota > Methanobacteria > Methanobacteriales > Methanobacteriaceae > Methanocatella. The sequence continues at coordinate 190,779 of NZ_JAZQFM010000028.1, forward strand.
ACAGGCATTCCTGCAAGGAGATATAGAATAATTCCTGCTATGGTATAAATGGCATAGATTTGCAGGGTTTTTTCAAGAGTATTTTTCACACTTGGTTTAATTCTTTCTTCACGCGCTTCGGATTGATATAATTTTGAGGATACTGAACCGGGTTTTGTTAAGACACTTATTACCATAACAACAACTCCCAATCCTCCAATCCATTGTTCTAAAGCTCTAAAAAATAGTATGCTGTGAGGCAATATTTCAACATCAGCAAACATGGTTATTCCAGTACCTGTTAGGGCAGACATACTTTCAAAAATAGCATCAATTATAGGCATGTTTGTTGCAAGCATGAACACGATTCCTCCGATTATACTTGCCCATAACCATGCAAACGAGGACAGCATCATTCCATGCTTAAGCTTGATAGATTTACGTTCATAGTCTTTGAGATATACTCTAAAAAATAGTCCTAACAATATTGAAATCGCTGCGGGAATGACAAAACTTATCACATCAAATTCAAAATATATCAAATCAAAAATTAGAGGTATTAAACACATTACCCCTATTCCTATCATTAAATTTCCAGAATTTAATGCAACGATTATCAAATCTGATTTTGTTATATATCTCATTATTCTAATAATTTGAATAAATATCTATATAAATTTATAAGTATTGATGATTAAAATAGTATAAATATGGATAAAAAGTCAATATTTTTCTTAGGGATAAGTGTTCTTATTCTTGTTGTGATGCTTTGGTTTGTCGGGATAGACCAAGTTATAGCAGCATTAAAAATAGCTAAATTGGAATTTATCGCGTTAGCTATTGCTATGCAGGTATTCACATACTTTTTATACTCATTACGTTGGAAAATACTCAATAATCTCGTTGACATTGATGTGGGTATAAAAAAACTGATTCCTATGATTTTGGTAGGTTTGGCAGTGAATAACATCACTCCTTCCGGACGTGGTGGTGGAGAGCCTGTAAGAGCGTATATTTTATCTCGTGAAGAAAACTATCCTATGGAAGAGACTTTTGCAACTGTCGTGGCTGACCGTGCACTCGATACATTTCCGTTTGTTGTACTGGCAATTTTAACCATTATTGGAATGACTTTGTACTTCAATTTTGATTTATGGTTGATTATTCTAATGGTTCTTGCCGTAGTTGCAATCGTAGCAATTCTAGTTTTATTAATCTACATGTCAGTCAATCCTAATTTTGGAAAAAGAGTGGACGGATGGATTATTGGTCTTGTCAGAAGGTTTTACAAGAAAAATTCCGAGGAATTGGAAGAAAAGATTCACGGAGCAATCAATGGTTTTCAGGATACAATGAAAATGGTTATTTCAAACAAAAAGGTCTTATATTATGCATTGCCTTTATCTTTTATCATATGGATTTTTGAAATTATCAGGGTTTATTTCGTCTTTCTAGCATTTGGTGCTGTTGTAAGTCCGGTTGTAATCGGTGAGGTGTTTATTTTGGCTTGCCTTGCAGGTATGATTCCTTTGCTTCCGGGAGGTCTCGGTGCAGTGGATGGAATAATGATTATTTTCTATTCAGCTGCTGGAATTACCGCTTCCATAAGTGCAGCGGCAACAGTAATTGAAAGATTAATTTCATTTTGGATGACTACTATTTTAGGAATGGTAATTTTACCATATTATGGTTCTTCTGTTTTGGATAAAATTTCATTCGGCTCATCAAGCGAAGAGATTGAAGAATCAATCAATGAAGATGTTGAAGACTAATCCTCAATTATTTTCATTCATTCTTTTTTTAAATTATTTTTCATCAAATCCTTTGCTGGTCTTAAATAGAAAACTTTATTTTAATAATGAAATATACTTTTAAATGTTATAGAAAATTAGTTTGATTTATAATTTTAAATTATTTTTTAATCTAATTTTTAACGAACTAAATGGTGAAAAAATGGAAATTAATGGCGTAGAAATACAAGATACCTTTGCTGAAGGTTTCGGAATTAAAGTATCTAGAATTATTATTACTGCAGCTACTAAACATTTAGCTAAAATTGCAGCTACTGAAGCTACCGGATTTGCTACTTCAGTTATCGGATGTCCTGCAGAAGCAGGTATTGACCAATATGTTCCTCCAACTGAATCTCCAGATGGAAGACCTGGTTACGCAATCATGATCTGCCACATGTCTAAAAAATCTTTAGGCGGACAAATTATGGACAGAATCGGTCAATGTGTTTTAACCGCTCCTACTGCAGCAGCATTCAATGCTTTAGAAAGCGAAGAAGCATTCCCAACCGGAAAACAACTCAAATTCTTCGGTGACGGATTTGAAACTGAAAAAGATGTAAACGGTAAAAAAATGCACGTAATCCCAATTATGTCTGGTGAATTCTTAGTAGAAGATGAAATGGGATGGAAAGATGGTGTAGCTGGTGGAAACTTCTTCATCATGGCTGACAGTCAAATGGCTTCCATCGTTGCTGCTGAAGCTGCTGTTGATGCTATTCACGCAGTTCCTGGTGTAATCACTCCTTTCTCAGGCGGTATGGTTGCTTCCGGTTCCAAAACTGGTTCCAAATACTCTTTCATGAGCGCATCCACCAACGAAAAAGAATGTGTTACCTTAAAAGACCAAGTAGAAACTGAATTACCAGAAAATGTCTTCGGAAACATGGAAATCGTTATTGACGGTGTAGACGAAGAATCAGTTAAAGCTGCTATGAAAGCGGGTATTGAAGCTGCTTGCCAAGTACCTGGTGTTATCGAAATCGGTGCTGGTAACTACGGTGGAAACTTAGGACCTTACCAAATCCACTTACAAGATTTATTCTAGAGAATTTACATTCTCTTTACTTTTTTTTATTTTACTGCTATTTTGTGCTTTCACTTTTTTTAAAATCATATATTTTCATTTATAATAATTTTAATAATTCAACGCTATTTTAAATCAATAAACAAAAATTAATAAATTAAAATTATTGGTGAAGATTTGAAAATTCATTTGTAAAGATTTATTAGTCGGTGCCCACAAAGTATTTTTATATCCTGCTACTATTCGTATATTTGATTTCTGTTAAAGTGTTATAAAAATTAATGATTATAAATTTAATTTGACTTTGCTTAAATCATGGGGGTTTAGGGGTTGATTTAATGAAAAAATCGTATAAAAGAATTTCCTTATTCTTGCTTATATTGGTAACAATAACGTTGGGTCTTAGCTTCGTTTCAGCTTCAGAAAACGTGACTTCCGACGTTGTATTGGATGATGTTTCATCTCAAGGGACTGTAGATGAAATTGATGATGACTATGGGGATTCATTAGAACAGGAAACTTCAAAGATCGATACAATAATTGAAGTTGACAATGTGACTTCATACTATAAAGAAAAAATTAATCTTGAAGTCCAGCTAAAAGATTCAAATAATGTTTCCTTGAACAATAAAAATGTTTATGTGAATTTCAATGGTAAAATTAATAATTTCACCACTGACGACAATGGTAAGCTCAAACTTGTTTATAATAATCTGAAGCCAAGTACATATAAGCTGACCATAAAGTTTGATGGCGATGAAAATTTCACTTCCAGTGAATCTAATTCTTATGTAAAAGTTAAAAAAGCTCCATTGGCTATAAAAATGAGCAATTTTAAAACTAATTTTAAATCAGGTTCATACTTTAAGGCAACTGTCTATAATAAAAACACTGGCAATGGCGTAGCCGGAATTAGAGTTTTATTTAAAATTTATTCAACTAAAACTAAAAAATATGGCTATTACTATGCGACTACTGACAGCAAAGGTGTAGCTACCCTGAATAAGAACTTTAAAGTTGGAACTTACAAGATTTCTACATATATTAGGAGTCCTAAAAATAAAGCTTACATTTCCTACAAGGATTCTAAAAGCAAAGTGACCATGAAAGTGAAATCTGCTCCTGGAGAGGATTGCTGTTCCTTTTTCCTGCAGGTAAGTAACACTGAGTCAGTTGCTGGTTTTAGAAGAGACAACACTGCAATGACCACTATCACAGTTAAAGAGTATAAATTGGGCGGCATACCTGTTATGAAACACACAAATGCTAATGGATTTGTTCATTTAATTGTATTCGCTAACGGTTGGATAGTTGGTAATGGCGGACTTGATTCACATGATTTCATTAAGTCCATGGAAAAACTTGCAGTTGACATGGTCAAATCCAATAAAATTAAAAAGGCTTCCTTGAATAAAATTTACAGGTATAAAAGAAGTATTAACTTCGGTCATTTTTCAATCAAGGCGCCTGATGGAAGATATGCAGTTGTATGGAAAAATAAAATTATCACTGGTAAATTAAAACCTGGAGAATTCAGTTGCTCTCCTAACTTCAAGGAGTATTACAGACACAGTACCTATAAAAAATACGGTACCGATCCGTCTAAAGCTGCGATAAAAGTGGGCGCTACTGATAAATATGGAGTTAACAGAAGACAGATTGTTGTACTTCATTGGAAACAATCTACAAGCAAATCCTTTAAAGTCACTTCCTTAATCAAGGCCTATGCGGCAAATGACAATGGAAGATATGTAGGTGTGTCTTCAGGCTGGCGTGTGGATAATGTTAAATTCAAAGGTAAACATTTCGCAAGCACTAAACTTCCAAAATGCCCTAACAGGATAACTTTGGGTATGCATAAGTTTGGATGTATCGATAATCTTGTTAAAACGCCAACAAAGATTTCTGCACCGAGTGTATCAAAAAAGTTTAATCAGACTAGCTACTTTAAGGTGACTGTAAAAAATAAAAACACAAATAAAGCGGTTACAAACTTGAAAATTAAGATTAAACTTTCCAACGGAACTAACAGTTTCTCATACACCATCAAGACTGACAGCAATGGTGTGGCTAAGTTCGACACTAAAAATCTATCAATTGGTTCATATAGTGTTTCTTTAGCTCCAACAAATGCCAAATATAAGGTGTCAGGAAGCAGTAAGATAACTATAAGTGAGTAATTATACTCACTCATTTTATTTTTTTAATTATTTTTTTAAACATATTAACTGAACGATTCAAGGGAAAAGCATGTTTAAAAATAGATTATTATTAATATCTTTGTTACTTTTGTTTTTCATTGGTATTGGGGCTGTTTCAGCATCTGAAAATGCCACTAATGATATTGATAAATTGGATTTTGAAAATCAGGTTTCAATTGATAGTGTAGATTCTACGGATTTTGAGGAAGCAGATTCTATAAATGGATCTCAATCCACTAAAATTGCATCAAATAATGTAGTTTCTTACTATAAGGAAAAAACTGAAGTGGTTGCGTATTTAACTGATGGTAATGATAATCCCATTCAAAATAAAACTTTAAAGATGCAAGTTGCAGATAATCTTTATGATGCATTGACTGACAAGTTTGGCAAGGTAACATTTACAATAGGCAATCTCAAGCCGAATACATATCAGGTTAAAATTTATTTCGACGGAGATGATGATTATGCTCCGTCACAGGCAACTTCCACAATCAAAATTAAAAAAGCTCCTTTAGCTATTAAGATGAGCAACTATAACACTTATGTTGATTCAGATTTGTTTTTAAAGGCTAAAGTATACAATACTGTCACTAAAAATGCCGTGTCCGGCATTAAAGTAAAATTCAAGGTATACAATCCAAAAACAAAAAAGTATTCTTATTATTACAAAACAACAGACAGCAAAGGAATCGCTAGCTTAAATAAGAATTTTAAAGTCGGATCTTATAAGGTTTCAGCTAAAATCAGCGATTCTAAAAATAAAAAATATATTACTTATAAAAATTCCAAATCAGAAGTTACTTTGAAAATTAAGCCTACTGCTGAATGGGGTTGCTGTTCATTTTATTTGCAGGTTAGCGGAACTGAAAGCGTTGCAGGATTTAGAAGGGATGCCACAAATGCCCTTACAATATACATTAAAAATGTTAAATTTGCAGGAAGAACTGCAATTAAGCAATACAAATTGGGATATGGCTATTTCTTCCATTCAATAACCACATCAGACGGCTGGATGATGGGAACTGGCGGTATGGATAATGTAGGCATAAATAAGGCTATTCAGAGTCTCGCAGAAAAGATGGTGAAATCCAACAAGATTAAGACTTCTTACTTGAAAAAGATTCGAAGCTATGAAAGAAGTTTGGGCATAGGACATTTTTCAATCAAGGCCCCTGACGGAAGATATGCGGTTGTTTGGTTAAACGGTTATTGGACAGGCAAACTTAAGCCTGGCGAGTATATAAGCGTTCCAAATTACAAGTCATGTTATCGTCATGGCACTTACGCCAAGTTCGGTTCAGATCCTGTTAAGGCGGCAGTAAAAGTTGGTGCTACAGATTCATTTGGCGTAAATAGGCGTGATATAACAGTCTTCCATTGGAAATCAACCACCAACAAAAATTTCAAAACAACTTCCCTTGTTAAAACATACGCTGCAAATGACAACGGAAAATTCGTTGGAAGGTCAACAGGTTATCTGAAGGACAATATTCAGTATAAAAATAAGTATGTCAGCAAGAATAAACTTCCAAGTGCTCCTAACTACAAATTCCTGGGAACTCACAAGTTTGGAAATATTGATAAGCTAATCAAAAAGCCTACAGCTATAAGCGCTCCTAAAGTAACCAATGCCTTTAATCAAACCAAATACTTCAAACTAACAGTTAAGGACAAATCCACTAAAAAGGTGATTAGTGGTATAAAAATTAAAATTAAGCTTAGCACATCAAATTTCACAAAATATGTGGTTGTTAAGACAGATTCTAAAGGAATCGCAAAATTGAGCACTAAAGACTTATCAATTGGAACCTATGAGGTTTCAATATTCCCTGCAAATAATAAATATTTGATTTCTGCAAAAAGTACAATCGTTATCAGATGATTGTACTCATTTTAAATTTTTTTTAGTTAAATTAGCTATTTCTTTCTTGGTTAAATTTATTCCGACGATTTCAATATTTTCTCCTAATTCATCAACCAGTTTTTGAAATGTTGCACGGTCAGGGCCACTGATAATGTGTGAATGGGTGTTGTTTACCATGGAATATAAGTTTTCAATAGCTGCTTTCTGATCAGGATTGTCTTCAAGGTAATTTGTAAAGTCCCTGCCGTCTTCAATGTTCATTGTATTGATTCTGCGGGTTAGCGGTGTTGCTATTCCAGGTATGTGATACTGTATGTTTTCAAGGTTGCATCCGTATTTGCTTATTATCTTAAATTCATCGTATATTTGGTCAATTGAATGTCTCACGGTTATTTTTAGGATATGTGGTTTTGTTGATTCGATATAAAGGTCTTTTCCTCCAATCAGCTCCGGTGAAACAATCTTGTCCGCTCCTGCCTTTCTAAGTCTTGAATAATTCTCTTCTCTGCTTGCCCTTGAAACAATCCATGCATCTGGATTGCTTTCACGTATTGTCAAAACTATAAATAAATTAGTAACGTCATCTCCAGTACTTATTATAACGCTTCTGCATTTGTCTCCTGCTAATTTTGCAATAGTGTCGTCTTCGGTAGCATCCTTGGCAATTGTAACGACAGAACTTGTGTCTTCAATCTCTTCAAGGAGTTCCTCATTTTTTTCAAACAATATTACATTTTGATTTCTTCGGGTCAGCTCTTCAAAAACCACTTTTCCAACTCTGCCGTAACCGCAAAGAATATAATAATCATCCATATGTTCAATAGTTTTCATTTTCATAGCTCCTCTTGAATATTCTCCCATCTTTTCTTGAAAATTACTTAGAATAACGTTAAATACATAAGCAAGCAATGCAACTCCTCCGAGTGCAAGTGTTGTTGCAAATATCTTTTGAATCCCTGTGCGGGGAGTATAATCTCCATATCCTACAGTTGCCATTGTAATCACGGCATAGTAAATGGAATCAATCAAATTCAAATCCATTATTAAATAAGAGCCTATAACTCCATATGCAAACAGAATAAGTATCAGTATTACTCCTGTTGTTACATATTTGGCATGCAATCTTTTTAGAAGTTTTATTGTAATCTTTCTCATGTGATTTTTCCTTTTGTTAAGATAATTATATTTATATTGAATAGTTATATTTTAACTTAAGGTGATTTTTTGGATCCAATTGATATGATGGTAACAGATTATAATTGTGAATATTTAGGATTGTCAAGATTATGTTTGATGGAATCTGCTGGTAAGTCTCTTGCCGAAGAGGTGGGCAAAATTGCAGTATACACTTTTTCAAAACCTGTTAAGGTCGTGATTTTTACAGGTTCCGGCGGAAATGGCGGTGACGGATTTGTTGCGGCAAGATATCTTTTAAACAGAGGATATGAAGTTGACATCTACATGCTTAAAGACAATATCCGCTCAGAACAATCAAGGATAAACCTGGAAATTTTAAAGAATATGAAACCTCGCCTCTCCAGGCTTAACATTTACAATTTAAAAACATTGGATGACATTAACGGCTGTGAAGTTGCTAAAACCGCTGACAGTGAATTCATTATTGTCGATGGCCTTTTAGGCACTGGAATTAAAGGAAAACTTCAGACAAATATTAGAAGGGCTATTGAAGTTATAAATGACTCAAAGGGAATTAAAATAAGTGTCGATGTGCCTTCAGGAATGGATCCTCTAAATGGTGAGGTAAGCGATTTGGCAGTAGTTCCGGATTACACCATAAGCTTTCACAAAATAAAAACCGGTGTTCGAAATGCCGAAGAGGAAGTTGTTGGCGGACTTGTAACTGCAGACATAGGCATTCCATTTGAAGCTGAATACTTTGTCAATTATGGGGACTTTTTAAGATTAAAAAATCGCGATTCATCCTCTCATAAAGGAAATAATGGAAGATTGCTGATTGTTGGTGGAAGCGGAGATTATTCCGGCGCTCCGGCAATTGCCGGAATGGCGGCTATAGGTACAGGCTGTGATCTGGTTTATGTTGCAGCACCTTTCAATGCCGCTCAGGCCATCAAATCAACATCTCCAGATTTGATTGTAAAATCTTTGGATGGAGATAAGTTGTCTTTAAGTCATCTGGATGAAATTTTGGAATTGTCTGAAAAGGTCGATGCGGTACTGATGGGTCCGGGTGCCGGAATTGACGATGAAACATCTAAACTGTTCAATGTATTGGTTACCAAAATCAAAAAACCAATTGTTTTGGATGCGGACAGTTTAAAACAGGTTGAACTGTCTTTAATGAAAAATCGTGACGACATGATACTGACACCTCACATTTTTGAGTTCAAATCATTTTTCAATGTGTCCGATGATTTGAAACTGGACATTGATTCATATGATTTTAAGAAAGTTGATGAAAACATCACAGAGTTTCAGCAAATTTCCCGCCAAATAAAAGCTTCAGTGATTGTTAAAGGGCAATACGATTTAATCTTGTCAGGTACCAAATTCAGAATAAACAAATCAGGAAACCCTGGAATGACTGTTGGCGGAACAGGTGATGCTTTGGCAGGAATTGCAGCAGGTTTATTGTCTCAGGGTTTATCTAGTTTTGATAGTGCATGCTTGGCTGCATTTGTCAATGGCATTGCAGGTGAGAGGGCATTTGATGAGAAAGGAAATGGCTTTTCAGCAACAGATTTAGTTTCCCACATTGGCAGCGTGATTAAAGATGGATTATGTTAAAGGAATATTTAAAAACAGGCCTAACAGATTCATAGCTGAGGTTGAGGTGGATGGCGTTTTAGATATTGCTCATGTTCCAAATACTGGGCGATGTAAGGAATTGCTGGTTGATGATGCTGTAGTTTGGCTCAAGCCTTCAGACAATCCGAATCGCAAGACCAAATATTCCCTTCACTTTGTCGAGAACAAGGGAGTATTGGTGTCACTTTACTCTCAGCAAGCTAACAGTATTGTATATGATGCAATCGTAAGTGGTAAAATAAAAGAGCTTTCTGGTTATTCTTATCATCAAAGAGAAAAAACCGTTGACAACTCACGCATTGATATATACTTGGAAAAACCTAATGGCGATTCTTGTTTTGTTGAAGTTAAGGGCGTGACATTAATCGTCGATGGTGAGGCAAGATTTCCCGATGCCCCTACCGAACGTGGGGCAAAACACCTAAAAGAGCTGATTAAACTTAAAAAAGAAGGCAGGAGATGTGCCGTATTTTTCCTGATACAACATCCTGCCGGAACTTTTTTCAGGCCAAACTGGGAAAATGATCCTGTTTTTAGCCAGACCTTGAATGAAGCCTATGATGCTGGTGTGGAAATACTTGTCTACAGATGTGACAATCAGCTGGAAGGCATTGAACTGGTTCAGGAATCATTAGATTTTGATTTGGGAAAAAGTCTCGCCGATGGCATCATTAACGACTAGGGTTGCAACATCGTCGTAAGGTGTTTCACTTTTATTTATTAAAACAAGATTTTCACCGTTAAAGTAATTAATCAGGCCTGCTGCAGGATAAACTACAAGTGAAGTTCCTCCAATAATCAATGTTTCAGCATTGGAAATGTAATCGATTGCAAAACTCAAAACAGCATTGTTTAACGGTTCTTCATATAACACGACATCCGGCTTTACGATTCCTCCGCACTCACATCTTGGAATGCCGTCACTTTCCAGAATATGTTCCAATCCGTACTCCTTTCCGCAGATTTGACAATAATTTCTGTGAATGCTCCCGTGAAGTTCCAGCACTTCCCTACTTCCAGCTTTCTGATGAAGTCCGTCAATGTTTTGTGTAATCACTGCCTTTAATTTCCCTGTTTTTTCAAGTTTTGCCAGTGCAGTATGTGCCGGATTTGGTTCTGCATCCTTAAAGACCAGGGTGTCTTTGTAATAGTCAAAAAACTCTTCAGTATGGTCTAAATAGTAACTGTGTGAAATCAGATTTTCTGGTGTATCGCCGTATTTTTCCAGACTTTTAAAAATTCCGCTTTCGGATCTGAAATCCGGAATTCCACTTTCCGTTGATACTCCCGCACCTCCAAAAAATACAATATTGTCTGAAGTATCAATAATTTCTTGCAATTGGCTTATTTTAGACATGATTTTAATTATATTTTTTTCAAATATTAATTTTTATATATCATTTTCAATAAATGGTTTATTATAATATTGTGATTAATTTGGTGAATGTTATGGCAGGCAATGAAAACAACAATTCAAACTTGGACTGGATGGTTTACTGGTCATTTCCAAAGTACAATCCTAGAAACAGTCAGATTAGACTTATTAACCAAATTAATTTTGCAATAGGTGAAGGCTATAAAAATATCATTCTGGAAGCCGGAACCGGTACTGGAAAATCAGCTATTGCTACCACTCTTGCAAACATGTATGAAGATTCCTACATTTTGACAATGACCAAGCAGCTCCAGGAGCAGTATCTGGATGATTTTGAAGATATGCTTGTTGAAATCAAGGGTAAAGGAAACTATCCCTGCAATTACAAGGGAACATGTGATTTTTGCATTAAGGACGAATACAATCTGAGAAAATGTGGGGACTGTCCTTTTAGAATAGCGTTTAAGAAGGCTGTCGATGCTGAAAACGTAATCACCAACTATGATTTTTTATATTATATGGGCGTTGCAAATCAGTTGTTGGATTCAAGAGAGCTGCTGATTTTGGATGAGGCCCATAACCTTGAACGTAAAATGCTGATGCTGTCTTCCCATAGTTTAAATCGCGAATACATTTCAACCAAATTCGGCATTGATATTTTTGAATCGCTGATGAACAATTCCATTTCATATAATGCTATAAAAAGAGATTCTCATCATTGGATTGACTTATGTGACAGGTTAATTAACGTTTGTAAAGAGCGTATCAAAGAAATCGAAGGGGAACACAAAAGGGACGTTCAGGTCACATTGGATGAATTTGAAAACGATCCGTCAAAATTCTCCTCTCCAGACTATATTGAAAAACAAAGGCTGGAAACGGACATGAAATCATTTGCCACAATAAGTCTGGGTTTGACAACTGAGGATTTAATCATTGACCTTCCAAATCGAAATGATATCATGGAGGGTAAAATGGATATTTCCGCTGAATTCAAGCCATTTTCAGTTTCAGATGATACTCAAAACCTATTGAAATTGGGCAATGTCCGCATATTCTTGACAGGAACACTGGGCAATATGGAAAAATTCTGTCAGTGGAATAACATAAACATTGATGAGACTTATTATATCTATGAGAAATCTCCTTTTGATGTGGCCAAAAGACCGATATATCCGGAATTCGTAGCCAGCATGAGTGGAAAAACTCGAGGAATTCCAAACTGGAAAAATGACAGGGCGATTAAAAAAATTAAGGAAATATTGGACAACCATAAAAATGAAAAGGGAGTAATTCACACTTCAAGTAATGAACAGGCATTCTGGATAATGGAAAATTTAAAGGGTTATCCTTTGATGTTTGTTGGTGGTGAAGACAGAAACATTATTTTAAAAGAATTCACTGAATCAAATGAAAATCTAATTCTCATTGGTGCATCAATCAAGGACGGTGTTGATTTCAAAGGTGATTTATGCAGATTCCAAATTATTTTCAAGGTTCCCTATCCTCAGCTGAATGAACAGGTCAAATACAGAAAAGCATTGGATAAATCATGGTATTATTATCAGGCAGTCATGGCAATAATGCAGGCATATGGTCGTGGGATTAGGGATAAAGATGATTGGTGTGAGATGTATATAATCGATTCTGATTTTATAAATCTTTTTGATTTCAATAAAAGTTTTTTCAATGAATATTTCATTGAGGCTATTCAAAAAAAGAAGTAAGGTGATAGCGTTAAAGCTATCTGTTTAATTTTTGATAATTTGCTGCTTGAAGACCGTGGTATTTGATCATACCTTCAACATCTCTTTGGTCAGTTTCTTTGTCTTCAAAGGTAATTTGTTCAATGCTGTGTAAGCTGAATGGAGATTTTCTGGAAATTGGTTGGATTGAACCTTTGAACAGTTTCATTACAACTTCTCCGCTTACTCTTTCTTGCATATTGTCGATTGCTTGGTCAAGGTCTTCTCTTAAAGGTTCTTGCCAGAGTGCTCTGTATACAAGGTCTGCATAGAGTCCGGACATGTATTCAGCAAATCTTAACTCGTCAGTTGTTAAAACTAATTCCTCTAATGCTTGGTGAGCTGCAATTAATAATTTTGCACCAGGGGTTTCGTAGATTTCCCTACTTTTGATACCAATCATTCTGTTTTCAATGGTGTCTACTCTACCAATACCATGGGAACCTGCAATTTCATTTGCTTTAATGATGATGTCAATTAATGGCATCATTTCGCCGTTAATAGCTACAGGGATACCTTCTTCAAATTCGATAGATACTTTTTCAGGTTCGTCTTTAGCATCTTCCCAGGAGGCAGTCCATTCGTAGATGTCTTCTGGAGGTTCATTTGCAGGGTCTTCTAGGACATCTCCTTCAATTGCTCTTCCCCAGAGGTTTTCATCAATACTGTAAATTTTATCGTAATTTAACTCAATTCCCTTAGATTCTGCATATGCCTTTTCTTCAGTTCTTGTTAAATTCATTTCTCTGATTGGTGCAATGATGTCTAAATCGGACATTGCAAGGATAATTGCTTCAAATCTGAATTGGTCGTTTCCTTTTCCAGTACAACCGTGTGCAATTGCAGTTGCTCCTTCTTTTTCAGCTACTTCTATAAGTTTTTGAGCAATTAATGGTCTTGCAAAAGCAGTACTTAATGGGTATCCTTCATATTCTGCATTTGCTTTAATTCCGCGTGCAATGTATTCGTTTGCGAATTCTTCTTTAGCATCTATATTGTAGTGTTTTAATCCTCCAATTTTAGCTGCACTATTTTTTGCTTTTTCCATTTCTTCTTCGCCTTGACCTACATCCACACATGCGGTAATAACTTCTACATTGTATTTTTCTTCTAATAATTTAACACAAACGGAGGTATCTAATCCTCCACTGAATGCTAAAAGTACTTTATCAGTCATAAAATCACCATATAATTTTGATAAGAATGAACTATCAAGTTATATTTATATGTTTAATAGTATTTAAAATTTTTAAAGAACTCTCAATTTAATTTTGCGAAGTTTCATTTAATTTTTTTTGAAAATTGGAATAAAAAATAAGGCAGAAGAAAACTCTTAATTGAGGGAGTATAATTGAGGTTGAAAGTTATATGGGCTTTAAAAAGAAAATCCCAATTAAGAGTTTGTGTTAAAAGTATTATTTCATACTTTATTTAATATGTTGTAGTTCATAGTATATAAAAGTTTAGGCATACCTAAATTATACTGTGATTAGAACATTAATTTCTCTTGCAAACTCTATCAGTCTGGCATAGGTTGGATTGACTTTTAAAGTGTTGGTGTTGCCTATAATTATCAGTTTACGTTTTGCACGGGTTATTGCAACATTCAATCTTCTAAGGTCTCTTAAAAATCCAATATTTCCATCGTCATTGCTTCTGACAGTGGATATTATAATGATTTCTTTCTCTCTTCCCTGAAATCCGTCAACGGTTTTGACTTCAACAGTTGTTTTGTCCTGAATGATTTTCACCTGATCAGCATATGGGCTTATTATTCCGATGTCATCTTCTGTTAGGCCAACTTTCATATAATCATTGGCAAGTTTAATTGCAATTTCCGCTTCAATTTCATTTATAATTGACTTTGAATCCTTTAGATGTTGTTCACCAGAGTCATCCACAGCTGATGTATCAACAAAAAGCATAGGCTCTTCTTTTTCGGTTGTTGTAATTATGTCATTTATGGTAATGTCATCAACTGATGCATCGCTTTTCAGATTGTTGTTGTAGAACTCGGCATTTGGAAACTTCATCAAAAGGGAATTCATACGATACTGAACATCCAACAGTTGTGATTTGAACGGATAGATTTTAATTAACTCCTCAAACAATGTTTTCTCTAATTTTTGAGCCTTGTCACTGATTATTGTCGGTGGAAGCTGCTTGTGGTCGCCTGCCAGGATGAATCGGTGAGCCTTGGCTATTGGGATTAGGACACTTGGAATTGTGGCTTGTGAAGCCTCATCAATGATTGCAACATCAAATTTGGTTCTTGAAATTGACTCCAAAGCCGCTGATGAGTTGGTGGATAAAATAACATCACTTGTCTCGATAATGTCTCGAATCATTTTGTTTTCCACTCTTTTGATGTCGTCATGAAGCTCATCAATCTGTTGGTTGTATTCAATCCACTGTGCCATTGACTTCATTTTTTCAGGAGATATTCCTCTTCCTCCTTTTCCTTTGGATGCATTGTAGAGGATATCATAGTCGCCATAGCCTCTGCGGTACTGTGGTGTAGGCTTTGTGTAGGAACTTCTTTTTTCAATTAGATTGTCAATTTTATTTCTGATTTTTCTGATTCTTTTATTCAATTTGTGATTTTCAACTTTATATGCCAGTGTTTGTGAAATGTTATGCTTTGAAACCCTTTGGGGATGGCCAAGTCTTGTAAGCTTCAGTTTTTTATTATCCATCAATCTTTCCAGGATATTGTCAACAGCAGCATTACTTTCAGCTGTTGCAAGCACTTTATGGTTTTGTCTTGTTTCCTGTGAGATTAGCTCAACAAGTGTTCTTGTTTTTCCTGTACCAAAGGGGCCATGAATCAGATAAAAGTTTTCGCATGAAAGGGCATTTTCAATTGCGGATTTTTGAGATTCATTTAAGCTTTTATCAATATAATCGATATAGGGGACAGAACGATTTGGTTTGGGATTTCTTTTATTTAAGATGTATTCAAGAGCGTTTTTTCCTTTGAGACTCAAGTGTTTGAGGTTGTCTTCCATTCTTCTAAAGGTAATGTCGTTTGCATATAAGTCAAGTCGTGTTTTCTTTTTTACAACCCATCTTGGAATTCTTTTATCAAAGGCTACCTTAATGTATCTTGCTCCCTTTTCTGTAACTGTTCCGGTAAAGTCACTGCTTAAGGGATTTGCAGCACTAACCAATACCATATCTCCGACTGAAATTTCTGTTTCGATTGTTTCGGACCGTCCGAACTGAACAATCTTAAGGCCCAGCTCCTCTCCAACATATTTTCCTTTCACCTTGTTGATGGCACGGCCCAGTTCTTCCCTTTTTTCACCGGACATATGTGCTATTTCAAATCGCATAAGTTCGATTTCAGCATCTCTTTCATAATTGACTAGTCTAATTAAATTTTTAATATATTTTTTCAATGTAATCCCTAATTTATAAATAAGAGCGTTACTGTATAATTAATTATGCATTTTAAAAAAATTGATGAATTTGAAAATCTTGAATTCGCTTATGTCTGCGATTTTTCAGGAGGTTACATTTCCAGAAACAAACAGCTATTCGGAAATATTGAACTAAACAAATTGAATCAATTTATTTTAGAAAAATCTGTTTTTGGAACTCCAATCTTTAAAATGGGTGGTGGCGATAAAAAGCTTTTAATCCTGTCTGGAATTCATGGAAATGAGCTGTCACCGCAAATTGCCAATTTAAAATTAATGAATGAATTGGTTGGTAAGGATTTGGATGTGGATTTATATTTCATTCCATTTGCATCCCCAAAATCCTCAATGAACAATGAGCGTACCTTCAATTCAATGGATTTGAACAGGTCTGCTCACATCAATAACTCTTTAAGCAATTTGATTTTAAATGCAGTTTTGAATTTGGAAATTGATTTTGTAGGGGACTTCCACTCAACAGCACTTAACTCAAATCCGGGTTTTGAGTCTGTCTTTTCATCAAAATCTCCTTCACCTGAAAGCTTTCTTTTGGCAAATTATGTTGCCCGTTCAGTTGGATGCGATGTAATTTCATATGACTTTGCGGGGTCATCTTATAAAGGTGCGGTTGAAGACGTCTGTAATTTAAATAAGGTTCCTGCAGTTACCTGTGAGGTTTTATGTCCATTCGGCAATATTGTAAGAGGCAGTATTGAAAAATCACTTGCTCAAATGAGAAGTTTTTTAGAATATTTTGGGATTAATACTCATCAAATGCTCTCGGATTAACACTTTTAATTATATATGATATATTAAAGTGTAAGGTGATTACAATATCTTCTTATAAAGGGCATTCTGTATTTGCATTACTTCTTTCATTGATGTTTTTTCATAGTCCTCTGTTGATTGCTTTAACTTTGATTGGTGCAAATATTCCTGACTTTGATCATAAATTTAAAAAGGACAATGTCTATAAGTTGATTATTTTAGGATTGATAGTGTTCATTTCACTTTATATCCTTAAATTACCTTATTTGATAGGTTTAATCATAGTCTTTTTAGGGGCTTGTTTTTATTTTTCAGAGCATCGAAGTTTCACCCATTCAATTTTTGGCGTTGTCATATTGACATCAGCTGTTTCTCTAATTGTTATCTGGGCTTTTCAGCTGGTCACATCATTTACAATTATAGATAATCAGTATTATTTATTGGCAATAATAATTGCTCTTTTAAGCTTTTTATTTTTAAACAAGAAGCTTCTGATGGTATTTTTACCAGTATTTTTCATAAGCGTTGTGATTGTCCCATTTTTCAACATCAATTATTTGGAAATAATATTTGCGTCATTCCTTGGTTTATTTTCACATATTGTTTTAGATTCATTCACTCCTGCAGGGATAAAGATATTTGCTCCATTATCCTCAAAAAAAGTATTTAGACAATTTGGATTGGTTTGCATTTTTGTATTGGTGATTGTTGCAATGCTTTATCAGGGTCCGTTCTATTATAATTTTTTTGAAAATTATGTAATCTCATAGCCATTTAATAATATTGAAATATATAATAATATTCATGGTCGAAATTTCAGTAATATTGCCTGTTTACAATAGTCAAGAATATTTGAAAGAATGTTTGGATAGTATTTTAAATCAGACATTCAAGGATATTGAAGTATTATGCATTAATGATGGGTCTAGTGATAATTCTTTGGAAATTTTAAGGGATTATGAAGCAGATGAGCGAGTTACTGTCATTGACCAGGAAAATATGGGAGTTGCAAAAACCAGAAATAAGGCACTGGAAATTGTTAAAGGCAAATATGTTTACTTTATGGATTCTGATGATTATCTTGATTCCAATGCTTTTAAGAAGTTGCATGATAATCTAATATCAAATGATTCTGATTTTTGCATACTGAAAGCTATTTTTGTAAATGCAAATGAAAAGTATAAGTTTCCCGCTTTTGATTTGGATAAGGAATTCGGCAAAGTCAATTTCAATAAATTCACATTTACCTATAAGGATGTCAAGAGTCATGTTTTAAATGACTTGTTTGCTCCATGGCTTAAAATGTACAAACGTGAATTTTTAATGAGTGATGATGATTTCACATTTCCAGAAATCAAATCATATTCCGATGCACCATTCCACGTTAAGACCATGCTGAAGGCTAAAAGGATATCATTTGTGCCTGAATATCTGTACTATTATCGTGAAAATGACGGTTCATTGGTGCATTCATCCTCAAACACAATTAACTTTTTTATCCTTTCAGACATTATCAAAAACTATCTTGAGAATAACGGATTCATGAGTGAATTCAAAAAGGAATTTGAGGCATTTCAAGTTGTAAAACTTGTGTATTACATGGGATTTTCTGATTCTGATGAGTATTATCTAAAAGCTAAAGATGAATTGGAAAAAATAGACTTTGAAAACAATTCTTTAATTCAGCAAAAGGATAAGGATAAGGCAAACCTTGTTTTGGATTCTCAGACTCTAAAAGAGGCCAGTTTGGCTATACAGTTGTATGACTGCAAACGTAAGGTTGACACATTGGAAAATTCCAAAAGCTGGAAGATTACAAAGCCTATCAGAAGGTTAACATCATCATTAAAATAGATTGTTGCAAACGAAAAACAATCCTGAATTTTTTACCCATAGGCAGAATTTTGATACAATATAAAGCACAGGCAGTTCTATCAACGGTCCTATAACAAGGGCTATTGAAATTAATTCGTGTCCCGGAAATGAGTTTATTGCAATTGCAAGTGCCAATGGGGAATTTCGTGCAAGTGTGGTCATGGTAAGGCTGGCATATTCGGAATATGAGAAATTAACTTTTTCTGATACTAAAAGATCAATTATGACA
The DNA here is from genome assembly GCF_045539575.1 of Methanobrevibacter sp. Lineage (GTDB taxonomy): Archaea > Methanobacteriota > Methanobacteria > Methanobacteriales > Methanobacteriaceae > Methanocatella. Next base: position 209,844 of record NZ_JAZQFM010000028.1, read on the forward strand.
TTAACGCCAAAGAATATGATTAATGGGATGAATATACTTACTACAGAGTTTAGATTGTTAAATAGCAGTCCTCCCTGACTTGCGAATATGCAAAATACCGCAAGTGATAAAAACCAGATTTGCAGATTGGTAAACAGTTCTGTGGCATTTTCTTTTAATTCACTATTCAATATGAATTTTGTAATTTGCGCTGCAATGAATGGTATTACAATTACAATTAAAAGGGAATATGCAAGCTGTGAGTAATCCATTGTGTTTGCGCTTGAGAAAAATATCACCAGATATATCGGAAGCAAGATGATTTGCAACACTAAATTAATTGGCAATATGGAAAGACTTAATTTGACATCTCCCTTTGCCATTTTGGTAAAAACAAGATACCAGTCGGTACATGGAGTTAATATCAGCATGAAAAATCCAATTACAATGTCCAGATTTCCTTTTAAAAATAGGGATCCTAAAAAGTATCCGAATAATGGTGTCCATATGAAGTTTATTATTAAACTTGTGGATGTGAATTTGACGTTTTTAAAACTGTCTTTAAGTTCATTAAGTGGAACCTCAAGGAATAATCCGTAAAGCATCAGGCATAGGAATATGTTGATTAGATATTCGCTGTTTTGTGCAATAATGTCAATGTTACTAAATATCAATCCTATGACAACAGCCGAAAAAATTATTATCGGTTCTAGTTTTTCTATTAAATCCATGCTTCCACCTTTTAGGTATGACTAAATTTTATATGTCATAATATATACTTTTTTCTTACATTTAAATTTTCTTTATTTCCTAATTTGACCCCTAAATTTTTCTTATTTCCGCTTTAATGCTAATTAAATTTAGTGTTTATATTTTTTAAAAAAATATTTCATATGTTATTGATTTTTCATTAGCTTTTTTTTAAAAATGCATACATTTATAATAAATAATCATGATAAATAATAATATTATTATATAGTCAGTATTATGACTATTATTAATATTAACGAAATGGAGCTTGTTTAATGTTTTTGACTAGAATTGGCTATGGAATTGTATATTTCTTAGTTCTTATTTATGAAATAATTAAAGCAACATTCGATGTTTGTTTTAATTCAATTATGAGAAGAAATATTGATCCTATTGTTGTTGATATTGAAACAGTATTAGAGAGACCTGTTTCACAGACAATTTTAGCAAACAGTATTTCTTTAACTCCTGGTACTTTGTCTGTTGATTTAGACAGTGAGAATAACATTATTAAAGTAGCTGCTATTTCTCCAAGAAAAAAAGAGGATATCATTCCTTTTGAACCGTATATTAAGAAAATGTTAGAATGATAACATTTCCTAAAAATAATCGAGTGAGATAGTATGGATATATTGTTTATTTCAAAATATTTAGTGGTTATTGCATTAATCATATTAATGTTGGCTGCTTTAAGAGCAAGTGCATATAAATCCACTTCAATGGGGCTTTTAGGAAGCTCCGTTATTGTTAATGCTTTTGCATTATCATTATTAATTATCGGTGGTTTATATAATCTTGAATTCTATAGGGATATATCATTAGCTTTAATATTCTTTGGTTTTGTAGGCACTGTTGCTTTTGCTGTTGTTTTGGGAGGTGATGATGAATGATAGAATACATTCAATCAGCACTACTTATTATTTCAGCAATCTTAATCATTATATCTGCAGTTGGTGTTTTAAGCCTTAAAAAAGACTCTAAAAATGTTGTTTATGCAAGAATACACATTTTTGGTGTTTTTGATATTGCTTGTATTATTGCTATGATTGGCCTTGGCCAATATTTACTTGCAGGAATATATTTCATTCTTGCACCGTTTATTGCTCATGCAATAGCTAACGCTTATTGGAAAAAAGAAGATAGAGAAAATAATTTGGACTTAGTGACTGTTGAAGAAGTTGTAGATGATAACAATCCTTTCATACATTCTAAAGAAAAAATGCAGGCTTTAGAAAGTGAAAATTCAGAAAAACTCAAAGCCGATGAAAGGTTCTCAGTTACTATGTTTGATATTGATGAGGAGGAGTAAGATGTTGGAATTCGTTTTAATGATTATAATTATTTTAAGTGCAATTCTCGCTCTTATTCAAAAAGACTTATTGAAGGCTGCAATATTGACAGGATTTTCCGGTGGAGCTCTTGCAGTTCTTTTCCAAGTTCTGCTTGCACCTGATGTTGCTTTAACTCAGGCAATTGTTGGTGCCGCAATCGTTCCTGTATTTATTGCTCTAGCTGTTAAAAAAACTCAAAGGGAGGATAGCTAATGGCACAAACTCAACTTGCGATATTATTCACATCTGCTGCATTGGTTGTTATCGGACTTTATTCAGCGATTTTCATAGATAATATCATAAAAAAGATAATTGGTATTAGTTTTATTGAAGAAGGTGCCAACTTATTCATTGTTGCTATTGGTTATAAGCCTGGAGGTGTTGTACCTATCTTAATGCCAGGCATGGATACTTCCTGGTTTGCAACAAACGCCGCATATCCTTTGCCTTTCGGTTTAGTACTTACCAGTATTGTAATCGGTGCAAGTACATTAGCAGTGATGTTGGCTTTAGTAATGGTTTTATACAGAAGATATGGCACATTAAGCACTAGCGTGATGTTAGCCGACACATCCAAACAGGAGGAATACGATGAATGAATTAATCCCACTTATGGTAATTGTTCCTTTGATGGCTGCGTTATTGATTAGTGCATTTTCAAAATTCAACAAAGCAACAAAGGTATTTGCATTCGTTGTCGCTTTATGTCTTCCTGTAATCCCTATAGCTTCTCATTATGGGCTCCATTACTTTGGAGGATATGCTCCTGTAATGGACAATGTGACAAATGTGATGTATCACCCAGCGATTACATACTCATTTACATTCTTGCAGCAGATATTCATTGCAATGTTAGGTCTATTGACCTTTTTAGTTGTATTCATTTATTTAACTAAATATAAAAAAGTTTCAGGACCTTACCTGTTCCTATTATTCTTGGGTACAGCTGCTGTAACAGCAATGTTGCTTACAGACGATATTTTCCACATGTTTGTGTTCTTCGAAATTTTAGCACTTGCACAGGTGGGTATTGTTGCTGCTTCATCAATAGATTACAGTTATGAAATGGCTTTAAAATATATGGTTTTAGGATCAATTGGATCTCCTATGATGCTTTTAGGAATTGGATTCTTACTGGCATTAACAGGTAGTGTAAATGTTACAGATATTGCTGCTGCAGTTCACAATGGTTTGGTTGACGCAACTTCTCCAGTATTTTTATTATCACTCGGTTTAATATTCTTTGGATGGTTATACGCATCTGGTTTACCACCATTCCATACTATAAAATCTGGAATTTATTCAAAAGCGGAACCTCACGGAGCAGCACTGCTTCAATCATTTACAGTAGTTTCAATGATTTCAATCGTATTAATCATGTTTAGAATTTATTCATCCTTACCTATCTTCGAAGTTCTCGTAGTCTTCTTCTCTATCTTGGCTATGATATTGGGTGTCTCTCTTGCACTTACTCAAACTGACTTCAGAAGAATGATTGGATTTTTAGCTGTGGGAGAGCTGGGATTCATCGGTTTAGGTATCGGACTTGGAACACAATATGCAGTAACAGCTGGGCTTTTCCAAGCATTGAATGAAATCATCATTACTGCATTGCTCTTCATAGGATTTGGTGCAATTGTTAATGCTACTGATGAAGTGGATACTCGTAAACTCGGTGGTCTTCTTGCATATCACCCAAAAGTCAGTATCATGCTTTTAATTGCTGGTTTGGCAATGGCTGGAGTACCGCCTCTAAGCGGTTTCCAATCTAAATTAATGCTTGTTCAGGCTTCTTTAAATTGCGGATTCCCTGAAATATCTATCTTGGCCATTATGGTAAGTATAGCTACATTCGTAGTATTTGTAAAAACATATTACACAATGTTTTTAAAACCAAAACCTAATGAACTGGAATTGGAGAAAAAAGAAGTTCCACGTACAATGATTTTTGCAATGGGTATATTGTTAATCATTGTTATATTGTTAGGTATATTCCCAGATATTGTGACAGCAGGAATCTCTAACTTTGTAGGAGGGATATTATGAAACTTTATGATCAAATATTCAATGTTGTAAAGCAATTCAGAAAATTGTTTTCACCTGGTCCTGTAACCAATGCAGATGTTTCAGGAAGCATAACAGCGGAAATATTCATCATTGTTTCATTGGTACTGGCTGCGTTATTGTTAAGACACATCAGTGTTTTACTCGCAGGTTTGGTTACATTGATATTGGCTGTTGTGTTAATCAGTAATATTCCACTTATTCCTAAGTTTAAAATAGAACAAGAGGATTCATTGGAGAAAATGTTGTTTTATGCAGTGATAACACTCGCTATTATTGTTACATTTATTTACTGGGGTGGTAACCTTGTCTAGTAAAAATACAATTCGTAATTTGCTTGCAGCAGTAATGACAGCAATATTCTCTGTTACATTATTTGATGCAATATTCCATTTAAGCAGCATCATCAACCCTGGTGTAAGTAATATTTACAATGCACTTGGAACACAGATAGCTCCGAACCTTGTAACTGTAGTTATTTTTGATTTCAGGGCATACGATACATTAGGCGAATCAATTATATTATTAACTGCTGGATTAGTAGTTTTACTAATATTCGGTAGAGGATTATTGGGGGATAAACAATGAATCAGGGTAGTGTAATATTAAAAATCATATCTTTGCCTATTTCAATCATATTGATCTGTTTAGGTATAATGACTATCCTTGGAGGACACATCACTCCTGGTGGAGGTTTCCAAGGTGGTGCAATGATTGCTAGTGGAATTATATTGTCCATTCTTGTTTATGGTTTAGGTAATTCCCCATTAGAATTATCTCACGCTTATATTGAAGTTTTAGAATCCGTTGGCGCATTAGGATTTATCATTTTCGGATTGATCGGTTTGTTCGTAGGTGGATTTTACCTATACAACTTCGGAACAGATTTGCTGAATATTGTTCCGGCTGCAATCCAGAATGTATTCCATTATCCTGATGTGACTAATGCCGGAATCATTCCATACCTCAATATTTTCGTAGGTTTAAAAGTATTTGTAGGTCTTTCCTCAATTGTTATAGCATTTGCAGGATTTAAAAAGTTAGTTGAGGAGGGTGAGAAATGATTTCATTCGGACCAATAATATTCGGTTTGATATTGGGTTTGCTAATAGGTTCACAAATCAAACTCAATGTCAGTGATGCAAAATTCACCCTTGGCTCATTTGCGGTAATATTAATTGCAGGCATAATTGTAGCATGGCAATCAGGTAATTATCCGTTTTACACAGACTTGCCTGTTTCAACTGCATTTTTATCTGCATTAATAGGAATTTTTGTAGGCAAACTACTATTTGCACGGAGTAAATAAGGAGTTTTTATAATGTTTTTATCGACTAATACATGTGATGGAAAAAGAGATTGTATAAAACAATGCCCTACAAAAGCTATCAAATTCATTAATGGTAAAGCGTTTAGCTGTCTTACTTGCGGAATATGTTATAAAAACTGTCCTAATGGAGCAATTTTCGAGAATAGCTATGGAGGGTATGTAGTAGACAGGGCTAAATGTAATGGCTGTGGAATGTGTATGTACAATTGCCCTACAAACAATATCACTATTGAAGATGGAATTGTATACGGTATTTGTTCACGTTGTGGAGTTTGCTCAGAAGTCTGTCCAAACCGTGTTGACGGATGGGAAATGGAAAAATCCAAGCAAATAACTTTAATAAAATCATTCAATATTCTAAATCCTCCACTACAAAGTCTTCGTTCCAAAAAGGAAAATGAAGTTAAGGAAGTCACAAGATCCTACTTCGGAACAGACACTGATAAGTGTATTTTGTGTGGAAGATGTCAGGAGTATTGTCCAACAAATGCAATTCATGTAAAAATTGATAGGGATGAAGGAATTTGTAGTGAATGCAGACTATGTGAGGATGTCTGTCCAAACGGATCCATGAATAAACATCAAATAGTCAGCAAATCAAATTGTACACTCTGTTTAAATTGTATGAAGGCATGTCCTCATAATGCAATTTCCGTTGAGGACTCAAAAATTGTTGTTAATAAGATTAATCAAAAACCAACTGGCAAAATAATTTCTTGTCTTAACTGCGGATTATGTTCCGATGTCTGTGAAAATGATTCACTTAAAAAATCTTTCGGAACTCTCAGATATGATCCGACTATGGATACAGAAAACAGAAATCACGGAAAACAGATACAATTCTGTCCTATTCACACTCTAAAAGAAGATGAGGAAATGTTCATCTTTGATGAGTATGAAGAAAAAGAATTGACAACTCTTGCTGGTTTCTGTGTTTCATGTGGAAAATGTGTCCAGGTATGTGATGAGACCCATGCACGTCAATACATGACTGCTAGTTGGGATGGTAAAGTTACAGATGATTGTATTTCATGCGGAATATGTTCAGAAGTATGTCAAGAGGGCGCAATCACATTGAACAGGGATAAAATATCAGTTGACCTTGATAAATGTATATTATGTGAAAACTGTGCTGTTCACTGTCCTGTTGACGCAATTCCAAAAACCACAATGTATAAAAATGAAATTAAAGATGGATTTAACTTCATTGAACAAAAATTATGTATGCATTGCGGATTATGTCATAAGACCTGTTCATATGATGCGATTGAGGAAATTGATGGTAACTTTGTAGTGAATGATGAAAAATGTACTTACTGTGGAGCATGTAAAAACGCATGTCCTGCAAGGGCATTTTTATTCGAAAGAAATTTTAAAGATTCAATAGAGGGTATTTAAATGAGAAATATACTTAGAATAGCTTTAGAAGGAGCTTTTACTAACTTTAAAAGAATCTTTTTTGCAGCTGATAGAGTTACAGACATGGAGCTTAAAAGGCAAATCTCAACCCTTTCAGTAGAAGTTGACGACAGAGTCGATGAGAAAGCTTGTATTGGATGTGGAGGTTGTGTCAATGTCTGTCCAACAGGTGCAGTGGAGATGAAAAAATTAGCAAGCCCTGTAAAGATAACTGATGATTGGACTAAAAGTGAAGTACCTGAAATTAATCTTGAAAAATGTGTTGTATGTTATTACTGTCATGACTTCTGTCCTATATATTCACTTTACGGTGAAAAAGGAACTATTCACCCAAGCTGTGTTGGTGATCAGGAAGTTGACGTGTCTGAATTTATCGAGCAACCATTTAAAATTTCAGATGATAAACTTAAATTTATTGCACAATACTTGTCAGATACAACTGTATTGAGAAATAGTGAGGATGGTGATTAGATGGGAATTAAGTCATTTTCAAGAGTAAGGGCAATTCATGTCATGTTGGTTTACACCGGCGGATGTAACGGATGTGATATTGAAATTGTAAACTCAATATTGTCACCAAGATTCGATGCTGAACAATATAATGTGTATTTAACATGGAATCCTCGTGAAGCTGATGTGCTTGTTGTAACCGGACCGGTTACACACTTGAACAGAAAGCCTTTAGAAGAGATTTATAATGCTATTCCTAATCCTAAATTGGTTGTAGCTGCAGGAAGTTGTGCTTTGATGGGTGGAGTATACAAAAACTGTTATGGAGATATTCCGTCCGAAGAGATTGAAGGACCGGTCGAAAATATTATACCAGTAGATGCAAAAGTTCCAGGATGTGCCGTAAGGCCTCAAGATGTTTTAGCTGGAGTTGTATCACTGTTACCTATATTATTGGATGCGGATTAAAGAGGGGATTAAATGGATGAAAAAGTACCAAGAAGCAATATTATTGAAACCGAAATTCCAATGGGTACAGTTCACCCTGCTGCATTGGAACCATATAGGGTAAGATTCTTTGTAGAAGATGAAATAGTCCAGGAAGCGGAAATCACTATTGGTGTTAACCATAGGGGTATTGAAAGGATTATGGAAGGCCTTCCTGTGGAAAAGGCAAATTCACTCACAGAAAAGATTTGTGGAATTTGTTCTAATTCACATATATGGAACTCATGCAGGACTGCAGAAATGGGTTTAGGTATTGAAATTCCTGAAAGAGCTTTATACATTCGTGTTATAATGGGTGAACTTGAACGTTTACACTCACATTTCTTGTATCTCGCACACGGTTGTGAAGTATTGTCTCATGAAACATTTTCAATGAGGGTTTTCTACTTAAGGGAAATAGTCATGGAACTGCTTGCAATGATTGGTGGGAACAGAGTTCAATACGGATGTTCCGTTTTAGGTGGAGTAAGGCCAAGATGTGATTTGGATGAAGCAAAATTGTTAAGGCTTAAAAATGATATGGATGCAATTGAAGAAGGCCTTACAGGATTTGTAGAAAGATTTACAGCAGATTCAATTGTCATGTCAAGGATTACCGGAATTGGTGTGCTTCCTCAAAAACAAGCTATTGAACTTGCAGTGACTGGACCGACTTTAAGAGCAACCGGTGTTGCAAGAGACCTCAGGACAACCATGTTCGAATATGATAACTTTGACTTCAACGTAATCACACAACCTGACGGTGACGTAAAATCAAACTTGGTCATGAGAGCTCTTGAATCATTTGAATCAATTAAAATTATTCGTCAAGCTATCGCAAACATTCCTGATGGAAAAGTAGTTAACAGAGATTGGGAAATGTTTGACACTGACATCATTGAAAGTTATATAGAAGTTCCAAGAGGAACACTGTATCATTCTTATGCACTTGAAAGTGGAAGAGTAAGGCACTGTATAATTAGAACTCCATCAATGGCAAACATTGGTGCTATGCAGTATGCATGCATTGGAGATCAAATTACTGATGCTCAACTTTGTATTGTACAATGTGACCCTTGTTTTACATGTACTGACAGAGCAATAGAGATAATCAGGAGATAGAAAATGTTTTCAAATGTTATGATTAATTCTATTATTGTTGCGGCAGTAACTGTTATAGCATGTTTTATAATTTCAACATTCCTGCCGGGTATTGAAAGGAAATATGTGCATGCAAGAATTCAGCAAAGGATTGGGCCACTTGTAATTTCTCCAGGAATATTGGCTCCAATCAAATTCATCTTTAAAGAAAACGTTAAGGTTGAATCTCCAGTTCCAGGGTTATATAAATCCTTGCCGGTAATCTGCTTTATCGTAGTTACATGTTTACTTATAGCATTAACTCCTCAGGCTTTTGCAATTCCTGCTCTTTCAAGCTTAGTTGCTATTGTAGGACTTTTAAAAGTTGAGGAAATATGTTATGTACTGATGGGAGCATTGTCTAAATCAGTAATGTCTGTTAGAATGCCTTTCCCTGACCAAATTAAAGGTGCAGTTCACAATAATGCTGCAAGATCATTTATTGAAGACATAAGTTCAAGAAGATCTCTAAGAATGATTACATATGGTTCATTCCCATTGTATTTGGCATTGTTTGCACCTATAACTCAAGCAAGAAGTATTTTCTTGGCAGATATTGTTTCATATCAGCATGCTCATGGTCCATTCCTGTTCACAGTATCAGGTGCAATTGCAGCAATAGTATTTTTCATTGGATACATGATTATATTGAATGAGTATCCATTTTCAATCATCAAGGCAAAAAGTGATGTTATTGAAGGGCCATACATGGAATATGCAGCAAAATACAGGGCTGTCGTATATCTTACAAGAGGATTCTTCATGATGGTGCTTGGTGTGTTATTCTCAGTGCTGTTCTTAGGACTTCCGCCAGTGATTACATCCTGGAGTATTTTAGTCAATATTGTTGTAGCATTGATATTCGTATTTATGATGGGAATATTTTCAGCATTCTCCCCAGTATTTACAAACAGACAATTATTGCCAACAATTCTCGGAACTACATTGTTAGGTGTTTTAGCTATTGTGATTGGATTGTTATAGAGGTGATTTGATGAAATTTGTTATGAGACCATATCATATGGTAAGTCTTGGAGGATACATTGTCGAATGGGATTTTCCTTACAGAAACTTAATAATCGTAAATGAAACCTCTGAGCCAATTAAAATAGAAATACCAGTTTTCCATGAAGAATGGATAGCTGAACATAAAGCATTAGGTCTTAAGGTTATTCCAGTATCTAAAGAAGATAATTTTTTAAGCTTATGGAAACGAGCACATGCAGAATTAGATAAAATCAGGCCAAAAAATGAGTGATTATACATTAACAATTAAAACTGATGAGAAAAAAGGAGTATTGGATGACATTACTGATGTCATCACCAGTCATGGTGCTAACATTAGTTATGTTCACCTTTTCGTTGAAAAGAACAATATGGGTTCAATTAATTTGGAATTGGAACATGTTGAAGATATCGACGAGTTATTGGAGGATTTAAATAATATTTCTGAAGTGAAATTGGTTGAATTGCATGGTTCTCAATTTGACATATGGGGTAAACGTATAATTATTGTTGGTGGTGGAGCACAGGTATCCCAAGTTGCTACAGGTGCAATAACTGAAGCGGACAGGCATAATATACGTGGGGAACGTATAAGTGTTGATACAATCCCGTTGGTTGGTGAAAAACCATTAGCAGAAGCTATTGAAGCTATATCTAGGCTTCCTCGTGTGAGTGCTCTTGTTCTTGCAGGTTCTCTTATGGGTGGAGAAATTACTGAATCTGTTAAAAAAGTTAAGGAAGAGAGTAATTTGATTGTAATTTCCCTTAACATGCCTGGAAGTGTAACAGAATATGCTGATTTGATTATAACTGATCCGATTCAGGCTGGTGTTCTGGCAGTAATGGCCATTGCAGATACTGCGGTTTTCAATATTGAAAGGCTTGGAGATAATATTAAATTTTAAATTTCATGTTTATGGACATATAGATGAGTTGTTACAACTCTCTGATTGGTAAATAATGATTTTTTAATCATTATTTACTTAATTAATCTTTTTTTAATCTTTTAAACAGATTTCATTATACTCGCAATGGCTGCATTTTCTTGGATTTTTGCTGACATTTGGAAGTTTTTTGTTATCGGTTATTTCTTTAACTTCTCGCATCACGTCAAACAATCCTTTTCTGAGATTGACATCCATTACAACAGGGCGTCTGTCTCCTATTTTTTCATAATCAACAAATCCCACAAAGACTTCTGTTTCAAATTCCTCTTCAAGAAGTATTGCATACGCTACAAGCTCTATGGCATCTTGGTCCCAAACTCCTTTGACGGGTGGATTAGAGCTTTTAATGGCGACTGGATAGTATTTGCCGTCAATTATCTCAATTTTATCGCACATTCCTATCAATTCAAGTTGTGGATCTTTTAATAGGTATGAATACATTGAATTTGGAAAGAACATATCTATTATGGCGAATGCATTTTTATCAAGGATTGTCATGGCTTGTTTAATTTTTAAAGAAGTGATTTTTATGTTAAAGTAGGCATCGTCAATAATCTGGTTGATTTTTTCATTGTCTAGCCCTAAATCCATGGATATTATTGCGTCTGCAGTGCTTTTTATGTATGAATCTATGTTTTCTGAAAGAACATGTTCTATTTGCACAAGGCCCATGTCCTTTTTGATTTTGCGCATGTTCTTTTGAATCAAATCTAAAATATCAATTTTAAGCTTTTTTATTTCAATTGCAAGCTGAAAGTCCTCATTTTCACTTACATCAACATGATTTTGTATGTACAGTTTCATGGGACAGTACATGTGGGTTTTAATCGAAGAAACATTTATCATTTTATAACCTCTTAAATTCTGTAATAATACTTAGAACTTTCTGATATAAAAAATAAGAAGTTATAAATGCTTTAAATTCTTTAAAGTAAAATAAAAAAAGAGAATAGCTAATAATTTAGCTATTTTAAGTCAATTTTAAACATTGTAGTAATCCTTATTGATTGCAGGCAATTTTGCAAAAATAAATGGTACTACTATTAATACGATTGTCAGTATTGCCATGATGGTAAGGCTCAGCCCATCGGCAGAGCTTATTGTTGAGTAAACTCCTTGAGCCCAAAGACCGAAGATACAAATTGGTAAGATGTATTTGATAACGGTTTTCCAGGTTTTTCCCACTTTGATTGATGAGTTACTGTTCAATGTATCAATCAGGTCGTCAAATTTGTAAACCCAACCGAAGATTATACATTCGAGAAGTATTGCGAATAACAATGCGAAATTGTTTAAGTATGCATCAAATACTCCTAAAATAGTACTTCCGGCACCTGTTGCAAAGATACAGGAAATTAAAAATCCTACGATACAAACAACTGTTGCGGTCTTTTTACGTTCAATAAGGAATTTTTCTGAAATTGAATAACATACTCCCTCAAGAAGTGCAATGACTGATGTGATTCCTGCAAAGAGAATACACAGGAAGAATAACGGTCCGATAATGTATGCAACGCCTCCCATTGTATTGAATACTTGTGGGAAAACAACGAATGCGAGACCTGTTCCTTCGGTTACAAGTTCATTGAATGGAATTCCTGTGGATAATGTCATGAATCCTAAAATTGAGAATATTCCAATTGAGTTAAACACTTCAAAACCGGAATTTGAAAATGCAACGATGACTGCATTGTCAACTAGTTTTGAACCTTCAGGCAAGTAACTTGCATAAGTCATTGCAATTGCCATACCTAAACTTAAGGAAAATACGATTTGTCCAAACGCTGCCAGCCATACATTTAAATTGGTTAAAGTTGACCAATCAGGAGTAAATATCTGGGTGTAACCGATAGAAGCTCCAGGTAATGTTAGGGAGAATGCAACGATAATTACGACAATCGCACAAAGAAGCGGTAGTAAAATTTTACTGACATTACCGATACCGTCATTCAAGTCTCTTTTGATAATGAACCATGCCATGAACCAAATGACAAATACTGATACGAGAACATTCGGTACGATAGTAAATATTCCGGACATTGAATCTGTTGCATGTAAAACGTTATTTGCAAAGTATAAATCTGGATTTGCTCCCCATGCTTTTGTTAAACTCAATATAATATAAATGAAGTCCCATCCCACTACGCAGACGTAATAGGTTGTAATTAGAAATACGATTAATAATATGAACCATGCTACTGGTTCCAGTTTTTTACTTACTGAAAACAATATTCTTGCCAATGATTTCTTGAACTTGAATCCCACTGCATATTCCACTAAAACAAATGAAATTCCAAGCAGGAATAAAGAAACGATATATGGAATCATGAATGATCCTCCACCGTTGGAGTATAAAACGTTAGGGAAACGCCAGATGTTTCCAAGACCAACAGCAGAACCAATCATTGCCATCATGAATGCAAGATTACTGTTCCATTCTGATTTTTTTGTCTCTGTCATATTATCACATTTAATTGAATATTATTATTTTAGGAGTTTGAAGTTTATATATTATTTGTTTATTTTTGTTAACTCCCTTTATTATTTCTTTAAAATCGTTGAATAAAATAGATATTCATTGTTTTTTTAAATGAATAATATTCGTTTTGTTTAAAATTGTGAAAAATTAATAAAATATGACATGAATTTTTAACAGTTGTTTAAAAAATAGGGTGTGAGAGTGTAAACTCTCATGTATGATATTAAGCTGGACTTTCCTTAAGCTTTAAGTATTCGTCAATTGCTTCACGGGTGGTTCCGACAACAAGTCTGTAATTGCTGAATTCTCCGTTGATGATGACTTTTTCAACTTTTCCTTTGGCAATGACATGTTCTCCATCAATAACTTCCCCTGCATAGGTATGGGTAAATGAAACAATTTCTGTCAGCTCGAAATCAACTCCATCTAAAACTTTGACATTTTCAATGGTGTATAAAGAAGGATTGTCAAATGCTCCAAGTGCACTAACAATGTCGCATTCTATTTTAGATATTCCTTGAGGTTCGTAGACTGTATCTCCCCAGGTTCCTTCGATTTCATCATAATCCTTGGTAGCCAATATGTCAAATAAGGTTCCGTTGATTGTTCCTCTATTGGCTTTCCTATTTTCATACCATCTGAATTCTTCTTTGGTCAAACTTTCATCAAACATTCTTTTATCGTATACAAAATCCCAATAGTCATTTGTAATTCCTTCAACGGTGATGTGTTTGTCCACTTCTTCAATGTAGACTTCTTTTCCGCGATGTTCCTTAAAAGCTGCAATTGCCCTTCTGTGGTTGTCAAGGCCATAAACCACGAAGTCCAAATCTGAAACATCACTTTTTTGAAGTCCTGGCAAGATTGAGCCTGAAATTCCTAAATTGTCATATGGGATGTCTGCCATGAAGTGGAAAAAGTCTGCAACATCCATTAATTTTGCTATCAGTTCAGGATTTTTAACTTCTCCTCCTTCATCAAATGTCTTTTTAAGTCCTAAAAGTCTATTTTCAGGTTTAATTACTCTTACAACTTTGTCTAGTGGAACTCCCATCATTTCTACATTGGTGACTTCAGAAAAATACAGGTAATCTGGATGATTTTCTCTTAGGTATGTATATGCCTCTTCAGATCCTACTTTTCGGTATCTTTTACCGTCCTTTTCACGGTCCCCTTCAGGGTCAGGCACATATCTTAAAAATGAAATTACTCTGTTTTCAGGGTGAATGTAATTGGTTGATGCGAAATACAAATCATCGCTTGTGTAAATGAAATCTCTTGTTCGTACTTGTTCCATATTATCTCCTCAATACTAATTTTACATTCAGTATTAATTTATTTTTTGATTTCATCTTAATATTTAAATAAAAATATAATCTAATAATAATTCATGTCTATTATTCATAAACACATTGATGAAATTTTTGAATATGATGGAAGTCAAATCAATCCGTCATGGGCATTTCAGGAATTTGGAATATATGGCTCATCAATTATAACATGGATTGGTCCTGTTAACATTACTCCTGATAATTTAAAAGATTTTGCAGATGTAGGTCTTGAAATTAAGTCAAATTATATGGTTAACTTTATTTGTGAATTTTTTGACCAGCAACCTCCAAACATGAGGATTGCTTATTTAAGACAAAGGCTATTGGTAATGATATTCAGAGAAATCCTAACTGAAAAAGGCATCTCCTCCAAAAGGGAAGGCGATGACATATTTGTTGACGGTGGAAAACTGTCTATTTCAATAGCCAGTGTGTCATTGAGTTCAGCAAAAATACACTTTGCACTTAACCTGGAAGATAAGGGAACTCCAAATGATGTTGAGACAATTGGTCTTTATGACATTAGGGTTGATGGCAAGCAAATATTCAATGAAGATAATCTGGTGGGTTTAGTTAATGAAACTGCAGAAAGATTCATCAATGAATTGGAAACAATTGAAAAAGATATTAGTAAAACTAAGGTGTTAATATGAAAATTTTAGTTAATGGTATTCAATCAAATTTAAGGTTTTCATCTGCTCATGTCATTCCAGGACATGAATCATGCGGATTTATTCATGGGCACTCTTACTTTGTAGATGTTGAAATTGAAGGTGAAAGAGCAGGTGAATTTGAATTTGTAGTTGATTTCAAAGATGTTAAAGCTTATACTAAAGCAATTTGCGATGAACTGGACCACAGATTATTGATCCCAGTTTATAATAATTTAATTGATTTTAAAGATTTTGACAAAAAATCCGATTCAATTTTTGATTTAAAGGAACAAAAAACAGCTCACTTTAAAATTGACGGTAAAGCATATTCCATTCCGTCTGTGGATTGTGTGTTTTTACCTCTTCCTTACACTTCTGCTGAAGAGCTATCAAAATTTTTCGCAGAAACATTGGCACGTAAACTTTCAGAAACATATGATAATTTAGGATATGTTGCAGTATGTGTTAATGAGGGAATAGGTCAAGGAGCAATGTATAGGAAAGATTTATAATGAAAGCTCCGATTATTGAAATATTTTCATCTTTTCAAGGTGAAGGTTTATTAATAGGTGAGAGACAAATATTTGTTAGATTTGCAGGTTGCAATCTAAATTGTAATTATTGCGACACCAATGACAGTAAATCTGAGAAATCAGGCAAGTTAATGACTCCTCAGGAAGTGACTGAGGAAATCAATAGATTATTGACTCCTGATTGCAAGACTGTTTCATTTACTGGAGGTGAGCCTAGCTTATATCCTGACTTTATTAATGAAGTTGGTAAAAATTTAGATTTAAATATCATGCTAGAAACTAATGGTACTTTGCCAGACAATATTGATTTGATTGATAAATTGGACATGGTTTCATTGGATATAAAGTTACCTGAGCATTTTGACGGCGATTTTGATGAAAGCATTTTTATTAATGAAATTAAATCACTAAATTTATTAATGGCGAAGTGCATAAATGTATATTGTAAAGTAGTTATATTGCCTTCAACAAAAATAAAGTCATTTAAAGAGGTAGTTGAAAAATTATCCGAGAATATTTCTAACAAAAGCAACCTTAAAATAATTATCCAACCTTCTAGTCCTCTATCAGACTGGAGCGATATTAATTTTAGATTATTTAATTTTTCTGAAATTGTTGGGCAATATTTTGAAGTTTCCACCATTCCTCAAATCCATAAGATTTTGGATATTGAGTGAATTTTGTTTTTGATATAGATTTTATTTAATTTTTGAAGAGCAATTGTAAATTGAGGTGTGTAAATGAAAAATAAAACATCCATTAATAGAAAATCAAATACAGGTGCAGTTGAACGTGAAACCAAAGTTCACGACAAAGAAGGAGACATAATGGCTATTGCAACTAGAGATGTTATTTCTATCCCTCCTTCAAAAAGTATAAAAGACACTGCAAAAGTAATGATGGAACATGAATTCAGAAGATTACCAATCACAGATCCTGGTTCCGGCAAGTTATTGGGTATTGTAACAGTAATGGATATCTTAGATTTCTTTGGTGGAGGAAAAAAATTCAACATTATTGAGAAAAAATACGAAGATAACTTCTTAGCTGCTATCAATGAACCAATCAAAGAAATCATGACTCGTGATTTGATTACTTTATCTAACAAAGCTTCAATTGCTGATACTATTGAAACAATGTTGGCTAATCAATTAGGTGCAATTCCTCTTACAGATTCTGAAGGAAAACTTGCAGGAATCGTAACTGAAAGGGACATTGCTTTATCTTTAGCAGGTATGGCTGGTAAAGAAACTGTACAAGATTATATGAGTACTAAAGTATTCACTACAACCCCTGGAACTCCTCTTGAAGGGGCATGCAAAATCATGGTTAGAAATGGTTTAAGAAGAATTCCAATCGTTGGTGGTGAAGCAGATATCTCTAAAGCAGCTAAAAAATTATTAGGTATCTTAACCTCTACTGATGTTATCAGATTCCTAAACGCAAAAGAATTATTTGATCACTTGAATTCCAATTTAGCAACTGATGTTTTAAAAACAGTTATTTCCGACATTATGGTTAAAGACCCAGTAACTGTTGAACCTACTATGACTATCGGCGAATTATGTGAACTCTTCGCTGAAAGAAACATTGGTGGAGTTCCAGTTGTTAAAGATGATAACATTATGGGAATTATCACTGAAAGAGATATTTTAAACGCTGTTAAAAGATATTAAATTGATTTATTAAGGAGATGATAATATGCAAATTAAGAATTTGATGTCTGAGGATTTAATCACTGTAGACAAAGATCAAAATCTTTCTGATGCATTGAAATTGTTACGTAAACACAATGTATCCCGTTTACCTGTAACTAACAATAAAGAATTAGTTGGTATTATTTCAGAAAGGGACATAGCTAATAAGCTCGGTTCTTCAAAATATGAAAGCATGCCTGCATCAAGACTTCATATTTCATCCGTAATGGTTAAAGATGTATTTACAGTTCCGCAATCAATGCAGTTAGAAGATGTTGCAAAATTAATGCTGGAAAATGGAATCGGTTCTGTTCCTGTCATGGATGATGAACAGATGGTTGGAATCGTTTCAAAAGCAGACTTTGTCACTCTTGCTACTGGAATCGCATTTGATAAGATAACTGTAAAAGAGATAATGTCAAAAGAGTTAGTTTCAGTATCTCCAACTGAAAGGCTCATTCATGGAAGAAGATTGATGATCGAGTCTCATGTTGGAAGATTGCCTGTTATTGATGATGGAAAACTTGTTGGAATGATTACATCTAAAGATTTGATGAGAGCATTCATTGACTTTAGAAAAAATGTTCCTGAAAAGTATCAGAAATCTCAAATTAAAGAGGTTTTAATTGAAGACATTATGTCTACTAACCCAACTTATGTGACAAAAGAAATGTCTATTACTGAAGTATCTAATATAATGATGGAAACCGGATTCAACGGTTTGCCTGTTGTTGAAGATGACCAAGTGGTAGGTATTATCACACAAACAGATATTTTAAAACTAATTGAAAAATTAGAATCTTAAATTTCGTATAGTTTTTTAACTATACTACTTTTTTTTTATTTTTAGGGGGTTTAAAAATTACACTAATTTCATTTTTAGGTCCTAAGGGAACTTTCACTCATGAAGCTGCTAATTTTATCGGTGATGAACTGATTCCGTACTGTACAATTCCGGCAGTCATGGAAAGTGTAGTTAATGATGAGTGCTCTTTTGGTGTTATTCCAATCGAAAATTCTATTGAAGGACCTGTAGGTATTACTTTGGATTCACTGGCCCATAAATTTGACTTGAAAATATATAGGGAAATCATAATTCCAATTAATCAGAACCTGATTGTCAATCCCGGCTGTACAATGGATGATATCGAAGATGTATATTCCCATGCTCAGGCAATAGCACAGTGTCAGGAATTTATCCGTGAAAACAAAATCCAGCCACATTATGCAATCAGTACTGCCAGAGCTGCGAAGGATATAATCGGAGACAATTCCAAGGCAGCTATCGGAAACTCAAAAATTGTAGAATTATATGGTTTGGAAATTTTACAATCAAATATTCAGGATGTTGACAATAATGAAACCAGATTTGTCGTCGTTTCAAAAAAAGATCATGAAATGACAGGTAAAGATAAGACTTCCATCATATTTTCAATATATGAGGACAAGCCTGGGGGATTATATAATATTTTAGGAATATTTGAAAAAAACAACATCAACTTAACTAAAATTGAATCAAGGCCTTCAAAAAAAGGTTTAGGCAAATATTTATTCTTTGTTGACTTTAATGGTCACAAAGATGATGAATTGATTCAAAACATATTGGAAGAAATTGATAATCATACGTATTTTTTGAAGGTTTTAGGTTCTTATCCTGAATTTTAAGTAAACTTTAAATTAAGGTTTATATAAACTAATAAATGTACAAATTCAGGGAGGTAGGAATATGTCAGATGATAGAGAAAAACTCATTAGAGTCATGGATAATCTTGAATCAGATTATCGGTCTGGTAAAATATCTGCTGAAAAGTATAGTTATTTCAGATCAAAATATGAAGATAAATTAAACTCTATTGATGCTAGAGACGCTACTAGAAGAATTAGATCAATGCAAGGCAAATCTTCTAAGGATACTGGCAAAAAAAGGAAAAGAAAACCTACCAAAAACAAGAAAAAAGAAGAACAAGATTTAGTTCAAAAGTATATTATTAATCCTAAAAAATCTGATGCTAAATACAATAAAAAGAAAAAACCTGGAATGGATAGTGGAACCTTTAAGCTATTGTTATTGCTAATTTTAGTAATAGGATTCACCGCAGGAATTGCATATGGTATTTTTAATTTGGATTTCGGATCTTTATCTCAAGGAGAAACTGTAGCTATTGTTGATGATACTGCATTCCCTGAATTTACTGAAGATGTAAAACTCAATAATACGGCTAATTATACCAGTTACAGCAATTATAGTTATAGTGATTATTCGAATAATAATATAGAAACTACTGCGGATGATTCGAATTCGTATAGTGATTCATCCAGTAGCTCAAATAGTCATCAAAGTGATCAATCACAGGATAGTTCATCCAGTGAAGGCTCAAGCAGTGACGGTGGAAGTAGTAGTGGCCAAAATGGCAATATTGAAACAACAGAGGGATAATTGAGGTGATGGTATGAGAAATAATATTTTAAAAGGAAGTATGGTTCTTTTAATACTTTTATTATTCTTGATTTCTGTTACAGCAGTAAGCAGTGAAGATAGTAGCAATTCCAACTCAGATTTAAATATAATGTCATTATCCAAAGGAGGTATATCAATTCAGTATCCTTCTGATTGGGGTAACTCCAAGGCAACTTCAAATTATTCAATAATGGCTATTTCAAAATTGGATTCCATTGATTCATTTGGTATAGGTCAAGTTAACATTAACGTTGAGAAAAAACCAATTGAAGAGGATTTCAACACTTTTGTAAATAATACTTATAAATCAATGCAAAAGGACAGCTCATTTCAATTAGTTTCATCCGGTGCGGTTTCCGTAGGCGGTCAGGATGCTTATGAATATGTCTATACATCCACACAAGGAACCGGTGAAAAAGAGCATAAGGCAGTATGGTTTGAAAAAGGAGGGCAAGCATACGTTATAATGTATAGTGCTCCTATTTCAGAATTTGAAGATAATTTATATGTGTTTGATTTCGTATTGTCCGGAATTCAAATAACATAATTCTTTTTTTTATTTTTCAGGTGTTAAAATGATTATTTTATGTGTTACTGGTAGTGTTGCTGCCAGTGAGTCAATCAAACTGGCTCGTGAGTTAAGAAGAAATGATATGGAAGTTAAATGTTTTATGAGTGAAGCAGCCTGTGAGCTTATCAATCCAAATTCAATGGAATTTGCAACAGGCAATGAAGTGGTTACTAAATTGACAGGGCAGATCGAACATGTGAAATATTCACAGGAAGACTTAATTTTAGTTGCTCCGGCCACTGCTAACACTATTTCTAAATTTGCATATAAAATAGCGGATAATCCTATTTCCACTTTATTGATTACTGCATACGGACATAACACTCCAATAATTTTCGTTCCATCTATGCACGATTCAATGTTCAAAGCAATAAAACCTAACATTGATAAGATAAAAGAAGAGGGTTCTGCAACATTCATCAAACCTCGTATGGATGAGGGAAAAGCTAAATTCCCTTCTAAAGAGGATATTGTTTTAGAATCTTTGAGAACAATCAATTTAAATAAGGACTGATATTATTAAAGGAAAAAAAGTTTTAATAAGTTTGGGCGGTACTTACGAACCTATTGATTCTGTCAGGGGAATTACCAATAAATCTTCCGGTAAGATGGGTTTGGAACTCGCTAAAGAAGCGTATATTAGAGGTGCCGATTTAAAATTAGTCGTTGCCAATGTTAGTGTTGAGATTCCTTCAGTTTTTGATGCGATTCATGTTGAAACCAGTCAGGAAATGAATGATGCTGTTTTAAAGTTAGTTGGGGATTATGATATATTTATTTCCACTGCGGCAGTTTCCGATTTTGAATTTAGGCAAAAGTCTGATAAAAAGATTGACTCTAGCAGTTCACTTTTCTTAAACTTAAAGCCAACAACAAAAATTATCCGTCAAATTAAAAAAATAAATCCAGACATTTTCCTGGTAGGATTTAAAGCTGAATTTAACATTTCCCGTGATGACATTATAGGCTGTGCAAGAAAACAAATTGCAGATGCCGGAACAGATTTGGTTATCGCTAATGATATTTCAAGAAATGAATGTCATTTCGGATCTGATAACAATGAGGTTTTAATTGTTGATGATGATGTGTTGTCTGTTCCTTTAGCTTCAAAAAAAGAAATTGCAAAAACAATTTGTGATGTAATTTCTAAAAAATTATAAGTTCATCTACATGTGCTTTTATTAATCTTTTTATTTTTACATTAACTTCTTTTATTTTAATTTTTTATTAATTAATTTTGATAGTGTTTAACTCATTCTCTGATTTACTTATTCATAAAATTAAAATAAAGATAACTTCAATGGGGTCGGGTTTACACATTTTTTTGAATTTTTAAAAATTTCTTATTTTTGTTTTTTACTTGATGTATAAATTGGATTTCTAGATTATGATTAAATTTTTAGTGCAAAATTGTTTTCAATTTGTATGGTTTAATCAAATAATTTTTTGCTATCAACCATATTTTATTATTGGATATGGGGCATTTTTGAGTAATACTTTTTTAAATAAAATACTAAAAATTCATCTCTGAAAAAAATTCTGTAAAAAAAGAGTATTTCAATAAAATAAGTTCATGCCTTTAGGCTTTAGTTAAATGGAGTGATTAATAGAGTGAATCCACCTAAAGGACGTTTCAATGAACTTTTATTTTATTTGCATTAGCATATTTTATATTTTATTTTCTAGTATAAAAAGGTATCTAAGTAATACTTTTTAGGGTTTTTCGTAGTATTTTTTAATAGTTTTTAGAAGTATTTTTTCGCCAATTATGCAATGAAAATTAGCTAGTTTTTTTTAAAAATTTTTTTCTACTAGCAATGCAATATGGTCTTTTTCGTAAGGTTCCAGTTTTACTTTTTCAATAATTTTAAAACCTTTCTCTTTCAATTTCTTCTCTTGTTCCTTGAATATCTTTTTAGGTTTTTGAACTACGTCAATACTTCTAGCTTTTATCATTAACAATCCGACACCATTATCATTTGCAAATAAGTTCATATTTTTCATAAACAATTCACTTTGTGTTGGCTGGGCAACATCGCAGTACACAAGGTCCACTTTTTCAACAATGTTGAGATATCCTTTAGGTTTGGTTGCATCACCTAAAATCGGAGCAATATTAAGTCTTTGACGTGAAAGTTGAACTAGTTTTTTCGCTGTTGTGGGTGAAAATTCAACCGCATATATTCTTCCATTAATTACAATATCAGAAATGTGTGAAACTGTGGTTCCAGTTGAGGCACCTAAGTATAGGACTTTTGAAGTGTCTAAAATCTCTAAATTTTCTAATCCATTTAAAAGGGCTGCTGCTAATTTAGAGCGTCTAGGATTCCATATCCTATATTCATCATCTTCTTTAATTAACTCTTCTCCATAAACTGAAATTCCAGGAGTTAAATTTTTGGTAGCTACATTACCATCTTTAAAATAAACATTCATGCTCTATCTCCTTTTCTTTCTTTTTTTATTTTTTCTCTTTTTATTTTTGGATTTGCCCTTTTCTTCTTTCCTTTTTTTAGTAGTTTTTGTTGGAAATGGATTGTTTTTTTCAATTTCCCCTACTTTTTCGACAAATTCATTAAATACATTTTCATCAAATGTTTTAGTAAAAACGTCTCTTCTTACGGCCAGTGAAATCTTACCTGCAAGCATACGTGCAATCTTTCCACGGTTCCACCATTTTGCACCCCTTACTTGAGGGTGTTGGTAGATCAATCCATATTTTGGAGGCTTGTCTCCGCTTTTCAAATGTCTGAACAATGCTTTTTCAGCACCCATTATTTGCACGGTACTTGATGGGTATGTAGCAAGTCTTTTTAGACCTCCTGCATGAGATATTAATTTGGCACCTAATGATGATCCGACTAATAATCTTAAATTTGGAGCAATATCTTCCATTTTGGTATCAATGTAGTGTTCGATTTCCTTTCTTGTTTTTTGAAGTTCATAAATGGATTTTGCATAGGTGTTCATTATTTCCAAATCTTTGGGGTTGATGTCGTCTTCTAAATCGAGAACATTGCTTGGGAAGGCATCAGGTTTGGCTTCCATGATGTTTTCTTTGGTTTTGTTTTGAGAAATCAGTTTGATGTAGGTTTCATTGTTCTTAATAACATCCATTTCAGGGAAGTATAATGCATACCACTCTCTGATTCTTTCAATCAGTTTTGAAATTGTTTCATCGATTTCATCAATTGAGTTTATTGCCTGAATTAAATGTTTATCTTCACTTGCAGATTCCTTTTTGATTTTATAGATTGCCAGTCTTTGGTAAATGTCAGTTATTTCATCCTCATCTAAACCGAACTGGTCATAGTTGCTTCTTAAATATTCCCCTCCCTGGTTGGGGGTTTGAATTTTAAGGTTTTCACATGAATAATCGGATAATCTTTTGTTTGATTCAATAATTATCTCGTCATAATCGTTTGAAACTTCAGTTATGATGTCCATTTCTTCTTTGACAACTTCCTTTTCTGCAAGTTGGGCCAATCTATTGATTATTTCATCTTCCGGAAATAACTTTTCACAGATTAGCTCATTTTTATCATTAAAAGCTAAAAATCCTTTAATTGAGTAAGTTACATAACATTGCATGAATTAAAATATTTTTTTTATTTTTAATAAATATTATGACAAAGTTTAATTTAAGTAAAATTTAAATTAAATTATAGAATTTTCTATTTTTGGATTTGTTATCATGTCACAGGAAAGTTTAGATGATTTAAAATATGAGTTGGAACTTAAAAATGCCGAAATTGATGAGCTTACAATGGAACTTCAAAATAAGCTTGAAGAAATTAACAAGTTGAAATTATATTCCACCAAGCTCAAATATGAAAAGAAAAATCTGGAAGACAAACTGGATACAAAAATCGATTATGATAAATCCAGGATGAAGGAACTTGATGACTTGACTGAAAAATTAAGGGAAAAGGATTCCATAATTGATGATAAGCAGGATCAGGTAAAATATTTGAGGTCTTTGATTGATGACTATAAGGAGCAGTTAAGGGCCAATACTGAAAATCTGGAACTTCAGCTTAGAAAGATATCCAAGACTTATGAAAAGTTGCTGGAACAGAAAGACATTATTATTCAAAAACAGGATGAAGAGATTTCAAACTTGATAAAATCCAAAGAAGAAATTATTAAATCTAATAAAACCAATGTTATTAGCTTAAAATTACAAAATGAAAAATATCAGGAAATCATTGATAAATTTACAAAAACTAATTAAATAATTAATTACAAAGTTGATATTATGTTGAAAACAAATGTTTGCGGAGTGGAATTTAGAAATCCATTGATGCTGGCTGCAGGTATCATGGGAAGTAATGCCTCATCCATGAATTGGATTTTAAAATCAGGTGCCGGAGGAGTAGTTTCAAAATCTTTTTCTTTAAATCCTCATCCAGGTTATCCAAATCCAACAACTGTTGCAGTTGATGGGGGAATTTTAAATGCTATCGGACTGTCAAATCCGGGTGTAGATAATTTTAAAGAAGAGTTGAAAAAAATCGAAAGGGAAAATAATGTTGTTATCGCTTCAATATATGGGGCGAATCCTGATGAGTTCTCTACTTTGGTTAGCGAAGTTCAGGAATACGTGGATATGATCGAGTTAAACATCTCCTGTCCTCATGCAATGGAAGGTTATGGTGCTTCTATTGGTCAGGATTGTAATTTAAGCCACACTATCGTTTCAGCTGCCAAAGATGCATCTGAAGTGCCGATAATTGCTAAATTGACTCCTAATGTCACTGACATTACTGAAATCGCTAAAACATGTGAAGATGCGGGGGCTGACGCATTGTCTCTCATCAACACTTTAGGGCCAGGAATGAAAATCAATATTGATGTTGCAAGACCAGTTTTATTCCATAAATCCGGAGGAATGAGTGGAAAAGCAATAAAACCTATAGCAATCAGCAATGTTTACTCAGTTTATGAAGCTGTGGACATTCCGTTAATTGGTGTTGGCGGAATTTATACGTTTGAAGATGTTGTTGAGTTTATTTTTGCTGGTGCACGTGCAGTTCAAATAGGTACTGCCATTATGGATGAAGGTGTCACAGTATTTGATGACATCAACAAGGGATTGGAAAAGTTCATGAAAGAAAAAGGCTATTCATCAATTGATGAGATGGTGGGCCTAGCACATAGGGAGTTGTAAAAATGATTAATGAACCGAAAATAGTCCAGATAAAGGAAATTGTTGAAGAAACTCCTACAATCAAAACTTTTAAATTTGATTGGGACATGGAAACTTTAGGACGTCCGAATCCTGGTGAATTTATCATGGTTTGGAATTTTAAAAACGAAAAGCCAATGTCCATTTCTCAAATTAACGATAATGAATTGACAATCACTGTTAAAAATATTGGTGAGTTTACCTCCCAGTTGCACAGCCTGGAAGTTGGTGACGAAATAGGAATTAGAGGTAGCTACGGAAATGGATTCAATAATTCATTTGAAGGCAAAAATATTTTGGCTATTGGTGGGGGCGTAGGAATGGCTCCAATCAATGCAATAGCAAGTGATTTGATTAAAAAAGGCAACAATGTTGATGTTGTTGCAGCAGCAGTAACTAAAGACGAATTGCTCTTCATTGACAATCTGGAAAAGTTGGGTGCAACTATCCATCCGTGTACTGATGACGGCAGTTTCGGATTTGAAGGATTCGCAACAGATTGTACTGTAAGTTTACTTGAAGATGAGACTTATGATTATGCATTTGTCTGTGGACCTGAGATAATGATGAAAGGAATATTCGATATCCTTGAAGATGCATCAATACCTGCCCAATATTCTCTTGAAAGATACATGAAATGTGCTCTTGGAGTATGTGGTCAATGTTGTGTTGATGGTGAAGGATGGAGAATTTGTGTAGAAGGTCCCGTTTTTGAAAATGACAAGATATATCAAATTACAGAATTTGGAAAATACAGAAGAGACGCTTCTGGCGTAAAATATTAATTTAAGGATGATATTATGGGTGTAGACATTAAAAATTACTTGAATCCTCCAGTATTGCTGGTAATCTTCTTATTGGTAATTTCATTAATGTTTATTTTTCCCGTATTGAACATGATTTTATTGGGTGCAATTTTGGCTTATTTGGTAAGGCCTGTTGCCAATAAAATCCAATCAAAATTAAAATTTTCATCAATATCCATTATTTTAGCAATGATAGTGGTTCTGATACCATTGATATTGCTTGTTGCTTATGTTTCATATGAAATTTCGTCAGTAATTTCTTCATTGATTGCAAGCAATTATTATGTGGATATTGATAAGTTTATTTCACAGCTACCTATTGATGTAAATTCAATAAACTCCTCAATAAACTCCTCTTTAAATGAAATTGCAAAGTATGTATTGAATTACACTGTTAACTTTTTAAGTAAATTCCTGAATATCACTTTGGATTTATTTATTCTTGTTTGTTCAGTGTTTTATTTTGTTCGCGATGGTGACAGATGTATAGAATTCATCAGGGACTTCGTTCCGGATGATTCCAAAAATTTCTTTGACAATACATTGGAGTCAATAAAAGATGTTTTAAGAAGCATATTTTATGGCCACTTCCTGACATCAGTAATCATTGGAATATTTGGGGCTATAGGATATTCACTTTTAGGCTATCCTTATGGCATTTTCTTAGGTGTATTGACTGGTATCTTACAGCTGATTCCTATATTTGGGCCTTGGCCAATTTACTGGGCACTGTTCTTTATAGATATCTATTCAGGCAATTATCCACGAGCCATTATCGTGCTTCTCTTCGGATTTTTCCTAAGCACTGTGGATATGTACATAAGACCGGTCCTGTCAAGTCACTATGCTGAGATACATCCGTTGATATTGCTTATCGGATTTTTATCAGGACCATTGGTATATGGAGTTGTAGGTTTTATTGTGGGGCCGTTAATTTTAGGAATAACATACACTGTTTTAGACAGCTATAGAAAAGAATATCTTCTTGGAGATGAATAGATGCAAAGAAATGTTGTTATTTTAGATATAGATTATGTTACTTTTGAAGAAAAGCCTGTTATCAGATTATTCTCAAAAGACGGTGATAAAAACATAGTTTTACTCGATGACACATTTGAGCCATATCTGTACGTCATGTCAGATAATATGGATGAATGTATTGAGGAAATAAAGGAAAACATAGATGGGGTGCGTGTTGAAAAAGTCACCAAAAAGGATTTCCAAATAGATACTGAATTCATTAAGGTCACATTTAAACATCCTCAGGATTTGGCTAAAAACAGGGATAATCTAAGGGATTTGGAAAATGTGCTCCAGATAAGGGAATTTGATATTCCATTCTATAGGAGATATCTCATGGATAGGGATGTAATCCCGATGACTGAAGTTGTTGCTGTCGGAGAAGAGTTAGATTCATTTTTAAATCTGGACAGTGAAAAACAGGATATTACTATAATCAAATTGACCGAAGATTTAAAAAGGGTTCCTGAATATCCTCAAAAGTTTAGAATTTTGAGTTTTGACCTTGAAGTTAGAAACCCTCATGGGATGCCTAACTCCGAAGAGGATGAAATCATCATGATTGGAGTTGCAAGTAATTTCGGAATAAATCAGGTCATTTCAACAAAAACCAATTCAGATGGTCGAGGAGACTTTGTAAATCAGGTTTCATCAGAACGTGAAATGATTCAGGAATTTGTAAAGATTATTAAGGAAAACAATATTGACATTATTGTTGGTTATAACTCAGATAATTTCGACTTCCCATACCTGAAAGACCGCGCAAAGATTATGGGTGTTGATTTGGATATTGGAATGGACGGATCTGACGTTAAATATATCAGAAGGGGTTATGCAAATGCAGCTTCTTTTAAAGGCTTGATTCATGTAGATTTGTATCTTGTCATGAGACGTTACATGTCACTTGAAAGATATACATTGGAGCGAGTTTATTACGAGCTTTTCGGTGAAGAGAAAATTGACGTTCCGGGTGAGAGAATCTGGGAGTTCTGGGATAACGGTGGAGACGAATTGGATAACCTATTTGATTACTCATTGGATGATGTGGTTTCTACATTAAAAATTGCAGAACAGACTTTGCCTCTCAATTTAGAACTTACCCGTATAATAGGCCAGCCTTTATTTGACGTATCCCGTATGGCTACAGGTCAGCAGGCTGAATGGTTTTTGGTAAAACAGGCATATTTCGATGATGAAGTCGTTCCAAACAAGCAGGGCTCCAACTTTGCAGACCGTGCAAATGCTGAAGACAACGAAGGAGGATATGTGAGAGAGCCTGAAACTGGCCTTCATGAAAACCTTGTTCAGTTCGATTTTAGAAGCCTATATCCAAGTATTATTATTTCAAAAAATATATCTCCGGATGTCATGACTTTGGGGGATATAGAAAATGAGGATGAGTACAATATCTCTCCTGAACATGGAATCAAGTTTAAAAAAGATCCTCAGGGATTTATTCCATCAGTTATTGATAAGATTTTGCAGGAGCGTTTCAGGATTAAACGTGAGATGAAAGCTTCTGAAGATCCTCAACAAAAAAAGGCATTGGATGTACAGCAGCAAGCTATTAAAAGACTTGCAAATACTATGTATGGTATTTATGGATTCCCACGTTTCAGATGGTATTCATTTGAATGTGCAAAAGCCATTACTTCATGGGGAAGACAATACATTAAATCATCAATAAAAAAAGCAGAAGAATATGGTTTTTATGCAATATATGCTGATACTGATGGTTTTTACGCAAAATACAAAAAAGAAAAAGATTAAGAGAAAATTAATTTCTCTTATTTAGTTATTTTTATACTTGATGTAGCAGACTTAGCTGTTACATATGCAATTCCGGAAGAAACCACAACTTTGTGAGTTCCAACTTTTAAGGATTTTACATTTAACTGTGCAATTCCTTTAGCGTTAGTTTTCACGGTGTAAGTTTTTGAGGTTTTACCTGTGTAAACTTTGATTTTTATTTTAACTCCACTGCTAACTACTTTTTTGGTTTTTGTGTTTTTCACAGTAACTTTAAAGTATTTAGTAGCGCCTTTTTTAGCGGTTAATTTAGCTGGACTTAATTTAACAGGAGCCTTTTTAACAACAAAGCTTGTTGATTTTTGGCTTGCAGTAAAGTTTTTGGATTCTCCTTTCGCTACAACTACTTTGTAAGTTCCTGGTTTAAAGGTATCAAGGGAAATTCTTAATTTACCGTCTAATCCAGTTTGGCCGTTGTAGTTGTAATATCTGTATTTGGAGATGAATACTTTAATATTAAGTTTTGCAGCATAAATTGGCTTTTTAGTTTTTGAGTTTTTCAAAGTAATGATAAGATTTTTTCCACTTTTATAGTATCCAGTCACTTTAGGTGCAGAAATTGTAGCGCTTGCTTTTTTAACTTTTACAGTTTTTGTAACTGCACTTGCACTGTATCTTGTGTCTGCAACGGTTACGACTATCTTATGGGATCCAACTGCAGCAGGAGCATAGTTAACGTTTATGATTCCTTTGCTGTTGGTTTGGTAAAGGTATCCTTGTGATTTTTTACCAGTATAAACTTGAACCAATACAATTGCACCATTTACAGCTTTTCCAGTGGATTTGTCGGTAACTTTGATGGTTGCAATGTTGCCTGAATTGTAATAGTAAGTTGAAGGCACAGTTACAGCCACTTTAACAGGTTTTGGTAAAATTGTAATGCTTCCGTCAACACTTTTTTCATTGATGTTTTCAGTGTCGTTGTTATTAACTGTTAATGCGTATGTTCCACTAACCAATCCTGCCACGTTAATTTTACTGGTTCCATTTGCATCAGTTTGGAAATAGTAATTTTTTGCAGTGGTATTTGCCATGTATAAGTGGAGAATAACTCCGCTCATTGCTTCACCGGTATTAGCATTAGTAACATTGATGATAACCTGTTTTGATGTACCGTAGTACTCTTTAAATGGGTTAATTACAATGTTTATGGATGCTTTATTAACAGTTAAATTAGTAGTTACTTTATTTGCAACAATTGGACTTTCCATAGTTAATTCAACAGGGTGATCGCCAACTTTAAGTTCGCGCATTTGGAAACTACTGCTGTTTTGATCAAATTCATATAAATTTCTGTTTTTAAAGTGTGCAATACCATTCGCATCAGTTGTTGCACTGAATCCTGCTCTGATATTTCCTTGAGTGTATAAACTTAATTTTCTTCCGCTAATAGTTTCATTTGTATCAATATCTGTTACTCTAAAAGTAAATTCGCCACATAAGTATTCATTAACATTATTATCAACTACAATTTTAGCATTGTAAATTCTGTTCAATGTAACTTTTTTGCTGTAGGTTTTATTTCCTTCAGTGTAAGTTATATTTAATGTAGCTGTTGTAGCATTGATGTCATAATCAAATTTGATTGCATTGTCAATTAAATCAAAAGTGAAATTGTTAATGGTGTCATTACCATAACTCATTACTATGGTTAAATTGTCTTTAATAATATCATACAAATTAACCTGATCGGTAAGAGTAACTGGAATAACAACTTTTTTAGTACTATTAACATTGATTGTACTTGACACGTTCAAATCTTTCTCTCCAACAATAGATAATAAAACTTTTGTTGAAGAATTTGTATAATTTGCATTACCTAAATAGGTAATAAATAAAGTGTGATTTCCTGCAGCTAATTTATCAGTTAAAACAATACTTGAATTTACATAACTAAATTTTAAAGCTTTATCTTTTTCAGTGACATTCAAATCATTTGCGGTAATGTTAATGTCATTAGATTCGGAATCTTTCACTGCCACACTTAAAGTGGCATTTTCTTTTTCCGTGATTGTTTTATCTTCAGAAACTACAGTTGTAGATATTTTTTTAGTATCATCGCTTGCATCGGATGATGTATCGTTTGCAAGAACAACACTTGATCCGTCATCAGCTAATTGTGCGTCTGCATCCATTGCAGCATCACTGGCACAGACGGACCCAATACTTACTAATAGAAATATTGACATTGCTATTAATAAGATATAAGAGTTTTTAAGTTTCATAACTTTTTTTCCTCCTGTTTAAAAAGAAAATTTTTTTTTAAAAATAGTTAAATTTTCTAGTATAATAATTTAAGTATTTGTTCATTTATATAGTTTTGTCCCATTTATATATCATTTTAACTTTATGAATAATAAATTTTACTTTCACGAATGTAATTTATTTTATCATCGATAATTATAAAAAAAAGAGTTGGAAGAAGAATGATTATTCTTCTATGTAGGAGTCAATGTCGATATCTAAATCTTCACAGATTCCTTTTAATTGTTCATATAATTTTTCATCAATTGCAATTCCATTTGCTTCAGCTTCAGCAATTCTTTTAACTTCTAAATCTCCTGGAATAGCAACATTTTCACCGGTAGCTCTGATTTGTGAAACAAAGTCTTCTGTATTTTTGACGAATTCACCAAAGTCACCAAACTTGGATGGGTCAATTACAACGTATAAGTCTCCTTTGGTACAGTCTTTTGTAGGTGAAGCGGTACCGGTAACTCCATGACCATATCCTGCTTGTACTAATGGTCCGGTCAAGATTTCGATTAATGCTGAAAGAGCATATCCTTTAAATCCACCGAATGGTAAAATTGATCCTTCAAGTGCTGCTTCAGGGTCATTGGTTGGGTTTCCATCTTTGTCTAATGCCCATCCGTCAGGTAAATCAAGGCCTTTTCTTTTGGATTCAATGATTTTTCCACGAGCGGTTACTGAAGTTGCCATATCAACAGTAATGTATGTTTCGGATGGAATTCCTAATGCAAGAGGATTTGTTCCAATTAATGGTGTGCTACCGCCTAAAGGTGCAATAGCAGGATCGGTATTTGCAAGAACGAGTCCGATACAGTTTTCTCTTAATGCTAAATCAGAATAAAATCCGGTAACTCCAAAGTGGTTTGAATTGTGAACACCAACACATGCAATACCCATTTCTTTTGCTTTTTTAATAGCTATTTGCATTGCTTTATAGGATACTGCTTGTCCAAATCCGCTGTTACCATTGATTAATGCCATAGCAGGAGTTTCCTTTTCAATAGTAATGTTATCTTTTAAGTTTATGGTTCCTGCTTCGATACTAATTAAGTATTGTGGGAATCTACCAAGACCATGAGAAGTAAATCCTTTTAAATCCGCATCAATTGTAGCTTCAGCCACTAATTCTTGGTCTTCTTCACTAGCTCCTAATGCTTTTAAAATTTCTTTTACAAGAGCTATTTCTTTATCTTTCATTATCTTCATTCATTCACACTCCTTAATTATTAATTAGTATTCAATTTCAGAACCTTCAAAAGCTTTAACAGTAATTTTTTCATCATCTGTTACTTTACCGATGATTTGACAATCACAGTATTCTTTCAAAGTATCCATAATTTTTTCAGCTTCACTTTCTTCACAGATTACAACAAAACCGACACCCATGTTGAAGACTTTATACATCTCCTTGATGTCGACATTCTGTTCGTAAATTAATTTGAATATTTCTGGAACTTCCGGAAGGTCAGTTATATCGTAACCTACTCCTTTTTTCAAACGTCTGAGGTTAGTAAAACCTCCTCCGGTAATGTGAGCGAGTCCATTAATATTGTATTCTTTTTCAAATAATGCAACAATAGGTTTAACGTAAAGTTCAGTTGGTCTGATTAACTCTTCACCAATGGTGGTTTCACCGTTTGGCATTTTATCATCTACACTGAATCCAGCGTCATCGAATAATGCTTTTCTAGCTAAACTGTATCCGTTGGAATGTATACCGTTACTGTTGATACCGATCAAGACATTTCCAGGTTCAATATTTTCGCCTGTAATGATTTTATCAATGTCTACAAATCCAATTCCAGTTCCTGCAAGGTCGAAATCTTTAATGATTCCTGGAAGTGATGCTGTTTCACCACCAATGATTGCGATTTTTGATTCTTCAGCACCTTTTACCAGGCCTTCTGCAATTTCAGAAGCTCTTTCAGGGTCTGGTTTTTCAACAGCAAGATAATCAACTAAAGCTATTGGCTCTGCACCAACGCATAAAATGTCGTTTACAACCATTGCAATACAGTCAATTCCAACAGTGTCGTATTTGTTCATCATTTCTGCAATTAAGATTTTACTTCCAACACCATCGGTACTCATAGCAATAGCTTTGTCACCTAATTTAACTAAAGCAGCATAATGGCCGCTGTCTGTAATAATGTCTCTACATGATAATGTTGACTTGAGTTTATCTGCTAATTTAGAAACAGTAACAGCTTCAAGGTCTATGTCAACACCAGATTCTGAATAAGTAACCATTTTAACACCTATCGTTTAATAAAATAAAATAAATTAATGTTGTGGGGTCCACAACATTTTTGATTATACTAATACTTTGTTTTAATTAGTATATATAATATTATTAATGAATTCTCACACAATCTAAATTGATTGGAGTTTTTGTTTCAATCTTATAACTTCTGTGTATTGAGGAAGCTAAGTCAACGGTTTTGTATGGGTCTCCGTGACAAGTAATGACTTTTTCAGGTCTTGGATTAAGTCTTTTGACATATTCCATCAATTGTCTTCTATTGGAGTGACCACTGAATCCATTAATTGTTTTAACTTGCATTTTAACACAGAATTGTCTAGTTCTGCCGTCATCATCTTCAAGAGGAATTTCTTTCCATCCTTTTTGAACTCTTCTACCCATTGAACCTTCTGACTGGTATCCTACAAAGATTAATGTGTTTCTTTCATCTTCACATAACCATTTGAAGTATTCAACTGAATTTCCTCCGGTTAACATACCGGAAGTTGATAGGATGATTGCAGGCTGTTGACTTTCAACAATTTCTTTTCTTTGATCAATGTTTTGAACTTTTTCAAACATGTCTGAAACGAATGGATTTCTTCCCATATGGAAAATTTGGTCTCTTAAGTCTTTGCTTAAGTATTCTGGTCTAGCGGTGTGTATCGCTGTTGCTTCCCAAATCATTCCGTCAATATAAATAGGAACTTCTTCGATTAGTCCATGTCTCATGTACTCTTCAAGTACAACCATTAACTCTTGTGCCCTTCCTACTGCAAATACAGGAACCAGTACTTTTCCTCCACGTTTGAGGGTTTTGTAAATGGTTTTCATCATTTCTTTTTCTGCATTGTTTCTGGAAGGTTGAACATCTTCTCTTCCACCGTATGTACTTTCCATGATTACGGTTTCAGCACGTGGGAATCTTATGGTTGCAGGTTCAAGTAATCTTGATGGTTCGTATTTGAAATCTCCGGTATATACTAAATTGTGTGCTCCGTCACCAATATGCATGTGGGAGATTGCTGAACCTAAAATGTGTCCTGCATTATGCAATGTTAATCTGATGTCTGGGGATATGTCAGTAACTTCTCCATAATCAAGAGTTATAGTATTTTTAATTGCTTGTTTTACATGTTTGGATGTAAATGGTAAAGGATTACCTTCTCTGTGAGCAATATCTAAATGATCGAATTGTAAAAGGGTAGTTAAGTCCCTTGTTGGTGTTGTACAGTAAACAGGTCCATCATATCCATAATGGAAAAGGTATGGTACAAAACCACAGTGATCTAAGTGAGCGTGAGAAATAATAACTGCATCAAGCTCTTCAATTGAGAATTCCGGTGCATTCAAATATGGGAATGCATTTTTATTGTCTGATGCTGCAACATTAACTCCGCAGTCAAGTAATACACGACTGTTTGGTGTTTGCAGAAGCATTGATGAACGTCCTACTTCCTTAAATCCTCCCATTGAAGTTACTCTTGCCCAGTCGTTAGGGTATTTACTTCCTTGGTGGATTTGACGTCCAAGACGTTGTAATAATTTTTTCCTGTCTTTACTGCTATTTTTTTGAATGGTTCTAATTTTACCAATAATGTCTGAACTTATTGGAGGGGTTCTTAAAATCTTAGGTGCCCATCCAGTGTTTTTAACAATATTTCTGGAGGTTACCCCATATTTTCCAATAACAAGTCCTGGTTTTTTAGCAGTAATAACTACTTCCCCAGTAACAGTATCAAAGTAAATATCAGTAATCTCAGCACCGTCAGGAACTATTTCATGAACTTTGTTAATAGTTGCTTCAGGTTCAAGCAAAGCACTTTTATCTGATCTAATGATAATTCTTTTTCTAAGTTCTTTTGCAAGTGACCTTATCAAGTCACCGTTTTCAGTTATAATTTCTGGATTTTTGGTATAAACTACTACTTCAGGTCCTTCAAATTCTACTTTGGAAACCTGAATTTCGTTAGGTAGTTTTTGCAAAATTTCTTTTTTAATATCCTCTAAAATGTCTGAAGTCATATAATCCCTTCAAAAAAAGTCATGTGTATTATTATAGTTTATGAAAAGCTTTAAGCTATAATTAGTTAAATTTCATAAACTATCTACACACCATTATATAAAAAAATAGTTAGTTATGAAAAATTAGTTTTGCTTATATCTTATCCAAAATATCATTAATTTTTTCAATATCTAACATTTCAAAGCCGTCTTTATCCACTTTAGCAACTAAGTATCCGTTACCTGAATATGTGTCACGTTCAGCAGCAGCTCTGATAGCTCTTATAGCTATTTCAATTCCTTCGTCAGTTGTTAAGTCATCTCTGAATCTGTCTTCAAGAACACCGTAAGCTACGATAGAACCTGAACCTGTGGAAATGTATGTGTCTTTAATCATACCTCCTGCAGGGTCTAAAGAGTAAAGAGATGGTGTGTCTCCATCCATTCCACCAAGTAATGTTTGAACATACATTGGACCGGAACGTAAAATGTTTGCTGTTAGTGATGCTGCTGCTTTAACACTAATTGCATCATTGTTTCTCATTTGGTATAATGATACTTCTGCTTCAATGACTTTCATTAAGCTTTGTGCATCTCCAACAGAACCAGCTATGGTTGTTACAATATGATCGTCAATTTTAAATATTTTTTCTGCGACTTTATGAGCTACTAAGTTTCCCATACTAGCCCTTCTTTCGCTTGCAAATACAACTCCATCTTTACATGTAATTCCAACGGTTGTTGTACCTTCTAATATTTTATCATCCATTTAATTCACCTCATATAAGAGTTTAAAATATCTAATTTCAACTACTTAAGGTAATATATTAAAATCAAATTTAATGTTTTAAATTTATTTAAAATCAGAATCAATTATTAGTATAAACTAACAATATTAATATTATCTATTTGAATATATAAACTTTTCTTATTGGTGAGATGATGAAATATAAAAAAATTGGAGATATCCTAATATTGGATAATAGTTATTCAGAGGAGGATTTTGAAAGCCTATCAAAAAAACACAGTGTCAAAACTATCATGAAAATTGACCATATTCAGGGAACCAAAAGGGAGCCTGTTTATAAGATTCTTTATGGCAGTGAAACCGAAACCATCAATAAAGAAAACGGGTGCCTGTTTAAGCTTGACTTGTCAAAGGTCATGTGGTCTAAGGGAAATAATAATGAACGTTTAAGAATTGCGAAACTTGTTGGCGATGGGGAAACAGTCATTGACATGTTTGCCGGAATCGGCTATTTTTCAATTCCGATTGGGGTTCATTCTAAAGCAAAGCAGGTTTACGCAATTGAAATCAATCCAAATTCTCACCATTATCTATGCGAAAACATCAAATTGAATAAATTAAATAATATCACTCCAATTTTAGGCGATTGCATGATTGAAACACCAAAACTAAATGCGGATCGGATTGTCATGGGTTATGTAAAGACAACTCACCATTATCTGAAAGTAGCAATCGATAGCCTGAATCATGGCGGGGTAATTCACTATCATGAAACTGTTCCTGAAAAACTGATGAATACAAGGCCTGTTGAGAGAATTATTGCTCAGGCTGGTGACAGGGATGTTGAAGTGTTAAAAATAAATAAAATAAAAAAATATGCTCCGGGTGTGGAACACGTTGTAGTTGATGCTAGGATAAATTAGATATTTTATCTAAAATATATTCGTTTAACCATTCATCATTGATGTATTTTTCATAAACGCATAATCTTTCAGTCAATTCAAATCCTGCATCTTCGGTCAGTTGTTCAAGTTCATCAATTCCTGGCCATGGGGATGTTATATTTACAAAATCCGGACTTACCGGAGATACGCCGCCCCAATCATCTGCACCGCATAATAAGAATATTTGCGCAGTGTCATTGTTCAGGTTAGGCGGAACTTGAATGCTGACATCAGTGTCTTTAAATACTAAAGTTCCAGCAATAACAGTTCTGATCATATCCAAAAAGCTAGGTTCGGCCCAATCTTCCATTTCAATACCTGGAATTGGGGTGAAATTCTGAATAATGACTTCCTGAATATGTCCGTATTTGTCGTAAATATCTCTGATTGTTAATAAAGAATCGGCAATTTCTTCTTTTGTTTCACCAATTCCAATCAGTATTCCTGTAGTATATGGAATTTTAAGTTTTCCTGCATTTTCAATAGTTTCAATCCTTAAATCAGGATTTTTCCCAGGACTTTTGTTGTGGGCAGGCAATTCCATTAATCTATTTGATGAATTTTCAAGCATTAATCCCATTGATGCATTTACTTCTTTTAAACGTTTTAAAGCATCAAAGCTGAAGTTGCCTCCG
The DNA here is from genome assembly GCF_045539575.1 of Methanobrevibacter sp. Classification (GTDB taxonomy): domain Archaea; phylum Methanobacteriota; class Methanobacteria; order Methanobacteriales; family Methanobacteriaceae; genus Methanocatella. Next base: position 248,116 of record NZ_JAZQFM010000028.1, read on the forward strand.
TTAGTATGAGGCAGTAAGCTGGTTTTATCTAAGGTCATTTGACACATATCGTAGATATAGTCAATCATATTGTCATAACCGTATTCCTTGAGTTTTGTTTTGACAATTTCCTCTTCGTCTGCATCCTCACCAAAAGCAAACATTGCTTCCTTGCAGCCATATTTTTCAGCTTCTTTCAGGTCAGCCAATATTTCCTCTTTGGTTTTAAGAATTATCGCCTGTGGATCGTCAGGATTTTTTTTAAAATTACAATATCCGCAATCGTTTCTGCAGATTTCGGTCAATGGTATAAAAATATTTTTAGAAAAAGTAATGAGGGTATTCTCTCGATATTTAGCTGTTTCTAACATAAAACTGATTATGTCCTTGTCGGTAGCAGTTAATATTTCGAGAATATCTTCTTTTGTTATGGATTGCATGTTTAACCTTTATGTTCAGATACGGTAACTTCCACATATAAAGGTGGAATTTCGTTTCTATCTTCCCAAATAGCTATAATGACTTCAAAATTTGGAAGTTCAAATATTTTATATTCAACCACAAGTCCCATTGATTCCAAGTCTTCCTTAACTCTCATGAATCCATGTTTATCAACGGCATTGGTAGTTATTTCAGTCTTTTGTATATTTTTGTCTCCCTCTTTTAAGATTTCTTCTATTTTTCCGGAATTTGGGTCAAGTTCGGTTCCGCCTAATATTTCACCAATTTCCAAAAGTTTAGACTCGAAATCGTCAAGGGGGATAACAGTTCTTGATCTTCCTCTAACAATTAAAATGTTATCATTATCAATTGCAGGTCTTGATCCTTTGAATGCATCAAAAAATCCCATTACCTGTCCTGCAATTTCATAAGTTTTTTTCATTAAATCATATCCTATTCAATATTTAATTCTGCTTTAAGTTCACCCATTGTGGTTACTTTTTCAGCAAATGCATTGTGTCTGTGAATACTTTCATGATTTTCTTGGCGTGAAGTAATTAAAGTTTCGTCAGGGAAATCAGAATATTTGTTTGCAATACTTTCCATCATGTTTCTTACACAGTCTTCCACAAATACAGGTTTTCTGTGAGCGTTCATGACAGTTGCATTTTCATCTGGCCTTTTCAATAATTCACACACTGGAGAACTCATAGAAGACTCGATAATGTCAATAAGGTCTTCTGCTTTAACAATTCTGTCTTCTGGAACTTCCATTAATAGTGTTCCAACACCTCTTTGGTTGTGAGAAGCAAAAGTAACAGTGTCCAATACTTTCTGTGTAGTTTCTTCGTCTAAAAATTCTAATAATTTGTTTTTATCAGATTCTCTCACAGATTCCTGTGCACATGGACATACAGTCATTCCAATGACTTCAGCACCAATACTTTTTCTGATAGATACATTTCCATCGTCGTCTCTGTATCCAACAGCTTTAGCTATTAAGTTAGCCATTTCTTGGGTTTTATTTTTGGTCACCGGTGACTCTTTCATAAACATGAAATCAGTAGTCATTGCGATTTCAACACGTCTTGCATATTCGTGTTTTATCATCATACATTCTACAATTTTAGCACATAATGATTCAACATCAACTGTAGAATCTTTAGCAACAGTTTCAAGAACTTCACTGATTGCTTCTGGATTTCTAGACATGTGCACACCTTTTTGATCATTTGGTAAATCTACAAATGCATCAAAGGTTGGTAATAATATTATAGGTCTTTTATTTTTTCTTTCTAATTGTAATAGTTTTTTAACTCCTGTAACACCTACTCTGGTTAATTTGATAGGTATACTTGGAGCGTCGTCTTGTGTGTCGGGTAAGCATATAGCCAATTTAATTACCTCGAAATTTTTTAGTTAAATATTATATATTTTTCATGTCTTTTTATTTATATATTTATGTTTATTCTTCGATATGAAAGGTAATTAATGGTTATTTGATGAAATTTGTTTTTTACATATTTTTCGGTAAAAATAGTGGGTCATTTAATGATATTTAAAATTAAACAAAAAAAGTTTAAAAAGCAGTTAGAATACTGCTCTTTTATAAAATATTGGAGGATCCCATATCCTCTTTAATAACATCTAAAACTGTTTGGGTGTATGTTCTTTCTATAATTGGATCTTTTAGTAATTCTTTGATGAATGCATTTAATTCATTGGTATTTCTGAATTTAGCAATTAAAAAAGCATCGTATTCTCCGGTAACGTCATATATTCCTACAACGTTTTTATTGAAGAAAGTTTTTTCTTCCCAATTTTTAAGTTTTCCACCTTTTACTCTAACACCAATGATTGTGGTTAAGACAAATCCAAGTTTTTCATGGTCGATTACGGGAGAGAACTTTTTGATAACTCCGGATTTAACCATTTTGTCGATACGGTTATGTACTGTTCCTACAGAAACGTCTAAACTACGTGAAATTTGTCTATAAGATGTTCTTACATCTTCATTGATTATTTTTAAAATGTTAATGTCGGTATCGTCAAGTTTTACGACATTATCTTTTGTTTTTACCATATTTAATCTCCCTATTTAATAATGTTAATTGTTACAGATGAACTCTATAATATAACTTATAATTATTATATTGTT
>NZ_JAZQFM010000029.1:0-11934 GCF_045539575.1 Methanobrevibacter sp.
TATCCCAGTCCTAAGGGTAGGTTATCCACGTGTTACTGAGCCGTACGCCACGAGCCTAAACTCGTTCGACTTGCATGGCTTAATCGAATCCCAATAGCAGTAGCATCTGCCAGGATCAAACAGAATTGAACACATAACAGACATAATAATAAGTATTATGAAGTACGCTAAAAATATAGACGAGTATACACAATAAATTTGAAACAAATTAATTTGTAACTAATTCACCACATCTACAAAACCAACATCATACTTGAAAAAACTCAAGTACTCACTAAAGTATAGCTACATGTGGAAAAGCAGTCATCATAGTCATGATTGTAAATACAATAAGACTTAGACCAACGCCATAAAAACATATAGCACATCTAATAGACAGACAAATTTTAGTAACAAATTCAATTAAAAAATATTGCAATAAATAATATTATAAATTAAATCTTCATTAAAATATTCTATATCTTAAATAAAATATTAAAAATCAATATTTAATGAAAATATAAAATTTGATAAAATTTAAAAATAAAAATTTTAAAAATGCCAAAATATCAAAATAAAAAATGTAAATTATCTAAATTATTAAATAAAGAAAAATTAGTAATTTTTAGGAGTATAATCCTATAGGAAAAAATAACTAGTATATAAATGTAACTATATTATTCTTGCTTTTTTCTAATAACGGAAATTATTCTTGTCAAACTTCTATGCATTTTAATTCCATATTGCTCAACAATTTCAAAGCCAACTTCATCGGCGATCGGCTTTAAATCAACATAATGAGGACTTGCCATACAAAGGTAGGCATCATCCTTCATGTTTCCGTACATGGAAATGAAAAATTCCTTAAATATATCGTTTCCTTCAATATCTCCGGTTGAAGTTGATATTCCATATGGCGGATCTGTAACTACACTTGCAACCTTTTCATACATCTTGAGTTCACGAACATCAATGTTGAATGTTCTATAATCTGTTATTCCGAAGTAGTCCAGGTTGATGGCTGTACCGTTTTTCATTTTCCAGTAAATATCAGAACCCACCAGCTTACATCCGATCAGTCCCGCTTCAATCAATATTCCTCCGGTACCGCAGAACGGGTCAAGCAATAGCTGACCAGCAGTCACCCTTGAGAGGTTTACCATACAGCGGGCCAACTTGGGACTCATGGATCCAGGATAAAAAAATGGTCTTTTGTGAGGTTTACTTTCCACAAAATGTTTCTTGTTTAGCTTGAATCTTTCTATAGCAATATAAAGAGTATTTTCAAATGCCACAACACGTATCAGAGAGTTAGGCTCCTTCAGTTTCACCTTGATGCCGTCGCAGTTATCCAATATCAATGATCCTATCTTTCTTTCTGCAGCAACAGTGTCGACTTCTGAGTTGAATCTTTTAACCCTTACTGCAAAATTTTCATTTATATATTTAGGCCAGTCAATCAGTGAAATGTCATGTTCTATGCTGTCCACTGATGATTTTTCTATAAGTTCATGAACCTCATGAGTATATCCAAGTCTCCTTGTCAATGTCTCATAATAGTCATCAATGTCATCTTCAGAAATATCGCTTAATATAACCAGCCCTTCACAGATTACATTAATACTAGCCTGAATATTTTCACATTCCATTACGGCTTTGAGTTCCGCTAAAGGCAATTCCGGATGTTCCTGAGATTGTATGCATAATAGTTCCATTATAATTCACCTAAATATTAAAAAAAAATTATTTTTTAAACTTATCAAAATGCCTTCTGATAACAGTTTCACTGGAATCCTCTTTTTCAGCTACGTGACTTGGTTCATCTTGATAATTGTTTTCATGACTTTCATTATATTGAATTCTAGGCTCGTCATTTTGATAATAATCTTCATGACTATTGGAATAATTATCTCTTGAATCATTATAATGAGAATCATTTGAAAAACTGTTTGGGCCACCTTCATATCTTATACTTTCTGAAGAATTGTTCACCGCCCTGTCCATAGTGTATTCCAGTTCGTCCTCATAAGGTTCATATTCATACCTTTTTACATTATCATCCCTATAGCCAAAGTCTTCGGGATAGTATTCATATTCCCTTCTCGGACGTGAACTTCTCTCATGAGCGATTGGTGTGATAGGTTCAAATTCATCATAATAATCGTCATTGTAACTGTTTTCGGAATAGCTTCTGCCCGTATCCCTTTCGGAATAGCTGCGAGTGTCCTGGAAGCCCCTTCCCATATCCCTTTCAGTATAGTTGCGGGAATTGTCCTGGAAGCCCCTTCCCATATCCCTTTCGATATAGCTTTGAGGAGTATCCTGGAAGCTTCTGTGATTCATCATGTTTGAAAATATGATATCTTCAACCTTTGACGGATCGGAAACATTTTCAATGCTCATCAGGTTGTTGTCATAAGCGCTGAAAACTGAAACAGTACCCACATTAAACATTCTGGCGAATATGCTCTGGGAAGTGTTGATATCCTGAATTGTAGTGTAGGGCATGTAATTTTTCTTGGTTGACAGCAATCCGGATTTAATGATGATTCTTGAATCTGTCAATGTATACTCCAATGAATACCACTTGAGAAGTTGCCAAATGATATAAAGTATTATAATAAGAATGACTACAAAAAATGCTATTGCCGCAAATCTGGTTAAAGGAAGTTTAATCTGAGAAATCAGATAAACCTGCAATCTACCTATGAACTGAATTACCATAGGGGATACCATAAAAACAACAGCCAATAAAACAACACCAAAAATAGCTTTTTTACAACCTAAAAACATATTAGGCTTTGTTTTATAAAGAACCCTTTCATTAGTCCTTTCATCATTTTTATTAAATAACATAATTATACTATTAGAATTTACTTTTAAATATAGTTTTACAAAAAAAGATTGATAAAATAAGCCTCAGCTCGCCCATCATTCATCACGTATCAGAGCTCATAGGGTTCATCATTGGCTTATTTTTAAAAAATTTATCCAAACATTACTCCAGCTTCGGACTTGTATAAATCCTCTTCGCTGGTTTTGCTCATGACTTTTTCAATTGCATCCATAAAGTCATCCACAGTAATCTTGTCACGTTCTTCACGAATCGCAAACATACCTGCTTCAGTACATACAGCTTTTAGGTCTGCACCTGAAAGGCCATCGGTTAAACTTGCAAGCAAGTCAACATCTGCTTCTTCATCGAAGGACATGTTTTTGGTGTGGATTTTGAGAATTTCCCTTCTTCCTTCATCATTTGGAAGAGGAACTTCAATAAATCTGTCAAAACGACCAGGACGTAACAATGCAGGATCCAAGATATCCGGCCTGTTGGTTGCACCGATGATACCTATGTCACCCCTTGATTCAAATCCGTCAAGTTCTGCGAGAAGTTGCATAAGGGTTCTTTGAACTTCCCTGTCACCGCTGGTGGAACTTTTAAGTCTTTTTGCAGCTACAGCATCAAGCTCATCTATGAAAATGATAGCAGGTGCCTTTTCCTTTGCAAGCTCGAACACTTCACGTACAAGTCTTGCACCTTCACCTATGTATTTTTTAACGAATTCTGATGCTACAATTTTGATAAATGTTGCATTGGTTTCATTAGCCACAGCTTTTGCAAGCAAGGTCTTACCTGTTCCAGGAGGTCCGTATAAGAGGATACCTTTAGGAGGTTCAATACCAACTTTTTCGAACAGTTCAGGGTGAGTTAAAGGCAATTCCACAGTTTCTTTAACTTCTACAATTTGCTCTTCTAAACCACCGATTTTATCGTAAGTGATATCCGGTTTTGTCTCAATTTCCATTCCTGAAACGTTAGCGTCCTTTTCAGACGGCAAGATTTCAACTATACCGAATGTTTGTTGGTTGAGTGCAACTCTGGAACCAGGCACCAATAATTTTTCATCTAAGAATTTTGAGTAATTAACAAGGAAACTAGGTCCTGTGCTACTTTTGACGGTCATTCTATGATCATCTAAAACTTCAGTAATTGTAGCTAACACTAAAGGAGGGGACCTGAATCTATCCACTTCTGAACGTAGGGATTTGGTTTCTCTTTCTAATCTAATCTTTTCATTTTCTATTAGGACTTTATCCTTTTCTAATTTCCTAACTTTCCACATTAAGTTACTTTTAGCTTTGGATTTTTCTTCTCTTAAAGAATCTATTTCCTCTTTCAAAGATTCAACCTTTTCAATCAATTGCTCTTTTGAAGAATTTTCCAAATCATCGAAATCATTCATGTGAATCATCTCCAGTTAGTTCTTATAAAATTCATATACATTTTACTTTAATAACAATTTGTAATTTTAAAGTATTTAAATGTATTCATTTTAAATCATACTAACAAATATTAATAAGGAATATTATATATTATAATTAGAAAAACATAGGAAACTGATTAATATGGAATGCGAAATATGTGGCAAACCAGTGCCAGAACATAATCCAATAAGAGCAAAAATTGAAGGATCAGTTATGGTTGTTTGTAAAGAATGTTCCAAACTCGGAACAATACAGAAAGCACCACCTAAACCAAGATACGTGCAGCAAAAAAACAAACAACAAAAAAATGCCCCAAGAAGGAATTATTCTAGAAGAGATGAACCTTCAGAAGAGTTAATAGAAGATTTTGATATTCAGGTCAGAAAAGCAAGAGAATCTAAAGACTGGTCTAGAGAACAGTTAGGTAAAAAAATCAACGAAAGGGTTTCAGTCATAACCAGAATTGAAACCGGAAAAATGACACCTGACGTGAAACTTACAAAAAAACTAGAAAAAGCGTTGAACATCACATTGCTTGAAAAAGTAAACAACGTTGACTTGAATCAATTCATAAACAGTTCCTCAGGTGAACGTACCCTTGGAAACATAATGAAAATTAAAAGGAAATAGCTATTTTTTCAGATAGCTATTCAATTTCTCATTTTTTATAGGCTTATTGCCGCCTTGAATCTTATAATCTATCATTCCCTCATTTTTAGCTTTGTGAGAGTGATAGCCTGGAAACAATTTAGCATCATCCAGCATACTTTCAAGTTTGCCGTAGCCGTCATATTCATCACTGACAACAACAACGTGTGCAGGAGGATGAATTTTTTTAATCTGCATAATACTTAATGTAGGATCTTCCTTTACAAAAAAAGCAGTTGCAACATTTGATTTTGTTCTGAGAGTGGAATTTAAAATACTTTCAACCAGGGAATCTGCAAATTTTGCATCGATAACTCTTGGTTTGGTTTCCAAATTTAAATTCCCATGCCTTTCCATATCTGCAATTGCACTGAGTAATTTTGAATTGTTTTCTCCTCTAACTAAAATTAAAGCCATAATAATCACTATTTAAAAAAAATAAAAAAAAGAAGGTGAATCACCTTTCTTGGAAAGATTTCAACAATCTGCTTCTGAACACGACAAGCAAAATCAGAATGATACCTACAGCCGTTTGAATACTACCCAGAATGTTTAAAATATTTCCATCAACCGGTAAATCCCATGAAGGAGAAGACCTGTCACCCGGAAGTGCATTATAATAAACACCAACCGCTTTTGAACCTTGTTTAACGTTTATATCCTTAGGTTCAACATGGTCCACACCCATTAAAAGACCATTGTTAATAGCCCTGTTGATTGAACCTGCTATTGCGGATGCATCATAACCATATTTGGAAACGGATGCCTCAACAATTTCTTTGGTTGTTGCTGCTAAACCCTGTTTGTCACTTCCATAAACCGATACACTGACTGCATCGGGACTGACGGTCAGCGCACTGCCCAAAGCTTCGTAAGCATAAACAACTCTTAAATCCCCATCACATACAGGACATTTATCATATCTTTCAGATGCAGGGTATCCTACACTCCAACCGCAGTCATCACAGACTTTGGAGTATTGCTCATCCATCGGATAACCTGATTCATTCATATCTTTAGGCGTAAACATGTCTCCTGTGGAAATTCCAGATACTAAATTGACTCCACCACCACCGTATTTTTCACCGGAATCATTAGCTACTTCACCCATAGCCTCTGATAGAATGGTGGTTGCTGGATAACCATCACGAATCATTTTTCCAATATTCATTGCTGTTTCTTTTCTAACAGTATCCGCAGTACCGTACAATGGGTTTCCGTCAGTATTCCTCAAGTGAATAATAGCTCCTTTCTGACCAGGCTGCAATGTAGCGATACCACTGTTGTACGGAGTAACCTTGATTGTGTTTGTGGCATCCTCAACAGTAATAACATATGCATCATAAGACCCGCCAATAGCAGCTCCCATGTTCGGACCACCGACAAGAAGACGAGCTCCTTTGTATCTTGAAGCGATAGAAGCAGCAGAAGCAGCGGAAACATTATTTTCCAGACTTGCAACAGCGTCTACAATAGAATCCAACCTTGTATCTGAACTACCGGTACCCCCGGAAAGTACAGCGAACTGATTGTTTTTAGACATTAAAAATGTTGACTGGAACATGTTGTCCGCAAAGGACATACTCCCTGCAGCAGCACCATTCGGATCCTGACCTGTAGGGTCGGTGATGACAATGATGTTACAGGTAGCCGCAACGGTACCTATGGATAAGAAAAATACAAATAATAAAATAATTGACAATTTTAATTTATCCATTCAATCACCCGCTCATCTTTGCAGTATCGTTTTCCAATTCAACAGAAGAAAAGTCTTCTATAACAGTTACTGTTACAACACCCGTATTTTTATCAACCTGCACATCAGCAGCTGTAATTGGAGTCACTGATGTACCCGGAACCGTCGATTCCGTCGCAAATTCCTGGGCCGTCTGCAGCGCATCTTGGAGAGATACCTCTCTTTTGGAAGTTTTCAAAACATCCCCGTAGATTACACTACCGTCCCTAAAACCAGCTTGCATCACATTTGCTCTTATGGTATCAACTGGAACTATGTCATTTCCTTTTACAATAATTCCGGAGATTGGAATACCGTCATTAATCTCACTGGATGATGCAAAAGCTACATAAGTAATTAAACGACCACAAAGAATTAAAATAAACGCAAGTAATAAAATAATTAATGTGTCTCTTCTAATCTTTATAAACATGTTTATATCCTCTTACATATTATTCCATGACAGAATAATTTATACATTTATTATATTAAGTAAATATGATATTTAAATTATGTCTTTCAAAAGTGACTCGGCAGGATCCATCCCTTGAGCACCGATCAATAATATGATATCATCACTATCAGCTTTTTGATATGTTTCAGTTAAACATTCCTTTAAAGTTTCATAGTGGATAAAATCAATATCATTCTCTTTTAAGGTATTGAAAAAGACATCACGCTCTTCAGCAGTGACTATATTCAACTCATTAACTACGTCATTGCTTGAAGATAAAATCAGCTCAACGTTATCATCCATAGATTCGCAAAGCGCATCAACATTCAACTGATTTATTTCAACACCTCTTGAACCTCTTATGGCGCACACTACAAACATCTTTTGATTATCCTTCAGCAATTTTTTTGTCTCGGAAATTGTTGCTCTTATCCCGTCAGGATTGTGAGCAAAATCATCATATATTAAAGGAGAATCATTCAATTTTGCAAAGCGTCTGTTTAATGCCTTATAAGATTTAACTCCTTTTCTGATAGTTTCAATATCAAGACCCAATGAGATAGCTGTCCCAACAGCTGACAGGATATTTTGTATGAAATGATACCCGGTAAAAGGCAGTTCTTCAGCAGTCAAAATGGATTTTCCGTCGTGAACAATTTCGCTGCCGTTATAGCAGACTGCATTCAGATTGCCAATTTCAGACATTGAAACGTAAAACGGATTTTGAGCATCGAGTTTCATTACCAGCTCATCGTCATGATTAAGTACGCATACTCCGTCGCCAATGGCTTTCGGAACTGTAGAAATCTCATCAAAAACGTCTTCAATTGAATTTACAAGACCGATATGGTCCATTGCTATGTTTGTTATGACAGCGACTTTAGGATTTGCGGCTGCAGTCATCAATGCAGCATGGTTTTCCATTAAATTTCCAAGCCATCCCTGTACTTCAGATACCTCTATTACAAGATAGTCCAGCTCACCGTTTTCCAATACCTCATCGGATATTAATTTGGAAACCATCGGATCTATTAGAGTATTGAATTCTGATTCGCTGTCGGTATTTGTAAGCACATGATAACCGGCAGTTTTTAGAATATGATAAATTAAATGTGAGGTTGTGGATTTGCCGTTTGTTCCTGTAATGACGATATTTGTTGAATTTGGTGAAAACTTGTCAATAGTGTGTGAAAGTGCGTATGCATTGGCCAATTCAATCTTATCAGTGACAATCAATGGGAAGTTAAGCCTTTCAGCTGTCTCAATGGCACCGTCTTTAGGAGTTTGAGTAATTAAACAGGCAATGTTCTTGTTGAATGCCATTTCTATTCCTGTAGCATTAATCCAATGCCTTATTACAATATCTCCTGTATGTGCGTCATTTAAAAATGTGAACTTTCCTGTAAAACCGTCAATAGAAAAGAAATCAACGTTTCCGTATAACTTTCCACCTACTGATTTAGCCAAATCTTGTATTTCCATTTTTATCCCTCAACTAAAATATGTACATTTTTGCTAAAATTCCTATTATACATAATAATGCTGTGGAACCCCAGTAAGTTAATACTATTTTTACTTCTGACATTCCGTAATGATTTAAAGTGTGATGCAGTGGCTCTACTGGTAATTTTATGATATGTGCTCTGTGAAGTAAACTTACAACTACTGAAAGGATTGGAACTCCTAAGGCTAAAACACCGAAGTAAGGAATGTCTGCTAAAATAACCGCTGCAGCGTATCCTGTACCCAGTACAAATGATCCGGTATCCCCCATGAATATTGCAGCCGGATGCTTGTTAAATACTAAGAATCCTAGACAAATTCCCGCAAGGATTAAAAATACCGGAATGACATTCGGAAGTGCAAATAAATATCCGTATACACAACATGCGATAGATGCAATTCCTACAATACCTGCTGCAAGACCATCCATACCGTCGATTAGATTAACACAGTTAATACATCCTAAAATAGCTATAATTACTACAGGAATAGCCAAAAGTCCTAATTGGAATCCGCCTAAAGTTGCACCAACGCCAGTTAAAGCAAAGAACAAACCTAAAACGATTTGACAAATAATTTTTTCCAGTTCCTCAGGTTCTGTTTTGATAGGAACTTCACCGATTACTTCCACTTTTCCTGCTTTAAGCAAGTCATCCACTTCTGCTTTTGCTTTTGGAGTTGCAACACGTACTTCCTCGCCAGGTTCAACGTCCAATCTTCCTAAGGTAATTACTTCATTTGATGTATTTACAACAATCTTTTGGATTTCCTTAACTTTAAGACCTATTAAATCATCCACCATACCTACAATTCCTCCGGCAAGCATTATGAATGACAATAATAAAATAGGAGTGTTATGATAATATAGTGCAATTATCAAACAGATAGTAAATAAGAATGCAATACCCCCCATTGTTGGAGTACCGCTCTTATGTCTATGTTCACTTACTATAGGATTATCTGCAATCCTTGCTTGTAGCAATATTCTTTTAATGTACCATGTAAAGAATATTGTAGCACATAATGTTATTAAAAAAAGAATTAACAAATCTGTATTAGTCATTATACCACACAATAAATCTTTTAAACTATTAAAATATCTATTGGTAATACTATATAATTATAACTTATAACACAGATTTACATTAATTTTTCAACTAATTTTTCAAGTTCATCTTTGGAATTTGCCCGGGCAGTGACTCTTTGATAACCTTCAGGACCATGAACCACAAAGTCATTATCTTCAAAAGACTTGACCGGCTCTTTAGGAGATGGACCTTCATAATTGCCGATTGGAATTTCAGTGGAATAAAAATATTCCAATTTATCTGAAATATTTGACAGTGAAAATTCTCCGATTGCCATGTTGACAAGTTCACATAATGAGTTTACGCCGCAGGTAGCGGTAGTCAGATATCTTGTACCGTTCGGCCTTGTATTCACTTCAATGGCATATAGCTGATTGTCTTTTTTGGAATACATGAAATCCATTTCGAATATTCCATCAGAACCAAGGTTTTTGGCAACCTTATAGGCAGTGTGCTGAACCAAATTATTGTCAAGCCCTTCAACCATACAAGGACCTGTCTTGACCTTATTTAATGGATGTGTACCTTCCAATGTTGTTTCCCCCTTATAGATTGGAGGCAATGCAACATATTCACCATTGAAACCCAGTACCTCGATGGATATTTCGGATCCTTCAATGAATCTTTCACATAAAGCCTGGTCAAAGGTATCGAAGTACTCATTAACATCTTCGATAGTCTTTGCCACTTTAATGTCCTTGCCCCCTTGACCTTCACCTTGTTTTAAAACAACAGGCAAGTCTAAAGTAAGCTCTTCAGGACTGTTTAAAATCTGATAATCAGGAGTGACTACACCGATTTCCTGATAAAACTCTTTGGTTTTAATCTTATTGGAAGTCAACTCAACTGCATTCACATTAGCCGCAACTACAGGAATGCCGTATTCCGCTTCAACTTCCTCTTTCATTTGTGCAACATCTATCAGTGGCGGATCAATACCGATTAAAGGCACAATTGCATCAACTTTTTGCATTAATGCTACCTGTTTTGGACCATCCATTCCTCTAGGCACAATAAATACCTGGTCAGGCAAATCTAAATTAATAGCATTTTCATTTGATTCGGTAAGCACGCTTTCAATACCTTTTTTTCGCACATACCAATCAATATCATCGTATAATCTTGAACCAATAAATAAAATTTTCATAATATTAACTCTTTTAAAATATTTACAAATTCATCTGCAGCTTCCGCAACTTTTGGAGTAGGCTTGTCTGCATAATCCATAGATTCAGGTTCGATTCCAACAAATATTATCCTGAATTCAGTGTCCCTTTCAAGATATCTTACAAAAAAGGACAATGACATGGAGTGTGTTGAAATGCCTATGTTTGCAAAATCATACTTGTTCACTATTTTCATAGTTCCCGGCTCCTCATCCATCAGGCATGCGTCCACAATGATTAAATGAGTAGGGTTTTCCTTTCTGATTTTGCCAGTGAAATTTTCTGGAACTGTCTGAGCATCGATGAACAATAATTTTTTCTTATCTTCGATATTTTCCTCTTTTAATTTTTTAATTATATATGGTCCTACACCATCATCGCACTTAAGCTCGTTTCCGACACCCAATATAATTAATTTCTCACAGTCATCTAAAAAATTGCCTAATTGAGACTTAAAAGACACATTATCACCTTTAAATTATCTTTGTTTCAATACTTTCAATCCCATTTCCCATTATATACTTTAATTTTACAGTTATATATTCATTACTTTTTATGGATTTTGCATCAAAAGGTATCAACAACGGCGGATTCAACATTGGAGTCGGACCGCATATGATATTATCAGTGAGCTTGGTAAAAGTGGTGATTTTCAATCCGTTTACAATTCCATCTTTATTTGCTTTAAATGAGAGTTCTGCTTCAAAATTTGGATTAATGTCCTCTGAAAAATCAAATTCTGAGTAGACCATCATGTCCGAGAAAACTTCATATTTTGCATTTTCATCCCAATGGATATACTCCCTTTCCATATTGACCAATTCGGCTGAATTGATTACGCTTTGAGGAATGATTCTGCCTGTTGACTTTAGGAATTTTTTAGCATGATTCAAAACCGGAACCTGTTCCTCGTCAATCAGGGCGGTATCCATCATTTCACAAACAATCAAATCTGCTTTTTTATCGAATTCATGCTCCAAAACATTAGTGTTGATAACCTCAATGTTATCGAAACTGGCTAAATTTTCCTTTGCACATCTTGAAGCGCTTGAATCTATTTCAATGGAAATGATTTCTTTAAATTTGGAACTTAAA
>NZ_JAZQFM010000030.1:0-20360 GCF_045539575.1 Methanobrevibacter sp.
AAAAAATGCCAACAATAAGGTGTAACATTCATTAAACTCCCAAAATTTTTCCCATCTACTAAAAAATGCAGCAAATGTCAAAAAATCAATAAAAACATAAGTGGGCTTGAAAATTTAGGAATACGGGACTGGGACTGCCCGTATTGCCACACACATCATGATCGTGATGTCAATGCGGCAAAAAACATCCTTAATAAAGGTTTAGAAGTCGTTGGGACGACGGCGCAGTAAAAAAAAATTTTCCAAAAAAATTTCTATATTTTTTTTTGGTTTGCGAATCCCCGCCGTCTACAACGGTGGGGAAGTTCAAATCTAAAATTTAAAAAATAGTGTGAAAATTAGTATAAACTTTCACCACTGTATTCATTTTCTTCGGTATATATTCTGATTAGCCTGTCCACCAGATCATCATACATCAATCTGTGGCCTACTGCGCCACCCTGCGGAGTTTTCACATTGTTCAGGGATTTGTCTGAATATTTTCCGCTGTTGTTTATGATGTACCACATTCCGTGAGGTGTGTAGATGAACAGTTCGCCCTCACCGTCATTTGCTCCGTTTTTGAAGCTGTCCTGAGGGTCGTATATTTTTGTTGAGTGAACCGCAAGCCTTGAAAGGTCCTGCTCGGGTCTGGTTCCTGTCTGCTCAAAGAGCATTTTTAGCCATTCATATGACTGGTCAATGAGGTTGGATTTTTTAATAGGGTCCTTAAAGGCCTCTTTTACTTTGTTCTGTCTTTTTTCAAGGGTATTTGTGATGCCCAATATCTCTTCAACTTTGGGAACATCCTTTTCAAGACATCTCCAGCCTTCAGGCCTTCCTGTCACCTGGACATTGCCCTCTACAAAGTCCATTCTTTTGAATTTTCTGAAATAAGGTTTGACCTTTTCGAATTCCTCATCGGGAATCATTTGATTTAATCCATACAGATATCCGTATTCGTTAGCGTCATAACATTTTGTTTCTAGCTTTAATTCTTTATCTGCCATGTTAATTAATTTGTTTTTCATTGTATAAAAATAGTTGATAATCAGTAAGTTATTTTTATTGAGAGCAACAATATATAAGTATGGTAAAAGTAAGTATAATGGGGTCAACTGGAGTAATTGGTAAAAACGTTGCATTTACCCTTGCAAGAGCAGATACAGTTGATGAAATCGTATTTTTTGCAAGACCTCAAAGTGTTGAAAAGGCAAGAGGCGAAACATTTGACATGTATGACGCACTTGCTGCGGAAGATATCGATTGTAAGCTAACACCTACTTCTGATTATGAAGATTTAAAAAATTCTGCTATCGTACTTATTACTGCAGGCATCCCTCGAGAAGAAGGAATGAACAGAAGGGATCTGGCAATTCCAAATGCAGAAATCGTAGACAATTATGCTAAAGAAATTGCCGTCCATGCACCGGATGCCATTATCTTGGTTGCAACAAATCCTGTTGACGTGATGACAACAGTTGCACTCAAATCATCCGGTTTTGATAAGAGAAGAGTAATCGGTATTGGAAACCACTTGGATTCCCTAAGACTGAAGGCTTATTTTTCAAGACAGATTAACATTAACAGTTCCGAGGTTCACACACGTGTAATTGGTGAACATGGAGATCATATGGTGCCGCTTTTAAGTTCCACAACTATTGGTGGTATTCCATTGAAATATTTCGTAAAGTCTGTTGATATGGAAGTTCCAAGACTTATAAAAAGACTCAAAAAAGCAGGAAACACAATAATTTCTAAGAAAGGCGCAACAGAATATGGGCCAGCTTATGCTATTTCTAACATTATTTCTACAATAATCACTGACTCACATAAGGTTTTAACAGTCTCTACCTACCTGGAAGGAGAAGTTGGGGACGTATACGATGTAGCTTTAGGAGTTCCGGTAGTATTATCCAAAAGAGGTATTGCCATGATAGTTCCTATTCATATGAATGATTTTGAACTCCATGAGTTCAAGGAAGCTGCTAGTATAGTTAAAGAAACCACAGATGAAGTTTTAGAACATTTAAGGAATAATGTTGAGTGATTAGATGTTGAAAAGTGTTATAGAAAAATGGACAGGTTCAAGTCTAATCTTAAAAATACTAATCGGATTAATCATTGGGGCAATTTTAGGCGTAGTGGTTCCCGGATGGAAAGTTATAGGTATTCCTGGAGAATTATTTGTAAGTGCTCTTAAAGCTATTGCTCCTATTTTAGTATTTGTTTTAGTGTCTTCAGCTATTTCAAAGGCAAGATCAGGCATTGGTTCCAGATTCAAAACAGTAATCGTACTTTATTTGTTCAGTACTTTCTTATCAGCGATGGTTGCAATTATCGCAAGTACATTATTCCCGGTTACAATACACTTGTCACTGGCAAGTGACGCCACCGCACCTGGAGGCATTGGCGAGGTAATGTATAACATGCTAATGGTGATATTCTCAAATCCTCTCAGTCTGCTGGCTGAAGGACAGTATTTGGGAATTCTATTCTGGGCAATCGTGTTGGGCATTGCCCTTAAGATGGTTGCAACAGACACAACCAAGGATGTCATTCATGATTTGGCCAATTCAGTTACTTTAATTGTACGTGGAATTATTCAATGTGCCCCTATAGGGATTATGGGATTGGTATTCACTTCCGTTTCTGAAAACGGGCTTGGAATATTTACACAATACGGTGAGCTGATACTATTGCTTGTCGGATGTATTGCATTTGTCGCATTCGTAACAGATCCGATTATTGCTGCTGTTGCATTAAGGCGCAATCCTTATCCGTTAGTATTTACATGCTTGAGGGAAAGCGGTATCACTGCATTTTTCTCAAGAAGTTCAGCAGCTAATATTCCTGTTAACATGCATTTATGTGAACGTTTGGGTCTTGACAGGGATTTCTTCTCAATCAGTATTCCATTGGGAGCTACAATCAACATGGAAGGTGCTGCAGTAACAATCACTGTAATGACATTGGCGGTCTGCCATACAATGGGCATTGTTGTCCCGTTGCCGGTTACAATTGTATTATGTATTATATCAACAATTGGAGCATGCGGAGCTTCAGGAGTGGCTGGAGGATCTCTTCTGCTCATTCCGATGGCATGTTCACTGTTTGGAATAAGTGCTGATGTGTCAATGCAGGCGGTTGCAGTCGGATTTATCATTGGAGTTATTCAGGACTCATGTGAAACCGCACTTAACTCCGCTGGAGATGCATTGTTCTCCGCTACAGCGGAATATCATGACAGAATAAAAAACGGCGAAGAAGTTAATTTCTTAGGGGAATTTGCAAAATGAAACTGGTAGTTCAAAGGGTATCTCACGCAAGTGTAGAAGTTGAAGGTGAAATCACAGGTAAAATTGATGAAGGCTTAATGGCATTGGTCGGCTTCGGGGAAAATGACAGCCAAAAGGAAGCGGACTATATGGCACGTAAAGTCTCAAAGCTCAGAGTCTTTGCAGATGAGGACGGAAGGATGAATAAGTCATTATTGGACATTAACGGAAAGCTTTTATTAGTTCCCCAATTCACCTTATATGGCAAGGTTAAAAAGTACAGGCCTTCTTTTCACAGGGCCTTAAATCCTGATGAGGCAACAGAGCTGTTCGATTACTTTGTGGAGAAATGCAGGGAATATGTTGAAGTCGAAACGGGAGTGTTCGGAGCGTTCATGAAAGTTGACCTGCTAAACAATGGTCCTGTCACAATCATACTTGAAAAAGAGTTTGACGATTAATATCATTTTATATACATGTATATATAAATAATATTGAGGAGTTAAAATGTCTAGTGAAATTGCAAAGGCACAGGAAATTAAAAGGCTCACTACACCTTTGAAGTTTAAGGATTCAAAGGCTTATGACAGTGATGGCAATTTAATCAAATGTGTTGAAACATTATCTGATGTAAGATTCACAATAGAACCTCGTGAGGGTATTTTATCTGATGATGAGATTCTGCAATATGCACCCGATTCCAAAGCTGCATCAAAAGTAAGGTTGGACAGAGGTTTTGGGGATATTTCAGATGCCCTTTTAGTTCATGAATCTCTTCCATGGTATTTGGGAATTTATTATGTGATTTTAATTAGTGTTTTAATCCCAATTTCCTATAATAGAGACTTTTTGGGGCTCATTGTTCTTTTAATCTTATTCATTGCTCCTTTAATCTATGCATATGCCGTGCTTAATTTAAAGAGAAGCGCTCCAAGAAGAATTGCCGAAAAAACCAAACGTAAGATTCAAAAAGCGGATGAGGTAAAAATTGAAGAGTCCAGGTTTGAACCGGAGAGCTTCGATACATTAAAGATGTATGAAAACGAAATTAAAAACCTGAAAGTGGCTTTTGAGGTCAAGGATAAAGTCGTTCGAAATTTAATCGAAAAACGTTTCGAGCCACCTCAGCTTACATATGACAAGTTTATAGCTAATGTCGACAGCTGCAGTAAAATATTCAACACTCAGGCTGATTCAAGTTTGGAGATTATTGAACTGGCTGTGGATGATACGCCGGCAATCAGACGGGAACTGGATAATAAAATTAATATAATGAAAAGAATTATAAATCAAATTGAAGACTTGACAAATGAACTGGTTATCAATATCAGTTCAGACTCACACTCAAAAGATGAAGTTGATGTTTTATTGGAAGATATGGAAAATTTAGTAGATTCTGTAAAGGATTATAAGAGTGATTAAAATGAGCAAGACATGTCCAAAATGCGGTGAAGACCTACCAGACGATGCACATTTCTGCGGCAATTGCGGGTATGATTTCTTTAAGAAGGATACTGCTTCCAAATCAAATTCCGGTTTTGATGGAAAAATATTTTTAGCGATAATAGTGATTGTGGCTATAATTGTGGTTGGAATATTTTTCGCTATCGGGTCTGGCGGCAATAATTCTACAAATGACAATGCAGATGTTAGTGAGGTTGATTTGACAATAACTGAAGTCAACGGATACACCAGCAGTTCTGCAAATCCTCAAAGTTACAGCTTGTACACTCAAGCTTTATTCAACAAGGTTCCTTCAGATTTAAAGGGATATAATGTCAGAACAACATATCTGGATGCAAACGGTACTGAAATCGGTTTTGAAACTGAGACATTGTCTAATATCTATTATGACAGTGACTATTCACTCAGCTTCGGATACTACACAACCTATAAAAAACCTAATCCTGACCATGTGACTGTGGAAATTATAAAAGATGGAAAAACAATAGATAACTTTACTCAAAAGATAGACCAAGGCAAAATCAAATTCTTAAATTAATGGTGATATTATGGCTGAATTCTCATTAGATATAGATCAAATCAAAAATGATGTTGAAACAACAATTAAAGAGGAAGAAGAAAAATTAGAAAACTCCAACTTAAAAAATCAGGCTAAGGACAATGCTGTAGCTATATTTGATGCAGATTTGAATAATCCTCAGGAAAGGGAAAGCATCCTGAAACCTTTGGATAACTTCGGTATGGCAGACATGTCAAAATCCGCATCCAGAAATGAAATGTTGGCTACCCGTGTTGTAGACATATCCAAAGGAGGAAAGGACGCTGAAAATATCGGTGAAAAACTGGCTGAACTTGACAGGCAGATGAAAGATTTGGATCCAAGTAAAGTCGATTTTGCCAAAAAAGGAGTATTGGGAAACATATTGAATCCTGTTAAAAAATACTTTGATAAATATGAAAAGGCTGAAGTTGCAATTTCCAACATTATCGATTCACTGGACAACAGCAGCAAAGTATTGCAAAATGACAACACTACCCTTTTAAATGAAGAAACCAACTTAAGGGAAGTCACCAATAAACTGTTGGCTGACATTGAACTTGGAAAACAGATGGACGAATCCATTGAAGCTCAAATTCAAGAAGCTGAAATCAATGGTGTCGATGCAGATAAAATCAAGTTTGTACGCGAAGAAATCCTCTTCCCTCTAAGACAAAGAATCATGGACATGCAGCAGATGATTGTTGTAAACCAGCAAGGAATAGTATCACTCAATGTAATTAGAAGAAACAACAAGGAGCTTATCCGTGGTGTAAACCGTGCTAAAAACGTTACAGTTTCCGCATTGAGAACAGGAGTAATGGTCGCTACCGCATTATATGACCAAAAAATTGTAATGGATAAAATCAATATTTTAAATGAAACCACTGAAAACATCATTGAGACAACTTCACACATGCTTAAGGAGCAAGGAAGTGAAATTCAAAAGCACAGTGCCGAAACCATGATTTCACCTGACGTGTTAAAAGCATCATTTGCAGAAGCACTACAGGCTATTGAAGATGTAAGCACATACAAAGAACAAGCACTTCCTAAAATGAAAGAAACAATTGACCTGTTCTCTGATATGGCAAATGACGGTAAAAAAGTTGTAGATAAAATTGAAACCGGAAACAACAGCCTGATTGAATAAAAATGAATGTCATTGAAAAAATTAAAAGGTCCTGGTGGGTAATCCTTTCATTTATTTTATTTATAAATGGTGTGGGATTCCTGTACATAGGATCAAAACATAACAATAGAAATTGGATAATGGAGGGTATTGCCTATGAAATACCCTGGTTTTTATACTTTGTATATTTTGCAATGTTTGGAAATCCAAATTTAAATTTCCTTATTCCAAGCAGCCTGATATTGCTGTTTGCAGTTATTCTAATGTTTGTAGGTATTGTGCGTTCTATTTGGGTTGCAGTTAAACTTGCAGACGTATATGATAATATGGAAAAATACACCATTCAATCAACTGTCTTGGATATCAGTCATAAAAGCAAAGAGAACAATAGCTTTTTCGCCAATTTCGGTTGTTGCTTATGCATTTTCGTAATATTTATAGTGTTTTTAATTGTTGTATTGTGATTATATGAATAAGAAATTAAAAATAGCGATAGTAATCATTGTGATTTTAATCCTGGGATACGGGATTTTTTATCTCACAGATTATTATCATGCTGAAAAAACAGCTACTGATTTTTTAAATGGCAGCGGTAATGTAAGTGTAGTCAAACAGTCCAACGGATTGCTTTTGGATGGTCCTGGAAATGACTCAGCATTGATTTTTTATCCGGGAGCAAAAGTGGAGTATACTTCATACCTGCCGATGTTTACACAGCTGGCCAGCCGTGGTGTCGATTGCTATTTAGTTGAGATGCCATTTAATATTGCATTCTTTGGACAGGACCGTGCCGGCGATATAATAAATAATTCAAGCTATGCTCATTATTACATGGCAGGCCATTCACTTGGAGGTGTCGTTGCATCATCATATGCAAATCATACGGATAAGGTTGATGGACTGATTTTACTTGCATCATATCCTACAGATGAAATCCACAAACCTGTATTATCATTATATGGATCTAATGACCAGGTTTTAAATTTGGAAAAGTATAACGAAGCCAAACCATTGATAAAAAGCAATTTCACCGAGTTTGTAATTAATGGCGGTAATCATGGTCAGTTCGCATATTATGGAAATCAGTCAGGTGATGGAAAGGCCACAATTTCCGCTGAAAACCAACAGGAACATTGTGTTCATGAAATATTGGAATTTGTTGAAAATTTCAATTAAAATTCTATTTTTTAATAATGCTTAAAAGCAATAACTAATAAATACTTATTTAGTTAATTGGAGGTTAGTCCATGGAGAGAAATGCAATTATTTTGGCTGCGGGTAAATCAAACCGTTTTGCTCCATTTACATATGAAAAACCTAAGGGTTTGTTTATTGTCAGAGGAGAAATTCTAATAGAACGCCAGATTGAACAGCTTATCGAGTCTGGAGTGAAGGATATTTATGTTGTTGTAGGATATATGAAGGAAAAATTCTTTTATTTGGAAGAAAAGTATCCTCAGGTTAAATTACTCATTAACAATACTTTTGGAAGTTTTGGAAATATTTATTCATTATATGTATCAAGACAATACTTGAAAAATACATTTATTTGCTGTGCCGACCATTACTTTTTGGAAAATCCGTTTCTTGATGAAAATAAGGACAATAGGTCATACAGAGCCTGTTCTCACATAGACGGAAAATTTATGGAGTTTGCAGTGGATTATTCCGATGCAAACATTATCACCGGATGTTATGTCGGCGGTAGCGATAGGATGGCAATGATCGGTCATGCCTATTTCAATGAAAAGTTTTCCCAAAGGTTCTGCGAATTGCTTGAAAAGGAAATCACCGATTTTGGCGTTGCAGGAATGTTTTGGGAGGAATTCTATTCAATGCACATTAAGGAATTGACATTGTTTTTAAAGGAATTCGACCATGATAAACTGCTTGAATTTGAAGATATTGATGATTTGAGACAATTTGATACAGACTTTTTGCTGAATGTAGACTCTGAAATTATAGAAAATATCTGTAACACTCTAAAATGTCATCCGAATGACATCAAAGACATTGAGATAATAAAAGCGGGACTGACCAATGCATCTTTTAAATTCACATTAAATGATGTGGAGTATGTTTACAGGCATCCTGGAGGTACAGCCGATAGCCTGATTGACAGGCGTACTGAAGTATACACCCAGAACATGGCCAAAAAATATGATTTGGACAAATCTTTAATTTACATTGACCCGTCAGGATGGAAAATATCCTATTTCATTCAAAATATTATTCCATGCGATATCCTTGGAAATGAAAAGCATCTTCAACAGGTAATTGAGTCTTTACATAAAACCCATGAAATTCCATTATCCGAAGAAGCGAAGCTATTCGACAATGTTGCAGAAGCAAAAAGATTGATAGGTCTTGCCTGCGCTACCAAAGGTAATCTATTTAAGGAATTCAAGGAATTATTTGACAAGATTGACCAGGTTGACGAATTCGTTAAGGCGGAACGTGAAAAATACGGAATAGAATTGGTTGTAAGTCACCATGATGTTTACGAGCCTAATTTCATTTCAACTTCCGATGGCGATTTCTATCTCATTGACTGGGAATATTCAGGAATAAACGATCCTGCTAATGACATATGCAGTATTTTCACCAGGTATGAATATGGTGAGGATGTCAGGGAATATCTGCTTAAATCATATTACGGACGTGAACTGACAGAACTGGAGCACAGGCATGCAATGGGCCAATCAATTTTAAACGCTTTTTACTGGATAAGCTGGGGATTATTTAAAGGTAGCGTCGGTGAAGAGGATGGCTTTTTCTTTTTAACATCCTACAGATACATTATCAACCATATTGATGAGGTTATTGAAAGCTATAGCGAGATTTAAAAAAGGATGAACTGATGCTTTATGATTGGTAATGATTGGGATAGTGTATTGGAAAGCGAGTTTGAAAAGGACTATTTTGCAGATATTTTAAAGTTCATTGACGAAGAATATCAATCAAAAACTGTTTATCCTCCCTTTGAGGATATTTTCAATGCTTTTAAGCTGACACCATTAAGCAATGTTAAAGCGGTCATTTTGGGCCAAGACCCCTATCATGAGGAAGGACAGGCCCACGGTCTTGCATTTTCAACTCCCGATGGCAGGCCAATTCCAAGATCACTTAAAAACATTTTCAAGGAAATCAACGCCGAGTATAATTACCCGATTCCCGATTCAGGCTGTCTGGAAGACTGGGCAAGGCAGGGAGTATTCCTGCTCAATACTGTTTTGACTGTCGAGGAAGGCAATGCCAATTCCCACAGCGACTGCGGATGGCAGACTTTCACCGATAAGGTAATTGAGATTTTAAATGAACAGTCACAACCGATTGTTTTCATGTTATGGGGAAAGCAGGCAGAAAAGAAAAAGGAACTGCTTACAAATCCTGACCATCTGGTGCTGATAACATCACATCCGTCTCCTTTTTCTGCAAGGCGTGGCTTTTTGGGGTGCAATCATTTCAGGATGGCAAACGAGTTTCTAAAAGAAAACGGTTTGGATGAAATTGATTGGAACTTAAGTAAAGAAAGTCAGTTGATGTAGATTAAGCTATTTGATTTTATATTTTTTTTCACTATTTATCATTAAATTAAAAAAAGGCATCATTAAATAAATGTTTTTACAGTAACATTTAATTTAATGATTCGTATTTTTGAGTATATTGCATTGAAAAGTGTTAGCTCATGACTCCGAAATTAACTCCATTGCTTCCGAATGAAACAAAGGAATGGTGCTTGTCACTGCTGCTTGGATAGTCGTATCTTTGTGATTCGATGGAATTGACTATTTTGTAATTTTGATATTCATCGTTTAAGATTTCATAAAACTCATCATGTGAATATTTTGACGGGGATGCGCTTTTAACAATTTCCTTTATCTCTGGTGTGATATTTTCCCCGTTCCATGTGATATAGTAAAACTCTTCACCTGCTGAAAACCACAGCACGGAATTGTTTGTCTCATCATATCTGTTGTAGCCCATGAAATGGACAGCATCATGACCGGATACATTAACCTTTTTAATTTGGCTGTGATGTTCAATATAATAACCGTAAAGGCTCATCAGATTGGGATTTACAAATCTGATTGTAAAAACATGGATGTTCTCATCAAATTCATACATGTTAAAGTCGCTTTGGTAGGGATTTTCGTATTTTGGCGGGATTTTAAACGTTTCATAGCCCACTTCTGCTGTTGTCCAGTTTGATGAATCGATTGCGCTGACGGCATTCATCAAAATGAAAACTGACAATAGGATTATGATGACTTTTTTAAACATGGTAATAGTATGTGTTTAACGACTTAAATAACTATCTCATAGTTAACTTTCCTGTTGTCCCTCATTCTTGAGTCCATATCAACCAAATCGTAAACCAACGGGTTTGCAATTAAAATCATCCATATTTCATAGGTGGTTTTAACAAAATTATCATTCAATTTAATGTGGTCATGGACAATAGGGCATTTGTATGGAAATTCTGACTCGTCAAAAATCAGATGGAACTCGCCCTTCTTGTTCAGGTGAGGTATCAGGGGAAATGTTCTGCATTGTATCGGCCTGATTGACCTGTCACATTTTGGGGGATTTGTGCATTTTACAAGATAAATCTGGCCTTTCCAGGAGTGTGGATATTTGATTTCATTTGAATCTATATAATAAAGGTCAAAATCAGGTGAATCCTCATACATCAGCTCTTCACCCGGAAGCAGGTATAGTGCAAGCTCCTCGTTTCTGTAATCTTCCGCATCATATACGCAGCAGACCTCTCCGCATAGCTTTCCGCAGTCAAAATCAACAGGTGAAACTTCATCTAACCTCTTATAAATTCTTTCAATAGATTTTTTCATTTCGCTGGCTGTAATTTCCATTATTTAGCACCTATAACTTGATTTAAATATGGTATTCTGTTTAAAATACTCATTATCAGCACTGATGATACTAGTGTCGAAGTAAACAATATGCAGATATATATTGGCTGATTGTAGTTTTGCAAGTTTCTAATTATCAGCAGTAGTATTGAGTAATGGAAGAGATAAATGCCGTAGCTGTATTGGGCAATTGCTGTAATTATCCTTTTGACAATTCTATTTTCACTGATATTGAATTTCGCATTTTTAAATAATAGGAAAACTCCGGCTACCTCTAGTGATATCCAGAGTGAATATCTGTGAGGGTATTCCATGTGTGTCGGTGAGCTTAACACATAGCTGTTGATCAATAATATGCATGCCGGAACCAATGTCAATAAAAGGATAAACATTTTATTTTTAAAAATAGGCCTTTCAGTGTATCTCAAATAGTATCCGAGAACAATAAATCCGATTGGACCTGAGAAATATGTTAGCATTATCGGAAATTCTTTCATTATTGTGAAATCGAACAGTGCTGTAATCAGCCAGATTACTAAAAAGTATTCCACTTCCCTTAGGCTGCTGTGCTTGATCCATTTGTTGAATATCGGCAATATCAGATAGGTTCCAAGTATCATCCAGAAATACCAGTTAGGACCGAAACCCGTATTTTTCCCGAGAAGTGAAGTATAAATGTAGTTTACGATTGATTGGAAATCAAAACTCTGTATATAATTTAAATTAAAAAAATATGAGCTTGTAATGAAGACAGTCAATAGCACTGCATTCCAAAATATGAACGGTATTGCAATTCTTGGAATCCTTTTTTTGAGAAAGGTACGGATATCCTCTTCACGTCCAAGCAGTAGCGCACCGGAGAGCATTAAAAATAAAACCACTCCTAAGCGGAACGGATTTCCGATGATTTGTGTAACAATCCATCCGGAGGACATGATTGCATACTGGCCCCTTAGATTATAGTAGGTTAATGAATAGATGTGGGTCAGCATAACGCACACTATCGCCAGTGCCCTCAATGCATCAAAATAAAAAATACGTTTTGATTTTTCCATACTATTTCGTATAGTTCATATTAGTTAAATAATTTGACTTGATTTTTAACTAACGCTTGTTAGTTTTATATAACATGAAGTTCAACATTATAATGTAAACTAACAGGTGTTCGTCTATGACAAAGGATAAAATTCTTGATGTATCAATAGATCTGTTCTCAAAATACGGTTATGATGGCGTTTCAGTAAGACAAATTGCACGTGAAGTTGGGATAAGGGAAAGCTCAATATACAATCATTATTCAAATAAGCAAGCTATCCTAAAGGCAATACTTGATTATTATGTTGAGGAGATGATCAGCGATGACATACCTCTTGAGCAGGCATCCCTGAATCTGGATAGGGGCTTTGACTATTTCTACAAGGCAGGCTGTGACGCTTTTCTCTCAAAGCTTAAAAAAGACAGGATGATGAAAATAACTAGACTGTTTTTCATAGAATCATATCACAATGATGAGGTTAAGAATTTCCTAAAGGAGGCCATCATCAATGCTCCCGTAAAAGGATGGATTGACCTGTTCAATCTGATGAAGGCAAAAAACATCATAAGGGAGGATTGTGATGTCAAGCAGCTTTCAGAGTCATTTTTCTATTATGGAATGTTCTTGCTTTATGAACACTTCATCTTGAATTATCCTGAAGATGATGAGGAGTTCCTAAAGAATTTTTTATCCAAAACGGAAAACCATGCAAAAATAATATTCAATTCCGCAAGAGTTAGGGGTGATGGACATGAAAATAAGGCTTGAAGAAGAAAGGGACTATCTTGAAGTTGAAAACCTTAACCGCAATGCATTCTGGAATGTATATCGTCCGGGCGCTTACGAGCACTATATTGTGCATAAGTTAAGAGGTGATGATTCCTTCATTAAAAATCTGGCATATGTCATTGAGAAAGATGATGTAATAATAGGAAATATCAATTATTCCGTAGGCAGAATCGATTTTGAAAACTCATCAAAAGACGCCGTGGTTTTGGGCCCGCTGGCTATTGACAATAACTTTCAAAAACAGGGTTTAGGTTCAAAACTGATAGAATACACTTTAAAGCTAGCTGAAAATGACAGTATTCCTTTCGTCGTTGTCATAGGTGATGAAAATTATTATTCCCTATTTGGATTTGAAAGTGCATCAAAATACAATATTTATCTGGAAGGGACTGAATTGGATGAGGAAAATCCTTTTTTCATGATTAAAATATTCGATGAAACCGAAATCCCAAATGAATTGGGAATATTTCACAATCCCGACGTATTTGATGTTGATGAAAATGAGTTAGAGGAATTCGACGGGCAATTTGAATTTAAGGAAAAATTAATTTTAGAAGGACAATTGGGTGTTTAAATGAAATATGTTATAATTAACGGATCTCCAAGAAAGAAAAATACCTGGGCCGTGGTAAAAAGGACCAAACAAAATTTGGATGGGGAATTTGAAGAAATTCAACTGATAAAGGAAAAGATTCCAATGTGCAACGGATGCTTTAAATGCATAATGGAAGGGGAGAAGAGATGCCCTCATTTTGATGCTGTAAATCCTATTGTTGAGAAAATGAGACGTGCTGACGGAATTATAATTGCATCTCCGGTGTATGCAATGAATGTGACTGCACTTTTAAAAAATCTATTCGACCATACGGCATATTTCTATCACAGGCCTGAATTTTTCACAAAAAAGGCACTGGTTGTAGTTACAACAGCAGGTGCCGGTCATAAGGATGTTGCAAAATACATTGACGAAACATTAAGGCACTGGGGAGTAAATAAGGTCTATAAAATAGCTTTTGCCTGTGGGGGAAAGGATTCACTCGATACAAAAGATATTGACAAGGCTGCCGTCAAATTTAGGAAGGATGTTGAATCAGGTAAAAGGCATTCGCCGAAACTTGGAGACATTATCTTTTTTGATGTCTGGAAAGCTATGGCGTTAAAGGATGATGGCATTCCTGCTGATGTGAGATACTGGCAGGAGACAGGTTTCATAAACCATGATTTTTCACCTGAAGTAAAATTAGGATTGTTTAAAAAGGCATTTTCAAAATTAATGTTCAATATTCTAAAAAGAGTAATGTAAGAGTTCAAGCTCTTACTTTATTATTCGTCAGCTAACTTTTTCAGGGCATCGCCGGTTAAGTGAAAGACGTTCCAGTCCTTCTGCTCGGCGCCCAGGGACAGGTAAAAGTCAATGCTTGGCTTGTTCCATGAAAGGCAGGTCCACTCAAACCTTCCATAACCTCTGTCCACTACAATTCCGGCAAGCTTTTTAAGCAATGCCTTGCCGTAGCCCTTGCCTCTGTATTCAGGGTCGACAAACAAGTCTTCCAGGTGAAGATTGACATTTCCTATATATGTTGAAAAACTTAAGAAGAAAAGGGCAAATCCGATCACCTTATCGTCTTCGAGAGCAAATATGACTTCTGCCTGATGCTTTTCGAAAACCCATTTTCTGATATCTTCTTCTGTTGCAATAACTTCATCCAATCTTTTTTCATAATCAGCAAGCTTTTTAATGAATTCCAGGATTAAACCAACATCATTTTCTTCAGCGTTTCTAAAGGTTAATTCAGACATATAGATATTTTAGATAGTATTTATAGATATATTAATATGTTTAGAAATATGAGACGTGCGGGTCAGGAACTTTCAAAAGAGGAATGTGAGGAAATACTGATTAGTCAGCCTAGAGGGATACTTGCCCTTTTAGGAGATTACGATTACCCTTATACCGTTCCGATGAACCATGTTTATATTGACGGTAAACTCTATTTCCATGGGGCTAAAACAGGCCATAAAAATGATGCCGTCAAGAAGTATTCCAAATGCTCCTATTGCGTTTTAAATGAAGGCGTTAAAGAGGAAGATAACTGGTGGTACACATTTAAGAGCGTGGTGGTGTTTGGAAACATTAAAACAATATCCGACGAAAAAAGAAAAGTTGAAGTATTGACTGTTCTTGGGGACAAGTTCTTCCCGACCCATGAGGAGACCGTCGATGAGATTGACCGTCTTTTGCACAAGACAGAAATCTTTGAGATTACCATTGATCATATGACCGGAAAGCTGGTTAGGGAAAACTAGCTTTTGGCATTAACTATATTATATTCGATAAATAAAGTTTAGTGTAATTATGTTCGATTTAGATTTAGATGAAAAAATTTCCTTCAAGCATGCGGATAAAGTGCCTGAAGGTTATGACGTAAGCGAGATACAGTATACTTTCGATTTCATTAATTTGGTCTTTAAGGAGGATGTTGACATTGAAAGTTCAATCAAAAGAGTGGCCAAAAAGTATGACTTGGATAAACTGGAGTTTAAAAAGTACCTTACAGACAACAAGTACATTCTCGCAAAAATGGATAAAAAGGATTTTTCAAATCAGATAAAAAAATACACCACCAAACATTTGAAGAGGATCCTAAAAAGCAATGGCCTTAGAAAATCAGGAAAACGCCATAACCTGGAGAAGAGGATATTGGAAAACAATCTGCTTGGAAATTCAGAGTATCTATCATCAAAATCAAGAATTTTTCATAAAAACAAAAAAAGAAGAATCAGGATTTTCAATGAATTTTTAAAGGATTATTACTATTTCGACGAATTCAATGAGTATTATATGGACAATTACAGGAAAAAGGAAGATAAGATTCCTGTTGAATTTGTTAAGGTCTTCATAAGAAAAGCATTCGATGATAAAAATCATGTTGGATATGTCTTAAATAATCAGGTGATTTCTGAAATATTTTATAAGAAAGAAAAATTCAAGTTGATGCTTGAGAATGTATTGAAGAATTACTGCATCAGTATAAATCCCATATGGAAGCTCAACGATTTGGAAAATCATCAGGGAATTCCACTATTTGTTCGGGATGAATTATTGTTTTTAAAGGAGAGAATGGGTAAAAACAGAATAATCTCCGCGTATTATGTTGTCTGGGATTCATTCAATTTTGATGAGATAATTGTCTCAAAATATCTCGGATACAGATACTTGAAAGACCTTTTGAACCTAAAGGACTATGATAAGATAATAAACGACCTGTCAGATAGGTTCTATTCAAACGAGTCTTTAAAAATTAAGAAAATCACTCAAAAAACATTATTTGATTTTTAAAAAAAGAAAATAAATTGATAGTGTGACACTATCAATTTGGCCTTTCTGTATTGAACTTGTCAGATGACCTGATTCCGACAAGTGAAGCGAACACTGAAAGCACGCATGCCACTGTACATATCAGACAAATTGTCTGTGATGCCTGCACAATCATGCCTGCATATTGAGGAGCCAGCTCCAAACTGCCCATTACCCAAGCGAATACCAGTGTCAGAAGACCTAAACTCATGGTCTGGCCTATTGTTCTCATTGTCGCCTGAGATGCGGATGCAGTAGGGGCATCCTTTGGAGGAACCGAACTCATTATCGCATTCATGTTAGGACTTGAGAAGAGCCCCATTCCGATACCCTGCAGTATCATTGCCAAAATGACGACATACAGTGGGGTGTCCTGTGTAAGGAATGTCAGTATAGCCAGTGCAACCGCTGCAATTCCGATACCGATTGCCGCCAATTTTTGCGGATGGATTTTATCTGAAAGCTTACCTGCGTTAGGCGCCATTACCGCCATGATGATTGGTGTGATGATAAGTATCATTCCGGACATCTGCGCATCCCATCCCCTCACATACTGGAAGTGATAGTTAAGAATAGTTGTAACTACCATAATGGCCAGATAGCTGCATAATGCGGCGATATTTGATGAAGTGAACTTCTTATTTTTGAATAGGTTCATATTGAATACTGGAGATGTTTGTTTTAGTTCATACCATCCAAATATAATAAGCAATATTATTCCAACTACTGTCAGGATTTTACCGGTTGTTGTAATCAGTGTTGTAAATCCGTAGATGAATGCCAGTATTCCTATTGCATATAAAATGGATCCGAGCTTGTCGATTTTGTCCTTTTCATAGGTTTTCCACTCTTGAGGTATTTTCAAAATCATTAAAATGATACAAAGTACTAAAAATGGAATTACAAAGTAAAACATTGCTCTCCAGCCGAGATTGTGAACTAAAAATCCGCAGATTACCGGTGAAAGTGATGTTGCAAGATACACTCCTGTCACTGTAAATCCTAATGCTTTTCCTCTGTTTTGAGGTTTGACTGCCTGAACCACCATTGCCATTGCAGATACGTTAAGGAAAGCTACTCCTGCGCCCTGAATTATTCTGAATACCAAAAATGATTCTGTTGAAAATGCAAGGCATGCGCCGATTGATCCTAAAAGGAACACTAAAATACCTGCAAGCAAAGATTTTTTAACTCCGAATTTACCTGAAATTTGTCCTGCGGGAACTGTAAATACAGCCACTACCAGGAAAAATATTGTCGGCACCCAGTTTTGAATGACATTGTTCATTGCAAAGTCCTGTGCAATGGCTGGAACGCCGATAATTATACCATTTGATAAAAACACCGCAAAAAATGATGTTATAAATGATACGAATATTACATATGTTTCGAATTCTATTTTCATTTTCTACCCTCTTTTTATAAATCTTCAGTTAGTTTCATTCCATTGATTGCAATTTCTTTAATTCTTTCTTTAAGTTCATAATCTTCATCTGTTATTCCAACTTCAGCTTCCCAGTCCCTTGATATCTTTCTTAACTTTGGAACCAGTTCGTTTCCTTTGGAAGTTGTCTTCAGCATGTATTTTCTTCTGTTTTCAGGGTTGACCTCTCTTTGGATGTATCCCTGGTCTTCCAGTTTTTTAAGTGCCTTTGCGACATTTGCCTTGCTCTGGCCGAACATTGCCACCAAATCGTCCTGGGACATTCCTGGATTGTCGTATATTCCCATTATGAATCTCATTTCATGGCCCAGATTCAAATCCTTGATTTTTGAATTCAGATATTTCATCTGGTTTTTTGATATGTTGTGTATCCAGGCTATGAATGGTGAGCTGTCCCATATTCCCTGTACGTAATCCTCTTGGTTCATATTTAAAAGTTAGTTTCATGAAGAATATAAATGTTTCTTTTGAAACAGTTAATTAGTAAACAGTTATTTTAATTCATAAAATTTGAAATATTTATGATAAATAACTCTTATTTTAATAAAAGTATGAAAATGTTAAGATATTTCATTAAATTTTTTAAATATTGGTAAAAATATTCTATTTTTTAGTGGATTGGAAAATAATTTAAAGGACAATTTAGATATATAATAGTAATTATTAAATTTTGGAGTTATGATTATGAATAAAATTGAAATTGAGTTAACAGATGAACAACTCGAAAAG
The DNA here is from genome assembly GCF_045539575.1 of Methanobrevibacter sp. Taxonomy (GTDB): domain Archaea; phylum Methanobacteriota; class Methanobacteria; order Methanobacteriales; family Methanobacteriaceae; genus Methanocatella. The sequence goes on from NZ_JAZQFM010000030.1 coordinate 18,622, forward strand.
GTAAAACACTTGGAATCAAAAGATATAAGTGTTGGTGAAGCAATAGACATGCTTTTTGAAGCAAAAGAAAAAACTCTATCAGAATTGGAAGCTATTGATGAAGAAATCAGTTTATTTGATAAAGTTAAAGATTCTACTTTAGATGTTGATTCAAAAGCAGATAATCTTGAAGAAAATTATGGGGATTCTGAAAAAACATTCGACCAACAAGTCCTTCAATACAAAACCAGGCTCAGTTGGGCAAAGGATTTCTTCAAATTCTAATTTTTCTTCTTTATTTTTTTTTACATTGCATATTTTTCAATTTCAACTACTTTTTTTTAAAATAAATATCTCGGTATGAGAAAAAGGCGTAGACAAAATATTAAAAAAAGATGCAACTATCGTTTCACTTAAATAGTTGCGGATTCTAAACGAATCGTTACATTAATTGAACTACCTCGACTTTGTAGAAGTCGAGGATTCTTACTTCACGGGCTGGTACTCTCCCACGAGAGTAGAATTACCGTGCTATCTCCCCTGTCCCAGAGGTTCATTGTTTCATTCATTAAATCAGTTAATCCTTGTTTTTGAATGTTTTTTGCTGCATTGATGTCTCGGTCGTGTATTGTGTGGCATTGTGGGCATTTCCATTCTGTTTGTTCTTGTTTTAGGTCTTTATAGTAGTGTCCGCATTCACTACAGTTTTTGCTTGATGGGTACCATCTGCTGATTTGTCTGAATGTTTTTCCGTATATTTGTGCTTTGTATTTGATCATTTCAACAAATTTTCGCCATGCGATTCTTTGTAATTTTCTGCTTTTATTCGAATCTTGAAACATTTCTTTTATGTCTAGGTCTTCGAGTATGATTATATCGTAATTTTTAACGATTTGTGTGGTTATTTTATGATAGTAGTCATTTATTTTGTTCTTTTTTCTGTCTATCCATTTCCAGTAGGTTTTTAATGTGTCTTTGTAGTGGTTGCTGTTGTATTTTTTTCGTGATAATCTTTTTTGGTATTTTTTGATCATGTTTTCCTCGTAGGTAACGTCTAAATTGGCTATTTTTAGTCCGTTGTTGAGTGTGGCTAGTGTTCTCATTCCTAAATCGATTCCCACGAATTCTGATGTTTTATGAAATTCTGGTATTTCTGTTTCGATGTTAAACAAGGCGTAATATTTTCCATTTTCTAATTTGATTGTCACGTTATTGATTTTAACATTTTTTAATTTTTCCCGATATTTTTTACTTGTCCTGTAGTGTATCTCTCCTAATTTTGGTAAAATAATTGTATTGTCTTTGATTTTTATATTTCCATTGTTTTGTATTCTGAATGACTTTTTATCATGTTTTTTGGATTTAAATCTTGGATAACTAGCTTTGCCTTTGAAAAACTTATTGAAGGCATTGATTAAATCTCGATAAACCTGTTGCAGGCTTGAGGACTCGCTTAAGTATAAAAAATCATGCTCTTTTTTGAGCATATTTAACATGGCGTTAAATGTGGTCATATTGCACTTAAGTTTATTGTATCCATGAAATTTAAACATTTTATAGGTGTTTTGATACTCTTCTAAGAGTTTATTCCATGTAAACCTGGAATTACCAATACTCTGATTAATTCTAGTTATCATATCCTCATTAGGATACAATCTAACCTTCAAACCCAAATTAACACAGTTCATAAAAACATCTAACTCCATCAAGACAATTTTTATAAACTATTATTTATAATAATAAAATATATAATGAAAATG
>NZ_JAZQFM010000031.1:0-31754 GCF_045539575.1 Methanobrevibacter sp.
TAAACTTAACTATTAAAAAATCAGTTAAAATTTGATTTAACAAATCAAACATTGTTGTAATTAAATTATACAATTGTTAATGTCAATATATTTAAATTGAAGTAAAATTAAAATGAATATGTCAAAAATAAGAAAAAATAAGTCAAAAATTTTTTGACGTAAAAATCAAAAAATTAATTTTGGCGGACACCCATTAATGAAAAAAAGATTTTCTGCAAGAGATTATACCGACGAACAAATTTCTGAAGAAGACCTGAAAGGAATCGTTGACATTGCAAGATTAACCCCCTCATGGGCCAACACACAACCTTGGAACGTCCACATTGCATGCGGCGAAACACTTGAAAAAATACGTGAAACATGGATTGAAAAAAACAATGACGAAATAAGAGGAAACTCTGATTTGCCTGTGGGTCACAGTGAAGACTTCGGTGAAAGAGGATTGAACAACATAATGACCAATGCAAATGCAATTACAGAATTCATAGGCGGACCTGAAGATCTCTCCAGATTACCACACCTGCTTTTCAATGCTCCAGCAATAGCATATTTGACAGTACCTAAAACCGCTCCAATGTGGTCAGTATATGATTTAGGTACATTTTCAATGAGTCTGATGCTGGCAGCCACCGAAAAAGGGATCAATTCTGTGCCTGCATACGAACTGGTCAAATATCCGGATGTTTTAAGGGAAAATATGGATATAGATGACGATGAAAGCATCATTGTAGGAATCGCATTAGGTTATGCATCTGAAAATATAATTAACAAATACAGAAGTCCAAGACTTGAAGTTGAAGACATCTTAAAAATCTATAATGACTAAACATTAAAAAAATATAATTAATGTGAATTAAATCAATTAATGTACCATCACCCCAATTTTTTAAAGGTGAATTAATGAATGACTTTTTAAAGCTAGCATGCGAAAGATATTCAGTAAGACAATACTCCAATAAACCAATTGAAGATGAAAAGCTAGAAAAGATTTTAAAGGCAGGACAAGTTGCGCCAACTGCAGCTAATCGTCAGCCACAACGTGTTTTTGTGATTAAAAGTGAAGAATCTCTTGAAAAACTTAGATTTTTCACACCGTTTTGCTATAATGCCCCAATTGTTCTGATGATGTGTTATGACAGAAATGTTTCAGGAAAGGCGATTGATGGACATGATTCAGGCATTGTTGATGCGACAATCGCTCTTACTCATATGATGCTTGAAGCATATGACCTGGGAATAGGTTCCGTTTGGGTAAGAGGATACGACAGCAGAATACTGGAAAGGATTTTCAATCTGCCTGAAAATTTAGTTTCAGTTGCATTGCTCCCAATTGGATATCCTTCACAAAACTCAAAACCCATACAATTACACTACAACAACATATCAATCGAGGATATGGTGACTTATTTATAACAAGTTCATTAAATTAAAAAAAATAGAAAAGTATTTATTCAAAATAAATACTTTCAGGAGGATTTTCCAAATCGATTACTGATTTGTTTTCAAGATTTTCCGGACCATATGGAGTGTGTGTTGACAGATACACTGTAGGATTATTTTTGACGAATTCAATTACCCTGTCCAAAGTTAAACGGGACTCTTCAATGTCTTCAAATACTATAGATAGCTTATTTTCATATAACGCCTCATCAGTATATGTGATGTCTCCATGAATCATATAATACAGGTCGTCCTTTTCAACTATCACAATACTGTTACCCATGGTATGTCCGATTGCTTCGATTAAATATACATTATCAACAATTTTTTCAGACTTTGGGAAGTTTTTATAAGGAGTATCATTGAATTCTATAGGAACTACATTATCCCCTTTTAAATCCAATGCATCAGCATCTGTTTTTGAAACATATATTTTGGCATTTGGAAAGAGCCCAATCTGACCGGAGTGGTCATCATGTTTGTGTGTTAAGATTATTTTAGTGATATCTTCAACATCATAGCCCAATTCATTAACAGCATCAAGGTAAGTTGAAATTGTAACACCATTGTAAGCTATTCCGTCATCATCCCTTTCTGGATCCTGATAACTTGATGAAAATCCAGTATCGACAAGAATTACATCGTCACCAGTGTCAATGAGATAGTTCTGAATACTTGCACGATATTTGATTGATGAATCGAATACATCCATTCCTTCTTCTCCACCGAATGCAAAAGGTTGAGTCATGAAACCTCCTGCAATGGTTTTTACAGCTTTGATTTGCATTTCAATCTCCTAAATTATAATTTTTCATTATTCTGGAAGATAATTATTTAAAACAATTTACAACCCACAAATTGGAAAAAAATTAAAAAAAAGTTTTAAAATAATATATTCTTAAAAACTTCTAAAAAAACTTATTGGATTATAATCCATATTCGAATTTGAATCTGTATTCCTGATTTACAAGTTCCATTCCTTTAAATGACCCTTCAAGAATATGTGCTATGATATTCAAGTCCTCTACAGTAATATCATTACCGTTTGAAATTGGAGAAAAGAATATGATTTCATCATCCAATATTTGATAATTCAAGTTTTTGTTTTCTTCCTTTTGATATTTCTCAACTATTGATAAAATATGTTTTTCTGTTTTTTCGTCTAATTGTGCCATGTTATTACCTCTTTAAAGTCTTTAATTATAGATTCAACATGTCGAATCCCACCATACAGAATTGACATCCTTCACATGTAGGTGCGAAATATGAATCTTCTGCTTCTTCAATCGATTTTTCACCGTATACTGAGATATTGAATAATGCCTCTTCCTCACGGCTAATTTCCTTGGTCATAGGAGACAAACCCCTGTAATTTGCAGGCCTGAATCCTGTATGTGAAATGTCATAGAAGAATTTTTCGCCGGATCCGAATCTGTTAAAGTATTCTTCTAGCTTCAATGCATCTTTTGGAAGCAGTGAAAATTTAATAGACATTGTTCCGTCAGTTCTTTGTTGAATTCCTGCACGAGATGCATCAACAGCTAAAATATCATCTTCACCTCTTACAAAAACTATACTTTCTTCTAAATTCACATTGTTCTCTTCAGCAATATCTTTCAATTCGACATAATATCACCTAAAGACTTAAGTTTCTAAAGTCTTTAATAATTATATTAAAAGAAGTGTTATATAAAACTGTTGATAATCCCAAATTATATATATATATTGGTCTATGATGTCCTAATTTTCATATACAAATATTAAAGTTCATCTCATTGAAGAAAAAAGAATTCCTGCACGATAATTTAAATTAAAATAATTTCTGTTGCACATCAATGAAACTTCCTTCATCGATTTGTTTTACAACATCACTCTCACTAACATCACCAATCAGCAATGGTGAGTCAGGATTATGCAACTTTTGATTCCTTTTTACCAAGTTCATGTTGCTGTTTGCGTAACAGTACTTGCACCCATGCATGCAGGTGTTGTATGCTCCAATATCCCTTCCGAATATACAGTTGCATTCACGGTTCTGATATTTTCCTTTAGGCAATTTCAAATTATTTCCTATAGCTTTTTCAATCACCTGCTGAGTCATGCATCCTGATGAGTCACAGCCAAACTGATCAAGAAGTGTTCCCTCAAGACATGTTCTGATTAAAATATCATTTTCACGGGCAATTCTTGAAAAATTCTCACCTATAATCAATTGCTCTTCAACAGTTACTTCATCGGCTTCAGGAAAATTCCTTATGACCTTTTTATATAAATCAATGAAGCTTATTGTGCAGTCATGAGTATATCCTGCCAAATCTGATGCAATTTCTTCAAACTTGTCAATGTGAAACTCCAAGTCATATTTTTCTGTTATAAAAATAGGATCATATCTCCAGGCTATGGCATTTGTTCCAACATTTTGTGAAATTTTCTTAAATGTTTTGATTACATTTCTATAATTCGGGACATTAACCTCAACATCCCTTCCATAAGGATTTATTGTTAAAAACCAATACTGCTTATAATCTGTGAGCTCATCCAAATGTTTTGCAAGAGGCTTTGGATTTTTGGAACAGAAGCACATGCAGTCAACGACTTTTGGATTAATAGGATAACTGTAAATATCATTATTATAGGGATTTTTACTTAAAACAAAACCTTCATCAACCCTGTTCAAAAACCATTTGTGAAAAAAAGCGGGAATATCAGTTCTTGAACCTGTATTGAGAATCATAAAAAAAGAAAAGGTAAAAGAGATTTATAAATCTCTTCCGAAAATGTGTACAGCTGCAGTACCTCCGGTACCACCGATGTTGTGGGTCATACCGATTTCTGCACCGTCCACTTGACGTCCGCCAGCTTCTCCTCTGAGTTGCCATACGATTTCAGCAGCCTGAGCAATACCTGTAGCACCTAATGGGTGTCCACGTGCCTTAAGACCACCGGAAGTGTTGATTGGGAAGTCACCATCTACTTCAGTTTGTCCTTCTTCAATAGCTATTCCACCTTTACCTTTTTCGGCAAATCCTAAGTCTTCTACTGCTAAAAGTCCGTTGATGGAGAAACAGTCGTGCACTTCAGTTACGTCAATATCTTTTACGGTTACCCCTGCCATTTCGTAAGCTTTTCTGGAAGCGACTTTTGTAGATTCAATGGTAGTGATATCTTTTCTGTCGTGTAATGTTAATGTTCCAGAAGCCTGTGCAGAAGCTTTTACATAAATTGGAGTATCAGTGTATTTTTTAGCATCTTCAGCAGGTACCAATACAACTGCCGCTGCTCCGTCACTTACAGGAGAGCAGTCAAGAAGTGTAAGCGGATCTGCAACCATGGTTGAGTTCAATACCTTATCCACAGTTACTTCAAATGGGAACTGTGCATTTGGGTTTTTGGATGCGTTCTTGTGGTTTACAACTGAAAACTGAGCCAGTTGTTCACGGGTGGTACCGTATTCGTACATGTGTCTTTTTGCAATCATTGCATATAATGATGGGAAAGTTGCTCCTTGCTGTGCTTCCCATTCCTTGTCTGATGCTGTAGCAATAGCCGGGGTAGCGTCAACGACATCTGTCATTTTTTCTACACCTGCAGAGATTACAACATCATGGAAACCTGATGCAACTGCCATTATTCCCTGTCTTAATGCAAGACCTCCTGATGCACAAGCAGCTTCAACTCTTGTGGTTGGAACAGGGTTAAGACCCATGTGGTCGGAAATAAGTGCAGCAATGTGTTCCTGCTCTACAAACAGACCTGAGGACATGTTTCCTACAAACATTGCTTCAATAGCAGCACCGTCAATTTCAGCATCGTTAATAGCTTTTACACCAGCTTCAGCGATTAAGTCTCTGAATGATGAATCCCATAATTCACCAAATTTAGTTTGTGAAACTCCGATAATAGCGACATCTCTCATATTCAAGCCCCCTTACATTTTAATTTTGCCTTTGAATTTAGCATAAACAGCATAATCGACGTATGTTTTATCGTCAATAATTTCTTGAGTTTTTGGAGCTAATTCTCTTCTTTCAACAATTTCATCTTTTACAGTTATTGTGAATCCATCACTTCCAGCACCGGATCCGTATGAAATGACAAAGATGTTATCTCCAGGTTCTGCAACATCCAAAATATTGGATAATGCTAAAGGAACTGCACCGGAATAGGTGTTACCGATATTTGGAGTTAAGAGTCCTTGTTTGATTTGTTCTGATGTGAATCCTAACTTTTTACCTGCTCTGAGGTAGAATTTACCGTTAGGTTGATGGAAACAAGCGTAATCATAATCTTCAGGTTTAGAATCAGTTTCTTCAAAAAGCATTTTTGCAGTGCTTAAAACATGCTTGAAGTAAGCAGGTTCTCCTGTGAAACGACCACCGTGGGACGGATAGTCTTGACCTTCCCTTCTGTAGAAATCAGGAGTGTCTGTTGTGAAACTGCATGTGTGATTAATATCAGCTATGGTATTTTCCTTACCAATGACATAAGCTGCTCCTCCGGCGGATGCAGTGTATTCCAAAGCATCTCCAGGTGCACCTTGTGATGTGTCTGCACCGATAGCCAATGCATATTCAACCATGCCTGATTCAACAAGTCCCATTGACATTTGAATACCTGCGGTTCCTGCCTTACAAGCGAATTCCAAATCCGCTGCAGTCAATTTTGGAGTTGCGCAAACAGCTTCAGCTACAATGGAAGCTGTCGGTTTTACTGCGTAAGGATGAGATTCGGAACCTACATAAACAGCACCGATTTTACTTGGATCAATTTGAGCTCTTGCTAGTGCATATCTAGCAGCAGTTACTGCAATAGTAGCAGTGTCTTCATCAGCAGAAGGGACGGATTTTTCATTAACTACCAATCCATTTGATAAAGCTACAGGGTCATCTCCCCATACCTTTGCTATTTCTTCTACTTTAATTCTATAAGATGGTACGTGAGCACCATATCCTACTATTCCTACCATTAAATCACCTTAAATAATAATCTTAAAAGACATTAAAATTTAATTTAATTATAAATATTATATTTTTATTATTATATAAAATTAACTAAAAAATAGGCTATTTTTAAACAAAAAAAGAATTTTAAAAAAAGATTGAAAACTAAGATGCAGTTGCCGGGATTCGAACCCGGGTTGTAGGCTTGGAAGGCCCAAGTAATAACCAGACTATACCACAACTGCAATAAAAAGTGCGGCGTTCGGGATTTGAACCCGGGTCGCTAACGTGGCAGGCTAGAGTCTTAACCAGGCTGGACTAACACCGCATAAAAACTAACAACAAATAAACTTATGTTTTAATAATATATAAAGTTTTGCATTATTTGTCAAATTTAGTAGAATAATTTTAAAAAAATGAAAAGTATTAAATTTTGCGTGCAGTCACACAAATCCAATCGTTTTCATCATTAATATAAGCCTTGAAGTCTTTAAAACCTGTCTTTTCCAGAGATTCCTTCAAAACTTCTTCAGAATATATTTTCATGTCAAGAAGTTCAACAAGATCATCATATTTTTCCATTTCGCCTTCGCGGTATACCGCCTCATTGCAGAAAAATACAAGACCGTCCTTTTTAAGAACCCTGTTGACTTCCTTTAAATCATTGATGAAATCAGGCCAGAAATAGATTGTCTCAAAACCGGTTACGATATCGAAAGTCTCATCATAAAACGGCATGTCTGAAACTGATCCCTGCAATACATTGACTATTCCCTTTTCAATCGCATTCTTATTAAGGTCAATGGATTTTTCAACGCTGACTTCTGAGTAATCGATTCCAACAACCCTTCCGTTTTCTGAAATCTGTGCTGCAAATCTCTCGATGTTTCTTCCGCCGCCACAGCCGATATCAAGAATCTTGCTGTCGTCTTGAACTTCAAAATGACTTACTCCCCACTGCGCCATGCTCTCGTGGGATCTGTTCATCCTGTCAAGTATCTGATGGCCAAGCTCGCCGACAGGCTTTCTTGCATTCTTAATCAGTTCCTTATCTTCAATGTGATGACCTGTATTTACCTTATCCTTATCACTCATAGTATCACTTCTTCATTCCCTTACGTGTTTTAATAGCTTGTCCTGTTTCAAACTGCTCAATTTCACAGGCACCTAAAAGAGCCTTACCGTAAGCAAGCAGTTTATCCTCTTCATCTACAATTAAAACTTCATCCTTTACCCTTATGTTTTCATCACAGTCCACGACAAACTTACAGAATACGCTTTTTCCGTCCAGTGCAAACGGCACTGAGTCCTCATTGACAACAACCCTATTTTGAGGATAAGGCATTGCATTGTGAAGCCTTTTTGCACCCTCTTTTGATAAGATTAAGTATGAGTCTGATGCCCTCATGTTAACCAGGAGCACCTTGCCGTCATAGATATGCCTGATTTTGCCTGTCTTTTTACTCTTTTCAATGTTGATGTTTCCGGTAAAGAGAGCATCACCGGCTCCGACACCGAACTGGTAATCTGCAATGGCCTTGATTTTTTTGACATCATCCTTTTTGTATCTTATTTCATCTGATGATTCATGCTTTTCGAACAAGCCAAGTTCAAGGTCCCTGACGACTCTTGAGTGAATAAGCACCTGGTCATAATATTCAACGAATTCTGAAATGAAGTCCTCTGCAAACTCAATGCTGTCAACGTCACGGGTTTTAGGCGCATCGCTCTGACTTAGCGGATAGACCTCATCAATTTCCAATGGAATTAATCCGAACGGAATGTCCAATACCATGAAATCAGTATTTTCAAGGTCAAGTTCCTGTTGGGCGCCGTATACATAGAATTCACCCAGCTTGCCTGATACGAACTTGGAATACGGTTTTCTTGAGGAAGGCAATATCACCAAATCACGTTTTTTAGGCATTTGCCTGAGCTTTTGCATGTGCCTCAGCACTTCCGGCCTGCAGAGGGATTCGGGGCCTGTGTAGAAAAATGCTGACTTTTTGCTTCTCGGATCGTATTTTTCCAAATCAGAGGAGTAGTTTCCGAGATGCCTTACAGCTTCTAAAAGTGCAGGGTGTGCTCTGCATCTTTCCTCAACAAGTTCCATTAAATTTCCATCGTAAATTGCCTGTCTGATTAATCTCAACTCTGCAAATGAAACATGCAGGTTATGCTGAGCAATCAAATCCCTTCTTTTCTCCTTAGGCATTGCCCTTAGGTCATCCGGAGCGTATTTGGTACACACTTCACATGAGCATGGCATTTCCTGAAGGTTTTCAAGCTTGTATGTTCCTCTTGTTGACAATAGCCTGTCGTCTTCAGCGTATAGTATGTATGCTGCTGAGTCGAAAAGGTCACATCCCATTGCAACGCAGAGCGCAAATATCATAGGGTGTCCCGCTCCCATCAGGTGGCGGGGAACGGTATCTGAAAGCTCCTTCATTGAGTTCATTACCACATCAACAAGGTCCTTGTAGTGATATGACTCCATAAGGGGAACCACCGCACCTATAGGATACAAGTCGGCGTCAAGCTTTGAAAGCTCCTTTGCACATTCCCGTCTCAAGTCAAGAAATGTTGATCCCTGAACCACTGAATTCAAAAGCATTTCCATATTCTGTTCCTTTTTATATGAGACCGCTTCACGTGCACGCTCAAGGGTGATTTCCAAATCGGCTTCCGCCTTTTCCCTGTCAACAAAAGGAGCTGTCGGAATGTCAAGACTGGTTCCGATGTCTGTCTTGATTTGTTCCTGAAATTCGATTACTTCCTTGTTGGTAATTTCAACGTCCCCGTAAACTGACAGCTGGAAAGATCCTGAATCAGTCATTATCGGACCGTCAAAGTGAATCAGCTCATGCAATCCCTTTTCGATGGCTTCGGCCTTTAAGTCCTCATCCTTGTAAATCAGATATGCATTGGTGATTACGATGTCTGCGCCATACTTGCCGACATCGATTGCCTGTTTTCTCGGATGGATAACCGGCATTAATGCAGGGGTTTTAACATCACCGTGTTTAGTTTTTAAAACACCTACACGACCCATATTATCTTTAGCTTTAATTTCAAACATTCATATAACCTTAATCGTTTAATAGGAGAACTCAATTGTAAAATTCAATCAAGTTCAAAAAAAATCATCTCTAAAATAAATTAGAATATCTAAATAAACATTAAGCGAGAAATTATATAAATTTTGCTCATTTAAGGAATTAAAAATAAGACGACTTTGAAAAAATAGCATTGCCATAACAAATTGCATTAAAATAATTGGAGATATTCAAAAACCTCTCTAAAATATAAAAACAATAAACAACTAAAATTAATGTTAGATAAAATGAGTTACGAAAATAATGCAAGGGTAATTAGCGACGATGTTTTTGACCTAGTCAATGAATGTTTTAGTCAAGAAAAAAGTAGTCGAAATATTGAAGGAAGGGTTAATTTTTTTGATACTTACAATGATTATTTTGTTTTAACAGACGATGGATCCTATTCTATCAATTCAAAAGAAATAAATCATAAAGTTGAAACACTACATACATCTACCGGTGCAATAAGTGAGTCATTTGAGAAATTTATCAAGCCGATGAAGTTCAATTATGACGAGGACATTGCAATTCTGGACATATGTGCGGGAATAGGATACAATACATCCGCCGCAATAGCTGATTTCATTGAAAACAGCAAAGATTCCTCATTGACAGTGGATATGGTTGAAATATCAAAAGCTACACTTGCATGTGGCCTTTTAGTACCATCACCGATTGAGGCTCATGACATTACCCGAAAGGCCATTGAAGATGAACTCATCAATCAGGGCTATGCCGCATTAAGCGTGGAAGATGCTGAAATTCCGGAAAACATTGACATCAATGTATACATTGAGGATGCAAGACAGACCGTCCAAAAGCTTGAGGATGACACCTATGATGCAATATTTCTAGACCCTTTCAGCCAGAACATGGCCCCGGAATTGTTTTCGCTTGAATTTTTCAGGGAGTTCAGGCGTGTTATCAAGGATGACGGCATCGTTGCAACCTACACCTCATCAGCGCCTGTAAGGGAGGCATTCATTGAAGCCGACTTCTACATTGGCCTTGGCCCGATATTCGGAAGAAAACAGGGCGGAACCCTTGCAAGCCCAAATCCTGCAATGCTTGACACTTCACTTCCGAAAAACGATGAGATAAGAATAGCACTGTCCGATGTCGGAATACCGTTTAGAGACCCTAACTTAAACGACAACAGCGATGTCATTCTTGAAAGAAGAACTGAAGAGCGCCACAATGCAAGACACAACACCAAAATTTCATCTGCAGTAAAAACACCTATATTTTTAGCATGCGAAATGGATGATGAAAAGCTCAAAAGGCGTGTTGAGAGAAATCTTGCAAAAATGAATATACCATCCACCACTTCTGAAGAGGCTTATTATATCGTCGAGTGCGAAAATAACTACAGTGAAAAACAGGACTCTGAGAATAACTCAAGAAATAGAATTTTAGATATGAAAAAAAGATTAAAAAAAGTTAAAATGGGAAAATTATGAAGCTACATATTTTCCGCTTTTTAAAGTATAAGCATCCGCTTTAGTACATGATTGGGTCGGTGTTATGACAGTCAGGTCTCCACCGGATCCTCCGTGATTGTGTCCGAATACTGACCAGTCACTGTCACAGTGTGCACAGACAATGATACCTTCAGCGCTACTGCCTTCACCGTTACCGGTTGCAGGGAATGTTCCCCAGTTAGCGGTTTCTGAACCTGCAAAGAATATGCTCCAGTAAAGTTCATGGCTTCCGCAGTACGGACAGGTTCTGTCAAACTCAGTCACATAGAATGTGTAACCGTATTTGCTGAGTTCACCAGATGCTGAAGCTCTACCTATAGCCAAGAGAGAATATCCGTCTTCAGAAACTCCATATTGATTATATGATATTCCAATGTTGGATTTGATAATTTCAATAGTTTTTGTAGTGGAGTATCCGTTGCTTGGATCTTTCAAAATGACCTTGTAGGTTCCAACGTCAAGATTGTAGTTGAAACTTGCAGCACCATATGAATTTGTCTTAAGGACAGTAGTTTGCCCGTTGAATGTGACTTCAATATTCTTATTTTTTACAATATTACCGTCTTTATCAAGAAGTGTTGCGGTGTATTTTGAAGTAACATTTGCAGCATCCACAACATTGTATGCCTTGATTGTAGGTGCTAAAACTGTAATTTTAGTACTGATACTGTCTCCGGTGTACGGATCAGAGGACTTGAATGTGTAAGTTCCTTTTGCCAACTTGTAGCTTACACTGGCAACACCGTTTGCATCGGTTTTTGCAGTTTTCTTAACTCCTTTGATGTAAACATAAACCTTAGCGTTTTTGACAAGTTCATCATCCTTGTAAAGTTTTACCTTGAATTTGGAGGTCTTGTCTGAAAATACAGTCATTTTGCTTGCAGACATGGTGTGCAGGATTTTAACTGTATTGGTTTTCTTCTCACCAGTAGATGGATTTATGGAATACATCTTAAAGGAAGTCGGTTTTGAAATAATAGTAAGCTTAGCTACACCTTTTGAATTGGTTTTAACTTTAAAGGTGTTTCCGTGAGCTTTAAATGTGACATATTTCTTTGCCAGGACTTTACCGTTCTTGCCGTAAAATGTAGCTTTGAACACTTTGGAACTCAGATAATGCTTGGATACATCACTTGCAACAACAGATGTTTTAATAACAATCTTGTTGGATATCTTATATCCTTTAGGATGAATCGCATATATTGTGTAAGTTCCAACTTTCAAATCAATGTCCAAACTTGCGTATCCGTTTGCATTTGTCTTTTTAGTGTAGGTCTTTCCATTTAAAGTGAACTTGACATTCTTTTTCTTTAAAGGAGTACCGTCACTATTGTAAAAGCAAGCTACATACTTTTTGGTATTTGAATAAGTTTTAGTTAAATCTTTAGCTTTAATAACAGGCAGGACTTGAATTTTCTCACTATTGGAAACATCTCCAACTTTAGTGGAAACAACATAGGTTCCGGAATCTAAATTCAACGGAACTGAAACCTTACCTTTGCTATTGGTGTTTAAATCATAACTAACACCATTTACTTTTATGGTTACAGATACATTCTTTACATGCTTGTCATCCTGTGATATGACAACGCTATACTTTGATCCGCTGTAATATGAATCTGCATCAACACTGCTGATAGTATAATTTGCATTTGATTCAGCAGCAACCGTTTCCTCACTTACAGATAACACACTTGCATTACCCGAAGGAGGTTCTTCATCAATATCCCCAGCAATCATGTCATCGGTTGAATTTGCATCAACTGCTGCAACCGCAGAAATTGACAACATGAAAACTAGAGTTATTAAAAATAACTTAATTTTTTTATTAAACATACGTTAACCCCATTTAACATTTGTTCGTAATAATTTTTATTTCACTTTTTCTATAAAAAGCTTTTGATTTTTAAAAAAAGCACAAATAAGTCCAATTTATAAAAAATAAACAATAAAAAGGTTAAAAATAGTTTAAATAGATTTAAAATATTGAAATTATTAACAAAAGACAAAATATAAGTGAAATAAGAATCTTTGAAATTACTAATACTTACAAATAGTTTTAATAAGTTATGAATATTGATTTAACTTTGCATGAGACATTTAAAAACAATTCAATGAAATAAAAGAAATAAATCATAATTCAGGGCTGAAAACACAGAAAAAATAGCTATTTTAAATTTAAAGCTTAAAATTGAAAAAAAGATAAAAAATGAAAATAAGGTAAAAATACCCTATTCCACAGTCACACATTTTGCTAAATTTTTAGGCTTGTCAGGGTCATGACCCTTTTCAAGAGTAATATAATATGCAATTAATTGAAGCGGTACAATATAAACCAGAGGTGCAATAATCTCCTTGACTTCAGGACTTATTGAAATGATTGCATCTGCCTTGCTTTTAAGTGACTCATCACCTGCAGCACCAATTGCCAGAACATTTGCGCCACGGGACTTGACCTCTTCAAGATTACTCATGGTTTTTCTGTAATTGTCTCCAGGAGGAATAATTACAACAACAGGGATTCCCTCATCTATTAAAGCCAAAGGACCATGCTTTAGCTCTCCTGCAGCATATCCTTCACCGTGAATATATGAAATTTCCTTAAGTTTCAGTGCTCCTTCAAGCGCTGTAGGATAGGAATATCCTCTTCCCAGATAGAAGAAGTCACGGGCATAGTTGTATCTTTTGGAAAGTTCCATGATTAAATCTTCCTGAAGCAACACTTCATCTATGAATTCAGGAACATTATCCAGATCACTCAGCAATTCTTCATCATGAGCAAGAAGTGCCGCAAACAAGTATATTGAAGTTAACTGTGCAACATAGGTTTTTGTTGCTGCCACACCAATTTCAGGACCTGCCTGAGTTTGGATTACATAGTCTGCCCTTCTTGTAATTGCAGAACCTGCTACATTGACGATACCCAATGTCTTGGATGTTTCATTGGCAACGTCAAGCGCCTTAAGTGAGTCTGCAGTCTCACCTGACTGGGATATAAATACAACTAAAGTCTTGTCATTCAATGTATTTGCGGAATACTTGAATTCAGACGCCAGAATGACATCTGTCGGAATTCCTGCAAGGGATTCTATCAGATATTTACCTGTCAGGGATGCATGGTATGATGTTCCGCATGCAACAAAGCACACCCTTTGGAGGTCTCCAACCTCATCAATGATATTTTGAATATTCTCCCTTTGGGTTAATGTATTCCTGACCGCAGTAGCCTGCTCGTTGATTTCCTTAATCATGAAATGTTCATAACCTTCCTTTTCTGCCATTTCAGGAGTCCAGTTAATTGTTTCGATATCCTTATTGACCACATTGTCAAATTCATCATGAACAACTACTCCTGTCTTATCCAAAATGACAATTTCCCCTTTTTCAGGATAGATTATGTCCTTAGCATATTTTAGAATAGCCGGAGAATCGGATGCAAGGTAATATCCGTTTTCACCAAGACCTACAATCAGTGGGGAATCCTTACGGGTTGCGACTATTTTATCAGGTTCATTTATGGATATTGCCGCAATAGCATATGCCCCTTCAATAACCCCAATTGTTTTTCTGACTGCATGCTCCAAATCAGTTCCTTCATCCATAAACTTCTGAATCAAGTGAGGAATCACTTCAGTATCTGTTTCTGACTTGAAGACATGGCCTTCTGCAGTTAATTTCTCCTTTATTTCCAAATAATTTTCAATGATACCGTTATGCACTACAGCAACGGTATTCTCTTCATCAACATGAGGATGTGAATTTAATTTAGACGGATCACCGTGTGTTGCCCAACGTACGTGAGCGATACCGAATTTACCGGGCATGTCTGTGAGGTTTAGGCTTTTGTCCACCTCTTCGATTTTACCCTTATCCTTTTTTATGTTAATCTTGCCGTCTGCGAAAGTAGCCAGTCCGATTGAATCATATCCCCTATATTCAAGTTTAGATATGCAATCGAAAAGAATAGGCGCTACGTCCTCATCTTCCTTTAATATACAACCAACAATTCCACACATCTAATCACCTTGATACTCATAGATATCCTTATAGAGTTTTACAACATCCCCAATAATCAAAATAGCAGGAGTGTTGATTTTTTTATCTGAAATATCACCCAATGTTCCGAATACAACATTCTCGTTTGGAAGTGTTCCGCTTTCAACCACACATACCGGAGTGTCAGCTGAGCGATATTTCATGATTTCAGAGGTATTTTCCTTTATATTTCCAATACCCATCAATATAATTAATGTATCAGCAGTGTAGTCCCAGTGAACCTGGCTTTCAGGTTTTGTAGGGTCCTCATGACCAGTCACAATAGTTACTGATGTTGCCACTGCTCTGTGAGTTACAGGTAGTCCAAGAGAAGTTGGTGCTCCAATAGCTGAAGTTACACCTGGAATTACTTCAAATTTGATATCATGTTCCATTAAAGCCAATATTTCTTCTCCACCACGGCCGAAAACAAAAGGATCCCCTCCTTTTAGCCTTACGACATTTTCATGGCTT
The DNA here is from genome assembly GCF_045539575.1 of Methanobrevibacter sp. Classification (GTDB taxonomy): domain Archaea; phylum Methanobacteriota; class Methanobacteria; order Methanobacteriales; family Methanobacteriaceae; genus Methanocatella. The sequence goes on from NZ_JAZQFM010000031.1 coordinate 15,469, forward strand.
TGAGCCTGTTCGATAATCAACTCATTGATTTCATCCTGTGTCTTATAATGTTCTCCTGCTTTTTTACCCACATAAATTCTTTCTGCAGTTTCAGGAGCATGTGCCAATATTTCTTCATTAGCCAAATAATCATATAAAACAACATCAGCTTTATTTAGGGCTTTTACTGCCTTAAGAGTTATTAAATCAGCATCTCCAGGTCCTGCACCAATTAAATAAACTACCATTCTATCACTTTATAAAAATCCTTTAAAGAAGTTTAAACCATCATCTGAACCAAACAGCTCTTCACAAGCCCTTTCAGGGTGAGGCATCATTGCGCAAACAAGGCCTGATTCATCACATACGCTTGTAATAGCTTCCATTGAACCGTTAGGGTTTTTGCCTTCAAACTGAAGTACAATCTGATCCTGGTCTTTCAATAAATCAATGTCTTCTGTGTAAAACCTTCCTTCTGCATGAGCGATAGGAAGTCTGATTGTCTGACCTGCCTTGAACGCCTTTGTAAATGGAGTTCTTGAGGTTCCGACTTTAAGGTCAACCCATTCGCAGTTGAATTTAGGATATTCATTTGTTATGAAAATTCCTGGAACAAGACCTATTTCACCCAAGATTTGAGCTCCGTTACAGATTCCTAAAACCGGTTTTTCCTCTTTAACAAGCTGTTTGATTCCATCGATTACAGGAGTGATGGAAGCCATCGCACCAGCTCTCAGGTAATCTCCATATGAAAATCCGCCAGGAATAACTATACCGTCATAGTCAGTCAGGTTTTCTTCACTCCACCAAATGTATTCAGGGGTAAGGCCTGCCAATTCGATAGCCTGTGCAACATCCCTGTCACAGTTGGTTCCCGGAAATCTAATTACACCAATTTTCATTTGAATCCCTCTATTTACCGCAAGCCATGTTCTGTGGAATGACATTGATTTTATAATTATGAATTACAGGGTTACAGAGCAATCTTTCACACATGTCAACCACGTTTTCTCTGATTGCTTCTCTGTCGTCACCTTCCATTTGGAATTTGATGGTTTCAACAGTTTTAACGTTTTTAACTTCATAACCTAATAAATCAAGAGACCTTTCAACTTGAGTAGCTTCAGGGTTTAACATACCGTCTTTTAGAGAAATTTTAACTTCAATATCAAATAACATTCAACTCACCTAAAAATCAAATTTTTCATCGTCCGGAATAATCCTATTATATACTTCTATATAAGCGTCCATAACTTCTTCGTCTTTACCTTTTCTGAACAGTTCCTTATCCAACATTTCCAGTGTTTCACTGTCCCATAACCTGCATCCGTCAGGAGAAATCTCATCACCCAAAAGAATGTTTCCGTCTTTATCCTTACCGAATTCGACTTTGTAGTCAACCAGGATAATTCCTGCATCAGCAAAGAACTTGGTTAAAACATCATTGATTTTCAATGCCTTTTCGACAAGAATATCAATTTCCTCTTCTGTGGCGATGCCCAATGCCTTGATAATAGAACGATTCAGCATAGGGTCGTGGTATTCATCGTCCTTATAATCCATTTGAACTATTGGAGGTTCCAGTTTGGTACCGTCTTCAATTGGGTACTTGCGAACCAAACTGCCAGTAGCAATATTTCTAACTATAACTTCAATCGGAATCATGTCAAGTTTTTTTGCAAGCATTACGTTAGGTTCCGGAAGGTCAATGAATTGGGTTTCAACACCGTTTTCCTCTAAAACCTTAAATATTTTAGTAGAAATGATAGCGTTGTATGCTCCTTTCTTGTTCATTACCTCTTTTCTTGCGCCGTCACCGGCAGTCATGTCATCTCTGAACTCGATAATGACCTGATCTTCGTTATCTGTAGTGTATACGCTTTTTACTTTTCCACCGTTAATTAACTCTTTTTTGTCCATGATATCAACAAAACAATTTTTAAATTATTATGATATAATTTTTGGTGGAAATATTATATAATACTATTTAATGGATTTAAATAATAATCATGAAAAAAATTTAAAAAAATAGAAAAAATAATAGTGATTACAAATCGTTAATGTAGGTAACTTGTCCTTTCTCACGGCCAAACTTCATCCCATTCAGGAGTCCGTTCGGCAGTTCGGACAATATTATTACAGGAAACTCATCTAAAGGATTTAAAAACATCTGATGAGTGACGTCCTGACGTGTTGTAATAACTATCTTATATTTGTTGTCTTCCTCAGACATTTCGCCGTCCAAAAAGACATCATTGAATGTTTGTTCATACAAATATTCCGGGAACTCTTCTGCAATTGAGAAATGATTTAAAAGGTCTTTAAATATCAATCAAATCAGTCCATGCTTGGAAGGTCCTTTTGATCGGAACTGTATGATGAACCGATCAGGTCACCGGATTCTGTGTCATACTGTCTGAATCCGCCGTCCTTGTAGGTTACTTCGCGATAATATCCTTCGCCGTTTTGACCATTGAATTTTACTTCTTCACTTACAATGTCACTATCTGCTGATTGTGAGCCTGAAGAAGAATCTGAACTTTCAGAAGATGCGACATTACTTACTTTATCTTTTAACTTTTCTATATCACTAGAATCTATGTTTTCCATATTAACACCTAATTCGTTCATGAAAGAATATGCTACAGCACCGCCGATGACCAGCAATGCCACGATAATCCCCAAAAGGATTAAAATAAAGCTTTTCATATTCTCACCTCTTTAAAGCTTTCATTAACTTTATGAGTGTAGGCATTAAAATAGTTTTCTATTAATTTATATATTACGAACAATAATATTTAATCATGGATATGAAAAATACCACAATACTTCTCATATTTTTACTGTGCGTTCTGGGCCTGATGATTGGAGTTTACCAGACAGAAGGCAGTAATGATGCTGTAAACCTTGATAATTATGAGGAAGTGGTTCTTGAGGATTCAAACGGAACAATCATCATACAGCTGGAGCCAATAGAAAAAACTGAATCCTTTTTAAACAGATTATTTACTTAACTTCTTTTTAACAACAGAAAATTGAGCTTTTTTTATAAGTTAATTCCCAAACTATTTAAAAATGTTAAACTCTTCAAAATTGTTTTTACTTCGTAAAATTTACCTCAAAAATTCTTAAATATTTAAATAGAATAATTTACATATACATATTTGCAAATAAACACCACATGGAGGATAAATTAATGATTCAAAAATTTCAAAAATCCGAACAAATATTTATACCATCAAATGATATTCAAAATACTGGCGAAAACCTAAAAGAGTTCATAACAAAAAACTTTGAACTTCCCGACGGTAATTTAGAGCAAATAACATCTTTTATTGAAAAGGATTGTAATCTTGAAAAAATAATCTATGAAATGCCTCAATTGATTAAAAGAGAACTAAATTATCAAAAAATTCAAATCAAATTTTTTGATGAATTTCAAGAGGATGAGTTAATATTAGAAATCACTGTTTTTTCAAGATTAAACATCAATAATGTGCTAAAAACAGAAGATAAATTTATTCATATATTATACGAAAAGTATCCTGAAAAATCTGCAGATAAAGTTCTAATATTTATTGAGGGATAATATGAAAAATCAAAATGAATTTGAATGGTTAGAATTTACTGATTTAGGTATGGAATACCTCAATGAAACTAATCGTGCAAAACAAAGAACCGGAATTAGCAGATTTTACTATGGTGCATTCTGTTCATCAAGAGATTTTTTAAACGAAAATAAAACTTATTTGGATGAAAAATCTGAAAAAATAATGACTTCCAAAAATGTTGATGTTCATCGTGAAACTTCTAAAATATTTAAAAATCATCAGAAATTTAAAAAAGAAAATAAAGGAAAGATCATCTCCAAAAATTTAAATAAATTGAGAAAAATGAGAAATCAAGCCGATTATGATAAAACTACTGAAAAACCATTATCAAAAATGATTAATGAATCAAAAAGGATTTCTGATATTATTTTAGATTCATTAAAAAATCTAAATTGAATTCAATTAAAAAAAAAAGAAATGTTATAGCTTAAACTATAACACTAAACCCTTTCTTCTGTGTTTTCCCATTCAGGATTTTTAGCAGGAAGAATAGTAAATATTAAAGTTGCAACCAACAATATTGCAGCCGAGATAGCTGTAAATACCAATTGATCGACTGTTCCGGCATTGATAACATCAATCAGCCCACCAATCCATATAATGGCAATGAAGATCGGCAGGATATACTTGACTACAACAAGCCACCAGCTTCCGAGCTTGATTGTTTTTGACCTTGAATTCAAAAAGTCAATAAGCCTTTCCGCCTTGAATATCCATGCAAATATAATACATTCAAGAATTACTCCTAAAAGAAGTGCAATCTGGTTGATGAAGGTATCCACATAACCCAAAAGGTCTCCACCGAAGGAAGTCGCATATACCATTGATATTGCAGCACCCACAACGATTAGAATTGTCATTGTCCTTGACCTTGAAAGTCCAAACTTGTTCTGGATTGAAAAGGACAACGGTTCGATTGTGGACAGGATACTTGTTAAACCTGCAAGATAAACTGTCAGGAAGAACAGAGGTCCTAAAATATATGCCCATTGGCCAAGCACATTGAATACTGTAGGATATACGATGAATACAAGACCTGTTCCCTGGGTTACAAGGTCAGCCACAGCAGTTCCGGACTGCAGGGACATGTAACCTAAGATTGAAAATACGCCTAAAGCAGCGAAGTTTTCAAAAAGGGAATTGGCAAGAGCAATTGAGATGGTGTTTGTAACCAAATCCGCATCGTCCTTTGTGTAGCTTGCATATGTAAAAGCAATTGACATTCCCAAACTCAGGGAGAATACAATCTGACCGAATGCAGCCATCCATATTTCAAAGTGAGTTAGAAGTGACCAGTCAGGGTCAAACAATTCCGCAAGACCTATTGAAGCTCCAGGCAAGGTCAGTGAGAATCCGACAATGATTATCATGATGATAAAGAGAGCCGGAACCAATATTTTAGATACCTTTCCAAGACCCGCTTCAAGGTCCCTGTGTGAGATAAACCAAACGATTACCCAACCGATGAGCATTGCAACAGCAATAACCGGAATGAAATTGGTTAAACCAGTATATGATGAAGAAGCCTGCAGGAGATTTGCTGTAAAGTAGGTGTTAGGATCTGCTCCCCAACCCTTAAAGAAGCTCAAAACCATATATATTCCATCCCAGCCCAGAATAGCTGAGTAATAAATCATAATCATAAATACTGCCACTGGCAACAGCCAGCCGAGATACTGCCATTTGGAGTTAATCTTTGTGATTGCCTTTGCAAATGAAGACTTGAAATTGTATCCGACGCCGTACTCCAAAATCAGGAAAGGAATTCCCATCAGCAAAATAGCCACGATGTAAGGAATGTAAAATGCTCCCCCACCGTTAGAGTACAGTACATAAGGATATCTCCAAATGTTTCCAAGACCAACGGCAGAACCTATCATTGCAAGGATGAATGACATGTTGCTGCCCCATTCGTTTTTGTCCGCCATAATTTCCATTTTCCTATAATGTTATGTCACATATTTTTGTAATTTATTCATTAAAAAGGTTTATATTGGCGAGAAAATTGGAAATGTTTAGAAAAAATAATCTAAAATGAATAAAAAAAAGATTAAAAAAAGATATTTAATAAAATCATTCATTTTCAAGGGAATTATCAAGCTCTTCTGCAGAATTTCCGATGGAAATTTTTTCAAGAACTGAAGATCCGTAATGAGGCAATATCACAAGACCTATGATTGAAGCCATCCAGAATGAAATGAGCCTTTCGACCATAGTCACCGGACCTGCAAGACCTGCCGGACAACCTGCCCTTGAGTAAAGGCCAATCATCAAACCGTCCACTGCACCAAGACCTCCAGGCAGTAATGGAATCATACCTACGAGAGAAGCGAGGATGAACACCTCTCCGATGACAATAACGTTTAATGATGCTCCGAATGCAAGGAAAACAACGTAAACCCTTAATATTTCGAAAACCCAAATCAGAAATGACAACGGAATTGTATAGTACATAAGTTTCCTTTCTGAAATCAGCACGTTCATGGTATTTTGAAATCCTGAAATGTTTTCATGAAGGACATTTCTCAAATCATCGGCACCCTTTTTGGAGAATCTGTGAACCAATCGGAAAATAAAGTTTTCAATCCTGATTCCGAAATGCTCATTGATGCACATGTAAATAAGAGCTGCCAAAATCAGAATAATTCCAATGACGGATACGACCAACAGCACTTCAAGCCACATCGGAAAGTCAAAGTAAAGCACTGTTGCAATGATTGTAATGATTGCAAGGACAATGAACGGGAAAGTGTCCAATACCCTGTCAGCAACAACGGTTGCAAAAGTATCCTTCATATCATAGCCATGTTCCTTGGCCAGAATATATGCCCTTACAGGCTCACCGCCTCCACGGCCTGACGGAGTGATGTTGTTGACTGCAAGACCAACCATGACTATCGGAAACAGTTTTTTAAATCCTACATTGATGTTTGCAATGCGGTTGACTATCTGCCAGCGGTATGTGTATAAAAAGTAGGTTCCGAATTGTATCAGAACCGCCAAAGCAATTAAAAAGAGATTTGCATTTTCTAAAGCGTCAACTACCTTGTCAATACCTATCAAATAAAGCATCACTGCAAGAATTGCGACACTTAAAATTATGAAGAATGCAGATTTCTTATCCATAATTAAAGTATTAATTTATTTTTATATAATGATTGTTATTTAATATGGGCCGAAATCAATTTCATTTAGAATATGGGCGACACGATCCTCTTCAGGAGGAAGCTGCATATAATCCCCATAAATAGGTGTTAATGTATTGTAATCATCATTAGGAATATTGGCTACAATATCTTCAAATTGAGCCTTTTTAGGAGGCTTATAATCCTCTTTATTAAATGTAACCTTTTCCATTAAAGTCAAATCGGTGACATATTGTCCGCTGCTTTTTTCATATTTAGTAAAGAGTTTGTATAGCTTTTTTTGAAAATACTTAGGGGACAAATGCAATATGTTAAATAAGCTATGAGTCAGATTTAAAATTAAATTCACGATTTTTGAGTAATTGTCAAATCTTAAAACAGAAATTGAATACATCCTTGCAAGATAATAACACTTTTGAATGTGCAACTTTCTTCTGAGATTATTGTCCGGAAGGTTGTCGAGAATAAATAAGTCAATGTGAATTCCCAATTTAAATGACACCTGCTTGTCCCAGTATTCAGCCCAATAAGTGCCGTTCAGAGACATTCGGCCAAACTGGAAGAAATATTCCTCATCATACCTTGAATCAAAAATAGTGTATTTATCTGAGGGATTTTCCTCCATTACTTTCAGGAACTTTTCATAATCCTTTCTGAATAATATCACATCAACGTCATCATCCCATGGAATGAAACCCTGATGGCGGATTGCTCCAATTTGAGTTCCGTAAATCAGATAATATTCAATATCATTATTGTCACAGATTTCTATGAAATCATTTAAAATCATATATTCTATTTCTTTAATATGATTAAGGGTCTCTTCATCCTGATTTGACATAAAATCCCTGAAATTAATATTTTTTAATAATGTTGAAATTATTATTTTCGAAATCCTGCATTACACGACAGATTGACTTTGAAACTTCAGAGTCAATGTATGTATTGCTTTTTCCAAGTTCAATGGATTTTGCAAAGGCAACCAGTTCATATCTTATTCCTTCACCATCCAATTGATAGAAATACTTTCTGTTGTCTTCCTGATTTTCATATCTTAGCTCAAAGTAATCAGTTTTCCACCATGGTGCAGGAACATATGCGTAACCTTCAGAACCTGAAATTATAAGTTCCCCTTCTGATTTTACCTGGTTTGCAACTTTTATTGATGCAACAGCATTGTCATATTGGAAATCAATTTTAGTAAACAAGTCAAAATTAGCCTTATCATCCAAAAGCAATGAATTGATTGTCATGTCGTTATAGTCAACGCCTAAAATCTGAAATATAGGCAGGAGCGCAGTTGGAGCCCATGAAGTAATACTGTTCCATGAATTGTCATCAAACTCCCTTAAACTGGTACATGTTGCGTCCACGGAATAGATATCTCCAATATTTCCTCCCTTAAGCAAAAGCAATAATCTGTTATATGCTGTTGAATAGGCTGTCTTAATGGAATCCATTAAAATCAAATCTTTCTCATTGGCCAATTGTTCAAGTTCCACATATTGGGATTCATCCAATGCTATCGGAGACTCGCACAGCACATGTTTTCCTTCAGTTAATGCTTTTTTAATGTGCTCATAGTGTTTTGAAGGATGTGATATGATAAATACGGCATCAACCATATCCAACAAATCTTCATAACTGTTGGTTAAAAACAGGAAATCATTTTCATAAACCTCTTTTTCAGAGTCATTGCTTACAAAAATCGCATTGACATTGATTCCGTTGACATACTGGGATTCGTCATAGAATTTTTTCAATACGTTACCTTCACCGACTAAACCCAGATTAATGCTTCTGTTTTTGGATCTGATATCTGAACTTGAAACTCCTTCTGTTCTTTCCAAATATACTACATCACAGTAATCATTAAGATAATCAAAGTGACCTACCCAGTCGGAACCTACGGTGAAAATATCCACGTCATACCTTTTGATGTCATCTATTTTTTGGCCTTCATATTCCTCGATGATAATCTCATCTGCCAGTCCTGTTGCTCTAACTGATTCTATTCTTTCCATCAATGACTGTTTAACGTTGATTTTACCTCTTTGCTTGTCAAAATCATCGGCAGTTACACCTACAATGAGATAATCTCCCAATTCTTTTGCTCTTTCAAGAAGCCTTTGATGGCCGTAATGGAATAAATCATAAGTTCCATAGGTTATTACTTTAATCATTTTAGTATTCCTCTTTTTTCTAAATCATGCAATGCGTCAATAAGCTTGTCGTTATCTTCAATTGTTAAGTCCCCGATGTGGCCTACTCTAAACATCTTATCTGCAACTTGCCCGCCACTCGGATTTACCCAGATGGAATATTCTTTTTTTAAGGTGTCTACGATTTCAGATGCAGATGAGTTGGTGTAAACACTGGTAACTGCATTTCCCAGATTTTTGCATTTTATCTCAAAAGGCAAATCACTGATTCTTGAGCGGAAGTCCTCTGCTAAATTGGAGATTCTTTTGATTTCCGCTTCAACTCCGCCTTGAGCCTTGATTTCTTTCAATCTTGCATTAATCTGAAGTAGAATAGTTACCGCAGGAGTGAAAGGAGTTTGGCCTCTCTCACCGTTTTTAAGTGCATCCTTAAGGTCGAAATACATTGATTTGGATTGGTTGTTTTCAACTCTTTCCAGCGCATTTTCATCCAATACGATTATTGAAACTCCCGGAGGGCATGCCAGAGCTTTTTGTGAACCGGTTATCAGTGTGTTGATATTCTGTTCTTTCATGTTAATCGGATCTGCAAGAAAAGAGCTTATTGCATCCACGACTAAAAATATATCATTCTCATTGCAAAAATCACTGATTAAATCCAAATCGTAGTGAACTCCGGAACTGGTTTCACAGATATTAACTAAAAAGCCTGTAAATCCCTTATCGGAGTATTGATTTAAAATATCCTGTGTCAAGTCCTGGCCGAAATCAAGTTTGATGTCTTCAAATGGAATGTTGTGCAAATCACACAAATCAACAAAACGCTGACCGAATCCTCCACCATTAACTACCAAAACCTTGTCTTCGGTAGAAAACACATTCATTACAGTAGCTTCCATTGCGGCAGTTCCTGAACCTGTGATGAAAACAACTCTTGAATTTTCATCCGCATAAACGAATTCCCTCATTAGTTTTTCATTTTCAAACATCACTTGGGAAAATTCGTCATTTCTGAAATATGGAGTTTGCTCGCCTCCGATTTTTCTTACCTCGTCACTGCTCATTACCGGACCTACTGTAAAATTTAACATTATATATCACACCTATTCAATTACGAAGAATTTATAGTGGGTTTCACTATGGTCGCTTAAATCTTTGAAAATATCATCTGAAATTACGTTATTGTAATTTAAACCTTTGAATAATTCCATATATTCGTCTTCAGTTCTGTAAATTGCATTATAATCTGCTTCCAGACCTTCAGAATAGAAATCTTTAAGGGTCAATCTTGATTCAATATGGGAAACAGGTTCCATTATGAATAATTTTTTATCATCAGCACCTACACGGTTCAATTCTTCGAAAACGAGTTTTATATCTTCATCGTTAATGTACATTAAAACTCCGCTGAAAATAATAACATCAAATGGAGGCTCAATCAATAGAGCATCCTCGTCGATATCTGTAGCGGACATGACCTGGAACTTGCAGTTATCATAGTCATAAGTTTCTTCAGCTATTTTAATCAAATCTTCAGTATAGTCAATACCGAGGTAGGATTCGCATTTATCATGCAATGCTTCAACCCAACGTCCGATTCCGCATCCGACTTCAAGAACTTTCTTGCCGGTTACGTCAATGTGCTCATGCAACAATTTTTTCTCTTCGATATGTCTTTGTTCTGAGTTTTCCTTATCCTGGAATAAAACGATGGATAAATCACTTTCCAACTCACGATTAGCCCTATCTGCAAAAAAGTTTTTAACCTTTTCAGAATTAATATCTTCATTGTCACCGTATAATCTTGACATTTTAACACCTTTGATAATATAATATTTATTTAATTAGTGGGAAAACCAATCAAATAGATTATATAATTATTTAATCATATATTATATTTGAACAAACCATTTATTAAATATTTATATAATAAAAAATTCTTGAAAATCGTATAACAAGCATTATTCATTGAAAAAAAATAATATAAATATATTAAATCTGCAATACAAATTATCATTATTATTTATTAAGGGATTAAAAAACAAAGGAAACCTAACATGTTGAAAGAAAAAAGATATGATGAAAAAACATTGAAACATTTACAGCAAGTCGAGATGAAAATTTTAAAATATTTCATTGAGGTTTGTGAAAAGCACGACTTGACATATTTCATGTATGCCGGAAGCTTACTTGGCGTAATCAGACATGAAGGATTCATCCCATGGGATGACGACATTGACGTGATTATGTTTAGAGAAGACTTTGAAAAATTAAATAAGATCTTTGAAAAGGAACTGGATGATGAATACAGATTTTTCAATGTTTTAAACGAAGAGACATACCACTATACCTGGGGAAGATTAACACTTAAAGGAACTGCATTTGAGGAATGGTGGGCAGATCAGGTTGAATACACCCCGAACATATTTATTGACATCTTTATCTTAGACAATATCCCTAAAAACAAATTTAAAAAGTTTATTCACAAATGGAAATCCTTTGCACTTAATCAGATGGTATTGTATTCAATACTCAAATTTGAAAACGAATCAAAAATAAAAGAGATAATACAAAAAACAATTTATTACGTGCTTAAAATAATTCCTATATCCACAAATACCATTAAAAGGAAATGCGTGGAATCATTCTCCAAATACCAAAATGAAGAATGTGATGAAGTCTGTGATTTTCCTTCAGAAAACCAGATGCAGATGTCATTTAGAAAAGATTGGCTACCTCTTAAAAAAGGAAAATTTGAAGATATTGAAGTTACTATTCCAAACAACTATGACAAAATACTGAGAATGGACTTCAACGAATATATGGAGCTGCCTCCTGAAGAGTCAAGATTCAATCCTGCTCCGAACAATATCGATTTCGGCAAATATTAAATATAAAGGCGATTAAATGGCTAAAAATAAAAAAAACATATGTTTAGTGACCACAGTGTATTCCTTTTTCCTATATCTGATGATCAATGGATATAATGAGGATGATATCTATATATTTACTGCATGGTTTCCAAAGGAAATTTCAAAAAACGTGAAACACATCCAAATGCCTGCAGTAATTTTTAGAGGTAAAAAATTCGCCGAATTAAATTCAATTTCAGGAATTTACAAGAATATTGTGGGATTTTTCAAATATTTCTACGGTTATCTTAAACTAAGACTTCTATTGTTTATAAAAACATTTAACTGCGACGTTGAAGTCTACGGACACGCTCAAACACCATTTTCATATATGTTTTTTGAAAATGAAAACTCAAACATCATTGAAGACGGAATGGAGAATTACACTGCAAGGATATGTGAAACCCATAAGATCAATCCGATTGTCGACTTTATTCTGCATGTTTGCGGAATTTATTTCCTAAATCAATGCGAATGCTATGGAAGTCATAAGAATATCAAAAATGTTTATTTAACCAATGAACACAACAATCCGCTAATAAAAGACAAAGTTCAAATAATAAACATCAAAGAGCGTTGGAATAATTTATCTAAAAGCGAACAGGAAAAACTGCTGGAAATATTCAACGTTAATATTGAAGGAATTGATTTTAATGAAAAAACCGCTCTTTTATTGACACAGCCCTTGTCTGAAAGTACTTCAATAAATATAACCGAAGAAGAAGAGCTAAATATCTATAAAGAAATCATGGACAAATTCAGCGATTACCAAATAATCCTTAAACCTCACCCAAGAGACACAAAGGATTTTAAAAAGCTATTTCCAGATGTAAAAATTATAGACGGCAGTTTTCCGGTTGAAATTATGACAATGATCAATATTTATCCAACCGTTGTCTGTTCTGTTGTCACAACCGCATTATACAACTTTGAAAAAAGTAAAATTTATGTCTATGACGGAAAATTAAATGACGAACGCATTAGCAATGCTCGAGAAGAGCTAATAAAAATTATTAAAGAGAAAAATTTAGATTTGATTAACTAATATCTTAGTTATCTCTTAAATTATTTTTTTAATTTTAATAAAAATCTTAAAATCATGGAATAAATGTAAGTTAAAGTATAATGTCCGCTACGAGCTAATTTAAACCACAATGAATAGATTTTACTTTTTATAGTTGGGTTTGAAACCTTAGCACATCCGGAATAATCCTTAATTATGGACATTCTCTCTTCTTTTGATAAGTCTGAAACTACAATATCATAAGCCAGTTCATCAAAGAACAGTGTACAATACCTGTTAAAAAACTTCTTTGAATTGGCGTGATTATCCGCTAATTTTTTTAACTCAAAAAAGGCAATGAATACATTATGTAAAAATGATGCGCTTAATGTTACTGAGATTGATTGGCCAGTCACTCTATAAAAATAATGGTTATATAAACTTAAATTTGTTAAAAACAATATTTTAGGGTTTAAATAATAACACTGGTGCATGAAATAAACATCTTCAGGCAAGTTTTCCAAACATTTAATATCATTTTCTAACAAAAACTTACGTTTATAAATTTTACCACATTGCTCCACCATAATAAGTATTTGGTGAAAATAAAATATCTGGATTTTCTAAAACATTTACTTCAACAAAATTAGGAATAGTCTCTATTGAGACAGGTTTATCATCAATATCATATATTTTATTTGTTTTTGAACAGATAATCATGTTTACGTCTGTTTCTAAAATCTTGTTGAATAATATTTCACAGGCTTCCGGAACATATTCATCGTCATTATCCAAAAACATGATATAATCGGCTGTTGCATGTTTAATTCCAATATTTCTAGGTTTTCCGGCACTGCCGGAGTTTGAATCTAAAAATATATATTTTACATTATCGTATTCGCTTGCATAATCTAAAATAAGTTGTCGTGTATTATCTGTAGATAAATCATCAACAAGCAAAACTTCAATATTTTCAAAACCAAAAGTTTGATTTAATAAAGAGTCCATCGCTCTTTTAAATCATCTTCAACATTAAATGTAGGAATAATCATTGAAATTTTATAATCAGACATTAATACACCACAATACAATATATATTTACTCTAATTCTTCTAAAACTTTTATAATTTCATCTTTAGATAATTGTCCGATTTCAGAAGAGTCATAAATGAAATTAGGATGATTTTCAACAAATTCTTTCCTGATAATAAATAAATCCTTAGTTTCTTCAGCGTATAAAATCTCATCAGGAGTCATTAGCTCTTCATGCAGTTTTTCTCCAATACGCTTTCCGATGATTTCAACTTTAATGTCTTCAGCATTGAAACCATATTTAGGAGCATAATATTCAACCATAGCTTCAGCAAGGTCAGTTACTTTAACGGAAGGCATTTTTAAAATAAATATTTCTCCACCTTCAGAAATACTGCCCGCATCCAAAATCAATTTAGCAGCCTCATGAATGTGCATGATAAAACGGGTCATGGCCTCGTCAGTAATTGTTAGCGGACCGCCATTTTTGATTTGTTTTTTAAATACTGGAATTACTGATCCTCTTGAATTTAAAACATTACCAAACCTTACACATGCAAATTTGGTTCCATCTGCTCCGCTGTATGCATTAGATGAAATCATAAGTCTTTCAGCAAGCAATTTTGTTGCTCCCATAACATTAACAGGGTTAACGGCTTTATCAGTACTGATTAAGATTACTTTTTCCACTTCACATGAAATAGCTGCATCAATAATATTCTGTGTTCCACCGACATTTGTTTTAACAGCATCCATCGGATTGTATTCGCATAAAGGAACATGCTTGTAAGCTGCAGCATGGAAAATAATATCTATGTCTTTAAAGGCTCTTTCCAGTCTTTTTAAATCGCGAATATCACCAACAAAGGTTCTAATCTTTGAAGAGTTTAAATCTTGTTCCAAATCAAATAATGCTGTTTCATTGTTATCGAATACTCTTACGACATCAACATCATATTTTAACAGTTCTGCAACAATTTTTCTACCAATGGAACCAGAACCACCAGTGACAAGAACTTTTTTTCCTTTATAAAAATCATCTAACATAAAAATCACCTATTTATAGAATTTTCCAATAGTATCAGCCATATAATCCATTTGCTCAGTTGTTAATGTAGGAAACATAGGAAGAGTAATTGTTTTTTCATGCATTTTCTCAGTAACAGGCAATACATCATCATATTTTAATCCGTTTTTATAAAATTCAGATTTGTGAACAGGATCAAAGTAAATTTTAGATGATATTCCATTATCTGACAAGTAATCTATTAATTCATCTCTTTTGTTTGCTAAAACTGAGAATAATTGATAAACATGATTATATCCTTGCGGAACTTCAGGAATAGTTATTTCATCTGTTTCTTCCAATATTCTTTTAGCGAGATATTCAACATTATTTTTTCTCATTTCAATAATCTTATCTGCCTTTTTAATTTGTGAAATTCCTAAAGTCGCAGTTAGATTTGACATTCTCCAGTTAAAACCAAGTTCAATATAATCAAATAAACCTACAGTTGAGAAATAGTCTCCACTTTCCAGTCTTCCGTGGGACCTGATTAATTTTAATTTTTCATAGATTTCATCGGAATCTGTGACAACCGCTCCACCTTCACCGGTTGTTATAATCTTATTTTGACAGAAACTTAAAATATTTGAATCACCGAAAGTACCAATATTTTTTCCATCAACAGAAGCGCCAAATGCTTCTGCAGCGTCCTCAATTAGCACTAAATCGTTATCTTCAGCAATGTCCTTTAACTCTTTAATTTTACATGGGCATCCACCATAGTGAACCGGAATAATAGCTTTGGTATTATCTGTAATTTTTTCTTCAACCAATTCAGGATTTAATCCGAAGGTCTCTTCTTCAATATCTGCAAAAACGGGTTTTGCCCCTACAAACAATGGAGAATTGACAGTTGCAATAAATGTGAATGACGGAACTATAACCTCATCACCTTTTCCAATTCCATGAGCAAGTAAAGCGGCATGTAAAGCAGAAGTCCCTGAATTAAATGTTATCGCATGTTTTGTCCCAATATAATCTGCAATCATGTCTTCAAATTCAGTAACCTTTGAACCTACAGCCCAAAATTTACCGGAAGCAATTTGTTCTGAAACTAGTTTAACATCTTCTTCATCATTATAAATCTCAAATAATGGGACATTCATCTTATCTACCTACTTAAATAAATAATATACTTAAAAATAATCCATTATAATATATTATAAATAAAAATATGTTTTTTAAATATTAAATAATTTTTTATTTAACATAAAATCAAAATCCAATTAAATTTAATGATAAATATGAATTATGGGAGTATTTTACTAACACCCGGAATTTTACGTAAAACATTAACTATCACTACACACATAACTATTACAACAAATGGACATAATAAACGAAAACTAATAGAGGTAATATCAATATTGAATAG
>NZ_JAZQFM010000032.1:0-15505 GCF_045539575.1 Methanobrevibacter sp.
ATTACTATTAATAGGTATTTACTTATAAGGATAATAATATTACTAATAGTATGAATATATAAATCTATATTTCTGTATATACAGATAGTATATATTTCCTTATTTCTGTAAATACAGAAAATTGTAAAGTATATATAATACCACTAATGCTCAAGTAATATTGAGAAAATATAATAAATCAACAACTGCATATATATCAAGCTATTGATATTTACTATTTTCTTCAAATTTTGCTGTTTTTTATAAAATTTAAGGAAATTTAATAAATTTTAGCTCTAAAATTTATATTTAATAAATTTCACAAATTTGTAGACTGCAAAAGACAGTACGCCTACAAATACAACAAAGATTACCCATATGATTAATGTAAAGAGTTTACCAAATGAATCATTATCCTCTGAGAAAGTCACAGAACCAATTTTTATATAATCAGGAGCTAATGGAATGTCCTCTCCATGAATAACAGTGTCATTTACATAAATGTCATCAATATAAATGGAATTGTTCACGCCAACAAGGCCTCCATCCTCGTTTGCAACATAGATATCAGTTGTATTGTTGTTTTCACCAATTTGAACATTATATGTGATTATTTCACGCCTGTCAAGCCCATACAAATCAGATCTTGACAGATTGTTCATTGATTTGATTTTATCAGCACCATCAATAGTGATATTGTCCCCTCTGGAATACTGATAATCATTGGGAATGGAAATAAACTGTCCAGGAACAAGTTTTCCTGTTTTTAATTTATCTACAGTCGCAAAACCGTAATTGCCGTTAGGTGCTTTAATGACTACATGGCCTTTACCATAGGGTTCCTTAATCTTTTGAATCTTTTCCAAATCGGATTTTGAGATAGTATTGTTGTCATTAATCATGTTGGCAGTGATATTTTCCGCTATTTGATTATCAATACCGTCATCTGTTCCGCCAAGTCCAATAACCCAACCGTCACTGGTTACTATAACATGACAAAAATAGTTATTGTCTGTCTTATACTGTTTGATTGCATTGTATCCGTGCCAATTAACGTTTTCAATGTGAATATCGGCATCCAAATCGGAATCACGCCTGTAAGACATTAATGTATCATTTCCATCCAATTGCATGACAATAGAACAGCAGCCAATCATATCAGTTTCATTTGTATTTGGATTATTTACGACCGCATTCTCATGATTGAATGTGAAATAGGCTCCAAATATTGAAATGACACCTAAAAAAATAATTAATATAAAAATCTTCTTATTTAAATTCATATAAACCCATAAATTAACTTTTACAGTATTATATTGATTTACATATTATTTAAATTAGTTCGATTTTTATACTGTTTAGTTGTTAAATCTTCTTGAATTCAACTTTAACTTTTGTTTCATTTGCTCACGGTCAATATGGATATATTTATCGGTAGTCTGAGAATTAGAATGTCCTGCAATGGACTGTACTTCAGCTACAGTGAGTATTTCGGCATAATGGGACAATGCAGTGTGTCTTAGAATGTGAACACTGACATTTTTTCCATAATTAACCGGACATTCGATTCCTTCACTGGCTATTCTCCTGTCGCATTCGCGAGCATATTTCTTAACGATATCCTGAACTCCACGTTTTCCTATTCTGTTTCCTTTAATGTTGGTGAATAGCTCTTCACGTGTGACTTCTTCTGCAGCTTTATTTCTTTGAATCACCGGTCTGTAGACATCATGAGTGTTTTTTCTAAGTTTTGTGATACGATCCATCATCATATCATTCAGGCTGACCAGGGTGTCGAAAGTGATAAAAGTAGTTCTGTCTTTCAATTCCCCTTTTGTGGTCTCTGCTCTTAGGTTTACATCAATGAACTCACTTGTGTCGCTAGGAAGTGTAAAAAATCCATTCTCATCAAGAGGAACCTGGATATCTGATTTGTTGAGCAGCACCAGTTCCTTCAGCCTCATTCCAGAATCAATGAATGTCCTGCAAATCGCATAATCTCTTGCATTACCGCTCTGATGTATTGTATCTAAAAAGAAATCGCTTTGCTGCCATGTCAGAGATATCTTTTCGATTCTTTTTTTGGCAGTTTCAGGATCTTCAGCCTTAACTTCAATGATATCCTTCATTTTGATAGGATCATGCTGAATTTCTTCCTGAACATCCTCTGAATTGATGAATTCCAAAATGTTCATCATATATGTTTTAACAGTGGTCCTCTTGTTTCCGCGCTGCTTTAGGCAGTACCTACGATAATGCCTGAGCTGTTTTTTGACATTGCTGTCATTTAACTCTTCAACGCCTTCGGATTCAAGATATTCTATAAATTTGGATATGTTAAATGTCTGTTTCTTGATGGTTTCTTCAGTTAAGTTTTTTACCTCTTGCTTTTCTTCTAAGTATTCATCTAGGTAGTCTGTTAGCTCATCAACTTCGATCATAAGCTTTTCCATCTCCTAAAATTTTATACCTAACCCTTGTTATACTATTGATTTTTTGAGTATATAAAGACTTCGTATCTTTTCTTTTTAACTGTATATTATTACATAAAATATACGTTCTCTTTATATATAAAATTTGGTCAATTTGGAGTTTCATTTGGAAATGTTGGAAGTGAAGTAATACATATACATTAAGCGGTTTCAAAATGGTAATTTCTTAAAATTTTTGATTTGTAATAAAAAAAGTACATGAAAGTAATAAAAAAATTTCTGAAAAATTGTATCTTGAAAATGATCAGAATAGGAATTTTAAGAAAAATCAATAGTAATACTAATTTAAATATTAGTAATACTAAATAGTTAATAGTAATAGAAATCTTTTAACTTTTAAAAAATAACTTACAGGATGAATTAAAATTTTAAAAAATTTTATCATCATAATGGAGGGCTGCAGATGGTAAAGTATATTGCATTACTGTTAAGTGTGTTAACACTTATAGTCTGCATTATAGATTTATCAATGTAATCCTTTGAAAACAGACTGTTGAATTCGAAAGTAAGGTTCTTGACGTATAAGAGTTCACCCTCGGAAGTTCCATAATTCTTCCTTACTTTCAAAATACAAAATTAGAAAAGATTTATATGTCTTGAAAAATATAAGAATTAACACGAATATACCACATATTCGAGAGGGTGAAACCCTCCATTAAACTGTAAGTTATTAATTGTCTAAAACGGTGATGGTTTAGGAGTTTTTCTTCTAAACTATTTAGACAATACTTATTCTAATTTTAAGGGTTTTTAAAACATTAATTATCCATAATGCGCATCATTTTCAAATAGATGTTTTATACTCATTATTTTAATTATAACTTCTTAATATTACTTTTTTTCTCTTTTTACGATGCAAGTGAGCACTTACATTCGAAAAACTTTATATATGGGCTTGATTATATAATTAATTGTGTGAAGCAAGTTATTTTTCCTCCAAAACAATTAACTTGCATTTACTTAATTCAAACTCACAGGTGATTAATATGAACATAACAAAAAAACTATTAACATTACTTGCAATATTTTGTGTAATTGCATCCGCAGGTGCCGTATGCGCAGCAGATGCAAATGCTGACATAGACGGAACTTACCTTAGCGCTGTAGACGACATGGTCGGCGTTGGCGACCACCCTGACTTCGATGACATTGATGATGCATATGATGGCGGATGGGCTGGAGGCCAGTACAACGGAAATATGGAAGACGGACACCCAGGTGCACCGGAAATAGATCCTGACTACGCACACGACGAAGCAGCAGGAGAACCAATCAACGCAAGCGGAAATGCAACTAACAATTTAACCGCAAACACAACCGGAAACGCAACCGCACAGGCTGTACAAAACCAAACAGCTAACGCAACTTCCGCTCACAACATGTTAGCAACCGGTAATCCAATCTTACTCTTACTCGGAGTAACCGCAGTATTAGGCGCAGGCGCCGTATTAAGAAGAAAATAAACTTATATTATTGACCTAATATAAAAGCAGGAAAGATCCCCTCCTGCTTTTATCCTCCCTTTTTACTTTTTTTTGTTTAAAAATTAGAATATCTATTCCATATGAACTTATTTTATTATTTTTGAAACCTATCTTTTAAATGCATTCAAAACATAAAGACTTAAAAATAATTATTTAAATAGTTATTAATAACACTGCAATTCTCCACAGCCTATATGGTCGTGGCATTTTGCATTTAGGATAAAACAATAATATTGGAGGGGTTAAATTTTGTTTAAAAAAAGATATTTCATATTGATTTTAATAATTTTGTCTTTATTTTGCTTAATTGCATCAGTAAGTGCTGAAAATAGCAATATAACAGACAATTCAAATAACAGCATTGCAAATGAATCCAGCCTGCAGCCTTCTCTTCCTGTTGAGGGAGAAAGCAATCAAAGTGTTAATGATTCAACTGGTAATGCTTCTGTCGTCAATCAGAATACAGCTGAGAAATCCAAAGCAGTCGTTAAAAAAGCCCCAAAAGTATGGATTAATAAGATGACTGTCAAATCCGACAAGAAACTGGTCATAAAACTCAAATCAGACAAGAAAGGAACAATCTATTATACCACCAACGGTAAAAAGCCAACTGTTCACAGCAAAAAATATACCAAACCTATAACATTGCCGTCAAATAAGGTTTTGAGGTTTTATGCCGTTTCAAAGGAAGGAAAAAAATCAATAGTTCACACATATAAAAGAATTTTGGGAAAAACTTCTAAGGGTTACGTTGAAAAGCTCTACTACGGCAATCTGTCTTCAACAAAAAGCATTGCATTGATTGTTGGAGTTCATGTTCAGGAAAGCGGAATGCACAAGGCAATACACAAAAGCCTGGTCAAGCAAACAAACAAGTTAAAAAGAAAATATGTGCTCTATTACATTCATGTCACCAAGGACAAGAACAGCTATTCAAAAAGCAGAATGAACGGCCAGATACTGGGAAACAAATACATAATAAAGGACATAGCTAGGGAAAAACCTCAAATAACAACAGATATCCATGAAACAAACTATAAGCTTAGCGGATACAAATATCCACGTTTCATTCACATGATTTCTAACAAGAACATAAAAAGCGCCAAAGTAAGTAAAAATCTTCATAAGAAATCTTCCCTTTATTTAAAAAGACTGCTTAAACTGGCACCTCATATCAAAAGGTTTGATCCTCAGTTAGGTTCAAGTCCGGCCTATATTACAGTGCCTATTGCCAACAAGGGTCTGGTTTCCTATATCTATGAAACAGAGCTTTCCTATTCACAAAAGGTCAAACAGAATTATGCGGACAAATATGTTAAAGCTTTGGATAAAGTCAATTTATCCTTTTAAGCTTTAATTTTTTTAATTATTTTTTTAACTGTAGAAGAATATTTTTATATTAATTTTAGGAATATTTATAGAACAATCAATTCTCCATAAAAATTTTTAAAGGAAGAAAAATAAATGTTTTAATAATAAAAATACGTAGAGTTTTAAACGTATATTTGAATTTAATTTGGTGATTACAATGGCTAATATTGTGTTTAAAGACTGTGAATACCGTTTCACAGAAGATGACAAATTGTACTGCAAGAATAAAGAAGCTCCGGAAAATGGGTGTGATAACTGTAAAGAAAATGTTCATTTGAATTGTCAGAACTATGTTCCAAGTAAAGACATGTGTTTACAATTCTTCGAATCAGGAGTATCTGAAGTTTCCCAGTATGACACCTGTGCTGAAAAAGTAGTGTTCAATGATAGCGAGCTTCAACGTAAGTGGAGTAACTGAACTCACTATAATTTAAAATTGAGCTTCCCCATCGCTGCACATAGGGAAAGTTCAATTTCATCATTTTATTGTTATTAAAAAATGCAGAAATTAAATAACTAAAACTTAAAATTTACCATTCTAATGATTATACACCATAACCACTTCGCCAGTCCCATAATCCATTTAAAATGCCTGAATACTCTAAAAACTTTTGATGAAAAATATGCAATGAAAATGTTATTGAAGTTTTATCCGATACCGATATAAGAATTTCCGGATAAATTAAAAAAAGAAATTTAAGAAATCAATTTGATTTCTTAATTTAAACATTTGTTAACCCAGTTTATGAAGTTGCTGGTGCTGTCACCGGTTCTTTCAGCCTGAGTGTGTCCCTGACCCCATACGGTTGAAAACTCAACATTGTCAGAGCCCACTTTACCTAAAACACCTAAATACAGATTCACATCAACACACTGGGATGTGTCCCCCTGTTCAATACCTGTATTGATTCTCCAGTATTGGGCCACATCGGAACTTCCCGCACCGTCGTAATAATCGCATAAATAATACATCGGATTGTACATGTCAACACGGGTCTGCATCGTATTGTTTAATGCATCTGTCTTTTCCAAATCGCTTTTATATTCATTAGCATAATCTTGGGAATAATCGCTGAATTTGGAGTATTTCTCGCTGTTGTTTTCAAGAAGTTCACTGGCTATTTTATCAAAGTGAGCTGAACCGTTTGCATCAAGTCCGAAAAGTCCGTTTTCAGCCTGTGACCTGTTCAAATCATCGAAGGCAGGCACTGATTTTGACGGCTTTTTGCAGTGTTTTACAAACGCTTCAAGACTGGTTATTTTGGCAGTGTTTGTTTTTTCATCATATTCAATCCATGTGTCATTTCCGTTGAGTGATGCAATGTAATCCTTAGCAGTGGCATAGGTTGTGTTGTCTGAAGTCTCAGAGGACTCCATTTGGCCACCCACATCACCTGATGGGGCGCTTCCCGCATCACTCGGTGCATCACCTGACGGCATGCTTCCTGAATCGCTTGGCGCATCACCTGAAGGTGCTCCGCCTGAAGGCATTCCGCCCATTCCGCCGGCACTTGGAGTGTAAGGGAATGTGGTGTCATTTAGGAAGTTGTTCAGTGACTCTTCTGTGACGCTTAACATGTAATCATAGTATGATCCTGATGCATAGACTCCTGAATCGCTTTTTTCAAGTGTGAGTGTGTTTCCGTTAGGGTCTTTAAGTCCCAAGTCATTAATGTATGCGGCATATTCCTCTGCCAGGTCGCTGCTGAATTCGCCTGAAAATGAGGAAGCGTTTCTTGCATATTGGCCCATGTTCCATTCATATGCCTCATCGGCAGTGTCCAGATTTGTAATTGGGCACCAGCACATTGCTCCTGCAATTGCATTGGACAATGAGTTTCCGTTCTTATCCACCATTGCTGCCTGGATGTCTTCAAGATATGGGTTGTAGAGTTTGCTGTTTCCGCTTGCTCCCATTATTGCAGACTGTGCTCCTCCTCCACTGTGGCCGAATGTGAATATTTTTTCTGAATCTCCAGGAAGTACATCACCGTTGAATCTGTAGTATGTTACCGCTGATTTCAAATCTGTGACTCCATCTGGAGCTTCTGCATTGTCCCTTCCTCGGCATCCTGCATTCAGGTAAATGAAACCAGCATCGGTATAGTCCTTGACCTCTCCGGCATTATAGCTGGCAGGTGCGGTGCAGGATGAGTATCCCGGCGTATTTACAGGCATCACTATCGGCGCTGATGATGCTGTGTAGTTTCCAACCTTTTCACCGTCCTTAATTTTACATGAATATGTTCCGTTTGAGTTTTTGCTTGCTTCAAAGTATTTTCCGGGCACATATATTCCGCATGACTGGTATTTTGTATCTTCAGGATTCATACAGTATACGAGTCCTATCTGATAGTAAATGTCGTTGTCTTCATCGTAGCTCCAGTTGTTCATGTTTATGGATAGCTTTTGGCTCAATGCGGACGCATTATATGAGGGTCCGTCACCTGTTGGAGCGGTTTTTCCAAAAAGGGTGAACGCCCCTGCAACAGCTATTAACAAAACAATTACAACAATGAGTATTTTGTATATATTTTTCATATTTTCACCGTTCTGTAATAAATATTATGTCGAAATACAATATAACTTTTAGTGAAATCGGTATGCAGGTGAACTTATGAAAAAATCAGCAGGACATATCAAGGCTATTCATAATCCTTGCAGTACTTTCCGTCAGCTATCTGATGGCCCAGACTGCAGTAATACTCAACATATCCATCAAAATCCATATCACCGACAATCCCTCCACCACTGTCAAGATATTCTTCGCGGTAATGTGCGCAGTTAAAGCTGCAATAGCCTCCATGAGCCGGCCTGGGAGTTTCTATCTTTTTACTTCTCTTTTCTTTTTCTTTGGCTTTTCGGGCATTTTCCTCAGCAGTTCCCTTTTCCTTTTCAGTTTTGTATTCCTGCATCAACTGGTCTATCCTGGCTTCAACATCTCCACTTTTAACCTGTCCTGAGCTTATTTCATTTTCAATCTGCTGTCTGATGGACAGTCCGACAGCATAATCCAAACCTTTGCTGTCTAAATTCACAATAAAAAATGCATTTAATAATATTTTTCCACCGGCCACCCTTTTAAGTTCCTCTCTGGCCTTATCCTTTTCATACTCACCAGGTGATGATTTAAAAGAGGTGTTGTTCTGCTTTTGGTCAGAATCATCCACTTTAGCTCCGCAATTAATGCAAAATTTATAATCTTTTTCCAGTTTGGCTCCGCAGTAAATACAAAAATTGCCCATATCATGCATTCCCCCGAAAAGTCTCCTTAAAAAGATTTCAGTCTAAAAAGTTATATATATGTTGTGAATTTTTTTCGGTTTCTACAGTTTGGCCAATTTTTAAAAAAATACAGATTGCATTAAATATCTCACATTACAGTGAATAAGTAAAAATAGGATGGTGTTAAAGCATGAGAAAAATCCCATGCTTTAATCGAATGAATAAAAAGATACGTTTAAGTTTATTTTTTTCTAATTGCGCATGCTCCACCGAGAACAGATCCAACTGCGAGCAATAGTAAGATTGGGTTACCGGTAGCAGGCATTTTGTGAGCAGGATTTGCATTTGCATGGCCAGGTTCACCGGCAGCATGTCCGGTTGCATTGGTTGCATTCATTTGATCCATTTCACTGTGAGCATAGTCAGGCGGAAGAACCATTGAATCGTGTATAGCTTCACTGTCAAGGTCCCCATCATCTGTGGAGTTGCCGGTTGCATTGTCTTCCATTAGTTTGTGGAGATCAGGCATGTCCGGTGATTCTCTTACGTATCCATCGTACATGTCGTCAGTTAATGTTGCATTTCCGTCATCAGCTGCACTTACTGCACATGCGGAAACTACTAGGCATAAGATTGCGAGTATTGCTAATATTGCGTTTTTGTGTTTCATTTGTATCACCTGAGATAAAGTTTTAGTGCAGATTTGTTTTTTGATTTAATCTCTCTTTGCACATGTAATTATATGAATAAGGCCATATATAAAGTTTTTCGAATGCAAGTGCTCACTTACATCTTAAAAAGTAAAAACAATAAATTTAATTGCTTTTTTAAAAAAATAAATAAATTTAAAAAAATATAACTAGTATCGAAGCTGTAAACAGAATTTTTGAAAAGCAATTTTTCCTGAAAAACAGAATGTCGATTCACTCAAGTATGATATGGAGTGCTTGAAAAAATAGTAATAATAATATTAAATATACTCAATTGACAATTGAGAATCAAAGAAAAAAAATGAAAACTTAAATTAAGTTTTCACCGAGATCTCTTGCTTTTTGCAATTGATCTTCCTTATCGTTAATAGCTCCAGGAACATTATTGTCATCCAAATTGATAATGTCACCTGTTTTGAATCCTAAAACTTCAAAAGCAGCCATCTGGGTTTTTAAAGAACTTTCAAATGCTTCGAAAGGAGCTGCTCCGTGGGTTGCGATTATTGAAACTTTTTTGTTTGAGAACAATTCGCTGTATTTAGGGTTCATGAAATAGGAGTATAACCTGTCGATTGTGAGTTTTGCCTGTGCGTTCACGTCACAGAAGTATACCGGGCTTGCCAGGATGATTCCGTCAGCTTCTTCGATTTTTTGATAGATGTCCTGCATATCATCATTTAAGGCGCATTCAGAATCATGTTCCTTACAGTAGTTGTCACCCTGACATGGTGTGATTGTTAATTTGTTAACGTCAACAATTTCGGTTTCAGCGCCTTTTTCAGAAGCGGCATCCAAAGCAGCTTCCAGTGCAATTCTCACGTTACTTGATTCTCTTGGACTTGTATTAATTCCTAAAACTTTCATAATAATATCTCCAAAATTATACTACTATATATTAAATCTTTAAATATTAATATTTGTTGATGGTTATAACAAAATTAGAGCCTTGCCTAAATAACTATCCTGCCATGTCAGCTGAATTTCATGCAGTACTACAAGGAAGTGGCTAACATATAACATTAAACAAATAATCAAAATTTGAAAAAAAAATTGTATGAAAATATATTATAAAATTAAACAATATCATCTATTTAAATATTTAAAATTATAATCATTATTCATATATTGACTAAATATTTATATACTTTGTATACTAAATTAATTTTTATAGGAGGTAATTCAATGAATTTCAAAAATATTGCAATTTTGTTTTTTGTTTTTCTGAGTTTGATATTATGCATCGGTTCAGTTTCAGCGGAAAACATTACTGAAATTGACAATAGCAATGCAACTCAAGAAATAGCCACACCTACTGATGAGGTTAAGCAACCTATTGAGAATGATCAAGCTACATCTGTAAGTCCAAAACCAACAAAAAAGATAGTTACAGACACAGACGTTGACAATGTGGTTGTTGACTATAAGAAAAACAATCATGTTAAAGTTAAAGTAAAAAATGACAAAAGCAACAAAGCTATAAAAGACCTCAAACTTAAAATCAAAATTTTCACAAAAACTAAAAGTAAAACATATACCATCAAGACAGGAAAAAATGGAATTGCTTTATTCAACACTAAAAAATTAGGATTGGGTGATCATAAGGTTGTAATCACTTCCGCAGACAATAAATATAAAGTCTCAATAAAGACCCACATATTTGTCGGGAAAAAACATACAGTCACTCTAAAGCCCAACACCAGTAAAAAATTGAAAAACAAAGACACTATAAAGGTTTATACAGTAAAGGACGATAACGAAAAAGAGGTTAAAGTTGCTTTTAAGGGAGCTGCTAAAAAGACCAAAATCGCCAAGGCAGTATTTTTCCTAAAAAATAAAAAAACCGGAAAAATTACTAAAAAGACAGACAGCACTGATTTTGATGATGGAAAATGGCAATATCCTGATGAAGGCTACACAAATAGATACAGCCTTGTAAAAGTTAAAATCACATATGTGACAGTATAATAAGAAAATTATTTTTTCTTATTTTCTTTTTTTATTTTTAATTAAGAGTTCCAAGCCATATTTCAGAGAATTGATTAAATTAATCTCTTAGAATCTTTAAATAATATAAATTATTTCTTTTTTTAAGTTTTTAAGATGTAAGTAAGCACTTGCAGTCGAAAACATTTATATACTCTCTTTTCCATATGATTAAACAACGAAGGTGATTTAAAATGAACTTAAAAGGAGTATTATTTTTAGTATTAGTATCTTCCCTTCTGGTCGGAAGCGTTTGTGCTGCAAGCGTCAACGACTTTAAGGTAGACAATTCATTTGGAAGTTTATACAATGGAGAGTATTATTCAGTTTATGCGAACGGAAATCAGGACGCAGGAGTCTGCATCTACAAAAACGTAAATGACGACGTTTACGATGACATGGAAAACGACAACATCCTCGATCATGTCATTCACCATGACGGAAGAGAATACACTTACGGTGACGATGACATGGCATTAACCAAAAATGCCGACAACACTGCAAGCTTCAAAGACTACGACCACGCAACACACGGAGTCTCTGAAGTAGTAAGTCAAGGAAACGAACAATACATCGTAACCTTCTGGGCAAAAGACACCAGCAGCATGGACACAGCAAAATTAGCATCCATGTTAAGTGACTTCAACAAAAACAACAACGTTTCCCCAGTAGCATTCTAAACATGAAAACACAACCCAGATAGGAGTCCTGAACTCCTACCTCATTTTCTTTTTTTAAAATTCTTTTTTTCTGCATATCCTCAATGTGATGCAGAACTGATCAGATTTCAACAACTATCAGATAGTTGGTTTTTTTGGATTCGCCTAATGGGAATCCTCCTGTGACAACAATCAGGTCCCCTTTATTTAAATTGAATTCCCTTTCAGCTATTTTTCTTGAATTCTCAACCAGTTCGTCGGTGCTTTCATATATGTCAGTGACGACAGGCTTCACGCCAAAGTTTAAAATAACCTTCTCGGCAATATGATTTGACGGACAGCATGCCATGATAATGGAGTTTGGGCGGAAATTACTGATTCTGCGGGCTGTCAGTCCGGTCAAGGTGGTTGTTACTATTAATTTAATGTCTGAAAACTCAACGGCATCAACCACCAGTTTGGCAATAGTATCGCTGGTGCCAATTGTGCCCTTGTAGGAGACATGCTTGGTATAGTCAATAGTAGATTCAACATATCTGCATATTCGGCTCATTATCTCCACTGACTCGATTGGATGCTTTCCAACAGTGGTTTCCCCTGAAAGCATAACGCAATCGGTTCCGTCCATTATTGCATTGGCCACATCCGAAACCTCAGCCCTTGTTGGTCTTGGGCTTTCATACATGGAGGCAAGCATTTCAGTTGCTACAATTGCGAACTTGCCCTTTTCACGGCATTTTCTGATGATGCTTTTCTGAAGAACAGGCAGCTCTTCGAGAGGAACTTCAACTCCCAAATCACCCCTTGCAACCATAATTCCGTCTGACTCGTCAATTATCTCATCAATGTTTTCAATTCCCTTGCGGCTTTCAATCTTTGAGATGACAAGGGCATCGCCTCCGGCCTCCTCAATGATTTTGCGGGCAGCCATTACATCTTCTTTTGTATTTACAAAGGATAAGGCCAGATAATCGCAGGCATGTTTTGCCGCAAAGGCTATATCTGTTTTATCCACTTCACTCATGAATTCCAAATTCAAATCGACACCAGGGACATTGATGGTTTTATGATCCTGAATTTTACCGTTTCCCAAAGCCTTAAGCACCACATAATCCTCTTTCTTTTCGATAACTTCCAGTTCAAAAAGGGCATTGTCTATAAGCACCTTGTCGCCAACCTCTATAAAGCTAATTGCATTGCTGTGGTTAACTCCGAATTCCTCCTCATTTCCAATGATGCAGCTGGCGCTCATTCTGATTGTATCGTCCTTTTTAAGTGTTACGCCGCCGTCCTTAAATGTCAATGTTCTAAATTCAGGCCCCTTTGTGTCATACATGATTGCCAAAGGCCTGTTGTAGTCTTTTCGCACCTGCCTTATGACATCGATTGTTTTAAGAATTCCCTCCGGTGTGGCATGGCTGAGGTTAATTCGTGCGCAGTCCATGCCCATGTTAACCATTTCGCCCATGACCTCAACTGAATCTGATGCAGGACCTATGCTGCAGATAACTTTTGTTTTTTTCATTTTTCCTCACCAATATCAACTTTTTCATTCAAATCTCAAATCAAACTTGGCAAATGTGGTTTCATTCAAGAATCTGGACATGTCCTTATCCAGCTTATGTGCCAGCTCGCTTACCACTTCCAGAAACTGATTGAAATCCTCTTCTGTCTGTGATTCAAGTCCGTGTGCGAGAATGGAATTGTTTCTCTTTTGTGTCATATTCTTAATTTTGGACTCGTTTTGAACAAAATATTTTCCAAGCTTGTCGCCCAGTTCATTAAGAAGCAGGAAATCCGCCACCAGACCTATTCTTATCTTGCCGTCCTCTTCTGTTTTTTTAAGGTATTCAATGAATTCCTCGGATACGTTTTTTTCCATAAGTACTGAAATGTCAACGTCCGAACTTTTGATGTTATATTTTGAGAGCTGTATTTGGGCAATCAGTTCAAATGACCTGTATAACCTTGCAATTGCATCGTCATACTTATACTCCTCAGCCTTTCTTATGGAATTGTTAATCAGGCTTGCAAGAATATAGCAGTTTTTAAGATTTGGTGATCTTGAATTGACCATCATTCCCAGGGCCTTTAAGTTCTTTTTCAATTTCTCCATGATTTCTATTAAATCAAAATTACTTAAATCAACTTTTTTGAGATATTCATATGCATTTTCAAAATCCATGATATCCCAGCTGTAATAGGATTTGCAAATGTTTATAGAGGATTCCTTATCAAATCTCACATCCACGATTCTCTCCAGAATGTCAATGCACTGCATGAACCTGTTGGAGTTGAAGTATCTCCTGGCTCTCGCAATGGAAATCCTGTCATAAATCTGATAGAGGTTCTGATAATTGATTATTTCAGTCCCGCTTGAAACTTCACCATGGGACCTATCTCCTCCTACTGAAATCAGGTCCTTTCTGTAAAACATTCCGCAGCAGGCCATTGCAGCTGACATTGTTTTTGTTCCTGAAGTGTAATCCATGATAATCTGATAGTCATTCATTATGTCCTCGTCAAACTCCCAGATTTTAGATTCAAACACTTCAAAACATGCATTGAAATTATCAATGGATTCAATGAGAACAATCTGGTAATCATCATCCAATATGAATTCGTCATTGTCCTGTGCGAAGAGTTCCTCAATATAGGGAATGGTATTTTTGGACTGTTCAGACGCAAAAAATACAACCTTGCTCGGATACATTTTAGTTATTGTAGAGTACAATTTCTGAGCAACCAGTCTTGCTCCGTCTTCATCACTGCAATTGATTCCGGTTCCCACAATCATAAACAGCACAACTTCTTTTCTTTTCATAATATCACAAAACCTGTATCTGAATAAATATTTTTAATTAATCATTAAAAAAATTGTCTGATGAATAGTTCAAAGTGAATATTTTAAATAACCATACCTCTGAAATAACTAAGTTTCATGTTTCAGTCAAATCATAACGCAAATTCCATTTTTTCCCATAAAAGTAATCAATATTTGACATTAATCTATATATGCCCTGCAATTGAAATATAAAACATGACATTTAATTATTAAATGAAAAATTTTCCAAAATATGATTTAACGGGATACCATGCAGCAAAAGACACTAGATACAAAAACACGTAACCTGATACTGATACTATTTTTAATCGGAGTATTCATGGGGTCCCTTGATACGGGAATAATAGGGCCAGTGCTGCCGTCAATCGAGCAGAGCTTTAACCTTACAAGCCGTGAGTCAAGCTGGATATTCACTCTCTTCGTGATATTTTTCATGATAGGCTCACCGGTCATGGCTAAATTTTCAGACTTTTACGGAAGAAAAAAGATTTTCATCATGGATGTTTTCCTATTCGGAATCGGGTCATGTCTTATTGCATTTTCACCTAATATAGAAACCATATTTTTAGGAAGAATCATTCAGGGATTCGGTTGCGGAGGAATATTTCCTGTCGGAGGGGCATTCATAGGCGATGAGTTTCCCCTTGAAGAGCGGGGAAAGGCACTTGGAATACTCGGAAGCGTTTTTGGAATTTCAGCAATCGGCGGTCCATTGGTTGGAGCCGCACTGATTCCGTTCGGATGGCACTGGTGCTTT
>NZ_JAZQFM010000033.1:0-59835 GCF_045539575.1 Methanobrevibacter sp.
AAGGAGGTGATCCAGCCGCAGGTTCCCCTACGGCTACCTTGTTACGACTTCACCCTCCTTAAAAAACCTAGATTCGAATATAACAAAACACTACATCCTCATCCAAGCCCTTTTTGGGTGGTGTGACGGGCGGTGTGTGCAAGGAGCAGGGACGTATTCACCGCGCAATAGTGATACGCGATTACTACGCATTCCAGCTTCATGAGAACGAGTTACAGTCCTCAATCCGAACTACGACTAAGTTTAGAGGATTACCTCCACCTTTCGGTGTCGGAACCCATTGTCTCAGCCATTGTAGCCCGCGTGTTGCCCAGAGGATTCGGGGCATACGGACCTACCGTCGTCCACTCCTTCCTCCTATTTATCATAGGCGGTCCCCTTAGTGTGCCCATCATCCAAAAAAAGGATAAGCTGGTAACTAAGGGCGTGGGTCTCGCTCGTTGCCTGACTTAACAGGACGCCTCACGGTACGAGCTGACGGCGGCCATGCACCTCCTCTCAGCTAGTCAAGCAAAGTCATCAACCTGGCTATCATACAGCTGTCGCCTCTGGTGAGATGTCCGGCGTTGAATCCAATTAAACCGCAGGCTCCACGCGTTGTGGTGCTCCCCCGCCAATTCCTTTAAGTTTCAGTCTTGCGACCGTACTTCCCAGGCGGCGGACTTAACAGCCACCCTTCGGCACTGGAGCAGCGCAAAGACACCACAACAGCAAGTCCGCATCGTTTACAGTTAGGACTACCCGGGTATCTAATCCGGTTCGCGCCCCTAACTTTCGTCCCTCACCGTCAGAACCGTTCCAGTTAGACGCCTTCGCAACAGGCGGTCCTCCCAGGATTACAGAATTTCACCTCTACCCTGGGAGTACCTCTAACCTCTCCCGGTCTCAAGTCTAATAGTATCTCCAGCAATTCCCACAGTTAAGCTACAGGATTTCACCAGAGACTTATTAAACCGGCTACGGACGCTTTAGGCCCAATAAAAACTGCTACCACTAGAGCTGCCGGTGTTACCGCGGCGGCTGGCACCGGTCTTGCCCAGCCCTTATTCCAAAAGCTCTTTACACTAATGAAAAGCCATCCCGTTAAGAATGGCACTTGGGATCCCCCCGTCGCGATTTCTCACATTGCGGAGGTTTCGCGCCTGCTGCACCCCGTAGGGCCTGGAACCTTGTCTCAGGTTCCATCTCCGGGCTCTTGCTCTCACAACCCGTACCGATCAATGGCTTGGTAAGCCGTTACCTAACCAACTACCTAATCGGCCGCAGACCCATCCTTAGGCGAAAAAACATTTAAACAAAAAACCATTCCAGGAAAAATTGCCTATCTAGTATTATCCCCAGTTTCCCAGGGTTATCCCAGTCCTAAGGGTAGGTTATCCACGTGTTACTGAGCCGTACGCCACGAGCCTAAACTCGTTCGACTTGCATGGCTTAATCGAATCCCAATAGCAGTAGCATCTGCCAGGATCAAACAGAATTGAACACATAACAGTACTATTATTGAAGTACACATAAAAAAATATAGACGAGTGTAATACACTAAAATAAATTTGATATAAAAGATTCTATAATCAAATTTCACCACATCTACAAAACTTACATCATACCCGAAAAAACTCAAGTACTCACAAAAGCACATTCATGATATTAAAGTAATTAATATAATAAACATGATAAATTATAGCTACATGCGGAAAAGCAGTCATCATAGTCATGATTGTCAATACAATAAGACTTAGACCAACGCCATAAAAACATATAGCACATCTAATAGAGAGACAAATTATAGTAACAAAATCAATTAAAAAATATTGCAAAATATATTAAAATAAAAAATAAAATTATTTTAACTATGTTAAATTAAAAATAACAAATAATATTTCATAAAAATTGAGAATATAGGCAATATAAAGAATAATTTAGATAAATTTTTAAAAAATTTATTTCAATCCAGTGAAACAAATCAGTTAATACAAAAAATATTTTTAGTAATACAGTAATGTTTATTATATTATTATAGAAGCCCTTACATAGATTATATTTAAAACTTTCTATCTAATTCAAATAATAATTACTTTATATACTGCCAACCTAAATATAAATTGGTGATAAAATATGAAGTTCGGTATAGAATTCGTACCACAAATACCATTAGATGAATTAGTAAGTTTAGTAAAATTAGCAGAAGACGTTGGTTTTGAATACGCATGGATCACAGACCACTACAACAACAAAAACGTATACGAAACCTTAGCATTAATTGCAGCTGAAACTGAAACCATTAAAATGGGTCCTGGTGTAACCAACCCATACGTAAGAAGCCCTGCAATTTCCGCTTCCGCTATCGCAACCATTGACGAAATTTCAGAAGGAAGAGCTACCTTCGGTATTGGTCCTGGTGACAAAGCAACTTTCGACGCTTTAGGTATCGCATGGGAAAAACCAGTATCCACTATTAAAGCAGCAATCGCTGACATTAACACTTTATTATCCGGTGGAAAAACCGAAGCTGGTGCAGCATTAGGTGGAGCAAAAGCTGTTCAAGAACACATCCCTATTTACATGGGTGCTCAAGGACCTAAAATGTTAGAAACCGCTGGAGAAATCGCAGATGGTGTATTAATTAACGCATCCAACCCTAAAGATTACGAAGCAGCTATGCCTATGATCAAAAAAGGTATCGAAGCAGCTGGTGGAGACAAAGCATTTGACGTAGGTGCATACACTGCAACTTCCATTGGTGCTGACTCTGACGCAGCTAAAAACGCAGCTAAAATCGTAGTAGCTTTCATTGCAGCAGGTTCCCCTGCTCCAGTTATCGAAAGACACGGATTACCTGAAGGATTCAACGAACAAATGGGAGCATTCTTAGCTAAAGGTGACTTCGGTGGAGCTATTGGTGCTGTAACCGATGAAGCACTCGACGCATTCTCCGTATGTGGTACTCCTGATGAGTTCATTCCAAAAATTGAAGGCTTAGCTGAAATGGGTGTAACTCAATACGTAGCAGGTTCCCCTGTTGGTAAAAACGTAGAAGAATCCATTAAATTATTAGGAGACGTAATTGCAAGTTTCTAAACTTGCTCTCTCTTTCTTTTTTTATTTTTTTAAACCGTTATACACAACTTATTAACTTACTATTTTTAACAAAATTTTAATTATATAAAAATCCTAACTATATAATATTATAATTATTATATTGCAGGTATTATAATGGAAATTGAAAAATTAACCAAAGATATTAGACAAAGAGCATTTGAAAGAAAAGATCCGAAAACTCCAGAGCAAGTCGGGGCAAGCTGGTATAATGATGACCTGACTTATGATGGCATTGCTAAAACATTATTTGTAATATTGCCAACACCAGGATGTGCCTGGGCAGTTGGAGACAGTGGCGGATGTACCATGTGCAGTTATGTTTCAGACTGTACACTAGAACCTATTGACACTGAAACCATTCTAAGGATATTCAATGAACATCTTCAAAGGCATCCCATTGCCGAAGAGGAAAAAATTTCAGTGAAACTGTTTGCATCAGGCAGTTTCCTAAATCCGTATGAACTTCCGAAAGATGCACGCGATGAAATTCTAAAGACATTAATGAATCTGGGCAATGTTACTGAAATCATTGTAGAGTCCAGACCCGAATATGTCAGGGAAGAAGTTTTAGATGAAATTTTTGACATTATAGGCGACACACTGTTTGAAGTGAGTATCGGTCTTGAAACATCAAACGATTATACCCGCCTTAAAAAAATCAATAAAGGTTTTACCAGAGATGATTTTGAAAATGCTGTTAAACTGATGCAAAAGCTAAAGGATGAAAAAGGATACAACATAAAATCCAAAGCGTACATCTTTGTTAAGCCTATTTTAGTATCTGAATCCCAAGCAATAACTGAAGCAATTGAAACTGCAGGATACTGTGATTCAATTGGAGTCAACAGACTTTCATTCTGTCCTGCAACCATTCACAGCGGAACAGTTATCGAAAGATTTTGGAGAAAAGGAGCTTATCAGCCTCCATGGATCTGGTCATGCATTGAAATCATTAATACCGTTCGTGACGAATTAGATATACCTGCACTTTTAGACACTTCCGGTTTTGGTTCAAGACGTGGCCCATACAACTGTAAAAAATGCAATAAAGATTTAAAACATATGATAATAGCAAATAATTTAACTCAAAGGAAAATTGAATATGAATGCGAATGTAAAAGCGAGTGGTTGGCTGAAATAAATAACTCAGATATGAACAGCTCAACCGTTGAGATAAAACACATTCCATTATATTAAATATTAAAAGATATTAATTTATATTAGGAGGAAAAAATGAAAACTAAATTTGTTAGTTTACTAGCTATAATTCTCGGATTAATTATTATTATATTTCCGGCATTGGGACTTATTGGGGCCAGTTCACTTATAGGCCTTTCAGTATTGTTAATGTCTATTTATTTACTTATTGTGGGAGTTACAATTATTGATTACAACACTTCCGGCGCAATAATTGATTTGATTCTTGGATTGCTGCTTCTGTTCTTAAGTATCGGCCTTATATTCAATCCTGCACTGCTCGGATTCATAACAGAAATCACATTATATCTTGCAGGAATAATGTTAATCGTTGTTGCAGTTGCATCCTTAATCAACAATCGCAGCTCAAGATATGGTTTTTATATAGGAATCGCTGGAATAGTTCTCGGTTTACTGTACATAATCATTGGAACTTACGTATCAAATCCAATTGTTCTCGGTGCATTAATCGGAATTTGGTTAGTAATCAGCGGTATTTTAAAATTAATGGATAGATAACCTATCCAATTTCTTTTTTTGGTGTTTATATTGATAGGAATTAGTGCAGATTTTGACCCTGTGCATAAGGGTCATGAAAAATTAATTAAGGAAGCTCGAAAAATTGCAGATAAAGAAAACAAACAGGTTGTCGTTTATCTGAATAAGGGATTCAGTGCAAATCATGCTCCATTTTTTGTTGATTTTGAGGCCCGTCGTGAAATGGCACTGGCTTTAGGTGCAGATGATGTCAAATCATTTGAAGGCCTGCATCACAGGTTGGTGCTCTCTTACAGCGTGCCAATTCGTCTCAAACAGATGATTGATGACGGCGTAACCGACTACATAACCTCAGCCAGCATTTCACTTGATGAGATTAAGTCAAAAGCTCAGAAGTTTATTGATGAGGGAAACTTTGTCGGAATGCCTAAAAGTTACACAAACAGGAATGAAATCAGATGGTATGCGATAAATGAGTTTCTCGGATCGAAGCTCAAATACCATATCGTCAAGGAATTTGACAAGGACAAATATTCCGGAAGGCTGATTCGCCAGTCCATCATTGACAATGACATGGTGATTTCAAATGAAACCGCAAAGCTGCTTCCAAAGACTACCGTTGAAATCCTGCAGAGGGAAATTGATGCGGGAAGAGTTCCGGGAGAGAGAAACTGGGCTGACATCTACAAAAGAATGAACACCTATTCAAGAGGAAACCTTGAAAAAATAGCTTACCTTAACGGAAACACCATTAATGAAATTATTAAAAGAAGAGTTTACAGAGACCCTGAATCAATTTGGGCAGTTTTCAGAAGGTCCGATTACGGGCCTGTGATGACCCGACTGGCCATCAGCGCCATTGAAATGGAAGTTACAAAAAGGGAAGTCATGGAGTTAATGCAAAGTTATGAAAAACAGGGCGTTATTCCAGACAATCAGAAGGTTCAGAGAGTCATTGACAGGGCATGGTATGTGGCAAGTGAAGGCGACAAGGGCGTTAGTGCACGTGAAGCCAATGAATGCTTCAGAAGTCAAAATATTGATGTTGATGCACCATTGACACTCGAAGCGGGACTTAATTTAACCAAATTTGAAACAAAAATTACAAAAGAGGGAATCAGCACCGATTTATATGTCGACAAAAACGGCAGGATTTCCGTTCAGTTCAAAAGTGAAGGTAAAAAAATAAAAACTAACCTGAGGCTTCCCGCACGTGAGGTCACATATCTGAGATACATTATGGATTCCCTTTTCATTCCGGTTAACGGAAGCATAAAAAAAGCTAAAAAAGGTTTTAAAGTTAAAGTGGTTATCGGTTGAGTTTTTCAAGCGCCGCTTTAACCATTATCAATTCGGAATCTGAGAAATATTCAATTATTTCTTCCAATTCTTCTCTTTTTCTATTGGAATTATTTACCGTGTTGACTATTCTTGAAACTGATTTTTCTTTAAAGTCATCGCCTTCAGTCAATGTCAAAACATCAAAGAACTCTTTTTCCAAATTATGATTTTCAGCGATTTGTGAGGTTTCAATCAGCAGCGCTGAAAGTGATTTTGTATATGCGCTTCTAAGCAATTTTAGAATAGCTACATCGCCTATATTACTGCTGATTTTTTTGGTAGTGATGAATTTATCCAAAAAAAGCAGCTCATCTGACTTTTCACCTGAAATGTATAAAATAGGATTATCGGAATCAATTTTTCCAATAATGGCGCCATCTATTAAATTTTCAACATGCTTATCGATTTCAAGAGTGGTGTCTGGAGAGATATTGTTTAAATCCAAATAGATTCCGTCCACATATTTACCGCATTCTTTAGCGACAGTCAGTGCGGATTTTGGAGATGTTGCAGAAACTAAAATATCAGATTTGCTTGCCACCTCATTAAATGTGTCAAATATCTCAATGCCGGACTCTTCAATATTGTGAACAGTGCTTTTTGATCTTCCTTCTGTTGAGGTTATGAAAGTGATTTCATCTGATTTTATCAAATTAAAAAGATTTCGAGAAACTTTTCCAAATCCGATTAATCCTATAATCATCAATATCACTACTCATTTCTTAAAAAGAAGCATGTCATGTAAATTTACGCCGATATCCCTGGAGATTGTGTTGCATTTAGCGCATAATAAAAAGTAAATGTCCTTACTTGATAAATCAATTTCAGTCAATCCCTCATAATTTCCCATTCCTTTTGAAATTATGAACTTATGGCTGTCAAAAATTTCCCTGAACTCATCTGAGATTTTGCTGTCGACATAACCTACAGTTCCGGCACCAATTTCCACAATTTCACCGAATTCATCAAGACCCGCATCCAAGGCCTCAGCCATGCATGCATCGTTTAATATCGGTTCGGATTTTACTGCTATTGTGATATCCAAATCATATTCCTTAATTTTTGAAAGCAATAATCTATCGAATACTATCTCGCCTGTATTGTCGACCAGATATAAAACCTTATCATTCTCCTTTAATGATTTTTCAAACTCTTCAATATCCTTAACAGTCAATTCCTTTTTAAGAGAATCCTTTATTACGCTTTCAATATCATCATCCAATGTGAATGCACCAAAATCAAGAATGTTGCCTATAATAGCTATTTTGACATAATTCTCCAAACTGTCGTCTTCCTCTAAAATCTTTTTAACATCATCCATGTATTTCAATGCTATATTGTTGCTTTCTATTTTTTCCCTGTAATATGGGTCGTTGCAGCCGGTTCTCTGTTTAATCATGGCATGCATTGCCGAACCTGTGCCGTTTGAATTTGTACCTAATGTGAAATTTTGAGAAAGATACTTGAATATTTCTTCCATTACTTCCATCTTAAGGACTTCATCATCTGTGGATAAATCTAGAGCTTCCTTAGCTTGCCTTAAAAAACAAGGCCCACATTCATAACTTATTTTCACTTAACCACCATATATAATTTGAACTAACTGTATCTCATCGCCTTCCTGAATAACGGTATCTTCTATTACCAGCTCACCGTTCTGTTTTGATACAATTGTTTGAGGGGACAATTCCAATTCTTTGAGCAAATCTTTAATTGTATAATTTTCATGAGGAATGTCCCTTTCCTCATTTAATTGCTTGTATTTTAAAATAAATAACATATAATCACAATCCTAATTCTTCTAAAAATGAACATGCCTTACATAAATCGTTTGATGCAGGCTCTCCGCATCTTCTGCATCTTCCGTGGGCATAATCCTTTTGGAGCTCATCCTTTAAAATGCTTTTTATCTTATCATATCCTCGGAGAGTGGAATACTTAATGGTCGGATGCTTTTCTGTAAGCTGATTGATGAGCTCAGACACTTCTCCCCGGAAGGATTGCATTGCATATGGGCAGCTGTCAAAGTGAACCTCAAGGTCTTTTGCAACAACATACAAACCTATTTCCCTTTCGGGAATTTCTCTTAACGGTTTAATTTTTACTGTGAATTCCTCTGCCTTTGATTCTGTTTTTGCACCCAATTTGGTTAAATTATCAGTATTTCCCTCAAGGTAATTCATCATAATCCCCTGAACTTCATCATCAAGATTGTGTCCTGTTGCAATTTTGGTG
Organism: Methanobrevibacter sp.; assembly: GCF_045539575.1. Taxonomy (GTDB): domain Archaea; phylum Methanobacteriota; class Methanobacteria; order Methanobacteriales; family Methanobacteriaceae; genus Methanocatella. The sequence goes on from NZ_JAZQFM010000033.1 coordinate 8,371, forward strand.
GCGCCCATTTCACGGGCTGCCTTGTTAATGATTGTTCTTCTGAATACTCCGCAATAGGTACATGACCCTTTATGGTTTTCCCTTTGCATTATCTCGTCCAAGGTAATTCCATATTCCTCTTTCAGTGAAACGACCTTGTGTTCAATGCCCAGCCTCTGTGCATGGCGTATTGCAATATCCACGCCGTCCTGCCTGTAATTGGCAATTCCTTCATCCACTGTAACTGCACAGATATCTATGATATTTCTTTCACGAAAACTGTTCAATACTTCCAAAGTGGTTACACTATCTTTACCGCCTGAAAGAGCAACTAAAACCTTATCTCCCTTATCAAGCAATTTTTCTTTTTTGATTGTTTTGATAGCTTTCTTTTCAATGGATTCTATGAAACAATCTTTGCACAGTATCTGGCCTGACTGTTCACGTTTATAAATAACTTTAGGATTACCACATTTACTACATTGCATAACTATTACCTACATCTGTTCTACAAAGTGTGCCAACTGATTTAGGGTATTGACTTCAAATACCTGAGCTCCCGCATCCCTATACAGAGAAACGCAGCTGTCAACAACATCCCATTTATTTCTATCTTCCGGATTTAAAATGATAACCTTTTTTGCATCCCTTACCATTTCTTCAACCAGTTCCACACTGGCAGGAATACCATTCACTTTTGGCCCCGCCCAATCTCTACAGTCTGATAAAATGATGACATATGACTTATTGTTGATGTGAGCCATATCCTGGAACTTTTTAAAAGCAGAGTACATGTCTGAAGTTCCATGAACCATCATATTTTTAACTCTCATGTCTTTAACCTTAACAAATGAATCAATCAGATACTCTTCCTTTAAAGCATGAGTGGTTTCTATCACCTTATTGTCAAATTCGAATGTCCTTGATTTTTTAAAAGCAGTCTGCGCTGAAAACATCAGCATGAAAAACCAGCTACTGATCCACTCGCAAGATCCGCTGATGTCATTCAAAAACAGGTGTTCGTTCTTGTGAGGCCTTGGCTTTGCCTTAACGATTTCAAGAGGCACGCCACCATATTTCATGTTGGCCCTTATTGTTCTTCTCATGTCAATCTTACTGGAAGTTGATTTGACCTTTCTTCTTGAACGCTTATTCGCTATTCTTTTTCCAAGTCTCTGACAGATTTCAAGCATCCTAGGGTCAAACCTGTTCAGCTTGGTCAAATCCTTGTTCATCAGTTCCCCGTCCCTTTCAAGTTGCTTGACTTCATCCAAGAGGGGCTGGCCTGACAACATCTTTAGCTTTTCATTGTTGATTCTTTCCTTATTGACTTTCTGGAAAAGGTTGTTTTGCTTTTTAATGATATATTTATTGGATTTAGGACCTGTACCGCTATAAGCTTTACCCTTGTTCAATTGAGGATTTTCCATTTTCTCAACTTGAACCTTGAATATCTTTTCAAAAATCTTATTGAACTTGGGAATATCATACCTGTCCTTCACATAGACTGCCATCAGCGCACTTTTTAGAAGTTCACGGTCATCTTCACCCAAGGTCCTGTGAACCTGAACGGCAGCCTGAGTGCTTCTTATACTTACGGGAAGGCCTTCCTGCCTTAGTTGGGCGGATAAATTTGCAATCTTATTTATCATATTATCTTTTGTTTAAAACATCCTTTATGACTCTTTTCTTATCACTTTCATTTTTAATAGCTACGCCAATACTGTTTTGAAGTGACTCGTCCATATTTTTGGTGCCCAAATCAGTGACAGAGCGAACCCAGTCGATAGTTCCCCTTACGGAAGGTTTTTTCATCAGATTGAGGTTACGTATCTTATGAACTAATTTCACAACGGATGAAACGACTTCCTCATCAGCGTCAGGCATTCTTGACTTGACTATTTCAATTTCCCTTTCGATTGTAGGATATGGAATGTATAAGAACAAGCATCTGTCTTTAGTTTCATCAAGAAGTGATCTTTGAGAGTTTGATGTCAATATAACTATCAAATCATTTTGAAGAGTGAATGTTCCCAAATCATTAATTGTGATTTCCTGTTCACCCAATGCCTGAAGCAGGAAACTTTCCACTTCCTCATCAGCCTTATCAATTTCATCTATCAGCAGTACGGAGTCTTTATCATTTAAGAAAGCATTGAGTAACGGCCTTCTTATGAAATATTCCTCATCGAATATTTTCTCTTCGCTTTGTGATTCATTTTTTGCCGCTTCCAGGTGAAGCAATTGCTTTTGATAGTTCCACTCACCAACGATCTGTTCAAAGGTAATCCCTTCATAACACTGAATCCTGAAGAAATCCCTCTCAAAGGACTTTGCAATTACCTTCGCAAGTTCAGTTTTACCAACGCCAGGAGGCCCTTCAATAAGCATAGGCCTTCCAAGCAGCAATGACAAATAAACGGTTGTGGATATTTCATTATTAGAGACATATTCAGAATTTAAAAATAATTCATCAATATCTTTTATAGTTATATTTTCTGTTTGCAAATTTTAACCTTCCTCAAATTAATTATTAAAATTTATATTATAAAATGAATATAAATTTAATGTAACTAAATATATATTATTGTAATAATTATATAATTATATTTATAGGAGGAAAAAAATGGAAAAAGACAATGCAATAATTATAATCTTATTAATTCTCATTGTGCTTTCTGCTGGAGTGTACATTATTGTATCCGGTACTGGACTGACATTCAATCATGACGACAAAATCGGACATGCAAATTATACCGTGAACAATACAACTGCAAAAGTTAACAATACAAACGATACAACTGCAGATACAAGCCGTGACACTGGAATTTACGCACCAAGTTCTGATGGCAGCAGCTATAGTGATAGTGGAAGTTACTCCTACAGTTCAAGTAGTAGTCAAAGCTATCAAACATACAGCGACGATTCCGGAGCTCAAGCCGGTCAGGCATCTGCACCTGAAACACCTGCTTCCACAGATACCGGCGGTCAAGAAGCCCCTTCAACAGACACTGGAGGCAGTGAAGGAACCGTAGTTGACCTTGAATAAAATTAATTTTTAAACTCGTCAGGATTTTTGAATAATTCAAAATCCTGAACATAATCTTTTCCTGTTAGCATCGCAATTTCTGCTTTTTGAAGTTCAGAGCCCAGGTATGCTGCATGTTCCATTCTTGAAACCAAATTTCTTGTTATAATTTCTTCATATACTTCTTTTGCAGATTGTCCCACTATGACCAAATCTGCTTTGTTTTTCTTAAAATGAGTTGCAACAATTCTGCTGTCTTTTACAGTGGTTCCATAGTCAACATTAATTCTGAAACTTCCCGCTTTATCCCTGACAAATTTTAACGGATTTTTAAGTCTGGTTTCAGGAACCCCATCCAATTCATTTTCAATAATGTCATTTCTTTTATGCTTATCTTTAAATGCCACCAGATTTATTCCCAAATCCTTTGGAATTGATTTTCTGTGTTTTGCTAAAAACATCATTTTGGATGCGGTTGCAAGTTCATATACGCTTCCCCTGGTTTTTCCACTTTCTTCAGGAGTGAACAATATACTTACTCCAAGCTCCATACCTATTCCTGCTAAAAGTACATTTACACCGCCTGAATCAGCGTCCATAAGTTCAGTGACATTTCCCACTCCAAAAAACATTGGAGCCGGATTTTCCTTGTGGAATTCGTGGCATGCAATAATGGATTCGACAATACTTGAACTGTTTACAGGATCCAATATCAAATCGGCAACATACCTTAAACCTTCAGTATCCTTGATTAACTGATGCATTGATTCAACCCGTTCTGCAGGGGATTTTGGAGACTTGCCCTGAGAGAAGTTGGTCGGAAGCAATACAGCAGGGATGTCCTTTTCCATCAAAATATCCTTAACCTCAGAATTATTTCCCAAATCAAGGCTTAAAACAAAGTCGATTCCATTTTCTGCAGCCACCTTAATTTCCTTGGCATTCAATGTATCGATACTTAACGGCCTGTCGCCCACAATAGGCCTTAATGTTTCTATCAATTCGGGAATCTTATCTGAGAAATCTTCACCTGCAGCCATTCCTATATCAATCATGTCCGCACCGGAATCAACAAAATATTGACATTTATTGATTAATGCCTCTTTTGATAAAAACGGAGCGTTGGCGATTTCGGAAAGAACTCTCATCGGGAAATCCTCACCCACCGGAAGGTTTCTGATTAAAATATTATTTGGTTTTTCGAGAAGTTTTTCAATATTTTCCTTATCGTTTTCAAATTCCTCTATGAATTTGAATGCTTCCTTACGTTTTTCCTCTTCAATCAACTTATCTGCAGGCCTGTCTTCAGACAAATCAATGCTTCCAATCAGGTTCAGAACCATTGCAAGGTCAGCACCATCTGTGGAACCCTTGAATGTTGGAATGCCCAGTTCCTTTGTGATTTCTTTGGTGCCCTTTTTGATTAGGCCAGGAACCAGAATCATGTCAATTTCATCCAACTGATCAGAAAAACAGTTTTTAATTTCTTTAATAATTTGTCTAGGTGTTAAAAATGCAGCCACTTGAGTGTTGTCTGCAATATGTACAATTATATCCTCTTTTGAATCAGACACTACCTCTTTAATCAGAGGGTATGCCAATTCACCGGTAATTATTAAAACTTTCATAAACTTCTCAACCAAATTTTTTATTATATATTATTATTACTTTAATATTAATTAAATCTTTTAGAAATCAAATATTGTTTAAAATGCTTATTTTATCTGAAAAATGATGTACAGTAATTACAAATATTAACTAAATAAATTAAATGATTAATTAAAAAAATAAACGAAAAATAAACTACAAAATCAGAAAAATTTAAACAAAATAATTCAAAAAGAACGAATTTACATAAAATTTATATATTTTGTAATTTATAATGATTATACATGATAAATATATGGAGGAAAAATTAATGATTGAAATTCGTTTTCACGGAAGAGGAGGACAAGGTTCTGTAACTGCTGCTGAAATTTTGGCTAAAGCAGCATTTAAAGACGGAAAATATGTCCAAGCATTCCCATTTTTTGGAGTTGAACGTAGAGGAGCTCCAGTTATGGCTTTCACCAGAATTGATGATGAGCCTATTGAATTGAGATATCAAATCTACAACCCGGACTACGTATTAGTTCTTGATGATGGATTGTTAAATGTAGTTGACGTATTTTCAGGAATTAAAGACAATACTGAAGTAATTATCAATACCCAAGACTTTGAAGGTAGCGGAGAACACACAGTATACAATATTGACGCAACTGGAATTGCACTTGACTTATTAGGTCGTAATATTGTAAATACCATTATTTTAGGATATTTCGCTAAAAAAACTGGAGTCGTAAGTATTGAATCCCTTATTGAAGTAATTAAAGAAACCTTCCCTGGAAAAATTGGAGAGTTAAATGCTGAAGCTACTAAAAAAGCTTACGAAATGGGATAGAAAGGTGAGATAATGGTAAATATAGGATGTGTAATTACAACACCAGGAAGTAGTAAAAATAATAAAACTGGAAGCTGGAGAACATTCAAACCTATTTTAGATAAAGAAAAATGTATTGACTGTGACAACTGTATCATATTCTGTCCAGATTCCTGTGTAAACAAACAACATGATATTGATTACGATTACTGTAAAGGATGTGGAATTTGTAAAAACGAATGTCCTTCAGACGCAATCGAAATGGTAAAAGAATAAAGAGAGTGATTTAATGATAAGAGAAGTAATGACCGCAAATAAAGCAGTAGCAGAAGCTGCAAGATTAGCTAAGCCACAAGTTATTCCTGTTTATCCAATTACTCCACAAACTACAATTTCAGAATACTTAGCACAATATGTTGCGGATGAAAAAATTGATGCTAAATATGTTAAAGTAGAATCAGAACACAGTGCAATAAGTGCTGCTGTTGGAGCAAGTGGTGCTGGAGTAAGAGTATTTACAGCAACATCTTCCCAAGGATTAATGTTAATGCACGAAATATTATTTGCAGCTGCAGGTATGAGAACACCATTCGTTTTAGCTGATGCAAATAGAGCAATTTCTGCACCTTTAAACATTTGGAACGACCAGCAAGACTCAATTGCACAAAGGGATGCAGGATGGTTACAAATTTATGTTGAAAATGCACAAGAAGCATTAGACACAACTTTAATGGCTTATAAAATTTCTGAAAATCCAAAAGTTTTACTTCCATCAATGGTATGTTTAGATGGATTTATCTTAACCCACACAGTTGAGCCTGTAGAAATTCCAGATCAAGAACCTGTGGATGAATTCTTACCTCCATATAAGCCAGAACATGCGTTCCTTGATCCGAAAAACCCAATGTCAATCGGTAACTTAGCAGACCCAGACTACTATCTTGAAGCAAGACATGACATGCAAGTTGCTATGGAAAATTCAATAGAAGTAATCCAACAAACATGCGACGAATTTGCTGAAATTTTCGGAAGAAAATATGGTCTTATTGAAGAGTACAAAACTGAAGATGCAGAAATCATCTTTGTTGCAATGGGATCACTTTGCAGTACCATTAGAGTTATCGTTGACCAATTAAGAGAAAAAGGCGAAAAAGTAGGTTTACTTAAAATTAGAGCATACAGACCTTTCCCAGTTGAAGCTATTGACGAAGCTGTTAAAAATTGTGATAAATTAGCTGTAATTGATAAAAACGTGACTTTCGGAATTGGTGGAGCATTATACACCGATATTAAAGCAAAAATCCACAAAGACGCATACGGATTTATTGCAGGTTTAGGTGGAAGAGACATCACCCCTGAATCAATATTGGAAATTTACGAAAAAACTAAAAATGTGCCTGAAAAAGAAGTCACATGGATAGGACTTAAGGAGGAATAGATATGGTCGACATACCTGATAAAAATTTATTAGCACCAGGACACAGAGGTTGTGCTGGTTGTGGAGCATCTATTGCTGTTAAATTAGCTCTCAATGCTTTAGGAGAAAATACTGTAGCTATTTCTGCTACCGGTTGTCTTGAAGTTATGACCACCCCATATCCTGAAACAGCATGGGAAGTTCCATTCATTCACGTTGCATTCGAAAACTCCGGAGCAGTTGCATCCGGTGTGGAAAGTGCTTTAAGAATTCAAGGAAAAGATGACGTCAATGTTGTCGCTTTCGGTGGTGACGGAGGTACTGTAGATATCGGTTTACAATCATTGTCCGGAGCTATGGAAAGAGGACACAACATGCTTTACATCTGTTACGATAACGAAGCTTACATGAACACAGGTATTCAAAGAAGTGGAGCAACTCCATACGGTGCAAGTACAACTACTTCACCGCAAGGAAGTGCAAGTTTCGGAGAAGACAAACCTAAGAAAAATATGCCAATGATTATGGCAGCTCACGGAATCCCATATGTGGCTACCGCATCAATTGCATACCCTGAAGACTATGTAAACAAAGTTAAAAAAGCAGCAGCAACCAAAGGAGCTGCTTACATACACTTACAACAACCATGTACTACCGGTTGGGGATACCCTTCAGACAAAACAATTGAAATGGGAAGATTAGCTGTCGAAACTGGATCTTGGATTTTATATGAAATCGACCATGGAAACTTTGAAATCACCTACAGGCCTGAAGAAAGAAAACCTGTAAGAGAATACTTAGCTCCACAAAAAAGATTCAGACACTTAGATGATGAGCACATTGAAAAAATCCAAAAATATGTTGATGCAGAGTGTAAAGAACTAGGATTATAGGAGGAAAACAATGGAAAGTATTGTTGTAAACAGCAATTTATGTGATGGATGCCTTAACTGTGAAAGCATGTGTGCATCAATCCATAAAGCTAGTAGAATAAAAATAATCGAACATGATTCTTCCTTTTATTCCATTGTATGTCAACACTGTGAAAGTGCACCATGTATAAAAATCTGTCCGACAGAAGCAATTACCGATGAAGGAGTCAATGCTGAAAAATGTATCGGCTGTGGATTATGTGTAATGGCTTGTCCATTTGGTGCAATGACTTTCCAATCAAAAGTTGCTGAAAAATGTGACCTCTGTGCTGACAGAGAAGAAGGCCCTGCATGTATAAAAGCATGTACAAAAAGAGCTATTACTGTCGCAGATCCGGAAAAAGTCAGAGCTAAAAATCAGGAAAAATTCCTGGCTAAAATGGCTGGACTATACGAACCCGACGGTAAAAAAGGCGGTATTGTCCATGTGTTAACAAGTCAAGCAAGAGCAAGACTTGTTTTGGATGAATAAAGAATTATGTTTAATATAGGAAATTGTACAGATTGTACAACCTGTGGAAGTTGTCAACAAACACCAAATGTTGACACTCCAACTTTATTTTGTATGAATTGTCAACCATCAGAAGCGCCATGCATTAAAGTTTGCAAGAATGATGCATTCACCGTGTTAGGCGGCGCAATAACTCTTGATTACAGCAAATGCAACAGATGTTTAGATTGCATTGATGTTTGCCCTATCGGAATTATCAAGATTCAATAGCTATTTTTAAAAATATTTATTATATTTTAAAATCAAACTAATAATTAATTAAATTTACAAAGGTTATTATTTTGATTACAAAAGAAGTTATTAAAGACACTGTTTATGAACTTTACAAAAAGGCTGTCATCGTTCTTGGTGAAGATGTAAAAAAATCACTTGAAGATGCTCTTAAAATTGAAGAACATGAACTTGCTAGGTTAAATATTGAAGCTATTTTAAAAAATATTGAACTTGCTGAAGAAAAAGGAATTCCAATGTGCCAAGATACAGGTTTGCCAGTAGTTTTTGTTAAGTTAGGTAATGTTGAAGTTGAAAACTTACGTGAAGGAATTGAAGAAGGAATCAAAAAAGCAACTAAAGAGATTCCAATTCGTCCAAATATCGTGGATCCATTAACACGTGAGAATACAAACATTAACGTAGGAGATTACATTCCTCCAATCGATATTGAACTGGTTGATGAAGATTATCTTGAAATAACAATTCTGCCAAAAGGATTCGGTTCTGAAAACAATAATGCATTAAAAATGGCATTGCCTGCTGAAGGCATAGAAGGAATTAAGGAATTTGTTGTAGAATCTGTTCTAAAAGCAAAAGGAAAACCATGCCCTCCAACAGTAATTGGTGTCGGAATTGGAGGCACATCAGATTTATGCCTGAAACTTGGTAAAAAAGCATTGCTTGGAAAAGTCGGTGAAAGAAATCCTGATCCTCAATTGGCAAAATTAGAAGAAGAAATATTAAATGAAATCAATGCGTCAGGAATCGGCCCTATGGGACTCGGTGGAAAAACAACTGCACTTGACGTTAAAATTCTAAAAGCACATACCCATACTGCAGGCCTTCCAATAGGCGTTTGTGTCCAATGTTGGGCAGACAGGCATGCAACAACAAAAATATATGATAACTGATTGAAATCCAATCAATTATCTCTCTTTTTTATCTGAAAGTACGTGGAGTTGTAGGTCTTGGAATATTGTCATGAAATTCAACAGCTACATCAATCATTTCAACGGAAATGTCTCCAATTCTTTCAAAAGCTTTAATAACCCTGAATAAATAAATGAAATAATTTGAACGCTCTTTTTCATCAAAGGAATTCTCAGCCATCTGAGTTGCTATTAAATTTATTGATTTAGCCTGAAGAATGTGGATGGATTCCTCCAATTCCATTAAATCCTCCTTAAGTTCAGTTTTTCCTTCAATGAATGCTGTAACGGATAGGCGAATCATATTTTGTGCAGTCTTATACATCTTTTTTAAGTTTTTCATGACTGTCTTGTCAATTTTATAAATATCATTGATGACAAATTTCGCAATATGGCCGCAATAATCCCCAATACGTTCCAAATCATAAGCGATTTCAGTGTAAAGAATGGATTTTGAAAATTCAGAGTGTTTGTTAATATTTACAATTGTTTCAACAGAAGTTCTGATTTTTTCAACCATGTTGTTTGTAGCAAAATCCATTTCCAAAGCCTTATTAGCTTTGGATTCATCATATTCAAGAACTGCATCGAAAGAGGCTTCAAGCTGTGAATGGACATGTCTTGCCATATTGGCCAACATGTCATTTATTAAAACATTTTCAGTAGTATTGGAATGAGAATAGTCAACTAATGAATCTGAAAATTTCTCATAACTTTTTAAATCAATCACATATGCCCTTTTTACAGTTCCATCCTTAACTAAGGGCTGCAATAACTGAGTAACATATCTGCGAGTAATGCCTAATTTTTCAGCAATTTCATCCTGAGTTGACGGATTTTCATATAAAATCAAATCAAGGATTTCTTTTAGAGTTTCATCTTTTTTACCCATAAATATCACAACTATTTTTTATACTCATCCAAGAGATCATTAGACTCAAATTGAATATTTCCTGAAGATTTATTGATGGATTTGCGAGGTTTATGTCCCCCAGCAGGTTTATTCACATTATGATTAGTATTATTGTGAGGATTTTGTCTATGGTTATTAACTCTTCTAACCCTTTTGACACGAACATCTTCTCTTTTAGGAGCATAGGTCACATTTTGTTGTTTTGGAGGCTGATAAGATTTTTGAACATGATTTTCAACATAGATATCTTCATTGCCGGATTGCATTGGCACTTTAACATTTTTTTCAGAATGCCTAGCGGAATTTAAAATTCTAACTATTACAAATACAAGCAGAATAAATGCAATAATAGCTATTGGTAAATCAAAATGGATAAACACAGTATCATAAATACTTGTGATGCGGTTTCCCAAATCGACAAAACCACGAGCTAGAAATACTACACCTACACCTGCAATGATCAGGCCGTGCTCTTTTTTAACAAATTCAGGTTTTAATATTATCGGATATGCACTGATAATCAATAAAGCAATACCTAAAAGCCTATATAAATTATTATCCGCAAAATTCTGTAGAGATAAATACACATTTAAAAATGTACTTGGTAGGATTCCTAATTCGGCCAGTAAAGCGAAAATTAATAATAACTGAATTAATGCTATAACAACTAATGGAAATACATAAGCAATGTCCCACTCAAAATCTGCATTGAAACTTTTTTTGTTGATAGGTTTATCCAATGCCTCTGTAAGCATATTATATAGAACTGAGGAAATAACGGAACCTATAATAGTACCTGCAACTCCCATTACTGATGTTAGAACAGCCACGAATGCTGAAATAAAACCAACTAAGACCAGTTTTTTATAATTCATAATTTTCACCTTAAAAATTTAATTAAACAAAATAAATAATTTTATGAATATTATTTATTTTTAATTAATTTAAACTTTAAGGTTTGCATTTAATAGTGAAGGCCTATCAAAAAGGTCCAATGATGGAATTAAAAAACGCCAGAAATATCCTTACTTTTTTAAAACAATGAATAAAAACTTTAGAAAATGTTAAAATTATAAAGAAATAGTTAAAAGAGCTTTAGGGGGGATTCGAACCCCCGACTTCTACCTTACCAAGGTAGCGCTCTACCGGCTGAGCCACTAAAGCAATAAAAAATCGAGAATATATAAAATAGTGCAAGGGAAGGGATTCGAACCCTCGAAGGCCTATACCAGAGGATCTTAAGTCCTCCCCCTTTGGCCGCTCGGGCACCCTTGCATACAATAGTAATATTTGTTTTCCTAGTATATAAAGGTTATCTTTTTTACCAGATAAACTTAAAAAAACTACAATTAATATATTATATTGACAAAGTATATAAATCTTAAGATTAAGAAATATTTATATTATATAAATTAATTCTAAAGGTGTATAACTTGCAAGTGGATATGGAAGAATGCGGAGTCTGTGAAGACTGTATCGATGTATGTATGGAAGAAGCGATTTCAAGAAGAGCATATACAATAATTATTGATGCCGACAAATGTGATAATTGCGGTGAATGTGTTGACGTTTGCCCGGTTGGCGCTATTTACGAAGATTAGATTCTTATGAAACTCAAATTTACACTCATTGATTATATCATAATAATTTTAGTAATATGTGCAATAGCATTTGCATTTATACACATTACAAGCGATGACTCATCAAACATTCAAAAAACTGCTTTTGATGCTTCAACAATGAATAAACTTCCAGAAACCTATTTGAATTATTATAAAGAAGGAAAAATAGTTAAAGCTACTGTATCAGGTATCAATTCAACCAATGGTGAGGAAGTGACTTTAAATGGTACTGTGAAATGGGTTGATGAAGGATCATCAACAAAAATTTTAATCGAATCCAACAACAAGACATACCTTACAGGATTATATAAAAACGTCAATAATGCAGACATTTATTTAGATACCATTTCACTGGAAAGTGACGGCAGCGTTTATGAAAATTTAAAAGAATTTAAAATAAAACCACAGAATGTTACTTCATTAAATGATTTAAATAAAAATCTAACAGGCTGCGATTATGAAATTTCCACATCAGTCTCCATCGATTCAATAGATTCAATCAAGGTTCGAGAATTGGAAAATGAAATTAATTCCCATGACAAGAGATTAGCTATTAAAACTACAAACACTGAATTGATTAACGAGTTGATCCTAAGTAAAGCAAATAATCAGAATCTTGAAGATGGAAATAACATTTTAGGAAACATAAACGGAATAACCGATGAAATAACCATCAGAGTTTATGACTGTGATGACAGCACCCTAAACAATATTAAAAATAACTATGAAGTTACAAATATCAGATCATTTTAAGTTGTGTGACAATGAGCATAATTTATTCTACATTAACTTCCGCAATAAATAAGATAAGTGACGAATTTCACAGATCTTTTTTATTTACAACTATCTTTTCAATTTTATCTTTCATTGAAGACCAATGGGTTAACAGCTATTTCAAAAAACTATATCCAAGCGAGAATTTCTTAAGTTTTTTAAATAAGAATAGACTTTTAACAGATTACCTATTCCATCCATTAATAGTCATTCTTTTATTTGCGCTATTTCTACTACTGTCCTTGAACAGACTATCCCATAGTCTAACAATAACTCTGATTATTGCATTTGGCGCATTCATTATCGGATCAGCAATACTCCCAAGGTATTTTTTCAAGAATTCATGTGAAAATAGATTGAAGTTTGATAAAAAAGACATTTATTCTATAGGATTCTGTTTAATATTAGTCAGTATAGTCTTTTTCTTCATAAGCATTGCAACTGTTGGTGGAATACCTCTCCTAAAACCTTCTATAAGATATTTACTAAAACCAATATTTACCATGCCAGTATTTTTAATAATACCTGGAACCTGCCTGGTGGCTAGTGCATATCTAAAGGATTTTCAGGACAAAAATATCACTCGTTCACAGGCCAGATTCAGATTCCTATTTTTGCTCGCTATCGACTGTGCATTTTTATTGCTTCTAGGTTATAGGACACCACTACTTGCAGCATTTCTCATCATAATTATCATAGGTTTCTGCGGAAATATTGTTTCACCATGGGAAGTTGTTGTTGGAGGATTAGTTGGTGTAGGTGCAATCATAGGGATTGGGTATTTTCGTTCACTTGGAGAGATGACAATCACATCATCAACAAGCCCGATATACACCCTGCAGTCAAGGGCTGACTTCACATTGCATGTTCTCGACCTTCTCGATTTCATTGGAGGAAACTTCGGCTTGACCCATGGACAATTGCTGGCCAGCTCAATTCCAGGAAGTGATTTGGGCCCTAGAATGATGGTTGGAAAGCTGATTGCATGGAGAACTGAAGTTACAGTCACACCAACATTGATCGGACAGATGGTAGTTGATTTCGGAAAAATTGGCGTTTTTGTTGAAATGTGCATTTTGGGATTCATTTTAGGAATCGGATTTAAGATTATGCAAAAAACCAAAGATTTCTTTTATATTGGAATTTACTCTCTAATTTTAACATACTCAATTTTAGGAATTGAAACCGGAATTCTAGACATTCAAGTCTTGTTATACTTTGCAGTAGCAATTTTAATCTATTTAATTTCTATTGTAAAATCAAGAAATTAGCCTATTTTTTTGACATCAAGTATTACAAAATTTCTTAAATAATACAAACTAGTATTACTTTAATAACATTTATATAGTGAAATAAATTTAACATAGTAAATGTCAAGCACTAAAACGAGTTTAAAAACAATTATACTTAATTAAACTCCCAAATAACTTGATATTACTAAAAATAACTAAAAATAATACTTTTTTGTAATACTCAATATTTAAATAAAAACAAAAAAAGTATTACTGATATTGGAGGAATTTAATTGCATATACCAGATGGATTTATACCTATCGCACAGTGTCTAGTATACTATGTAATTTTAATCGTTGCATTATACTTCTCTGTAAAATGGGCTAGATCTAACCTAGATGAAAAACGTATCCCTCTTTTAGCAGTTCTCGCAGCAGGTATTTTTGCAATCATGTCAATGAACATGCCAATTCCATTTGGTACAAGTGGACACATGGTTGGTGGAGCTTTAGTAGCTATCGTATTTTTAGCACCTGAAGCTGCAGTTTTAGTATTTACTGTTGTACTTCTTATCCAAGCATTAATATTTGGTGACGGAGGAATTACTGCTTTAGGAGCAAATGTATTGAATATGGCAATCATTGGAGGTTTCGTAGGTTTATACACCTTCAAAGGATTGAACGGAATGATAGGCAAATATCCTGCAGCAGGAATAGCAGCATGGTTAGCTACTGTAATTGCAGCATTAGCATGTGCTATCGAAATGGCAATAGCTGGAACTTTCCCAGCAAACATCGGTATTCCATCAATGGTCTTATACCACTTCTTCATTGGAATAATCGAAGCAGTATTAACTGTAATCGTTCTTGCAGCATTGGACAAATTTAGACCAGATTTACTTGCATGGAATAAAAGTGAAGGAGATGCATAATATGGATAAGAAAGATAAAACATTAATCGGAATTGCTGTATTAATTTGTGTCATAATCTGTGTTCTTTCACCATACATTGCATCTGGTGACCCTGACGGACTTGAAAAATCAGCAGAAGACTCTGGACTTGCTGAAGATTTCTCAGTTGAAGAAATTAAAGGCATCCCCGAATCCATTTTCCCGGATTATGCATTTGCTAATGATCCTGACAACCAAGTATTGCAGATAGTCGCACTGGTAATAGGTGTGATTGTAACCCTAGTTGTAGGATTCGGAGTTGCATACGTTGTAAAAAGTAGAAATTAAACTTTTAATTTCTCTTTTTTTCTTTTTTTAAAAAATAATTGAAAATTACTAAAAATAGCATAAGGAAATAATAATATATTACAAATTTTTAATATTATATTAGTGAATTAATATGGTAGACATAACACAAATAATGAGATTTGATGATTTAGCATCAAAGGACAGTCCAATACATAACCTAGAAGGACGTATTAAATTAATCTCCACCATTTTTATAATTCTCGTTTGTGTTGTATCCAAAGAGCTTTTTATACCAATAATATTAGAGATAATGTTATTAGTTATCTTAAAAATAGCTGATTTATCATATATAGATTCTTTTAAAAGACTTTTAATGTTGCTGCCTTTTGGAGGAGCAATTATAATATTTCAGCCGTTCATCCAACCTGGAAACATTATTTGGAGCTATTCATGGATACATATTACTGATGTTGGTTTGAATTGGGCAATACTGTTGCTTGTCAGAATGATTGTCTGTCTGACAGCAATAATCATTTACTCATCAACAACACCCCTTCAGGAAATGGCAAGCTCTTTTAGAAAATTAAAGATGCCTAGAGACCTGGCAATGATTCTATCAATCATGGTGAGGTTTTTATTCCTGTTTGTTGATGAACTTGCGGCAATTAGAAAAAGTCAAAAGTCCAGGAATTTCAACATTCATGCCAAAAATACGCCATACAAATGGAGAGTGAAACAAGTCGGATACACCATAGGAATGATGTTTTTAAAGTCATATGAACAAGGTGAACGAGTTCATAAAAGTATGGTGAGCCGTGGATTTTCCGATGCTTCCGAAATGTTCAGCGAGAAAAAATCTCCTGAAAAAAGCGATTATATTTATTTACTGTCAATAATTATCATAGTGATTATTCTTGAAATCATACTGTTCAAATTTAGCGGACAATTAGGTTACCTGTCCCAAAATTTAGCAATTAATTAGGTGAAATAATGGAAAAAATACATTTAGAAACAAAAGATTTAACTTATACCTACCCAGATGGCACTCAAGCTTTAAAAAAAGTCAATATTCAAATTAAAAAAGGAGAAAAGATAGCTATTATGGGGCCTAACGGTGCAGGCAAATCCACATTATTTTCACATTTTAACGGTTTAACCGAACCTACCTCCGGACATGTTGAAGTAGATGGTGAAAAAATCATTTTTGAACGTGATGAACTGCTTAAAGTAAGGCAAAAGGTAGGAATAGTATTTCAAGACCCAAATGACCAGCTGTTTGCACCAACCGTCAAAGAGGATGTTGCCTTCGGACCTATGAACTTAGGTCTTGACTATGGAGAAGTTGAAAAAAGGATTACAGAATCCTTAGAAATGGTCGGAATGAGTGGCTTTGAAGATAAAACTCCACACCACCTAAGTGGAGGGCAACAAAAAAGAGTTGCAATTGCAGGAATAATTGCAATGCGACCGGAAATAATGATACTTGACGAACCTACTGCAGGTTTAGATCCTGAAGGAGTTGACAAGGTATTGGATATTTTGAATAAACTTAATGAAGAAGGAATAAGTATTGTCATTTCATCACACGATATAGAAATGGTAAACCATTTTGCAGACAAGATATTCGTATTGTATGATGGTGAGATAATTGCTGAAGGCGACAAACACCAGATATTTTCCAATAAAGAACTATTAAAGAAAGCTCATTTAAAAGCACCAATAACAACAGAAATATTATATAAATTAAAAGAAAATGGATTAGATGTGGATACTAAAAAAATAACTATTGAAGAAACAGTTGAGGAAATATTAAAAATTAAAAAAAATTAATTTGTTGATTTTCTTTTGAATCTATCTTTGAGTTTTGTGATAAATTCAAATTCCTGGTCCAATTCCGGAGAGTTAGCAAATCCGCAGTTTGGACAATGTATACTATTACAGCCATGTTTTCCGCAACTGGAACATCCACGATTTTCTAATTGGGTTTCATCAAATTCAAAACCGCACATTCTGCATTTCATAATATAACACCGTTAATAAAATTAGATTAAAAAAAATAATGAAAAGATTGAAGTTTATTCCACTTCAATGTTTTCAGCTTCTTCTTTACGAAGACAAACATCATATCCTTTTACAGACATTTCAATAGGATCTCCTAAAGTAGCTACTTTTTTAACAGTAATTTTAGCTCCTTTAACAAAACCCATACCTAACAAATGTCTTCTTAAATCAACATCACCGGTTTCGTGGTATTTTACCAAAGTTACGGTTTCACCAGGTTTTGCATCTTTTAAGGTTTTCATATTATCACCATTATAAATTTTTTAGGTATACTAAAAACTTCTTAATCAATATTATGTCCTAACCAATATATAAATATTTAGTTATGACTAAAAAATATTGAAAAATGAAAATTAGAATAAATCTAATTTACATCTTTTTATATTTTTACTTATCCGAATCCTGCTAAAAGACCAACGTTGTAAATCAAGAAGGAAACGATGTATGCAGTAACTAAAGTAATTGCACACATGGTTAAAGCCCATTTATAACTGTTGGTTTCTTGTTTGATAGCACCAATAGCTGCGAAACATGGAGTGTATAATAATGTAAATGCCATGAATGAGAATGCAGATAATGGAGTGAAAGTATCATGTACCAATTGAGTGATACCATCTTCATCATCTTCTTCCATACCAGCTAAAGTACCGAAGGTTGCAACTACTACTTCTTTAGCAGCTAAACCTGCGATAATTGCTACAGCAGCTTGCCAGGTTCCGAATCCTAAAGGAGCGAAGATAGGAGCAATTACGCTACCGATCATACCTAATACACTTTCAGCAGATCCGTATTCTACACCTAATGGGAAGATACTTAAAGCCCATAAGACGATGGAACAAGCAAGAATAATGGTACCTGCTTTTCTTAAGAATCCTTTTACTTTTTCCCAAGTGTGTAATAATACACCTTTGACGGATGGAACTTTATAGGTAGGCAATTCCATTACAAATGGAGTGGATAATCCTTTAAACATGGTTCTCTTGAGGATAGCTGCAACAATAAGTGCCACAACAATACCTAATAAGTAGATTGCGAGTAATGCAGTACCTTCATTTTCAGCAAAGAATGCTGCAATGAAAATAGCGTAAATTGGTAATCTTGCAGTACAGGACATGAATGGAACGAGCATCATAGCGAGCATACGGTCCCCTTCGTTTTCCATGGTTCTGGTCGCCATAATAGCTGGTACACCACAACCGAATCCTAAAATCATTGGGATGAATGCTTTTCCGTGAAGACCGACTAATTTATGCATGATTTTATCTAATGAAAATGCTGCCCTTGCCAAGTAACCACAGTCTTCTAAGATACTTAAGAATAAGAACATTAGAATAATGATAGGCAAGAAAGTAAGAACACCACCTACTCCACCTATGATACCGTCACAGATGAAGGAAGCTAAATATTCGTTTGCGATAAATCCTGCAATCCATTCGGCAAGCATACCGAATGCTTCATCAATCATGTCCTGGAATGGAGCACCGATAGTATAAGTGAACTGGAACATAGCCCACATAATAACAATGAAAATAGGGAATGCTAAAATTCTGTTTGTAACAATCTTATCAATTTTATCAGTAGTGGATTCTTTTTCAACAGCAGGCCTTTTAACAGCTTCATTCATTAATCCACCGATAAATGCATATCTTGCATTTGCAATAACTTCTTCTGCACCTTCACCATAAATGTCATGAAGGTGTCCTGCTACTTTATCGGTTTGAGCCATTATAGCAGAGCTTTGGGAAGATCCTTGTACTTTTTCTATAACAATTGAGTCTCTTTCTAATAATTTTATTGCAGTCCATACTGAAGGAACATCCAATAAATTACTGTCCTTTTCAATTAATGCCTGTAATTCTCCTAAATGTTCTCTTAATTCATCACCATAGGATAATTTTGCGCTAGAGTCAATTGGACTGGAAGACTGTTTTTCAACAGTTGTCAACAATTCCTCAAATCCGTCACCAGTTTTTGCATTTACTTCTACAACTGGGAATCCTAAAAGTTCACTCATTGCTTTAATGTCAATGATGTGATCTTTTTTCTTAGCAAAATCGTTCATGTTAAGTGCCATTACTAAATTAGCACCTAATTCCATCATTTGAACTGTTAAATATAAATTACGTTCTAAGTTAGCAGCATCAACTACGTTAACAATTACATCAGAGTCATCATCTACAATGAAATCTCTTGATACGATTTCTTCCATAGAATGAGCACTTAATGCATAGTTACCTGGCAAGTCGATAACATCATATTCATAACTGCCATGTTTGAAATGACCTTCTGCCCTTTCAACAGTTTTTCCAGGCCAGTTTCCTACATGTTGGCGCATACCAGTTAACCTATTGAATACAGTAGTTTTACCCACGTTCGGGTTTCCTGCTAATCCAATAATTAATTCTGTCATTAACCATTCTCCCGTTTTATTAAATTGATATATAACAAGAATTGTTATATATTTACTAAAAAAAATTTTTAGTTTAAGTTCATCTAATAAAAATTAGGCTAACCTAAACATAATATTAATATTGATTTTATTATATTTAAATATTTAGGCATACCAAATTTCGCAAGATTTATATAGGACAATATATCAATTGTTATATAACATATGTTATTTATTCCATAGGAATTGATCTTAAAATTTAGGCATACCTAAAAATTTAGAAACATTTATATACTATGGAAACAAACTTTAATACAAGTGACATATGTTTAGGCATGCCTAAAAATATGCACTCAACAAAACATATTATTAGTCAATAATAAATACAATCTCCAAAATTAAATATCAAATTGGCTTTTCACAATTTTCTAATTTGATATTATGGGAAAATATCTGCCAAATAATTCCCAAAAAACAAGTCTGGTGTTTATAACTCTCCAAAACAATAAACACCAAAACTTCCTATTTTTTAAAAAAAAAATTCAATAACCTTCGCCGTCATAGTTTGAGGCGTCATCATAGATTTCTTCATCCCAGTAATTATACTCAATATAATCATCTATTTCCTGGTTCAAACCCCAATGATGATTATCATAATAAGTATATGCGTCAAATCCGGAACTGGTGGTTTTTACTGTAACATCCTTTGACTTGGAAGCGGACTTATATTTCTTATCCCCGTCAAATTTTACTTTAACATTATAATTTCCGGGATCATATTTCAAGCGAAGCCCCTTATTATATGCCTTGTATGCCCACTGATAATTCCCGTTGGAATCTGTTATGGTGTAGTGAATGGTTCCCTTACTGTTGATTTCCTTGCCGTGACTGTCAACAAGCTTGATGATGATGACCCCCTTGCCGTTTAGCCACTTATCTGAAGAAATTTTTACTTTGACATTTTCCTTTGCAAAAGCCGGACTAGTTACTAAAAGTAAACTAATACTAACAATTACTAACATGATGATGATTTTTTTATTCATAATAACCCCTAAATAGTCAGTTGTGTATAATATGTTACATATAGTATTTAAATATTGATTCCAAATATAATATAAGGTGATTTAATTATGATAGACTATGAAGACATTATGAAAAATTCCCCATTTTTGGTTAATCATTTGATCTCATTAAGCAAGACACATGATTTTTACATTAACAAGCATATCAAAAATGAAACTGACATTCTTCCAAGTCAATACTACATGCTATTATTCTTATATTATGAAATGGGAGTGACCCAATCAGATATTGCAAAAGCCTGTCTGATGGACAGAAGCGGTGTTTCAAGAGCATTTAAAGACTTTGAAGAAAAAGGACTAATCACAAGAGAAGTAGATTCAGACAACAAACGAGCATATAAAATACATTTAACCAAAAAAGGAAATGAAACAGCTGAATTTTTAATTGAAAAGGAAAAAGAATGGGACAATATGATTTGTGAAGAGCTGGAAAAGTCCCGCGAAGAAGTGCTGAAAAAACTATCCAAAATATCACTGAAATCATTGGAATTTAACAGGAAACATTTCTAATTGAAATTAATGTCATCATAAAATCTATCTGAAAAATTACTTTTTTTACAAATTACCTTTCAAGTGAGAACAATTTTACAATATCAAAACAATTTTACCAAAACAGATTAATTTTACCAAATCACCATAATATTGCCATATTGCTTCAACAAGCTTTAAATTATAGTTTATACAATCAATAGCTATGATAGAATTAGTTATTGCTTGTTTTATAGGAATAGGAATAGGAACAATAACGGGAATGATTCCCGGAATACACGTAAATACTGCCGGAGCAATACTGTTTGCTTCATCAACGTTCTTGCTAACCTTATTATCGCCCGAATTTTTGTGTGTGATAATGGTAGCGATGTCAATTGCGCATGCGCTAATTGAATTCGTTCCGTCAATGCTTTTGGGAGTGCCACAAGAAGGAACTGCAACATCAATCCTTCCAGGACACAGGATGGTTTTGCAGGGCAGATCAAAGGAAGTAATCCGAATCGTTTCAGTCGGAGGATTTGGAGCGATAATAGTTACCATATTAATGCTGCCCATTTTTGCAATTGCCCTTCCGATAATGCATGACATTTCAAAACCGTTCACATGGATGATTCTGCTTTTTGCATCGATTTACCTGACATATAAACTGACCAGCACCACCCGAGATTTTATATGGTCACTATTGCTGTTTGTACTATCCGGAATTCTAGGATGGATCACTTTCCAAACTCCAATTTCATCAGGAGTTTCACTGATGTGTACATTTTCAGGGCTTTTCGGAATAAGCACAATACTGTTCAGCCTAAATGATTCTTCGACAATTCCCCATCAGAATCCATTCTATGAACTTGATTTGGATTTTAATAAATTTAAAAGCATTTTTGCAGGAGGAATAACCGGAGCGATACTTGGATTTTTACCGGGATTTGGACCGGCACAGGGAACTGTAATTGCACAGGCTGCAAGCGGAGCAAATGACAATGACGATGATGACACCGTAAATTTTCTTCTGGCAACATCCGGACTGAACGTATCCGACTGTCTGTTTTCACTGATAGCCATTTACATAATTGGAAATCCCCGAAGCGGAATAGCTGTTTATATGTCTTATCTGATCTCTGAAATGACCCTGAACCATCTTGCAATATTCATATTCGCATCATTGATTGCAGTTTCAGTTTCATTAGTACTGTCTTTAAAACTAGGCGATTCTTTTTCTAGATTAATGAGTGGTGTTGACTACAAAAAACTATCGATTGGCGTGATTTTACTCCAAATATTGATATTATACATTTTTATCTTCTACTACAAAGCACCGTTCGGATACATGACCCTGGCCTTAATTACATCAACTGCCATGGGAATGCTGCCCCACTATATTGGAGTCGGCAAATCCCATTTAATGGGAGTCTTGATAATCCCAGCCATTGTCATCTATATGCAAATGTTTATTTAGGTGAAAATATGGTAAATAGAATTTTAGACGAATTTAAGAAGTTAAAAGAAAAAATAAATGATAAAGAACAAGAAAACTCCCGAAATATCAAAAAATTAAGATATTATGAGTTTAATGAATTCAATATATTTTCAGAAAAAATTGAAGAATACTTATCAGAATTTACAGATGAAATCGCAAATATTCTTCCAAAAAATGCAGATATCCAATCTATTAATTTTTTACTTTATGAAACATTGATAAACATATATAAACATTCAAAATTTAAAAATGCATTTGTAAAAATTGATAATCATGAAACTTTAAATATTATCATTTATGATGATGGAATAGGCATTCCTGAAAGTTTCAAAGAAGCACAACTTGAATATAATGGAGATTCTGAATCTATTTTTGAAGCTGTAAACGGGAAAACAACTGATAAAGAAAAATATAATCTTCATGGACGAGGATTAAATTCGACAGCAAGAGTAACAACATTAGGATTTGGTGGAGAAATGATTATAATGTCCGGAAAAGGCGTATGTTTGATAACAAAAAGGGGAATGCGACTTTATAAAAATGAAGAGGGTATTAATGGAACATATATATTATTGCAAATAAATAATAAAAAAATAGATAATATATATGGTTATTTAAAATATAAACCAATCAGTAAAGAGGAAAACAATGAATCAAATAATAATTAATCTCGAAGAAAGGTATCCTAAAAAATTAGGTATGGGACCAACAGCAAAAAAACTTTTCCAAGAGATTAACATGGAAAAGGAAGTTGTATTAAACTTCAAAAATATTGAATTTATGAGTAGGTCATTTGCACAAGAATATGTTTTTCAAAAATACAATACCAACACACAAATCACTGAAATCAATATGGATGATTCCATAAAACAATTATTGGAGATTGTACAGGACGATTTTGAAAAAACATGCTTGTAATAATTAAAAATAGCTAGATAATCACCACATTATCTGCTATTTCTTCCGCTTTTTTTGTAATCTCCTCAATATCCACACCAGGAAATGCGTCTATAACACATAAATCCACATGTTCAACATCCAAATCTTCAAATGCCTGGTTGTGTATTTCAAATCCATCATCAATGCCGTTTATTTCCAGATTGTTTTTTAAAGCTCCAATCATTTCGGGATTTATATCATTGAAGAGTACCCTTTCAAAACCGTATTTAAGCAGATATATTCCAAGAGCGCCTAAACCGCACATTCCATCAACGGCCACTCCTTTTTTAATCCCATTATTTTTAAGATAGTTATGCAGGCGCAGCAATTTTTCTTCTGTGGTCATTGCGACTTCAATGTGGTGTTTTGATTGATTCTTAACTAAAATAATCTTTTCGTCAAGAAGAGTCCTCATTACATTCACCTGTGTGTCATCCCCTTCAAGAATTTCAAAGTGAGCTATTGGGGAGTCCTTATCTATCTGACCTGCAACATTGCGGGGACTTCCTTTCAATACGCATTTCACTTCAGGGACTTCATTGATTAATTTTGAGGCAACTTCGGGAGTGAAATCTTCATGAAGCAATATCAAGGTATCTTTCTGAATGAACTGAGGATTTAAACTGCTGTAATAAAAATCAGACAATGGAACAGGAGAATTGCGTCTTAACGTTGCTTTCTCGGGAACCATTTCACATTCAATCATGATTTTTAGAATATGACTCATAACAACATCAAGAGGCCTTCTTCCACATTGACATCTCATATATTCCCCGTCATAATCATCAAAGTTTATCAGATCCCTAAGCGGAGAAAATTTTTTTATTTGAACATCAACACAGTTTTCACATTCATTTAATGATTTAATTTTTTCATCGATATCTAACATGAAATAACCTCAAAATTGCTTTTATACAACTATTTTGAATTATATCAATAATTATGCTTTCGATTGTAATAAAACTTTATTAATTAGTAATACTAATTTTAAAATGAGTTAAAAATCCTTAAAGGTGAAAAATATGAGCAATAATGAGATTATACCCCAATATGACATAGTCAGACAAGATTACAGCCCTGAGGAAAAAATTATATTAGGCGAAATTCGTGAAAATTTAGTTGACCTTGCAATATCATCAGGCGAAAATTTCCAACCAAACGAAGAAAAGCTATTAAATGACATCAGGAACTTCCTATTTGTCAGGTTTACCGGCGAAAACCAGAATGCCAACATCTCTAAACAATATCTGGACAGCCTTTCTAAAAAGTTTTTAAGAGACATTGTAGGCTACGGTGAAATTGACCCCCTAATCCAGGACGACAATTTAGAGGAAATCATGATAAATGGAATAAATAAACCAATTTTTGTCTATCACAGAGAAAACGGAATGATGAAGACAAACATTGAATTTGATGATGAAAAAGAGTTAATGGACCTGATTGATTCAATTGCAAGACAAATAAACAGAAGAATAGATCAGGAATCACCCATTCTGGATGGGAGATTATTGGACGGCTCAAGAATTAATGCGACCATACCGCCCGTGTCTGCCGACGGGCCGTCACTGACAATAAGGAAATTTAAAAAGGACCCTTTCAGCATAATCGATTTGATAAACTCCAAAACAATATCAACCGAACTGGCCGCATTTTTATGGGTGTGTTTTGACGGTTTAGGAGTGAAGTCCGCCAATGCAATTATTTCAGGAGGAACAAGCTCCGGAAAAACAACAACCTTAAATGCACTCTGCTCATTCATCAATCCAAAAGAAAGAATAATTACAATTGAAGACACATTAGAGCTGCAAATTCCTCATGAACATGTTATTCGCATGGAAACACGCCCTGCAAATGTTGAAAACAAGGGGGAGCTGACAATGAATGACCTTGTTAAAAACTCCTTAAGGCAGCGCCCTGACAGAATAATCGTCGGCGAAGTTAGGGCAGAAGAGGCCATAACACTTTTCACAGCATTGAATACAGGACATTCAGGATTTGGAACACTACATTCAAATGATGCAAGAGAGACAATAACAAGATTGACAAATTCCCCCATGTCAGTTCCGGAAATAATGATTCAGGCCATTGATTTTATAATAATGCAGAATAGAATCTACACCCCATCAGGAGTATCCTACAGAAGAATCAGTGAAGTGGCGGAAGTGGTTGGAATAGAAGAGGGCGTTGTCCAGCTAAACAAAATCTTTCAGTGGAATCCCGAAACCGACAACATTGACAATGTCAGCGTAACAAGCAAAACACTGGCACAGATTGCAAATTTAAGTGGAAAGTCATTAAATGAAATTCACAAGGAAATTTCGAACCGAGAAATAGTCTTAAACCATATGGTCAAACATGATATCCGCTCTGTCGGAGATGTTAAAGGGGTGCTGGACCTATACTATAAAGACCCTGAAAAAGTACTAAACAGAATTTTATTAAACAGGTGATAATATTTTAAATAAGTTTTTCATACTGATCGGAGACATTGTGCTTTCAACCGTTTCATCCATAAAAGGCATCTCCTTTAAAAATACATCCGGCAAATCCGCTAATGAAACTATCCAGTCAATATTTTCAAAACTAGATTTGGAGAAAAATAAAAAGATTCCATCAAAGGAAATGGATAAAATGGATGAGCTGAGAGAATATCTTCTTCCCAAAATGATTAGGATTCCTACAATTTTTTCATTCATGTTGGTATTCGTATTTCTATTGATTCTCATGCCAATTGAGATTAGCCTGATGTATCTGGTTATTGTTGTAATGTTTTATGTCATT
Source organism: Methanobrevibacter sp. (assembly GCF_045539575.1). GTDB lineage: Archaea > Methanobacteriota > Methanobacteria > Methanobacteriales > Methanobacteriaceae > Methanocatella. Next base: position 34,761 of record NZ_JAZQFM010000033.1, read on the forward strand.
TTAATTTATTATCCGAAAATTAAAGAACAGAAGAGCTATTCAGATTTAAATCAGGAACTGCCATACGCTTTAAGACATATGGGAATAGAGTTAAAATCCGGAAAAGGACTGCATGATACATTATTGACCATCAAAGATGCCGACTATGGAACATTCTCAAAAGAAATCAACAGGGTTTTGGAGGAAGTTAAATTTGGAAAATCAACAGAAGAATCCCTGCTGGACATGTCAAAAAGAATAAAATCAGATGGCCTTACACGAGCTGTTCAACAAATTGTGGGAACTTTGAGAGTTGGTGGGAATTTAGCCAATAGCTTAGAGATAATTGCAAAGGACATTTCATTTGAAATGCAGATAAAGTTAAAGGAATACTCTCAAAAATTAAATTCATTTATTCTGATATATACATTCATAGCCATTTTAGCACCAGTCATCAGTCTGATAATGTTAATGGCAGGTTCGACAGTAATGGGAGACATAATCTCATCTAACGTGTTATTTTTAATGTATGGAGCGTTTTTCCCAATGATTGTGATGTTTATGGGAATATTTATTAAAAAATTAGAGCCTAAAATCTAAAAAAAATAAAAAAATAAGGAATTAATCAAAAAATGTTTCAATTCCTTTTGACGCCAGCAATCCTACAAAAGCACCTTGCTGATCCATGATAATGTTTCCTTTTGAGTATTGGTCAATTGCAGCACTCACCATAGCTGATTTTTTCTCAGGATCTTTTGCTTCCCTTGCAGCAGCTTTAACAATATCCAAAACAGCATCTCCTCTTGATACGCCATTGCCCCAATCTTCTTCACGGATAATGTCAATACCACTTACATTTGTTGGAGTACCATTAATGTTGATTGTTCCTGCAGCATTAAGAACTGCATCCAATGCTTCAGTATTGATTGCGACAACAGAATCAATGTGGCTGTTGGTATTATATTCCACAATCTCTTTTGCAAGCCTCATGTCCACCGCATTATCTGCTTCCCAGAATGCATCGTGAAGCAACAATGCTGATCCTGCACCTTGAGTTTGAGCTTCAGCAGGTTCTTTTGCTGTCGGGTGAGTTAATCCACCAGGATAAATTGCAGTGTAATTCTTAAGAGTACCATTATTCAATGTAACAATAAACGCCATGTCACAAGCGCCCATACCTGGCCGCTTTTCACTTTCATCAATAGCACATACCAAAATGTTTTTATTTCCCTCTTTAAGCTCGGAATTATGACCAATAAAAAGCGCCCCAGCAATAATCGCTACAAGAACAATGAGAACAATAATCAAAATTGCTAAAATTATCTTCCTTGTTCTATCCATAGTCCCTACCTACTTTAATTCATTAAAAAGTAAATAATAGTCTCTTAATTATAATACTTAAATATTGTTAAAAATGAGCTAAATTTCAAATTTAAAGGCAGAAACAAAAAAAAAGAAATAAAAAAAATTAGTGACAATTGCATCCAAAGAAGAAACACCATAATCTTTTGAAGATACTTTTTTTCTCTTTTGGATCTTCTTTAACTTCACAACATTTTGGTTTATTTGCATTACTTGCCATAATAATCATCTTTTTAATTAATAGGTGAAATTAAATATGGATTTCATATTTAATTTCGTGAGAGTAGTTATATGCGATTACTAAATTAGAAGAGAGTAAAACTAATTTAGTAACAATCGGAGAACTGCATTACAGTAAAAAATTGTAATACAATAGCAATCAAAATTAGCTTTTTAGGCAAACCTAATTTTTATCACTATATCATAATTGTTTTAAGAAGTATATAAATGTTTTGATATTTTTAGGTAAACCTAAATAATTTTTAGAAAAAAGATATGGTGTTTAAAAAAACACCATCGAGGAAAAATAATATGGAGTTTTAAAGTACGACATATTTGGTCAAAAATAGTGAAAACCCCAAGCACTATTTTCAAGAGATATAATTAATGATTGATGTTTAGTTTGGAGAGCCCAAACACCAAATCCGTTTTTAGAAAAATTCAAGAAGAATTTTCCAGATATCAAATTAGGAAATTGCAGAATTCTAATTTAATATATATTTTTTGGAGATTGTATTATTATTGACTAATAATATGTTTTGTGAGTGCATATATTTAGGCACGCCTAAATTATATGTCACTTGTATAAAAGTTAGTTGTTATAGTATATAAATGTTTCCTAATTTTTAGGTGTGCCTAAATTTTAGAAAAATAAATAAAAAAAAGAAAAAGTGAAAGATTTACATTAATCTTCCAACACCAGTAATTTCAAAACTAGCTACGCCTTCAATAGCAGAAACCATTTCTTCAACAGGTTCGGATCCGCCTTCACCATCTTCAGTGATGAAATTTAAGATAATTGCAACTAAACCAAATGCAATTGGTTCTTCTGAGATGTCATGAAGTTTTGCTCCTTCAGGCATTGAATCTTTGATAGTTGCTTTAATAGCTTCTAAGTCTACGTCCGGACTGTCTGGCATAATTTTCATAGTTGTTAATACTTCACCCATTATAATTCCTCCATTTTAAAATCTATGGTCCTTCAAATCCACATTCGCATTTGTAAGCGTGACCGAAAGTACGGCATTTTTCACATCTTGATATTTTTGCTCCACATTCTGGACATTCGAATTCAACAAAAGGTCCAGTTAATGGAATTTCTTGTTTACATGAAATACATTCTACAGTTTTCATTTTAAATCACCTATTATTTGTGTGTAATCGAAGTTATAATCATTTATATTATCATCTATTAAAGATAAAACCCAATCTGGGCACTTCCCATTCACAACATAACAATTAGTCCCAAACTCTAATAAAAGAGACGGTAACATTACATCAATCGATGACTCTTGAAAAGTTAGTAAGGTTTTTGCATCGATTTTACTTATGAATGTTGAACCTGGCTCTTTCGGTTCTTGGGTATATATACCATTTACATTTGTTACTATTAAAAGGTTTGCATTTAGGCAGTGCGCAACATAGGCCGCAATCGAATCTGAAGTCACATCCCATGAGCATTCAAAAGGATCTTCATCTCTTAAAAATTCGGAAACAACAAAAATCGGAGTTAAACCTTCATCAGATATTTTTTCAGCTTCAGATAATGTATAAGCCAATTTGCATGATTCGACTTTATCATTGACAAGCTTTGCAATTATATCCATGCAATCAATAGCAGTCCAGTGATTAGCCTCATCGGAGAATTCATGTTCATCATTGTATTTGCGAATTAGATTTGCAAATTCTCCCCCGCCCAAAATGATAAGTGAATTGGTATTTTCCAATTTCCCTGCAAGGTCAATTGCATAACCCGGAAAGAGACTCCCTCCAATTTTAACAACCTGCTTTATACTCATAATCTCTACCCTGTTTAATTAAAAATAGGATTAATTAAATTGATGATTGCTCATAAAAGTTTCAAATCTCCAGTCACTTCGTCAATTATTTCATCCTCATCAGGCCCAAGTGCCAAAACTGTTACGCTTGATGTAGGTATCTGAGTACGTCCAGCATCAACCACCAAATAATTGGCAATTCCCTTCTCGTCAGCAATTTTTTTAAGCTGGGTTAATTCCTCCAAAGTCTGAACTTTCAAAACAACCTTAGCATAAGCCTCATTTTCCCATTTCCTGATTTTATCTGCAGGAGATTTTTTATATGCTCCGATAGAACCATGACAGCACTGTGCAGCGATTTTTCCTTTACGCATTTTTAAGTCAGTTCTTACAATCATAACCTGTTTCATATTATCACTATTAAATATAAAATTATCCATTTAAAAGCTTTTTGAAAACATAATTTAATTAAATAGGAATAACAGAATTATATATGATTATATTTTTAAGGAGATTATAATGACTCGTATTTCAATTTTAGACAGAGACAGATGTCAACCTAAAAAATGCGATTACGTCTGTATCCATTACTGCCCGGGCGTTAGAATGGATGAGGACACAATAGTAATCGATGAGGATACAAAAAAGCCGTTGATATCTGAAGAATTATGTGAAGGGTGCGGTATTTGTACAAATCGTTGCCCGTTTGACGCTATTACAATTATTAACTTGCCTGAAGCAGCAGGTGAACCTATTCACAGGTTTGGACAGAACCAGTTTGAATTGTTCGGACTTCCAACCCTGGAAGAGGGAACTGTCTTAGGACTTTTAGGACAGAACGGTATCGGAAAATCCACCATCATGAACATCCTATCCGGTAATTTGATACCTAACTTCGGAGACTTTGAAAATCCTCCTGAAAACTGGGAAGGAGTAATTGAATATTACAAAGGTTCTGCACTTCAGAAATACTTCCAGGACCTATCCGAAGGAAACATCAAAACCATATTGAAACCGCAGATGGTAGATAAGCTTCCAAAAGTAATTAAAGGAAAAGTCAGAGACCTGCTCACCAACGTTAATGAAAGGGACAAGCTCGAATATGTAACAAAAGAATTGCAGCTTGAAAATGTTTTAGACAGGAAAATGGAAAACCTGAGTGGAGGAGAACTTCAAAGGGTTGCAATAGCTGCAACTGTGCTCAGGGAAGGAGACTTCTACTACTTCGACGAACCTACATCCTGGCTTGACGTGTCTCAAAGACTTAATGCAGTTCGTGTTATAAGGTCCCTTGCAGAAGAAGGCAAAAGCGTGCTCGTTATTGAACACGACCTTGCAACTTTAGATGCATTATCCGACAACATCCACATTTTATATGGTCAGCCTGGAGGATACGGTGTAGTGTCCGGCAGAAAAGGAGTTCGTTTAGGAATAAATGCATACATCAAAGGATTCTTAGCTGAAGAGAATGTAAGAATCAGAAGAAATCCTATTGAATTTACAATAAGACCTCCAACCCCTGAAGATGAAGGGGATGCGCTTGCAAGCTACAGTGACCTGAGCAAGGACTATGACGGATTCAAGTTGACTGCCGATGAAGGTGAAATATTCTACGATGAAATCGTGACCGCATTCGGATCAAACGGTATAGGTAAGACCACTTTTGCAAAAATGCTTGCAGGAGTAGAGGAACCTACATCAGGAGAAGTTGACGAGGAAGTTACAATAGCCTACAAACCACAATACATCGTTTCAAACTTTGAAGGAAGCGTAAGCGACTTCTTATACATGAACGCTCCTAGTTTCGGAAGCAAAATCTTTGAAAGTGAAATCATGATTCCATTAGGTTTAAACGACATGCTGGATAAACCTGTTAAAGGATTGAGTGGTGGAGAACTTCAAAGGCTTGCAATAGCTGCAACACTTTCAAAAGATGCTGAAATATATCTTTTCGACGAACCTACAGCATTTTTGGATGTTGAACAAAGGCTGATTGCGGCAAGAGTAATACGCAAGATGGTTGAAAGCAGAAATGCTGCATCATTGATTGTAGATCACGATATCGTATTTATCGACTACATTTCAGACAGAGCAATGGTATTCAACGGAACTCCAGGTTTAAACGGCCATGCATCAAAACCTACAGACCTCAGAAATGCAATGAACGAGTTTTTAGGAAACTTGAACATTACATTCAGAAGAGATAAAGAAACAAAAAGACCAAGAGTAAATAAACTCGACAGTTACAAAGACCGTGAACAAAAAGAAAAAGGAGAATATTATTACTTATCTGATTAAGAAGATGGTAATTTATGTTTGAAAACAGAATTAGAGGCGCACAACTAGCAAAAAGAGTATCTTATGTATACTTGATATTTGCAATAATATTATTAGTGGCAGGTTTTGCCCTAAACGGATACAGCGACAGATTCATCATATCTGGAATATTTTATATTATAATGTTTATTGTAGTATATTTCCTTTCAACAAAATACGGTGAAAACAAAAACACCTGGATTTTGCTGATAATCTGTGCAATAATCACAATAATAGCAACTCATGGAATGCTTGCAATAGCATTTGCAATATTACTGCTCGTATCCGCAAATGACATGAGAAAAGAATTAGACAATTAGATATTTTCTAATTCTTTCAAAATATATTTTTTTAACACGACAACCGCTTTTTCACCATCGCCATCCAAACGAACCGCATCCAACGGATTTAAATCATAAGCTTTGACAATAACGTCCGCAGAAATGTTTTTTATTGAGTTAATATCTTTGTCATTTAAAATTACTGACGCGCAGTCATCGGAACAGCCTGTTATTGTAACTATTTTTGCATCATCCAAAATCGGTGAGCAGTTATTAGGCTGAGCGGAGTATTCGGTTATACATGCCGCAACGATGTTTTCATTTTCCAAAGCAATTTCAACAGTGGCTGCACGAACCACCAAACCCAATGGACTCAATCCACTGCAAGACACCAAAGCTATTTTTTCGTTCATTTTTTCATCCTCGAATATCTTTTTTTAACTTTTTCATAACCTCTTTTATAAAAAGGACATAAATCTATGCATCTGCTGCATCCTTCACGGTGCGCTGTGCATAATTTTCTTAAAAATTTTCCATCCCCATCAAATGCATTTTCAGGACACCTGTCAATGCAGACACCGCATGTTGAGCAGTAATCCTCAACCCACAGCATGTCATTTTCCGTTTTGAACGGCAAATTTTCAATTGATGTTTGAATCATGAAAAATCCCAGGTTCAATCCTTCCTTAAACATGCACATGTTGCTTCTTGTAATTACGGCATCATTTGACTGAAGCGCAATTGCCCTCAAACTTACACGGTCATCCAACGGATTGATCAAATCTGCCCTAAAACCGTTTTGTCTTAAAATGTCTGCAAGTTCAAATGATTTTGCACCCACTTCCTGAAATTCCTCATCCATTAATTTGCATTTTTCCTTGGAAGGCTCCATTTTCAGGATTTCATCAGACATTTTGTATTTTAAAATGATGATATTGTCCCAGTCAATATCCCACTCATTCTTAAACTCGTCAGTTAATTTTGAATAGCTTAAACCTTCAAACTGATAATCAATTGCCAGTTCATTGAATTCATTTAAAAAATCAGCAGATATGGTGGTTTTTGGATGGTGAGGGTTTTCAATTTTATAAAAATTAGGAATAGGTTGATGATATCTAAATCTCATACCATTAACCTTATTTTTTTCTTAAAGCCTCGACAGCTTTCGGGAATTCTTCACAGAATACCTTAATTTCCTCAGTTGGTATTGAGAAACTTATACGCAAGTACCTGTCACCAAACTCTTCGGAAGTGTATTCTCCTTCCCTTGTGAATAATTTTTTCTCAATCAAGTAGTTTGACATCACTTTAGGATCAATTCCCGCACCGGACAAATCGATTACCATCATGTTTGCATCAGACGGATAGACCGGCAGGAAGACCCCTTCAATAGGTTCAACCATTTCATTAATCAGCCTTTGATTTTCAAAACAGGTTTCCCTCATTTTGTCAAACCATTGAGGTTTTGATTTAAGACCTGCGATTGCACCGTATTGTGAAATGATATTTACTCCCAAGTCGTTGACTACAGCGTTTTTGATAGAGTCGATTATCGGTTTTGAGGAGATTACTCCACCGACCCTTAAACCTGCCATTCCAAATATTTTTGAAAAGCTGTAGATTGTCAATGTCTGGCCAGGAGCGTAGTTTTCCACTAAAAAGTGTTCTCTTGCAAAGTCCTTGTAAGTTATGTCATGTAATAAGTATAAATCGTTTTCTTTTGCGATTTCTGCAAATTCCTTAAGTTCATCCTCATCATATGATGAACCTAACGGGTTTAACGGATCAATTAGAATTACCATACGAGTATTTTCATCCATGTTTTCCCTTAAAAGGTCAGGAGTTAACTTATATCCGTATTTTTCATCGTAAATCGGAACATACCTTACTTCTCCGGCAAATCTGTTTGCAAAGTCTCCAATGATGAAATAACCTGGGTCGGATAAAATCACATTGTCTTCAGGTTCCAAAAGAGCTTGCATGACCAAATATAAAGATTCTGTTGCACCGGATGTTAAGAGCACTTCCAAATCTTTTAATCCTAAATCGTCTAAAATTAATTGTTTAAGTTCTGTGAAACCTTCAGGGGCAGGATATCTACAAAAAGTCTTTTGACGAATAGCTTCAATCATAGCATCGGCTATTGTATCATCATGTAAATGGTTGGTGTTTTGACCCATCCAAATCATGTCGTTGTCCATATACATATCTTCAAAAAAGTCGTTAGCAGAGTCATAGCCTTCAGGCGGAACTCTTTCTGTTTTTTGAAATTTCTTTCTTGGGTTTTTAATATCGAAATCCTTATCCCTCATAATATCACTCAAACAATTCCAAAATAAATATTTATATTTAATTATTAATATAATTAACTTAAATTATTCCCCTAGAAGTAATGGCAAAAATCGCTTGTTTACCTTCAGGAATGCTTCTGTGACGTCTCAATGTGGCTACACGCTTATTTAATTCATCACCACGTTCAAGTTGAAGTATGACCTTACTCCAGTATTGTAAGATGGTTCCTCCAACTGCGCGAATATCATTATTGCCCTCATCATCAAAGGCGTTGTAAATCTGATTTGTCAGCACAACAGCAACATCATACTTACGGGCTATTTTGGATAAGATTCCCATCTGCTTACCCAATTCCTTGTTCAGTTTTGATGATTTCATATCGTCTACCCTGTACAATGCAACTGCAGAATCCAGAACAATCAAATCAACATCATTATGATTTTTTCTAAGCCACACTTCGATAGCCTTTAAATTATCGTTTTGTTCTAAAAAATTAGTTGGTTCAAAAACAATGATATTATTAGCTGTATTTTCAAAATCCGGACCTGAAATTTGCTTGATCCTGTCGATTGAAATTCCACCCTCAGTGTCCATGTAAATTACTTTTTTACCGTTTTTAGCCACATTGACAGCCAATGTTAATGTAATATTACTTTTACCTGAACTAGGCGGTCCAAAAATTTGAGTTATAACTCCTTTTTCAAAACCTCCTCCAAGAAGCGCATCCAATGATGAATTTGAAGGGATTTTCTGGTTATCCTCAAAATTAGCTAATACTCTCATAAACTAATATTTATTTTCATATCATATATAATTTAACAAACTTTTATTAATTATAATGCCATATTATCAACTAACTGAAAGGAGTTTTTAATATGAAAAGGATAATTACAATATTGCTTGTTGTGATTTTTACAATCAGCTGTCTGAGCGTAGTTTCAGCGGACAACAGCACAACAAATACAACAGAAACTTCAGAAATTGAAGATACTGGAAATTATATCCTGCCAATTTCCATTACCGGCAACGGAATCAAATTCAATGACGGATTTACAGGATTTTGCATTGACCTTGCAAAAAGCACAATAACAACAGAAGACAAATTTACATCACAGCCAACAACAGACAGTGAAAATGCCATAAAATTAGCAATTATTGAATGTTACAAGGCAAATAAGGAAAATGAGATAGAAAACGTAATTTCAAAGGTCATCAATAAAGATACCAGTAACGAAATTGCGCAAAAGGCTTTAAGTTCCTCAGAAAAGATTGGTGACAGTGCAGTTGTGGAAATCAGCAATGACACTGAAGCTACATTCAACTTTGAGCTTTTAAAATCAGCAAATGGGGAAAAATCAGACTGTCTTGCTTATGCGGTTTCACTGAAGACCATCCCTCATGAGGATAAATTGTCTGCCGCCAATGAGGATAACGCAACAGCCGACGACACTGACAACAATACCGAAACAACAAATGATACCACCCCAACTGATGAAAGCACAAATGACACCCAAGAACAGACCGATGATAACAAAACAGACGATGGCCAGAACACTAAAACAGTTACCGAAACAAACAAAACCATCGAAAACAAAACAAACACAGTTATCATCAATGAAAACAACACAACCATAATAAATAAGGAAAATACAAAAATCATTAACAAGACAAAAGAAAAACCCCAAAATGCAACCGTCCAAGATACAATCATGAAAGCTGCTGGAAATCCAATATTCATCCTTGTGATTGTTATAATAGTTATTGCCATCACAGCAGTGGTAATGCGTAGAAAAGGTTAAATTTAATCTTTTCTTTTCTTTTTTTAGTGAGTATTTGGTTACTTTATCTTTATATATCACCTCAAACAATGCAAATTATACAAACTATTAGAGGTGAAGATTTGAAGAAGAAAATACCCACAATATTAATTATACTTCTAATTGCAACATCAGGTTTGAATTTTGTTTCAGCGCAAAATGAAACTGATGACATTTTAATTAGTGAAAATGAATATGAAACTAATGAATATGAAACTAATGAAATCAGATTACTTAGAAGCCAAGAGACATCTGAAGACCAGCTAAACTTACATGAACGAAGAAATAGAAATGAAGAGCAAACAATAACCAATTCAAGTGAGAACAGACTTGGCGAAGAGGTGAAATCACTTGAAAGCGGATACAGAAACGTATCTTTTGATGACGGATACCACGGTTACTGCGTCAACCATAACTTACATTCCACTGGCAGAGGAGAAACCTTCATTGTGGAAGATACCTCCAACATTACCAGTTTAAAATATGGAGAATCAGTTGGAAATTACTTGAAGATATTATTCGTGGACCATTACAATTACACAATGAATCCCACTACAACTGACCTTTCACAGATTATTTGGACTTTTACCAATTACGATTACAAAAATAGCGATAATGAAATAATCAAATCAATATTGCAAAGCGCATCAAATGGCAGAGTTATCCCAGACCATGGTGCAGTGGCAAAAATCAGTGATAACCAGGAAGCAATATTTGATTTTGAATTATTGAATTCCAAAAAGGACAGTACTCAAAACTTTTTCGGATATAGAATTAATTACCGTACAATTGAAATTATTGAAGACGAAATATTGGGAGCTACCCCTGAAAACAGCACACCTGAAAGCAACGAGACAATTCCTGTAAATAACACTACAATAAAAAACGAAACAATTCCCGAAAACAGCACAACTGCAAACAACAAAACAAATCCCAAAAATAATTCCACAGCAGAAAACAGTATTATCCCTTCAAAAACTAATGAAACAAAAACACTAACAACAGTTCAAAGCGAAATTAAAGAAAATAATCTGATAAAACATGCCACCGGGAATGAATTTAGTATTTTTGGAATTCTAATTGTGATTATAGGATTTATTTTATTAATTAAATATATGAGAGATTAATTCTAATCTCTTATTTTCTTATTATTTTTGGATTTCTGCCTGACAAATCCACTATTTTTGATGCATGATTTGAATTGAGCTCACCTACATCAATGACCAAATCAACCTCACAGTCTAGTTGATCCAGAATTTCATCCGGACATGATAAAACATCTTCATCTGAAAGATTTGCACTGGTAGTGGTTATCGGAAACAGTCTGGCCAATCTGCAGGCGATTTCATTATCCGGCACTCTAATGCCCACATAATTGGATCCGCTGGTGACTACCCTAGGAACAATTTTTCTTTTTTTTAAAATAAATGTGTAAGGACCTGGAAGATGATTGTTAATAACCTTTTTTTGCTCGATTGAAACCTTTGCAACCAAATCAATTGCCTTAACATCTGAAACTAAAATTGACAATGGTTTCAATAGGCTTCTCTGCTTAATATCGAAAACATTGCGAACAGCTCTTATGTCAAATATATTGGCGCCCAACCCATAAACAGTGTCAGTCGGATATAAAACTACGCCACCATTGGCCAATACTTCAATGGCTTCATCAATTATGTTTTCATCGATTTTATTAATGTTGGTTTTTAATATTTTCATTCTCCTTACCTAACAATTATATTAGATAAAAATTTATATATAATTATGCTTCAAAGTCTAAGACCATTATTAACAAAAATATTGAACCCAATTGCTCGAAATTTAAACATTAACCCGAATATCGTAACGGTTATTTCGCCATTTATTGCGCTGCTTGCAGCATACGGCTTTGCAAATCATGACCTGATTTTAGGCTGTATTGCAATATTAATGTCCGGATTTTTAGATGTTATGGACGGTGCAATTGCAAGGTTTCACGGAAAAGCATCAAAATTTGGAGCATTTCTCGACTCAACAATGGACAGGTTTGCAGATGCAATAATATACATAGGAATCATATTCGGAGGATACTGCGACTGGTTCGTTGGAGTATTGGCAATCCACTCAGCAATATGTGTCAGTTATGTAAGATCAAGAGCTGAATCACAGGGCGCTGAATGCAACATCGGAATTGCCGAAAGGGCAGTTCGTATGATAATTTTAATGGTCGGAGCAATTATCGGATATTTCGCAGGAGATATCTACTTTACATACATAATTTACATTTTAGTAATTCTATCCTACTTTACAGTTGGACAAAGAGTGGTACACGTTTGGAGGCAATTAAGATGAGTGAACTGGAAAGTCCGGAAAAAATAGCTAAAGATATTGCAAAACTTGAAAGAAATTTAAATCAGGTTGCTGACATTACCTTTGAAGGAAAAGAAAAAGAGGTTTATGACAGGGCAATCGATTATTGGAACGATTCAAAATATTACCTTGAAAAAGAGGATATGAGGACTGCATTCGGTTGCATCGAATACAGTCATGGTCTTTTGGATGCATTAAGGATGATTCATGGAATCATCTAATTAACACCTTCAATTCTTTTAATGTCAATGATTAACTTATCAAAATCTGACTGGTAATCACGGTCCTGAATGATTTTGAATTTATCATATTCTTCTTTTGCAATTTTTTGAGCATCATCGGATGAAATTTTACCTTTACCCTCTAAAATTGGTAAAAGATTCAAATTTATATAATCATCCAAAACTTTTTTCCAATCTTTCATAGACATAGGGATTTGATTTAAAGCTCTTGACTCTGCAAGAGTTAAAAAACCGTCAACCAAAGAATTCAAACGTGTTAGTTCCATTTCGTTCAGATAATTTTTAGAGATTACAACATCACTTAAAATGATTTTACCGTTAGGATTGCTCCAGTTTGTCAATCCCATATTGATTTTTGTACTATCACTTCTCTCAGCAATTATCTCAGCAGCAGTTTGACCGCTAACCGCATACAATAATTTATTTTGGACTGTTGCAAAGAAATCACGAGTAACCTGAGCATCTTTTTTGTAATCAAAGCTAGTGGCATATATATCTGTGATTTTTTGATTGAATCTTCTCTCAGAGGATCTGATGTCCCTTACCCTTTCAAGAAGCTGATTGAAATAGTCAACACCAAATCTTGAACCATTCTTTAGAAGTTCATCATCTAAAACAAAACCTTTGATTATTAATTCTTTTAATTGTTTGGTTGCCCATATCCTGAAGTGTGTTGCATTTTTAGAGTTTACTCTGTAACCAACTGATATAATAGCATCAAGATTGTAAAAAGCAGTATTTCTTTTTACCTCACGATTCCCTTCATGTTGAACTGTCAAAATTTTTTTGACAGTTGAACTTTCATCAAGCTCACCAGTTTTGAAAATATCTTTTAGATGATAAGAAACATTTTGTTTTGTAACTCCAAACACTTCAGCCATTGTTTTTTGAGTTGCCCAAAATGTTTCTCTTTCATTATCCACAATCACATCCAAAGAGACTTCGCCTTCATCACCTACATACAACAAAGTTTTTTGAAATACATGTTCTTCTTGCATAATTTAACTCCATTTATTCTTTAAAATAATATTAACAATTATAAGATTAAATAAAGAGTTAAATAAGTTTTTTGTTTGAAATAAAAGCAATTTAATAAAATAAAAACAATTTTACGCAGTGAAAACAATATTCCAATATAAAGACAATTTTAAAAAAAATAATATAATTTTAGAAGCAAGAATTTTAAAAAAAAGTATGAGTAAAATTGAAATCTAAACGTCAATTTTACTATTTATCAAAGAATCATCACCTGCTGAAATGATTTCACCATCCAAAACTTCGATAACTCTGTCTGCAAGTTTAGCTACATCCATATCATGAGTTACAATAATCAATGTTACATTTTTATCTTCGTGTAAATCGATTAGTTGCTTAAGGATTTTACTACTTGTCTTTGAATCTAGTGATCCTGTTGGTTCATCTGCCAATATTATTGATGGGTTGTTTGCAAGTGCACGGGCGATTGCCACCCTTTGACGTTCACCGCCTGACAACTTGTTTGGCATGATGTCCGCCTTGTCCTTAAGACCAACATCATCCAACAGTTTCAATGCATTTGCCCTCATCTCTTTTGAAGACAATTTCCGAGTAAACATCGGAATCTCAATGTTTTCAACAACAGAAATATTTGGAATTAAATTATGCAACTGGAAAATAAATCCAATCTTTTCAGCCCTAAATTCATTCAATTTTTTAGAAGTTGTCAGGTCATGGCCTGCAACATTGATGATTCCTGAGTCCGGAACATCCAATGCGCCAAGCATGTTCAGCAATGTGGATTTTCCGGAACCTGACGGACCGATGATTGATACGAATTCACCGTCCTTTATTGTGAGGTCGACACCATTCAATGCCTTAATGTTTCCATTCTCATAGCTTTTGTAAACGTTTTTCATCTCTACTGCATTCATCATATCACCTCACTCATACCTCAACGCCTCTGTAGGAGGCAGTTTCATCGCCTTGATTGCAGGATATATTCCACCGATTATTCCAACCACAATAGCAATGGCAAATGCCTGAATGAATATTTTTGGAGTGAACAGCGGCTCGATTCCCATTTGAGGACCTAGAAGTGTACATGCCAAAAATCCTATCAGTGATCCGATTATTGCAGAGACTATTGTAATCACAAGTGATTCGCCGACAATCATTGTCAATATTTTTCCGTTTGACCATCCGACCGCCTTTAAAACTCCAATTTCACGAGTTCTCTCAAATACGGACATCAACATTGTGTTGATGATTCCAAGACCGCCAACAATAATCGCCAACAGGGAAATCGCCCATGTTGAAGCCTGAAGCATGTTCAGCATGTCAGCCATCTGAGACATTTCCATTACTGATGTTATTGTTGTAATGTTGTCACCGTATTTCGCATCAATGCTGTCGGCAACAGTCTGAGGATCTGCACCCTTTTCAACCTTAACATATATGTTTGAGATTGAATCCTCATCATCCATCAGGTCTCCGACCCTTGAAATTGATGTGAATACCCCGCCGGCCATGTTGGAGTCTCCGGTTTCATATATTCCGACCACTTCAAAGTCTTCACCGTCGATTTCAATGTTATCTCCAACGGAATAATTGTTTTCATCTGCATAAATCTCACCCAGAATAGCTTCAGACGCATTATCCTCAAAGATTCTGCCTTCTTTCATTGATATATCTGCCAATGTTGTACCGTTAGGGTCAATTCCAATCAGCGTATTCATATAGTCATCGCCAACCGAAGTCAGGACAACATAAATCGGATATGCTTCCTCAACGCCTGAAACATTAGCTATCTTATCAGTCCAATTTGCATCGATGGTGTTGGTTCCATATGCGGAGTCTCCGGTTTCCTTACCGGAAATCTGAAAGTCAGCCCCTCCAGCATGAATAGTGTCTTCAAACGTGTTAACCAACCCGTCAGTGATTCCACCAAGAGCAACAATGACAATGATTCCAATTGCAATTCCAACAATGGATAATATTGCACTGGTTTTCCTCCTGAATGGATTTTTAAGAATGAATTTCAAAAATGACATAATACTAAATAGGCAAGTAATATATAAATAACTAATCATACCATTAATTAAAATGCAAAAATAAGGTGATGAAATGCACAAGGAAGTCCTGATTGAAAATATTGATAAAATACATACAACCGAAATGGGGGTTGAAAGAATACAAAGGAATTTGGGAATCAGTGAAGAACCGGTAAGCTACTGCATTTCCAAATTAAAACAGGAAAATTCAACAGTGACAAAAGAAGGTAAAAATTACTATGTTGAAGTTGATGACTGCAGAATAACAGTCAATTCAAGCAGCTTTACAATAATAACCGCACACAAAATCTAATTTTAAAAAAAAAAGTAAAAAGAAGAGATTGATTAATCTCTTTAAATTTAATCATCCATATCTTCGAATCTGGATTCTAATTTTTCCATTACACCAGGTAAGGAAGTGTATTCCATTTCTTCAGCAGGTAATCTGTGAGGTTCAAATGGACCGTGTCTTCTGATGTAAGTTGCAATTTTAGCAGCTTGTTCACGGGTAGGATCGAATGCAGGGTCGTCGAATAAGTCGACTGGTCCGATTAATTCACCGTTAGCTACTTGGAAACCTAATCCTACTACTCTAGGTGGTCCGTCGAATCTGATTGGGTTTGCTTCCATTTCAGATACAGGCATCATTGGACCGTTGTGGGATCCTCTCATCCATCCACTTACCATGTGTGGGAATGCAAATGGATCTACACATTCACCGTTAGCAGGGAAACCAGATTGTGCTCTTACAATACATACTGGGTCGTCTTTACCAACGTATTCTCCAGCCATTAAGTTTAATCTTTCGGTACTTATTGCAGCTGCGATTTCACCGTTTTTCTTCCATACTCTTTTGATAACGTATCTTCCGGTGGAACCGATTAATGCAAGTAAGTCGTACATTTCTTCAGGACAGTTTAAGATAACTTTTCTGTGTTCGATTACATCAAATACTTCGAATTTGAATCCATCGTGTAATGATGGGTCAATAACTAATCCTGCAGTGTTGAATGGGTCTGCAAACATTCTGAATACTGGTAAGTTGAATGCACCAGGTTCAGTTTTGTCACAGCAGAATACTAAAACAGGGTCAGATGGTCTTTCTTCGAATTCCATTTCTGCTACACCAGGACCCATACCTTTGATGTTTCCAGAGAATGTATCAGATAATAAGTCTTGACCTGCACCGTATAATTTTAATTCACGTGCTCTTTCAGTAGCTTTCATGAATGCATCATATGCAGTTTTGTGAACTTCTTCGTTTTCTACACCTTTATCGTGAGTCATGATTAAGTCTATGTCGTCTCCACAACGGGAAA
Source organism: Methanobrevibacter sp. (assembly GCF_045539575.1). Classification (GTDB taxonomy): domain Archaea; phylum Methanobacteriota; class Methanobacteria; order Methanobacteriales; family Methanobacteriaceae; genus Methanocatella. The sequence continues at coordinate 51,744 of NZ_JAZQFM010000033.1, forward strand.
CATAGTAATCTTTAATGATACCTGCTTCTAAAGCATCTGCTAAGACTTCATCACAAATCTCCATTAAATCAGGGTGTGCTACACAGTGTCCAGACACACTTCCGATATCAGCTTTAATTACACTAACAGTAGTTTTCATTTTAATACCTCTAATTAGTAAATTAGTTATTTACTAGACATTTATTATTTTTGATTGGAATAGTATATAATTATTGTCATTAATCGCTTAAAATTAAAAAAACAAGGTTACTTATGAAAAAATTATCATAATTAATTTTATATTCCCATGAAATTTGAAGTCCTGAACGGACACGAAACTGGCACTTTAAAGTTCAAAATTAAAGCTCACTGTTGTAAATTTCATGCCGCTGTCCCTGATTTTTTTAGATTTTATTTCAACATTTCCGTATTGCTTTAGGAAAGTATTAATCTCACCGGATACAGCATGGTAATTTTTTCTGTCATAAACCCTGTAATTTCCCATGAATTTAACAGAATCGGCTTTATTTAAAACATTGACCTGGTCCAATCTAAATGATTCATTGTTTTTCTCTAAAACAGAGTTTATTTTGGCTACAATTTCCTCTTTAATTTTTGCTTTTTCTTCATCACTAATCATAAAATCACTCTCTCGTTACCATTCTTGTTTTAAAAAAAATAATCAAATGGGAAAATCCCATTTAAACTTTACGAATATTTTCAAAAGCCTTTTGAACAGCTTCATCCTGATTCATATCTTCGCATGCCTGTTTTACACGTTCCAAATCAGCACGGGTTTCAGGATATCTTGGGACCGCACTGCATCCGCCATCATCAATCTTGGATATTTCAAAGGTTCCAATACTTTTTGCGATTTCAGTAATCTCTTCCTTATCCAAACCAATTAATGGAGACAATATAGGCATTTCAACACCGTATCTTGTTGCCAAGATGTTTGACAGGGTTTGTGAAGCCACCTGTCCGACACTGCTTCCGTCAACAATTGCATCCGCCCCTAATTTACGGGCCAATTTCTCAGCTAGATGATACATTCCTGATTTGCATAACACACAGGTCATTTTCTCAGGTGCTTTCTCTTTTGCAGTTTGCAGATATTCCCCATAGTCCACAACACGTTTTTGAATAGGAACTCCCTGAGCATAAATATTAAGCTGGTCAACCAGCTGGTTGAAAAGCTCAAATGCCTTTGGAGTGGTAAACGGATCATTGTTGCAGTTTAATGCTACAACTTCACAGCCTCTTTTCATCATCATGTATGCTGCAACAGGAGAATCTATGCCGCTTGATAAAAGCACAACAACTTTTCCCTGTGTTCCTAACGGAAGACCGCCCGGACCTTTGATTTTTTCATGAAATATGTAAGTGTCATTATCCCTTATTTCAACAAAGATTGTCAAGTCAGGATTTGTCAAATCGACTGGAGCCATTATTTTATTTCTAACAACACCCCCACAGTGAGCAGCCATTTCCTGAGAAGTAAAGTCATGTGTTCCTACACGCCTGCATTTAATTGCAAACTTTGTATTTTCATCCAGGACTCCCTCTTCAATCAGGTCTTCCACATAACTTCCCAAAGTTTCATCAATTTCTTCATAGGTTGTATGTGTTGAAGTGGCCGGAGAGTATGAAACAACTCCAAATACACGGTTTAACTTTTCCACACCGTCTTCAAAATCTTCAGGGTGAATATAAATCCTTCCCTGATTTCGTTCTACATCGCATTCAAAAGTAGCCTTAATATTTTTAACTAGCTTTCTTTCAAAACGTGACCTTATTTTAGGACTTTTAAGCCCTATTTCACCATATCTGGCAATAATTAAATCATAATTCATTTAAACATCTCTCTAAATTTTAGTACACGCTGAAAAAAATAGTAATCCCTTCTATACTAGTTTTTAAATATAACAGCAAGTATAATTTTAAAAATAATATTTAATAAAAGTTTTGTAAAAAAAGAAAAAAGGATAATTAATATCCTTAAATTAAATCAACGGCAGTCTGGATAGCTTCATCCATCTTGTCTGTGTTTTTACCTGCACCTTGTGCTAAAGTCAGACGGCCACCTCCGCCACCGCCGAGCACTCCTGCTGCAGTTTTGATGATTTCATTGATTTTTACTCCGCTGTCAATTGCATTCTGTGAAGCGGCACCAACGATTTTACCATCACTGTTTCCCATAATGACCACATCAGCCTTGCCGTTGTCGGTAAAGTCAGTAGCCATCTTTTGAAGCTCCTTGAAGTCTGCTTCAATCAGTTGGTGAACGACTTTCAGACCGTTGATTTCATCATATTCATCAGCCAATGAGTTCATTTTAAGTGATGCAATTTCAGATTTCAAGCGGTCAATTTCATTTTTCTGTGCTTTCCATTCTGAGAAGAATCTGTCACAGGTTTTTGGCAATTGATCGTTTTCAACTTTGAATATGGATGAACTTTCACGCAATATTTCACCGTCATGCTGCATTGAATCGATTGCAGCAAGCCCTGCTGAAAAGTCAATCCTTTCCACACCGTCTTGAACCCTTTCGGTTTTGTTGATTTTGATTGGCCCTACAACACCAGTTCTTAGAACGTGTGTACCTGCACAGGCCTGTACGTCAACTCCAGGGATTTTAACTACACGAATCATTTTGCCCGGAACAATACCTCCCTGGTAAAGGACAAATCCGTATAATTCCTGCGCTTCATCCCTTGTGTGGAACTGAATGTCAAGGTCAATGTTGGCCATAACATATTCGTTGGCCAATTTCTCAATTTCATTGAGCTCTTCCTGTGTGATACGTTTATAATGAGACAAGTCAATACGTGCACGGGTCAGACCGTTTTGTGATCCTGCCTGCCAGATGTGCTGGCCCAATACTTTTCTTGCTGCAGCAATCACGAGGTGAGTTCCTGTGTGGTGACGTGCAAGGGTTATCCTTCTTGTCCAGTCAAGTTCACCAGTGACTTTTTTGCCGACAACATCATCTGAAACTTCTCCATCCACATGGTGCAATACCACATTGTCAATCTTTTCGGCATGTTTCATGTTAATGTCATTTCCGTCAATGGAAATAGTACCAATGTCTGAAGGCTGACCTCCTCCTTCAGGATAAAATACTGTTTTGTCAAAGATTAAGCATTTGTCCCCATCTTTTTCGACTAAACCTAAAACTTCAGCTTCAAATTCTTTTTGGTAGAAATCTTTGTAGAACAGTAAGTCAGTTTCAGGGAAGTCTACTTTGAATGTGGATTTTTTGTTTGAAGTATCCTTTTCGTGAGCTCCTGCAACCTGTGTAAAGAAGTTGTCAGGAACATTTACAGTAAAACCGTCACCGGCCATTTCAACAACTGTTTCAGGAGGAATTCCGTGAGCATCATATAAATCAATCAACATTTCAAGAGGCATTTCTGATTTGCCTTCTTTTTTAAGCCTTTTGATTGATCTTTTAACAATGCTTTTTCCTTTTTTGACTGTTGCTGCATATCTTTCCTCTTCCAAGGTGATGATATTCATGATATGCTCTTCGGAATCTCTGATTTCAGGATAGAATTTGGATAGGAAATCGAGTTGGATTGCCATTACATCGGCAAGGGACTCCTTCATGTCCAGCTCTTTCATGAATCTTATGGTTCTTCTTAAAACCAGTCTTGCAAGATATCCTTCCTTAACGTTTGATGGAATGATGCCGTCAGCAATCATGAATGCCAAACAACGGGTGTGGTCTGCAATGATGTAAATAGCTTCCATTGGCTCAGCAGCTTTTAAGTATTCTTCCAAACTCAAATTCAAACTGTCAGCCACTTGTTGTCTGAGCTCTTTTAAATCACCGATGTCCTCAATATCCATCATTCCTGCGATTTGAGCGTTTCTTCCCTGGATATCCTCATTGATTTCAACGCCAGTCAGTTCTTTCAGTTTATCAACAACAGGCGCGAAACATGCATCATAAGCTGTTGGAGTTCCCTGGGAAATCCAAGCGATTCTTTCAAGACCGTAACCTGTATCTACAACTTTGATAGGGATTTCCTTTTTGGAGCCGTCTTCCAATGTTTCATACTGGATGAAAACGAGTGTTGCAAGTTCCACTCCACGGCAGCACACTTCGTAACATGGTCCTTCGTTACCTCCACCGCTCCACCAGGATTTGATGAATGTAATCTCTTCAGTGTTAATTCCTATATGGTCAAAGAATTTGTGGCACAATTCGATTGTGCGGTCTTCCCAGTAGATGAAGTCATCTTCCTTGTTGATTACAGTGTGGGTTCCCATTGTAAAACAGGTCATGTGACGGCCGGTTCTTCCGACGTTGTCTACATCGTTGAGCCTGATTGAAGGCTGTGCCATTTCAATAGGGTTTGCCGGAGGCTTTACCAAACCGGAAGTGATCCAAGGTTGGAAACAGAATATGGATGCTCCAACTAAAAATACGTCATCTCTCCATCTTTTAGCCAATACAGGATATCTGTGGACATGTGTGTGCCCTTCACTTTCTAAAAATTCTCTAAAAACTTTCTGGATTTCATATAAGTTGTATGGTTTATCAGTTGCAGGATTTGCAATAAACTCATACTCGTCACATGGAGCGTCACCACAGGTGTCTCTGTCAACCTGTGAGTAAAACTCTTGTCCGCAAGTTTTACAAGTTTGTTTTTTATAACCAAGTTCGTCAAAAATTTCTACCATATGAATCATTTTAAATTATTTATTAGTTTATAATATGTTTTTAGTTTAATAAATAATTAATGAAAACATTGATGAAAAAACAGTTCTGGGTAAAAATTTTGTAAAAATAAGCGTTTTAAAAATAGTGTTTTGTAATTATAAAAGTAAAAAAAAGAAAGGTGATAGATTTAAAAAATCTATCCGAAGAGAGCTCCTAATCCAGCCATAGCTTCTTCTTCAGAAGCTTCTTCTTCTTCCTCTTCTTCTTCCTCTTCTTCTTCAACAGCTTCTGCTACAGGTGCAGCTGCAGGTGCTGCTGCTGCCATAGCGGTAGTTTCCATAGCTTCGTCGATGTCAACATCTTCTAAAGCTGCGATTAAAGCTTTGATTCTAGCTTCATCAGCTTCAATTCCTGCTGCTTCGATAATACTTTTAACATTTTCTTCGTTAATATCTTTTTCTGCACTGTGCAAAATCATTGCCGCATATATATATTCCATGTTATCACCATTAATTTTTTAAAGTGTTAGTTTTTATAATAATAAAAATTTTAATTTTAACCGAAGAGAGCTCCTAACCCAGCTGCTGCTTCTTCTTCACTATTTTCTTCTTCTTCCTCTTCTTCCTCTTCTTCTTCGACAACTTCTTCGACTACTGGAGCAGCTGCTACAGCAACGTTAGCGAGTTTTTCTGCTAATTCGTCATCGATAGCTCCTTCAGTTCCAGCTACTTCGGATGCTAAAGCTAACATTTTAGCTTGTGCTAAACCGATGATTGGTTCTGAAGTTTCAGAAGTCATTATTGCTGCTTCTACACCGACATTGATTGCTCTGGTGTATGCAAGAGTAATGATAGTAGAAATAGTTTCATCAGTAGGTATAGCTGCGTTTACAGATAAGTTGAATGCACTTCTAAATGCATTTTGTACGTCAGCTAATGTTTGTTCTTCGTCGATTGCAAGTACATCGGAAGTGTAAATAGATCCTTCTTCGTATACTGCTTTTAAGTCAATTCCTACTTCCATAGGATTAATATCCAATCTTGATAAGGTAGCTGCTACTTGTTTGGATACTTCCTCACCAGCTTTTACGACAACAGTTTCTTTTTGTACGCAAATTTTACCTTTGTCAATTTTAGCAGGAATTCCAACTTGTTGTAATTCACCTAAGAATGGACCTGGTTCAAAACCGGTGTCTCCTTCAGGTACAACAATATCATCAGGTGCAATAGTTCCTGGTTTTGCAGGAGCTTGAGTTTTGCTGTCTTCTAATATTTTGTACAATTTGAAAGGATTCATTTCAGTTGCAATAATTGCAATTTGACCATCCATATGTTCAGACAAGTCAACAATGTTGGTTTTTTCAGCATTACAATCTTCAAGAGCTAAATTAATAAGATTAATTTTAGACATTCTAACTACAGCTTTGCCTTTTAATGATTTTCTCATTTCTTGGAGCTGTTTTGCAGGAATGTTTTCTAAATCAACAAGACCTACAACATCATATTGGTTAATAATGTCTGTGAGCTCTTTAACTTCTTCCTTTTTCCATTCAGCAACATGAGCCATTAGATCACCCTCACTACTGGTCCCATAGTTGTTTTTATAAACATGGACTTAATTTGACTTCTTCCTTTTTCTAAGTTGCGGTCTAAGACTGTAAGAACAGTTTCTACATTTTCAGCAATAGCTTCGTCTGACATGTCTTGGCTTCCAACAACAACTTGAATACTTGCTTGTTGTTTTACACCAACTTTAACAGTGTTCTGTAATCTTGCTAAAAGAGGATCTAATTTGATACTTGCAGGCACAGGTTTTGGCATTTTTCCACGAGGACCTAATACAGGACCTAAGAATCTACCAACGAGTGGCATCATATCAGCTTGAGCTACTAAGAAGTCAACAGAGTTTGCCATTTTTTTAGCGGATTTTCTGTCTTTTCCGAACTCTTCTAAATCTCCTTTATTAATTACAGTGTCAAGACCAGCATCTTTAGCTTGAACAATGAGTTCCCCGTCAGCGATGACTCCGATTTTAACATCTTTGCCACGGCCGTTAGGAAGAGTAACTTCCTCATTAAACCTATTTTCTGGCTTTCTGACATCTAAGTCACGGATATTAATAATAATATCTACGGACTCAGTGAAGTTTCTCGGCTTAGATTGTTCTTTTGCCTCCTTCACCGCGTTAATTACATCTTGTGTCATATTCATCCCCCATGAACATAAGTTCATTGGATTTTTTTGGTTTCATGAGAATCGATTACAAGAAAAAAATTCTTAAACGATTGCATGAATTAAAAACAGTATATCAATTATAACCGTAATTATAACGTCATATACACTGTATTATTAACTTAAATTTATTTTCAAATACTTAATATCTATTCTGATAAGATATCGTCATATTCTCCAGCATCAACATCTTTTTGTGCTTGTCTTGGATCTTTACCGTCAACGGATAAACCCATACTTACACAAGTTCCCATAACTTCTTTGATACCAGCTTTGTAATCGTTTGCGAGTAATGAATCGAATTTCATTCTTGCGATTTTTAAAGCGGTTTCAATTGGCAAGTCATTTACGATGTCTAAACCTGGTTCATGAGAACCTTTGTCGATGCCTAATTCTTCTTTGATAAGTGCTGTAGTTGGTGGAGTACCGATTTCAATATCTACTTCTTTAGTATCCCTATCAATCATGACTTTAACAGGTACTTTCATTCCAGCAAAGTCAGCAGTTTTTTGATTGATTTCGTCAACTACTTGCATCATGTTAACACCGAAAGGTCCTAATGCTGGGCCGATTGGAGGTCCCGCAGTAGCGCTTCCACCTTCGATGAGAACTTCGACTGTATCTTTAGCCATCAGTCAGCCTCCTTTTGAATTATTCTAATTTGATCAGCTTTAACAGTGACCGGTATAGGTACTGCAGCCTCTATTAACTCAAGGACGACTTCTTCACGTGATTCATCAATACGAACCACTTTCGCCCTTTCACCCTTGAATGGTCCAGAAATAAGCTCAACAATACTTCCTTTTTGAATAGAGGAAATAATTGGCTCTGGTTTCAAGAATCTTTTTGCTTCTTCGAAAGTAATACCAACACTACCTTCAACAACCCCTCTTAAATGTTGAACTTTAAGATCAGGGTTCCTAAGATCTATTTTTGTTGAAGATTCAACTAAAATATACCCTTTTAAAGATTCTGGAACAAGAATTGAAGAAATGCCTATGCCATCAATGGTTCTAGCTTTACGAGCTAAAAGCCTAGCTACATTTCTTTCTTGACCTGCAGAGGTCTTAAGAGCATATATGGAACTATTAGATTCTTCCATGAAAAATTCACCTATTTTAATATTTGACTAAATAATTGAAGTTCCACAAATAATGTGGATTCTTAGGTAATTCACAAATGTGAAAATTTACTAAGCGATCCCCTATCTTCA
>NZ_JAZQFM010000034.1:0-3806 GCF_045539575.1 Methanobrevibacter sp.
TAACAGCTGTATCTATTATCCTACTTTTTGTATTGTCATTGACAATTTCCCAAGCACCAGCTGCTGGAGGTAATGCTGTTAGATTCGGTATCTTAACATTATTACCGCCACTTGTTGCTATTATCTTAGCATTCATAACAAAAGAAACAGTATTGTCCTTGTTCATTGGTGTATTCGTTGGAGAATTCATGTTGTGCAGTAATGATTTAAACATCATCTCAACTATTATCAATGCATTCCTGAACTTAGGTTCACAAGTCATCTCTTGTATGGCAGATCCTTGGAATGCAGGTATTATTCTTCAATGTTTACTTATTGGAGGAGTTATCCAGTTAATTACAAAAATGGGTGGGGCAAAAGCTCTTGCAGATGCATTCGCTAAAAGAGCAGACACTCCTCGTAAAGCACAGATATTTACTTGGATTTTAGGATTATGTGTATTCTTCGACGATTACGCAAACTCTTTAATTGTCGGTCCTATCATGAGACCAGTTATGGACAAACTTAAAGTATCAAGAGAAAAATTAGCATTTGTAGTTGACGCAACTGCTGCTCCTGTAGCTGGTATTGCAATCATTTCTACCTGGATTGGTTTAGAAATCAGTTTAATTGCTGCTGGTTTCCAATCTGTCGGTGTAAGCAATGCTACTGGTTTTGGAATATTTTTACAAACCATTCCTTACAGGTTCTATAACATTTTCATTTTATTATTCATTGTGATTTCCGCAGCAACATTATACGAATTCGGTCCAATGAAAAAAGCAGAACAAGAAGCTCGTAAAAGAACTGAAATTCAACAAGTCGCTGAAGCACCTGGTTTCGATGACGTTAAACCGGTTGAAGGAATCAAATTATCCGTATGGAATGCTATCATTCCTATTGCTACTTTGATTATCGGTGCACTTGTAGCGTTCTACTGGAGCGGATACACAGCTATTTTAGGTGGAGAAGATCAAGCTCTCATCACCTTGATGAAAACAGCACCTTTATCATTTAACGGTATCTTTGAAGCATTAGCAGCATCAGACGCATCTGTTGCACTTTTCCAAGCAGCACTTCTCGCTTCCATTGTAGCTATTGTAATGGCTGTCGGTGAAAAAATCCTATCTATCGAGGATGCAATCTCCGAATGGATTGGAGGTATGAAAACCATTGTTATCACTGGTGTAATCTTACTTCTGGCTTGGTCATTAGGTGGAGTTATCGGTGAAATAGGTACTGCAGATTATCTTGTAGGTGTTTTAAGCGGAACATTGCCTCAATTCATCGTTCCTGCATTGATTTTCATTTTAGGAGCATTGATTTCCTTTGCAACAGGTACTGCATACGGTACAATGAGTATCTTAATGCCTTTAGCAATTCCTTTAGGTTGGGCAGTAAGTTCCGGTGACATGAGTTTCACAGTCGTATGTACCAGTGGAGTATTGACAGGAGCTATTTTCGGTGACCACTGTTCCCCAATTTCAGATACAACAATTCTTTCATCTATGGGAACAAGCTGTAACCACATCGATCACGTTCAAACACAAATTTACTATGCAATCTTTGTTGCAATTATTGCAATAGTACTCGGTTACATCCCAGCAGGTTTGGGAGTACCTTGGTACGTCTGTATCCCTGTCGGTGTGATTGCAATGTTTATCGGTCTTAGGATACTTGGTGAAAAAGTAGACTTTGATGAAGTTGAGGAAGAAGCCTCCTCATAACTTCATTTTTCTTTTTTTTTAAAATTTCGATTAATTAGCTATTTATTTTTATTTAGATTTATTGAACTGTCAGCAATTTCTGTCATTGTTTCAATAAACTCATCATCCACTTTATCAATTCCAATGGATTCTTCCCATTCTTTTAAAATGATTTCTAATTTTGGTATGATGGCTTTTCCTTTTTTAGTCAAATTTAATACATATTGGCGTCCGTCGGTTTTGGATTTTGTCTTGGTGATATATTCCTCGTCTTCTAATTTTTTCGTCACTTGAGTCACAGCACTTTTTGTTAAAAATAACAGGTCTGCTAACTCCTGTTGACTTATGTCGTGTTGTTCATCCATAATTAACATGCATAGTGCTTGCAATGCAGTTAAATTGTATTGTGAAAGTGTTCTGTTTAAATATATCTTGGTATTTTTGTGGAGGGTATATACAATTTCGACAAATCGGTCATATCCATGATATTCAACTACTCTTTTAAACTTCATGTTTTCACCCTAAATATATTATATTTGTATTTATTATATATTTTTTTCCACTAAATAAGCTTTATTTTATAAAATAATTGTATATAGTTTACTACTAAACTAATTAGTCATTTATAGGATTATTTTGTTTAAAAAAATCACTATATAATGCTTATTGTTTATTTAAGTATTTTTTTCTATTTTTTTTAAGTTTTATTTCCATTAATTTTCATTGGATTATATTGAATTAATTTAGGCACGCCAAAATATTTATAGCATTTTTAATATAATAATAAGCATGAGTGAAAATAATCATTTGCCGGTTTTTGGTGTTGGACCCTATTTGATAGGTATGATAATCCTTATTACAATATTATTTTTTGTTTTGAGTTTCCATAATGTAATCCCTGTTTATAAATCAAATCAGATTATTCTAAGTGTTTTGGGATTTGTTCTGATTGTGGTTGGCACAATCTTCTGGCTATCCGCCAATGTCAATTCAAGAATAGACGACGGCATCAGGAACAATCAACTGATTACAACCGGAATATATTCAAAGGTCAGACATCCGATTTATGCCGCTTTCCTATATGCGGTAACAGGTGCGATTTTAATCTTTGATAATCTGTTTTTAATATTTTTGCCGGTTATTTTCTGGTTAATATTGACAGTTGTTATAAAAAATACAGAAGAGAAATGGCTGTTTGAATGGTATGGTGATTATTATTTAATTTATTCAAGAAAAGTTAATAGATTCATTCCGAAGGTGAGATAATGGGAATATTCGACAACATGAGAAAACCTAAGGGAAAATTAGGTCAGATTCAGTTAAAATCAATGAACAAGGAACATACTCCGGTATCATTATGGGGTTTGAAACATCTGGACATTAAATCCGATGATGTAATTTTAGATATAGGCTGTGGCGGTGGAATAAACATCAACCGTATGGCAAAACATGCAAAAAAGGTATACGGTGTGGACTACAGTATGGACAGCGTAAAGGTTTCAAGAGAAGTCAACAGGCAGGAGATATATGACGGTAAGGTTGAAGTTGTCCATGGGGACGTGCAAAGCCTACCCTTTGATGATGAAACATTTGATGTGGTGACAGCCTTTGAAACAGTCTATTTCTGGCCGAATATTGAAAAATGTTTTGCAGAGGTTAAAAGAGTTCTAAAACCTGGTGGAATATTTTTAATCGGAACTGAATCAAACGGATCAGATAACATTCCTATGAAAATATCTGAAAAATTAATTAATATGACAGTATACAATGACAAGGAACTCTGTCAATATTTAGTGAACAATGACTATTCGCAGATTACAGCTTATCTGCGCGACGGGCGAAAAAAGCAGGAAACGATTAAGGAAATAGGCGGTGAGACCAAAACAATTGAGGATGATTACGACCATGTGTCATTGACAGATAAATGGGTTGAATGGATGACTGTTGTTGCAAGAAAGTGATAATATGGCTGATTATCAAGGTGTAGAGGATACATTGTTCATTCCGTTAACCGCAAGGGTAAACATTTCAAAAAAGTTTCCTGAATATTTCCATGATGAAAAGGCTCTGGATATGGAAAGATTAATTTCCGGAAAGCAAATTGAGAAAAAGTCATCTGAA
>NZ_JAZQFM010000035.1:0-7542 GCF_045539575.1 Methanobrevibacter sp.
TACGAAGAAAAAGAAGATTATCCTTATTAAAAATACATGTCTAAAAAATTATCCTATACACTCACAGATAATAGGAACAAACAAAATTTAACTAATGTTTAAACTGACAATATCTGAAGAATAAGAACATAAACTGATATTAATCTACCTATCAATTCAGAACATAATGGAAAAAATATATTTCAAAAAGGATGACCTCCTGAATAGATATGATAAATAACATCAGAATAATATTGTTGATAATGTATACAATGTTTACACTGTTAACTATATATACACAAAACTACATATTAATAATTGGTGATAAAAAATGGAAACAAAAGCTATCAGAGTCAGTTTATTTAATCATGAAAGATTAGCAGACCTTGGACATAAGAATGATTCTTTCAATGACATTATAACAAAATTATTAGATGAGTATGAAGAATATCAAAAGATAAAAGACTTAATTGAAGCAGATAAAGAATTTGCGAATGGTGAAGGAGTTCACTTTTCTTCATTAGATGAACTTGATGCTTATCTAGATGATTAATATGGAACTTGAATTTAAACGATCTGCTTTAAAACAATTGAAATATTATAAAAAGAAAAATCCAATTGCTTACAAAAAAATCCGTGAAAAATTAGAAGAAATAATAAAAAACCCTGAAGATGGCGATTATAAAAAAGTAAAAAAATATCCAAAATATAAAAGAGCAAGAAAGGGAAATTATAGAATCTGTTTTAGGGTAGATGACAATTGTATTTATATTGGACGTATTGAAGATAGATCAAAAGTATATAACTAGTTTTTACAAACAAACAACCTCAAAACTATTTTCCCATTACTATCCAATTCTTTGAATGATTCTATAAACTGTAATTTGTCTGTCTAGGATTTTATTGGGAAAAATGAAGTATCAAAACAAAAACAAAATTAAAAGAAATATTTTTAAAAATAAAAGAATCAAAACACTTAGAACTGCAATAATAAGAATGGATAAGTGCCCAATAAATGCAGATTAATTATGAAAATGTTTATATATGTCCATTTACTTACATATTAAATGAAAGATTAGAAGGTAAAATCCATTATTTTGGTTTAGCCTGCACGTCATTGTCACCGCTGGTGGCGACTTTCCATGAAATTCTATTTCATAGGTCAATTAGTTGGCTGCAGGTTCTTCAGTCTTCATATTTTCTAGTTTTAATGTTTTTTAAAGACTTCAATGACATTCTTATTTTTAATCAAATCAATGAAATCAGAGTTATTGTGTTCTAAACTTTGAAAGATTGACCATACCAGCAAATCCGCTATTTGCACTCCTTTTTCTTTAATAGAATTTGCATGAGTTATATTAATTGGATAATTATTTGGATTATTAAGGCTTGATGAAAATCTTTCATTGAAAATGCGGATATCTTCATGCTTACTTTTTGATCTGTCCACAATGACTTTTGTTGTTGATGTAATTTTAATATTCTCCGCCAATTTAGATGCCAAAGTATCGTATAATTCATGATACTTATAGAAATTTGGTATATTATGGAGGTTTTGTTTATCTAAGAATATTGCCCAAATTTCACAATCAACGCTATTGACCTTTTTTAATATTTTTTTGATGACAAAAGGATTTGTTTTGTTTCCTTTAACTTCCAAATCCCGACCTATAATCTTATTGTATTTTTTATGGGCTTCTTTAATAATCCTATTAAGATGTTTAGGATTATCAACAATTATTGCTCCAATAACAAAATATTTGGAACTTGAATATTTATCCCCCAAATCGCCACTTTCATCAATGTAAACATATTTCATTAACTAAACATATACCCATAATCACTTAAAAAGATTTTGATGAGAGTATATTCCTAATAAAAACAAAATTGCTCCCAATATGTAAAATTGACACCTGAAAAACCATTATACTTATATACTAGAAGTAAAACAACGAAAAAGTATCCAAGACATCTTGATGATTATTTTTTTTAAATTCCTTAAATTAATTATTTTATGATTTAAAACATTTTAATGGAAAATAAACTCATATTTATAAACTTACCTATTTCAAGAAAAACCAGTTAATTTAATTATCAAACTAATTAACTTAATGCAATATTTAAACTTATTAATACTAGTTATAATAATACATATAATTATAAAATATTTTTTGGGGAATTGAACTAATGAATATACAAATGATTTTAATTGCTTGTGTTACAACACTGTATTTCATACTTCCTGCATACTTTTCAAATGGGGGAGGATTAGTATTTGGTGGAGGCCTCCCGGTCGATTTTGGAAAATCAGACAGCAAGGGAAACCGTTGGATCGGTGACGGAGTTACCTGGAGAGGTCTGATTGGAGGTACAATAATTGGAATCATTACAGGAGCAGTTCAAGGATACTTCGGCCCTCAAATTATTGCTGAGTTTGGAGACTACATTATCACCCCAATCATTACAAGCATTCCTGAAGGAATTTTAATCGGATTTTTACTTGGTTTTGGTGCTCTTTTAGGTGACGCAATAGGCAGTTTCTTAAAAAGAAGACTTGGAATCGGAAGAGGAAAACCAGCACCAATTCTTGACCAGCTTGATTTTTTAATTGTTGCACTGATACTCGTTTCATTTGTTGTTAAGTTAAACTGGTTATTTATAGTAATAGCTATAGTGATGACATTGGTAATCCATTTAATAGCAAATACAGGTGCATATCTGCTTGGAATGAAAGACGTATGGTATTAAATTAAAAAAAAAGAATGAGTGAAGACACTCATAAGTATTTATTCATCATGACGGCAGTTCCGACAGCAGGTGCCACTACACATTCTTCATCTGTTAGAATGTCACCCATTGATTTTACTTTTAGGCCTAAAAGTTCAGCTGCAGGCTTATCGATAATGTCTTTTCCAAGTCCTGTTGTGACAATCAAATCTAATTTTTGAGTATCAACTACCTGTTTTAGACCGTCTGCAATCTGCTCTATCTGTTTTTGATGAATGAATTCTGACATTTCAACGATATCATCCATAGACAGCATTTCCAAATCAGCGCAGACAACACGTGCAATCCTTTTGGCACAGTCTGTTTTGGATTTTCCTTCACCGTCAAATGTATCGCATACATAATCCTCTTCTGTAATTAAATCGAGAACTGTGTAAATATCAGCGGTTTGGGCAAACAGTTCACTTGCAACCCTGTATTCCTTACCGTTCAGTTCAACCTTATCCAAAAAGCTTGCAAGATTTGTCCTGAGTGTACCGGTATATACAAGCTCACCGGTTGCAGACCTGTCGAAATCGGATTTGCCTATTGCACATTCCCTGCCTTCCTTAATCGGTATGATATCTGTTGTAGTACTTCCGGTATCTATGAAAATACAATTGTCAGATATCAGTGTGGCAATTTGGGCTGTTGCAATCCAGTTTGCGGCTGCCGCCTTAAGCGGGGCATCTTCAATTTCGCTGCGGGAAAGCATTCCGTCAACGCCGACATAAGCTATCGGACAGTCAAATGTCTCTTCACATTTTCTGACTACATCCAACACCCCATCCTTTTTTGTGTCGTATGCATCGACCAGCTCTGCAGTCATTGAGATTCCAACTGCATCTATTTCGCTAACCGGACAGATATTTTCAATAAGTTCAATTAAAACGCGTGATAAATCATCATTGTTACTCCACATTGGAAGATATGCGAAATCAACTTCAATGTTTTTTATCTCTTCACCTTCAAAGTCGATTACTGCTAAATCGGTGTTTGCACCGCCGATATCGAATCCTGCAATTTTCATTTTATATTCTCCTAATTTCTAAGTTATCTCCGGACTTTTTAAATTCAACTTCTCCGTCCAGAGATACGTCAATATCATCAATATTAATCTCACCGTCAATCAGGTCCACTATTGATTTTCCTATATTGAAGTTTGCAACTTCCTTTAAACCCACATACGGTGTAGTAAATCTTGAATTAATCTCTAAAAGGTATACTGAATAGATGTCCTTTTCATCGGCATTGATTATCATGTCAACGCCGACAAAACCTTTCAGGCCGTCAATAGCTTCAACTGCTTTTTTGGCTATTTCGAATGCCTCATCCTTGTATTTGTTTTCAAAAGGCAGCTTACCTCCAAGATAAGTTCCCTTATCATCTTTAAGCTGTACAAACTGCTCATTCAAACTTATAGGAACAGCAGTCTTACCGTCTGAGAGCAAACTGACACTGATGTCTGTTCCTTCAATGAACTCCTGGACTATCACCCTTGAGCCAGGCTTGAAAATCTTATCCAAATCAAGAGTCAGGTCTTCAATGTTTTCTATAACAACTATATCCTCACAGTCAACGCCCATAAGCGGCTTGATAATGATTTTCAGATTTGTTAAAGGATCTTCGGCTTGCCATTTTTCATGTAAATTTTCAATAGCCCTTTTCCAGTATCCCTTTGGATCTATCTTAAACCTGAAGGACCTAGGTTGAGGAACAATGTTGTAAAGTGCCTCATAGGATTCATACTTGTCTGATGAGATAAAACATGCCTCAGCAGTAGATGTGTAGGTTTTAACGTTGTTTTCTTCCAGGATTTTTGTAATATTGTATAGGTTGTTATTGTTTTCGGCAGAAATGAAAATGGCCTTGTCGAACTGTGATGCGTTATCAGCCAGCCAATCGACAACATCGCCTTCAATGAAAATAGGATTTACATTTTCAAAGCCTTCCAATGCATTTTCATAGGACTTGTTTATCACCAAATCCTTTTGAATATCTGCCAAATCATCTAAAAGTGCAAATACCAATGCTTCCGCTTCGGAAATAATGCATTTATCCTTTTCGCCTGAAGCAGTGAAATACTCGAATACCAATACTGAATCATTTTCGTTTGTCATAAGTAATCATCATACCTTTTAGTTTTGTTTCATCTGTTGGAAATCTCATTTTCTCTCCGTCGAACATCATATGAATCAATGCGTCTTCTTTTTGCTCGAATTCACTTACGGTAATGTCATCATTGACTTGAGTCATTTTTCTTTCAAATGAATCCATTACCTCTTCCGGAGCGGAGATGTTTAAAATACCTTCATCATAATATTTTTCTATTGCATCCACAGTTTTGCGGGCCGCATTTCCCTGACCGTAGGGATTTAGCGCATTTTTCATTTTGTCTGCAAATTCCTCATCGTCAAGGATTTTTCTTGCATTTTCAATTATTGCATCCTTATCGGAACCGACCAGAATATTTCCCCCTGCAGTTACGGTTTCAGGCCTTTCAGTGTTGTATCTCAAAGTCAATGCAGGAACATCAAGTGTTATTGCCTCTTCCTGAAGGCCTCCGGAATCTGTTAAAATCAAGGTTGATTTGGAAGTCAAAAGCAGGAAATCCAAATATCCTATTGGCTTTACAATGTGAACGTGACTTAAATTGTTCAGCTCATCAAACAGTCCAAAGTTTTCAAGAGTATGCTTGGTTCTCGGATGGATAGGGAAAATTACATTCATGTCACTTAATTCCTTCAGGGCACCGATAATGCTGACTACACGCTCTTTAACGTCAACGTTTTCTGCCCTGTGCATTGTCAATGTCAAGATGTTATCCATACTGTCAATATTCAGGTCTTTAAGTGACTGCTCTTCAAATCCTCTTTTTTTGGCAATTTCAAGATGTCTGAAACATGCATCAACAACAGTATTTCCTGTGATAAAGAGGTTTTTTCTGGAAAAACCTTCAGCCAGAAGATTGACTGCAGACTCTTCGGTCGGAATGAAATACATTGTTGAGCAGACATCAGCAACCCTTCTGTTAATCTCTTCAGGCATTGTCATGTCAAAAGACCTCAATCCCGCCTCGACATGTCCAACGGCAATATGCAGCTTGCCGCAGACCAGAGCACCGGCAAGAACGGCATTGGTATCGCCCTGAACCAGCACAATATCAGGCTTTTCATCGAGCAAAATCTCTTCAATGCCCTTCATCATAAGCCCTGTTTGCTTTCCGTGACTGCCTGAGCCAACATGAATATTATAATCAGGAGCAGGAATCTCCAAATCCTTAAAAAAGTTATCAGACATTTCCTTATCATAATGCTGACCAGTGTGCAAAACGATTTGGTCAATGCCCCTCTCATTAATCTCAGCAATAATAGGCGCCATCTTAATAATTTCCGGCCGTGTGCCCAAAATGGTTGCTATTTTCATAATAATCCCTCAAGTATATATTTAATAAAAATAGTTTAAATAATTTTAAAAAAAAATAGTCATTCCCATGTGTGCAAATCTTTCAGACTTTTAATCATTGATTCACGAATTGCATATTTCCTTTGAAGATCGCTTAATGAATCAACCAAATCCCTTCTGAAGCGCTCGCAGGCATAATCGTCATACTTGAACTTGATGCCGTCATACTGGATGTCCATCAAAATCAGATATTCCGCTTCCATAACCTTAATGTTGGCTCTCGGTTCATCCTCAGCAGGGTCAAGCAATCTTTCAACCTCATCCAAGGTCATCTTGCCGATTGCCACATCAACAAAGACCCTCATCATTTTTCTCACCATATTCCATAAAAATGACTCACCGTAAATGTCCACAAATATCGGAGATAGAGTATCATGGAGATTAGGAAATTCCCTTTTGTGATAATCTGTCAAATCAACCTTTGAGATTTTAATGTCATCGATTGTCCTTGTGGTTGTCTTCTGGAAACGCTTTGTGAAATTGGTGAAGTTGTGTGTTCCCTTAAATACCTCTGCGCATTCCCTCAGCTTATCAATATCCAGGTCCTGGAAGAGCATATATCGGTATTGCCTCATCTGGGCATATCTTGGCTTGAACGCATAGCGAACAGGTGCCTTGGCTAAAATCTGAATGTCATCGGGAAGTGAATTGTTGATTTCATTGACCCTGACCTCCTTATCAGACTGGAAACTAATGACATTGCCCAAACTATGAACTCCGGCATCGGTTCTGCCTGCAATCCTGAATCTTGACTTTTTCAAATCATCAATGTAGTCCAGTTTGCGCAAATGGTAAATCAATTCCTCTTCTACTGTTCTAAGATCCGGCTGTCTTTGAAAACCATGAAAATTAGTTCCTATATATCCAATTTTTAGTGCTGTTCGCTTCATCAATATAATATTAAACACCATATAAAATAAAGGTTAGGAAAATAACTAAAACAATGCGAGAGAAGGAAAAGTAAATAGCTACCGAAATAGCTATTTACATAATTATATGGCTTTACTATCGCTTATCACACATTATGAAAATAAAAGAATAGATGATTAAAATTTAAAAAATTTTTTGAAGATAGAGTAGTTTATTGCCATAATTTCAATCATCCAAAATTATCTGAAAAAACAGATAATCTAATTTATACTTACTAGTAATAACCATATAAATGTTATTAAAGTATTACTCTTTAATTTCAAGCCTAAATTTAAAAATAAGAAACATGAGAAAGTTAAATTAATTATAATCCTATTAAATCCGTGAAATATAAAAACAACAACTAATTAATAAATTATTGTAAATAAAAGGATTTGTAATGAAAAGCAATAAACAAGAAGT
>NZ_JAZQFM010000036.1:0-17667 GCF_045539575.1 Methanobrevibacter sp.
GATTTTTCTATTTCTTTTACTGTTTCTTTGAATTTTTCTTTGTCTGTTAATGATTCTGGAACAGTATTTCCAGATTCATCTCCAAGTTCTTCATCTTCTTGTTGATCTCTTTCAATACTTTTTTGGAGGTGTTCTTTCATGATTTTGATTTGGTTTTCATCTGTTAATTTGTTAATAAATGTTTTTGCTTTGATTTTAGTTCCGTCCAAGCTCAAATGATGGATTTTTATTAAATCATTATCTTTTGCAATTTTAATGGTTGTTTTGAATGCTTCGTCGATTAAATCTGAATATTCGACTTTAAATCTTGCTATTGTCCTGTATGATGGTTTTTCCATTGCTGCAAGGTACATATATGCAATGTCTGTACGTGTTTTCCTCTCAATTTCTCTTGAAGATAATCCTCCATCGAAAACGCTCATTAAAATGAGTCTAAGCAATAATTCGCGCGGATAAGCAAATTCACCAGGAGTTCCACGAAACTCCTGGTTCGCTTTCGAACAATCAATTAAATCAACCACATTTTTAATAAAATAACACGGATGATCTTTAGGAATCAAATTTCGCAAGTCCAACGGGACTAACATGCTCTGATTAATATTATCATCTTTCAAAACCATGAATAAAACAACCATAAATATTAATATCTATAATAAAAGATTGTACTTCATAGTATATAAAATTAAAGAAAAATTAAGCAAAATAAAATTAAAAAAATAGTGACTTTGTGTCACATCCTCTTTTTTTTAAAATAACATTATCTTTATAAATCATTTTAGACATATATTATTATATTATTAATCTTAATGTATGGTGTTTAAATGAGTGAGGATATTAAAAAAACCATTAACGAATTGCATATTTATGAAAAGAAACTTTTAAAAGAACTAGAATCTAATTCTGAAATTACTCCTGAACAGATTGCTGAAAATACTGGCATGGATATCAAATCCGTCATGAGTGCAGCAGGTTCACTCGCTTCAAAAGACATTATTGAAGTCGACAAGGAAGTTCAAAAAACATACTCCTTAACAGATGATGGTCTTGAATACGCTGAAAAAGGACTTCCTGAAAGAAGAATCCTGAGAGTATTGGCAGACAAAAAAGAGATTTCCATGAAAGACCTTGCTAGTGAAGCGGGCATTGACAAAAAGGAAACAGGCATTGCGCTTGGATGGCTGCGTCAGAAAGATTGGGCTCAAATCGATAAGGGAGTTCTTAAAATCACTGAAATGGGTAATGAATTTGTTGACAAAGCGGGCATAGATGAAAAAGTGCTTGATTATCTTCAGGCCAATGTTGATGGAGTTAAACTTTTCACAGATGATTTAATGGACGGATTTAAAAAGTTAACCGGTAGGAAAAATATTTTAAACATTAAAAAAGAAACCTCACACTCTTTTAAACTCCTGCCAAAAGGTGAAGAAATCCTAAAAGTTGGATTTACCATTCAAGAACAGGCTACTCAGTTAACTCACCAGCAATTAAAAGACGGTGAATGGAAAAACTTGCAATATCGTCCATATGACATTAACGCTGAAGCGCCAACAGTATTTGCAGGTAAAAAACACCCATTAAGAGTTATCATTGATGAGATAAGGGAAATCTTTTTGGACATGGGATTTGTTGAAGACAATGGAGAATATGTCGAATCTGCATTCTGGAACTTCGATTCTCTTTTCCAACCTCAAGATCATGCTGCACGTGAAATGCAGGATACATTTTATCTTAAAAATCCTTTAACATGTGACTTGCCTGATGACGATCTCGTTAAGCTCACTGCTGAAACTCACGAAACCGGTGCGGATACCGGTTCCATCGGATGGCAATATGACTGGAGTGAAGATATCGCTCGCCAAAGTGTGTTAAGAACCCACACTACAGGAATATCCACAAAACACCTGTTTGAACATGAGCCTCCAATCAAAATGTTTTCAGTAGGAAGAGTATTCAGAAGGGAAACTTTCGACTACAAGCACTTGCCTGAATTCCACCAGGTTGAAGGACTTGTATGCGGACCTGACATCAGTTATCAAAATCTTTTAGGTGTTTTAAAAGAGTTCTACAAAAAACTCGGTTTTGAAGTAAGATTCAGACCTGCTTACTTCCCATACACATATCTGTCTACCGAATCCGAAATCTATCTCGAAGAGAAGGAAAGCTGGATTGAACTCGGTGGTGCTGGAATGTTCAGGCCTGAAGTGTTAAAACCTTTAGGAATTGACCAGCCTGCTTTAGCATTCGGTATGGGTATTGAAAGACTTGCAATGATTAGATACGGTGTTGAAGACATTCGTATGCTTTACAAAAGTGACATCAACTGGCTTCGTGAAGTGCCTCTCGACAATGGGGTTAGATTATAATGTCAATAAAGCTGGTTTCTTGGAATGTGAATGGAATTAGGGCAGTCTCAAAAAAGGATGAATTTTGGGACTGGTTTGACAGCACTGATGCAGACATCATCAACTTTCAGGAAGTAAGAGCAACCCAAGATGATATTCCAAAGAAATTGGCTGACGTTGAAGGATACCATCAATGTTTCAATGAGGCTGAAAAGAAAGGATACAGCGGTGTTGGAACATACTCAAAAATAGAGCCTGTTGAAGTTGTCAAAGGTTTGGGCGTTGAGGAGCTTGACAGTGAAGGAAGGGTATTGAGAATAGAGTATCCGGACTTTTTCCTCTACAACATTTACTTCCCAAACAGCGGCATGAATGCCAAAAGGCTTGATTTTAAAGTTGATTTCTGTAACGCTTTGCTTGAACAGCTTGTGGAGCTTAAAAATGAAGGTAAAAACGTTGTAATTACAGGCGATTATAATATTGCCCACAATCCGATTGATGTTTACAATCCTAAAAACTGTGAAGGAAAATCAGGATACTTGCCTGAAGAGCGCGCATGGCTCGACCAGCTTGAAGAGTCAGGTTTTATAGACACTTTCAGAATGTTTGACGAAGGCGAGAACAACTTTACATGGTGGAGCTACAGGACCCGCGCACGTGAAAGGAATGCCGGTTGGAGACTTGATTATTTCTATGTGAATGAAGAAATTAAAGAAAATGTCAAATCAGCAGAAATTTTAGCTGATATCTATGGTTCTGATCACTGTCCGGTAACCCTGGAACTTGAATTTTAAAAAAATAGTGGATTTTGGTGAGTTATAATATTGTATCAACATCACCAATATCATCAATAATTGTAATATCTAATTTTTCTCTTTTTATATATTCCCTGTCGTCTTCTGTAACATCGGAATTTACTAATATTGCACTTAATCCTGCATTGACTGCACCTAAAGCGTCTGCCTTAAATTTATTTCCAATCATTACTGATTTTTCAGGATTTCCATGCATCTTTCTTAAAGCAACATCAAAGATTAGCTTTTGAGGTTTTTCCTTTCCGACTTCTTCAGAGGTGATTACTTCATCAAAAAATGAGTGTATGTTGAGTCTTACCAGTTTTTCCCATTGTTTTATTGTAATACCATTTGAAATAACTGCTAAACGATAGCCTTGGCTTTTAAGATAGATTAATGTGTCGATGGTTTCTGGAAATGGTCTTAAAAGTGCCATTTTAACATTGTGGTATGTAATCATCCCGAGCGCTACAAGCATTGGATCTTCATGGCCGAGCACAACCTGGGTCAATACGTTGAAGTGCCTTCCATAGTTTGATCCTTTCTCACGTATAATTGTTTTTAAAACACCGTATGCTTCATCCTTATCAAGAGGCAATCCATTGTCCACCATTAATCCGATTGCTGCTTTTCTTGCGGTTTCAGCAAAATCAGTAGTGTCCAATAGGGTTCCGTCTATATCGAAAAAAACAACACGGTCATCTTCATTAATCATATAATGAATATTATTTCTTTAAAATTATTTAAGTTTTTAGAAAAATGCATCTAGACTTTGCTGGACTTCACCGCGCGCCATGTCCTCCAGGTCATTTTTCGTATATCCGAAGGCATACATTATTCTTTCAACAGCCGGAATGAGCTGGTTGTTGATGTAGTAGTCCTTGTCATATACATAACCTTCGCTGTATTCATAAGGAACTGCACGCTGACTGATTGAGCCTTTTCCCTTAACGATTATATACTGGATGATGGTTCCTCTTGTCACTTTAATGCCGTGCTCCTCAATTTTTCTTGCAGCAACGACATGAGGTCCGACCTGCTTGTACTGGTCAAGAGGCTTTGTGATTTGGGTGTGGATGATGAGTTCCTTGTTGTCAACATCACCTTTCTTGATTCTTTTCAATACCTTTTTAACGGCTTTGATAGCTTTATCAGCATCCCCTTCTTTCAAAATTGCCATTAAAATGTCTTCTTGGGTTTTTTTAACAATCGGAGCCCAGTCTCTTCTGACCAATTCCAAACCTTTAGCAATGATTTCTCCGTCTTCAATAACTGCATATCTTTTTTTGCTTACAAAGAATCCTCTTCTGTAAAAGCCTTCATACTCAAGCTCCATGCTTTCCGGAAGTGTGGAATTAAGATATGTTATGAATTTTTGGGCTTGCTCTTTTATTTCGGCTTCTAGAGCCAATTGTTCTGGGCTTTCCTTAACCACTATTTCACCTATTAATAAGTATATTGCACCTTCTTAATATTTGTTTTCAATGCAATTATTCATAATTATTTCAATTTTATTGCTCTGAAATAGCTTTATTTATTCAAAAAATTTCATATATTACTTTTCAAATGCTCTCGCGGTTTATTAATATGTTATACTATCCAATGTTTATTTGAGGTTGATAACATGGAAAAAGAAACTTTGATTTCAAGTTATGATGAGATAAACGATACCTTCGTCGGAAAAATTGAAGGCAAAAATGGATACTGTGCAGATTATGGCATATCTGAAGGGATTTACCTGATTGTTGATAAAAATAATTTGCCTACTTCAGTCCTGGTTGATAGGGCATCTGAAGTGTTCGATGTGTCTAAAAATTTCATGGAAAATCCCAACATTAAAATAGGCATTGACTGTGACGGCGTCTGCTTATGCTTTTCAATTTTCATTGAGGAGCTGAAGGTCTGTTCAGTCAAATGCAAAAACACATTTGGAATTCCTGAAATTAGTTTTGTGATGGATAGTAACTCCTAGTTACTAATCCATTAACTTTTAAATATAACTAATTAAATAATATTAGTAAATGAAAAATTTCAATTTTTAGGAGTGATAGTTTGCAAAATCAAGATATTGATATTAAACCTGGCGATGAGATAGTGATTGTCGTGCCTGAAAGCGATGATGATGAAATCGTTATAGACCTTGACGAGTTGGGTATCGATTTGGAAGCATTGGGTGATGATGTTAATATTGTAATTCAGGTGGAAGGTGAAGAGTCAGAAGATGAATTCATTTTAGATGATGACGATGAAATTGTCGAGCCTAATGAATGGTATTTTGATGATGATCCCTATGAAATTGTTTACTATGAATTCCCTGATTTTGACTAGGTGATAATGTGGAAGATGTTCCGTACTATATTTACGATGATGATGAGGAAAAATCACATGTCATGAATCCTGACGGTGAAGCATACATTGACGATGGCGATTTGAAGGAATTGCTCATTGACATGCTTGGAGATGATGTTCCCGAAGAGGAAATCCAGAAAATACTCAAGGCGGCATCAGATGAAAATCTTTCCGAAGAGGACTTTGACAAGCTTGTGGATGATTTTATTTTAAATCACAAATCCTAATTTTTTCTATTTTTGGCTTAAAAATAAAACATTTATATATAATGATAAAGTAATATTTTATTATCATTATTCTTTAAGGCTCTTTTTTGCTCTCAAAAATTAGGCTATTAATTATCTTGCGAATAGTTTTAATTGAAAAGAGGCTTATTGACTGCGATTATTATATTATAGATTATATTTATTTAGGTGAAATAATGGCAATTTCTCAAGGAAAATCAACAAGAAGTCCATCCGGTGCAAGAAACGTTGCAAACCGTGGAAAAAGGAAATCTGAATTAGGAAGAGATCCTGCAGAAACTAGATTAGATGAAAAAAAATTAAGAAAAATTAGAACCAGGGGCGGAAACGAAAAACTAAGATTAGCTACTGGTAATAAAATCAATGTTACTGATGCAAACGGTAAAACCCAAGTATTAGACATTCTTGGTGTAATCGAAAACTCTGCAAACCCTAACTACGTAAGAAGGAACATCATTACCAAAGGGGCTATTGTAGAAACTCCTGAAGGTAATGCTAAAGTAACATCCAGACCTGGTCAAGACGGTGTTATTAACGGTGTATTAATTTAAGTTTTTTACTTAAATTTTTTCTCTTTTTTTTTAAAACTTTTTTTCAAAAGTAAACAATTTTTTTCAAAAATTAACTATAATTATATACTTGTTTTAACATATTAATATAATGATAATTTATATTAGGAGATATGATGTCAGACGATAAAATTAGTATGAATCATGGTGCTGGTGGAGAAGTAATGGCTAATTTGATAGCTAGCACCGTATTAGATAATCTCACCAAAAAAAGTGTTAACGGTGGTATTAGTTTAGATGCATTAGACGATGGGGCTTCAATTCCTTTAGGAGACTGGGAAATTGTAGTTACCACAGACGGTCACACTATTGATCCATTATTTTTCCCTGGTGGAGACATTGGAAGAATTTCCGCTGCAGGAACAATTAATGATGTTTCAGTAATGGGTGCACGCCCATTAGCGATTTCTAATGCAATTATCATGCAAGAAGGATTTCCGATTGATGATTTGGATAAAATCATGAAATCTTTAAATGCTACCTGCGAAGAAGTGGATGTTGCTGTAATTACCGGTGATACCAAGGTAATGCCTCAAGACAAGCTTGACGGAATTGTTATGGTTACCACAGGTATCGGAATTGCCAAAAAAGGCGAAGTAGTCCGTGACTCTACTTTGGAAGTTGGAGATAAGATTATTGTCACAGGTAGCTTAGGTGACCATGGAATGAGTTTAATGTCATTCAGGGAAGGATTCGGATTTGAAACTGATTTGAAATCTGATGTGGCTCCAATGTGGAATATTATCAGTAAAGCATTAGAAATTGGTGGAGTTACTGCAATGAAAGACCCAACCCGTGGAGGTTTTGCAAATGCAATAAACGAAATGGCATCAAAAGCAGGTGTCGGAGTAGTTTTAGAGCAGGACGCTATTCCTATCAGGGAGGAGGTTCATGCAGTATCTGAAATGTTAGGTATTGATCCATTTGAAGTAGCTAACGAAGGAAAAGTTGTCATGGGAGTTAAAGCCGATAAGGCTGAAGCAGTCCTTGAAGCGATTCGTGGCGAAAAATATGGTGAAAATGCAGCTATAATCGGTGAAGTTGTTGAAGGAGATTATGTTGTAATTAACACTCCTATCGGTGGTGAGAGAATTCTTGAGGCACCTATAGCTGACCCGGTTCCAAGAGTATGTTAAGGTGATTGCATGGCAAGTGTTTTTTCAAGAAGAATAATCGCATATGTACTTGATTTTTTTGTAGTTTCTGCATTTATGTGGATTATATCCTTTTTGGTTTCTCTTGTAGTAAGCCCTATTGACCTTGGTTCAGTTTATGTCGCATTCCCAATTATTGCACCTATATTAGGATTTATTTACTTCGTATTTTTAGAAAAGGCTAATGGTGCTACCGTAGGTAAAGCATTAATGTATCTTGAAGTAAGATCCAGAAACGGTTCAAATATTAATTGGGCACAGGCTATTGTACGTAACCTAACTAAAATCTATTGGGTTCCTATAATATTTGACTGGCTTATTGGAAGAATAATGAACACCGACAGATTATTCGGAAACATTACAAAAACAGTAGTAATAAATATGATTTAATCATATTTTTTTTTATTTATTTAGAGTTTTATGATAAAAAAAGTTCAAGTTCTCTGGTATTTGAATAAGGAAGATTTGGAAAATTATTGCATTGATTTTAAAGAGTATAAATCCCACAAACTCGAGGGATATGAAATCTGCGAAGTTGATGAGGATTTAATTTATGATTTGTGTGATAGAGACCCTGACAGATTAGAGCCTATAGGGTACTTTAAAAACATAAAGGAAATTGAAAACTATTTGTCTGACACCATTACCAATAATGAATACGAGTTGGAGATAGGTTCTCCTGAACTCGACGGCAAGATTAAAGAGGCCATCGATAATATTGAGTTTTCCGGTGAAGATTACTATATATCCATTGATGATGGTGAAAGGATAGCAAGCTGGTTTGATGCATTAAGAAGGGAATATAACAGTTCCTCAAAGGATAATGTATGGGTTTTGGCGGTAACCGGCTATGACCCTTATGACTTATCATTAACAGGCAGAACATTATCATATGTTCTGGCGGATATTTTAAACTTAAATGAGTCCTCACTTGACAGTCTGATTCCGAATAAGGGACGCATCACTGTTGAGGAGTGGAATTCCATTCTTGATAAAATATATAAGAAAAATAAGATTTATTTAGGTTTAAATAGGGTTGTTTAGATTTCACCCTTTTTAAACTCACTAGGCTCGAAATAACTGATTTTTGCATGGTTGCTGTCAATCAGCTCTCTGTTTACATCGCTTGTGTTAGTGTATACGATAGCTAATGTGCGGCCGTACTTGTCCTGCGGCTGGGCATCGTCAACATCAAGATAAACTGTTTTTCCAAGGCACAGCTCTTCAGTGAACTTTTTGGCATCGCTGAATCCTGACTCGTTCATGTCGGGTGTTTTAACCTGTGTAAGCTGAACCTTTCCGATGCCGTATACTTGAATTGTGTTTCCGTCAATTACCTCAATGCATTTTCCTGCATTGTCATAGTGTATTGTCTTGTTTCCAACGCTTATTGTTCCGGTTGTGTTTTCTATTTTGTTGTTGTCATCGAGGAGCGCATTGGCTAGTGTAAGTCCAAGCCCTATCAAAAAAATAATTAATAAAATGATTGAGATTTTTTGCTTGTTCATAATTACTCTTTTTTGTAGTGTTCGCAGTAGCGTTTGTATCTGCATGATCTGCATTTGTTCGGATTTTTAGTAGGCACAAATGGTCTTGAACCGTCTAAAAGGCCATGCACTCTTTCAATTGTAAATTTGATTTCCTTTTCAACTTCAGGAGTAAATATTTCAATCCAAAATAGATTGTCTGTTCCACGTTCCCTCAGTGCTGATTTTATTACTCTTGTGTCATTTGTCATGCTTTTATATGCAAGCGCATATGCCCTTACCTGGTTCATTGTGGAGAAATATGGTGTACGTCCAGGCTTGTCATCGATTATCACGATTTCATCAGGCTTCATCCATATCTCATCGATATATCCCCTGATTCCAAATTCAGGTGACACTACCATACATTCCCTTGACATTGATGCAGTCTCTTTTGATGCTTCAACTGCCTCTTCAAAAGTTGCAGGTGTTGAGTCCTCTTTGAAAATTGTTTCAAGCTGTTTGTGAATTTCACTTCCGTGTGTCATTTCAGGAGTTGCGACAGTTTCAATGCCTTTTAAGTATTCGAGATATATCTGGTATTCGCAATATCCCTGTTGATTTAGCCAACTAATCGGGAAATTGTTTTTACCATCAATAATTTGGACGCCTTTGATGTCAGGATGGTCTTTGGTTTCGTATTCCTTTTCATATCCAGTAATGTTTTTCTGTTCCATACATTAACTTTGTAATTTTTGATATAAGTTACTTTTCAAATGCTCTATGCATTTCTTTAAATATCAATTTCAATAAAATAATCTCCATGCATTATGTAACGTCAAAAGGCATTCTCTCGAAAAACAACGGGATGAATCTATACAGGGGCTGCACCCACGGATGCATATACTGCGATTCCAGAAGCAAGGTCTATGGGATGAACCATAAGTTTGAGGACATCGAGGTTAAGCAAAATTCCCTTGATCTACTTAAAAAGGAACTTAGGAGAAGGTCTCCCGCAATGATCGGAACCGGGGCGATGACTGACCCATACATTCCTCTTGAAAGCCAATTGGAATATGTCAGAAAATCCCTGAAGTTGATTTATGATTATGGATTTGGATTTACCTGCATCACCAAGTCTGATTTGATTTTAAGGGATTTGGAAATGCTTAAAAAGATCAATGAAAAGACAAAGGCGGTGGTGCAGATGACGCTGACTACTGCAGACGATGATTTGTGCAGGATACTGGAGAGAGACGTGTGCCCGACATCAAGGCGTATTGAAGTCCTCAATATTTTGAAAAGAGAGGGCATTCCGACTGTAGTGTGGCTATGTCCGATACTTCCATACATCAACGACACCGAAGAAAACATTAATTCCATTCTTGACATGTGCATTGACAGCGGAGTTAAGGGCATAATCTGTTTTGGAATGGGACTGACGCTGAGGGACGGCAACAGGGAGTATTTCTACTCAAAGCTTGATGAGAGCTTTCCTGGCCTTAAGGAAAAATATATCGAAAGATTTCACAATAGCTATTCCCTTCCGTCCCCTAGGGAAAAGCAGTTGATGGATATCTTCAATAAAAGAACCTCCAGTGAAGGCATTTTGAATAATCCCGATGAGATATTCAGATATCTGCACGAGTTTCCTCAAAAATCATATCAGTCAAAACTAATCTAAATTTATAAATAGCTATTTTTTTAAATATTAACATAATGAATTTTGAGGATTTATACATTTCAGATGAAATAAAAAATGCAATCGGCGATATGGGATTTAATACATTAACTCCTATCCAGAAAATGGCAATACCAGATATTTTAAAGGGTCTGGATGTTACAGCGCAGGCGCAGACAGGTTCAGGAAAAACCCTTGCATTCGCAATTCCGATTTTGGAAAATATTTTCATTGATGATAAATCCCCTCAGGCCATCGTGCTGTGTCCGACAAGGGAGCTGTGCCTTCAGGTGGCAGGTGAAATTGAAAAGGCAGGCTCAAAAATAAAAAAACTGAAAGTTCTTGCGGTATATGGCGGTCAGCCTATAGGAAAACAGACAAGAGTCCTTAAAAAGGGAGTTCATGTCATTGTCGGAACTCCAGGTCGTGTGATAGACCATGTTGAAAAGGGCAATCTGGACTTGACCGGAATCGAGAGGGTGGTTCTTGATGAAGCCGATGAAATGCTCGACATGGGTTTCAGGGATGACATTGAAAGAATTCTTGATGAGGCAAGATACAGAAAGCAGACATTAATGTTTTCGGCAACCATCCCAAAGGAGATAAAGGACATTGCAAAGAATTATCAGGACAATCCGAAATTCATGAAGGTTGCCAATAAAAAAAGGAATATTCCTAAAATTACTCAAATTGCCTTTAGGACAAACCATAAATACAAGTTTGATGATTTGGTCAAAATAATTGAAGTTTATAATATCAAGTCTGCTTTAATTTTTTCAAACACCAAAAAAGGCGTAGATTTTATTTTTAAAAACTTAAAGAAACATGATTATTCATCCGAAGCTCTGCATGGGGACATGACTCAAAAGGTTAGGGACAAAGTCATGAACAAATTCAGAAACGGAAATGTGAGCTTTCTGGTTGCAACCGATGTGGCGGCAAGGGGACTTGACATCTCCAATCTGGATTATGTCATAAACTATGATGTTCCTCAAAATTATGATGCATACGTTCACAGAATCGGAAGAACTGCCAGGGCAGGAAACAGCGGATATGCATTTACGCTGGTTTCAAAAGAGGACAATAACAATTTTAAAAACATCAGCAAAGGAAAAATCATTGTTAAAAAGCTTCCCTCAGACAGTGAGCTTGAAGAAATAATGATAAAACAGGTTTTGGATGATGTTAGGGTTTCAGTAAAAAAAGAGGATTTGGATAAGTATTTAAAAGCTATAAAAAATAGTTCGTCTGCAGATATTACTCCTGAAGAGATAGCTGCAGCCTTATTAAAAAAGATAAGGGAAAATTAATTATTTTGCCCCATCTATGATATTGAATTTAATTTTTTCGTTTTCAAGTTCACGAGTGAATGCTTTACTCATTTCACCAACACATATTGCAAGAATATTCAATCCTTTACGTGCGGCATTTGCAGATGCTTGCGGAGCAGCATATTCTATGTCTAAAGGTATTTCCAATTTATTTACAACAGCACGTGCAACTGTTCCTGCTACAGCAACCTTGTCGAACTTATCTCCGCTGTTGGTTCCTTTATCATAAACATTTTTGATTAGATTTAAGTCACAGGCTTTGGATCCGCCATCTTTGATTGTCGGAAGGTTAATGACAGTAACTTCACCGACGCTCATGTCAATGATTCCTGTAAGGTTGGTTAAGGACACGTCCATGTTTGCTTCTGCGTCATCAAGGACAACTCCTGTCGCATTTTCTTCTTTTTTGTGAGCGTATAATACTCCATCTTCCATGTATAATCCGACAATGTCATCTTTTTTCAAATCTTCTTTTGCAATAGCTGGCCAAATGGTTTTGTAGTGGTTCATGGTTTCCAGAACTGAATCTGAATATTTCCTTAAGCTGATTGCATCTTTTTTGACTTTGTCGATACCTGCCTGGGTAATCTTATAAGGTGATCTTCCATCTTTTGATGTGATATATCCTTGCTCAATTAATGTTTTAATGTTTTCTGAGACTGCTTGAATTGTTATTCCTAATGTATTAGCCAAATCTTTTTGTTTGAGGTGTGGATCTTGTTTAGATATCTCACTTAGTATTTGAAAATGTGTGAGTGCACCTCTTTTTTTAAATGATTTCATCATTATATCATCCCTCAATTAAACTTGATATATTTATATTTTATATTTTAATATTATATAAATTAAGTAGTTAGAAGCCCATCTAATTTTTCATTAAATAATTCAAGGAACTCTGATTTTTTTTCAATTGGAATATAGGCACCACATGCCATTGCGTGACCTCCGCCACTTCCACCGACCTCTGCTGAGATTTCACGGATAATATTTCCGAAGTGAATTCCGTCATATGAAAGCAATCTTGAACATCTCAGTGAAACCTTAAGTCCGTCGTTGTCGGTTTGTGTAAATCCTATAATTGGCTTTTTCCAGTTGCAGTATCCCAAAATCATCCCTGTTATTGTTCCGACAATTTCAGGCTTGATTCCGTCGCCGTCAAAGTACTGGAGGTTTTCCATTTCAATGATGTTGGTCTCATCGCCTTCCGCAACTTTTGCAATTGATGTTGCCAGATTGTATCTGTGGGTTTTGCTCACGCTTTCAAGCTCATCAAGCGCCACGAATCTGTCTCCTTTAAGCACTTCCATAGCCACTTTTTCCTCCTTGTTTCTTCCGCAAGCGTTCATTGCAGTTGAAAACTCTGAACCGTCCCTCAGGAAACTGTCATAATCCTCTTTAAGGAATGTGTATGAGTCTCCAAGGATTAATTGCGGCAGGTATGGTATGTATTTTGGAGGCACTGCCTTTGAGAGCATTCCCATCATGTACTGGAACACTTTTCCCTTTTCCTCCTGGGTGAGTTCATTCAGGGTTTTGCGGTTGTGCTTTTCATCGATTCCAAGCTCTTCCAGAACTGCCATTGTTTCGGTTGTGTTGTTTGTAATAGGGAGTTTTACATCACTGAAGTATGAAAGTGCGACAAAAAGCGGCCTTGTGTTTCTGCCGTAGATGTTTAGGTCACCTTTATTCAGTTCGAGGTATCCTCCGTCTATTGCATCCTGCTGGATAATCTCGTTGAGGCCTTCCAGGTGTCCTGATTTCTGGTTTTGCATATCTCCTATTGCTGATAGAACTCCAATCCAGCTTAAATCGGTATAACCGAATTCCTTTGCAAGAAAATAGCATAATCCTCCGCCGCAGACGTAATATGATCCGTCTATTCCGTGGTGGAGAGGGTTGATTTCCAGATAGGTGTATGGCTTGTCGTCTTTATAGTCAAGTTCCCTTAATGGAGGGTGGTGGTCCAGGATGATGATTTTCTGGCCGTCTTTAGCATTTGTTGTAATGTGCTGGCCGGAACCCAGATCTGAAAATATTGTCAAATCATGGGTAAGTTCAATGTCATCCAGAACGTCCAGGTTCACGAATTCTATTTCGTGTTCCTTTTCCTGTCTGTCTAGTATGGTTGATAAGATTGCGCCTGAACAGATTCCGTCGCAGTCAATGTGAGAGTATACCTTAATATCCTCGCTCGCTTTAATGAGCTGGGCCGCTTCACGGTATTGTTCAGACATCAGTTGTGGTATTTGCATATTAATCAGTTTCTAATCTCTTTAATTTTTAAGCTTACTTCTTTTAATAATTCAAGTTTTGTGTCTTCCCATTCGACAAGAACTCTTCCGGATTTTTCATACCATTTTCCAGGGTATGCCCTTTCCTTGTCGGTGTTGAATTTCAGTCCCATTCTTTTTAGGGCTCTTTCAATTTCGGAAATGCTTGGTTCAGCAACAGCTATTTCCTTTGACACTTTTCTGCCTTCACTTATGGATAAATTTTTATCCAGATACTGTGGCCAGATTGTAATCATTTAATCACCTATTTTATTTGATTTTCAAAGACTTCCAATGCTTCCTTAACTACCAAATCCATGTTGTAGTATTTGTATTTTGCAAGTCTTCCTAAAAATATCACGTTTTCCTCTTTTTCCATTTCAGCTTCGTAGAGCTTGAACTTGTCAAGGTACTCTTGGGTAGGGTAAGGGTAGCATTTCTCACCGTTGAATCCAGGATATTCCTTCATGATTGCGGTTTTGCCTTCCACTTCCTGCCAGGTCAATTTCTTGAACTCGGTAATCCTTGTAAAGTAAGGGTCGTTCGGATGATTGACAACGGCAACGTCCTGATATGAATCCTCATCCAAAATTTCATATACGAAGTTCAGGCATCTGTAAAGCAGCTCACCGTACTTGTAGTCATAGAAATAATCGATAGGTCCTGTGTAGATTAAGGTTTCATAATCTATCTTGTCGATGTAGTCCTTATAATCAGCCTTAAGTCCCACATGGATCTTGTCGGACTTGATCATGTTTTCACACATCTTGGTGAACCCTTCCTTAGGCATTCCCTGATAAGTGTCTGAGAAGTACCTGTCGTCATGGTTGAATCTGAAAGGGATTCGGGATATGACAGTCGGGCTTAGATTTGCTGCGGATGTTCCCCATTGCTTTTCAGTGTAGTTTTTGAAAAGCTTTTCGTAGATGTCACGGCCCGCATTTTTAAGCACGACATCTTCGGAAGATTTTACCTCATCGATGTCTTCCTTGTGCTCTTCAATCCATTCCTTCATGGAATTTTCATCCAAATCCAAATCGTACAATGCATTCAGGGTGTCGATACAGATTGGCATTGGTACGAGTTTTCCGTCAACGTAGCTCAATACCCTGTGCACGTAGTCATTCCATTCTGTAAATTGTGAAAGGTAATCGTGAACTTTTTTCTCGCTTGTGTGGTAGATGTGAGGTCCGTATTTTTGAATCAAAAGACCGTCATCATAAAAATCATATATGTTTCCACCGATATGGTCACGTTTTTCTATAATCAATACTTCTTCATCCAGTTCGTTTGCAATTCTTTCAGCTATTGTAAGACCGGAAAGTCCAGCCCCTACAATCACGTATTTATAAAATTTAGCCATAATTTTTTACTCCTTTGAAGTGAATATAGCGGTTTCAAGTGCTGTTGTTATTGAAGACATTAGCATCTTTGATTTTAAGTCTTTGTTGTGTATTTTTTTAAGTCGTTTAACTTTGCCAAGCAACAGCTGGTTCTCGGCTTTGGTAAACGGTGAGGTTTTCCACATGTGTGTCCAGTGAAGCAGATGAGGGTTCAGTGACACGTTCTGAATCTCTTTGGAAAATCCTTCAGTTTGCTTTCTGCAGTAAATATAGGCTTCCATAAGTTCATCAAGAAGCCTTACATTAACGTTATTTGTGATTGACTTGTCGTTTGGAAGGTCACGGATGTAATAGTCGTAGCTCATGAAATTGTTCAGAAAAACGATACCGTCTGCCTTTAAAAGCGCTTCCAGTGTGAATGCCATGTCGTCTCCTGAAACGAACGGCTTGAAACGGATGTCATTGTCCATAATCAGTTCCCTTCTGTAGATTTTACACCATACTGAAGGCTGTATTTTCAGCAAATCCGGTTCCTGTTCGATGTTGTCGACATGGATGATGTCTATCGGCCCGTCTCTTGGATATGTAACTTCCAGGGTTTTGCCGTAAAGGACTCTTTCAACTACATTGTCCCATAAAACGTCTGGAATGTCCAGAAAGTTTGCAGACTCAAAGGTCTCGTCAGGATATGCGCTTTTAAGGTCTGCCTCATAAGGTGAGTATGACTCCTGGACATATCCTCCGTATTCGAATATTCTTCTGAATCTTGCAAATGCCACATCGACATCGTATTTTTTGACTGCCTCGTATAATCTTTCGCATGCATCAGGTGTGTATCTGTCGTCAGGATCTAAAAACATGATGTAATCTCCTGTTGACGCTTCAATACCTGTATTACGTGGGGTGTGAGCTCCTCCACTGTTGGTTTCATGGTGTATTGCAACGCAACAGTCATATTTTTCAGCATATTCGTCAATGATTTTATCAGACCCGTCAGTTGAGCAGTCGTTAACCATGATAATTTCCAGATTTTCATTACCGATTGTCTGGTTTATTAGAGAGTCTATGCCTCCTCTTAGGTGAGGTCCAACATTAAAAATTGGTAAAATAATGCTTATCTTATCATTCATTTTCCTCTCTCCAAGTCTTGAATAGCAGTTCCATCATGTCAGGAACTGTATAAGTGTCAGGGTAAATGTGGGCAATATTGTATTTGTCAAGCACTCTTGCTGTAATGGGGCCGATTGAAACTGTCAGCAGGTGGTCATTTAGAAGCTTTGCGAGCTTTTGCTTGTCGTCTGCAACTTCAAAGAAGTTTTCAACGGTAAGTGGGCTTGTGAATGTGATGGCGTCAATTTCACCATTTTCGATTTTTTCAAAAAGTTCTTTAATGGCCTTTTCATCCATTGGGAACAGTGACTTGTATGCTTCTGCAAGAATAATTTCATTTCCAAGTTTTTCAAGTTCCTGTGGAAGTATCGGTCTTGCTGAAGCGGTTCTTGGAATTCCGATTACTTTGCCTGTAATTCCACGTTTCCTGAACTCCTCAATCAGACCTTCCGCTGTGAAATCCTGTGGCATCAAATCAACTGTGAGGCCATTCTTTTCAGCCAGCTTTCCTGTCTTGTTTCCGATTACTGCGAGTTTGCAGTTTAGATTTGGAATGAAATCCGGATAAAACTGGTTCAGTGAAACAATTGTGGTTGGGGATGTAAAAACAATCCAATCAAGTTCATCCTTTCTTGCCACCAATTCCTTCAGGGAGTCGGTGTTTACAGGCTGTAAATCCAAAGTAGGAGCAAGAACAGGTGTTCCTCCTAACTTTTCTACAATTTCACAGGCCTTTTTAGCCCTGTCTTTCGGCCTTGTTATTGCAACAACGGGTTTTGACATTTTATATTACCTTCACTAATTTATGAGTACGGTAGAATTTTACCATTGTACCCTTCATACTTTATAATAATTAAATATTTAATTAAACTATTAATTAAATTTTTTTCAAAAACAGTTGCTGTTGAAAATATTTTCATACAATGATTTAAAACATAGGTAATGCGTAAAAAAGAAAGTAAATGAAAAATTAAAAGTCTTAAATGGCATTGTCAAAAATTGTCATGATATAA
>NZ_JAZQFM010000037.1:0-27425 GCF_045539575.1 Methanobrevibacter sp.
GGTAAAGCATCAATTTATGTTCCAGGATTGGATTCAAGCAGTAATGTAGTTATTAGTTATTGTGGTGATGGTAATTATGCTTCATTTACAAGGGAAGTTAATGTTGCATCTACTAAAGTAAAATTAACTGGTAGTAACTTAAACATGCTTTATACAAGTGGAAGTTATTATAAGGTTAAACTAACACAAAATGATGTTGATTTAGTTGGAAAAACTGTTACTTTTGTTGTTAATGGCAAAAAGATAACTGGTGTAACCGATAAGAATGGAATTGCTTCTGTTAAAATAACACTTGCTCCAAAAACTTACACTGTAACTGCTGAGTATAATGGGGTTAAAGTCAAAAATAAGGTTGTTGTTAAAAGCATCATAACCGCTAAAAACATCAACACCAAAAAGTCTTCAAAGTCAATCAAAATCAAAGTTACTCTCAAAAAGGTAAACAAAAAGTACCTCAAAAACAAGAAAGTAACCTTGAAGTTTAACAAGAAGACTTTCAAGGCTAAAACCAACAAGAAGGGTGTTGTAACATTCACAATCAAAAAGAATGTCTACAATAAACTCAAAACAAACAAAAAATACACCTATCAAGTGATTTATGCTAAAGACAAGGTGAAAAAGGCAATAAAATTTAAAAAATAAAAGAGGAATTTAATATTCCTCAACTTTTTCTTTTTTGACTAGTACATCCCACAATCTAATCACCTAATTTTTCATAATGATTTTCATTTAATAGGATAGTTGCTAATTTTAAACATTATTTAAAACAAAATCATTAAAATAATTCATCAAAAAATCAAGTATTCCTATACTTAAATTCATGATAGTTTCCATCCAGTAACATAACTTATTTTAACTGGTGATTAATTAGTAATAGTACAGTCATTTATTTTTGATTAGTAATTAAGGAGATAAAAAATGATTTACTTTATTAGCGACTATGATTTGATAAATGATTTTCATTTCAAATCAGGTCATAGCAAAGGCTCCATTAAATCATATCAAACTGTGTTCAACAAATACAGAAATTTTCATGATATGAGTTTATGTGAACTTCTAGGTGAAGCAATTTCAGAACAAGAAGACAGAATTCCGGAAAACAAGCTAAGCATCTACGACAGAATAATAACATTCAGAAACCATTTAACTGAAAATCACATGGCAAATACAATCACCAACGCAATTTCAAAAATCAAGACATTCTACCTCTACAACAGAGTATATCTTCCTTTCATACCTCCATTGAACAGAAAACAGATTAAAAGAAATGACGTAATCTCCTTTGAGGATCTCCCGACAAAGGATGAATTAAGAACGGCATTAAAGTTTGCAGATGACAATCTATCGTTGTGGATTCTTGTGATGATTTCATCAGGCGCCACGCGTGTTGAGGCTAAATCCATGACCAATGAAATGTTTTTTAAGGGAACCGAAATGTATCACAAAAAGGACAGTTTCAAGGATGCATTGAAATACATTGCAAGGCGAAAAAATATCGTATGCACATGCAAATTAATCAGGCAAAAGACAGACAAGCCATACTATACTTTCTTAAATCCAGAATGCGTGCAGAAAATCGCCAAGGTAAAACTCAAACAGCATGACTTTGATTTAAACAGTTCACTTTTAAAATATGAGCTGAACCATGTTAACTACAAATTCAAGCTTTTAAATGATTATCTGGGATTTGGTGAGGTTGGAGGATTTTCACGCCTGAGGCCACACATGCTTCGTAAATTCAACGCAAGCTATCTAAGTCAGGGGTCAATTGAAAGCAATCTTTTGGGAATGGATTTGGTTGACATGCTTCATGGCCGTGGAAAAAACAAGACACGCGAAAGCTATTTCATGGACAATCCAGAATATCTAAAGCTTGAATATATCCGGGCAATGAGCAACATTTCACTTGATTACAAGTATGACTATAAGATTGTTAATGGTAGGGTTAAGGTTTTGCCGATTTCTTTATAGTATTTTTTTGAAGTTGTGCATTTGTTATGGTTCAATGACTTTTTACATATTTTACTATTTAAAAAGCCAAATTTATCTTCATATTTTATTTGAAGCCAAACCAAGTACTAATTTGGTTAGATTCATTAATTCTTATAAAAGTGCAAGTAGCAGATTGATAAAAAAATAGTATCCAGTTTTAAAAAAGAGTTTTATGGAAAAGTGCTTTTTGGAAAACAGGTTATTTTATTACAACAGCTGGTGGAGCAAATATATGAAACTATTCGTCAGTATATTGAACGACAACGAGAAAAATAATAAAAAATATAATTTATAATTTTTCATTGGTAATCAGAAATACTTTTCAAATGCTCTCTCACTTTCTTTATATGTGCTGTTTGCTAATAATAGTAAACATGTCAAGTCGTATTGATGAAAATAACTATCATGGGGGAGAACAAGATGTAACTGAAGCAGTCAAGATTAGATTATATCCTACCGATGAGCAGAAAAAGATAATTAATCAAAATATTGGAAATCGGGGTTTTATTTGGAATAAAATGCTTGTAAAAATCAAATATGAAAAGGTGAAACCCACTCAGAAAACATTAAACAATATCCTTAAAGAACTAAAAAACGAATATTCCTTCCTTGAAAAAAGTGAATCCAGCAGCCGACAGCAGGTTTACCGGGATCTTATAAAAGCATATAATAAACATAAGAAAGAAGGTGCTGGATTTCCTAAGTTCAAATCAGAAAAAAATCCTAATATTTCATTTAGAATACAAGCCAACAACAATAACATCCACTTAAATGAACGAAAAAACAGGATACAAATGCCGACAATTGGTAAAATCAAATTCAAAACCAGTAAAGAATATAAACAAAAAATACAGGAATCCCAAATCAACAACATAACAATCAAACACGAAAATGGCATATACACAGGAATAATAAATATAAACACAAATCATATTCCCTTGGAACACTGTTTTGAAGCTGTTGGTATTGATATGGGTATTAGAAGACCATTAACCTGCAGCGATGGTTTAAAAATCGAAGAATTTGATTTAATACGAGAAGAGAAAAATGTTAAATATTATCAGCGTGAAATGAGTAAAAAACAACCGGGAAGCAAACGATATTGTATGGCTCAAAAAAGATACTGGAAAGCATTGAACAAGAAAATCAACAAGAAAAACGACCAATATCACAAAATCACACACCACATAGTAAAAAACAATCAGGTAATAGCACTAGAAACACTAAAACATAAAAGGATGGTTTAAAAATAAGCATTGGGCTCCAAAATTACAACGCATATCCTTATATGAGATAATAAGACAATTAAAATACAAATCAGAGCGAAACAATCGTAAAAATAATTCAAGTGGGATGATTTTTTCCTACAAGCCAAAAATGCAGCAACTGCGGATACCAATACCATGATTTGGAATTGGGTGAAGAAGAATGGACTTGTCCGGTATGTGGAAAACATCATGATAGGGACTTAAATGCAAGTATTAATATAAAAAATGAAGGATTAAGATTAATCCGAGAAAAAATAATAAAGACAATTTCATATTGGGATTGTCATGGCCTGCGGTGCGCGGGTATCGGCTCGAAAGTATTAACATTCCACTCAACAAAGGGCATGTTAAAAAATCGAGAATCCCCAACTTCTTAAAAGTTGGTGGAAGTTCAAAAATGGAATGGTGTTGTTTAAAGTTTTAAAAAATGTAAAAAAAGTAAAAAGGAATAATGTGATTATTCCCTGTCTGATAATAATCCGCCGGCTACTCCAATGTCTTCTTTTGCATATGGCTGAACCAGAACGGTTATAGCTTCAATAGGAAGGTCATATGCTTCAGCGACTGTTTCGCTGACTTTTTTCACCATTTCTCGTTTCTTTTCAAGTGTTATTGTATCGTTTCCAGCAATTGTAATTACAGGCATTCTATCACCAATTAAAATTTATTATGTATGTTCTATAAATAAATTATTAAATGGATTTGATATTATGCTCGGTGAAAAGGAACTTGTAAAACTCTTTCCGGATTTTGCAGATTTGGTGCAGCCTTCCGGAATCGATTTGGAACTTGACAGAATATACACTCAAGCCTCAGCAGGCTCACTTATTGACAATGAAAAGGAATTGCCTGAAATCAAGGAGATGGAAGGTGAAGTTTTCACATTGAAACCTCATACAGCTTATCTTGCAAGCATCAAAAGAAAAATAAAGATTCCCAAAGGCTACACAATGCTTTATCTTCCAAGGTCAACACTGCTCCGGTCATTCATTTCAGTTCAGACTGCTGTGGGAGACCCTGGATTTTACGGAACACTGATGTTCATGATTTACAATCACGGCGAATATGAATATAAGATAAAGTCAGGCGACAGGATAGCTCAGGCGGTTGTCTTTCCGGTTGAAGGCTCAGGGGAGTATGACGGCTCATATCAGGAGGCCGAAGAGTGAACGTAGCAGACAAGATAGTTCAAATCCTTGAGGAGGAAGGAATAAACACTGTCTTTGGAATTCCGGGCGAGCAGATAATGCCGCTTTACAAGTCACTTTCCACGTCAAACATTGAACATGTCCTCACCAGACACGAGCAGGCTGCAGCGCATGCGGCAGACGGCTTTACACGCTCAAGCGGCAAGGTTGGGGTGTGCATTGCAACAGCCTCACCGGGGGCACTCAACTTCACCATGGCCCTTGCAACAGCATACAAGGACAATGTTCCGATCCTTGTTCTCACAGGAGACAACGAGCTTCAATACAGGGGCTCTGACCATTTCCAGACACTTCCTCAGGTTGAAATATTCAAAAACATAACCCGTGCCTCATACAATCCGCTGAACGGAACCGAGGCCATGTATGTCCTGAGAGCAGCAATATATGAGCTCAAGACAATGCCTAAAGGCCCGATTCACATCAATCTTTCAAAGGATGTGCTTTTGGAGGAGGATTTCAATGACTTTGATTTGTGCTATCTGTGTGAAGATGACATGTCAAACATATCAAGGGCACAGGAGCTTATAGACTCATCAGAAAGGCCGCTCTTTATTTTAGGCGCAGGCGCAATATCCCAAAGGCAAAACATTGAAATGATTGCAGAAAAATATCAAATCCCAGTAACCACAACATTTCATGCAAAGGGAATAATATCCGAATATGACGATTTGAATCTGGGCCTTGTTGGAATACGAGCAACACCAAGGGCAAAATACGCATTTGAAAACGCCGACTGCATAATGGCTTTGGGAATCAAGGCAAGCGAGAGGACACTTCCTGAAATTCCTCAAAATCTCATCCATGTAAACCTGAACAAGGACGTTCTCATTGGCGACTATCCGATTCACGGAAAGGTTGAGGATTTCCTTTTGGAAATTGACTTTAAGAATGTCAGCTGGCTTGATGAAATATTAAAAATCGACAATGCCATTGAAATCGAGGGTCTTGATGACGACCTTGCACCTCAATCAGCAATTAAAAGAATTTTGGAAAAGTTTCCCGAAAACATCACGGCCTCAGATGCGGGCTCACACACAACATGGACAACACTTCTTAAAAAATCACAAAAGCCTGGGCAACTCCTATTCTCAGGAGGGCTTGCACCTATGGGCTATGGGCTGCCTGCCGCAATCGGTGCAGCAAAAGCAACCGGTGAAAAGGTCATTGTCATTAACGGCGACGGCGACTTTCAGATGAACCTTCAGGAACTTGCAACACTTAAGCAAAATAATCTTGATGTAATCATATTCATCCTCAACAATTCAGAGTATGGTATCATAAGGCAGTGGCAGGAGGACTTCTATGACATGGAGCCCTACCAGATTGCACTTCAAAACCCTGACTTCGTAAAGCTGGCGTCAAGCTATTCAATCGATGCGGTTCGTGTGGATAATTTAGAAGATCTGGAATATCTTTTGGAAAGTGACCTTAAGGGACCTCTGGTTGTGGAGGTTGTTGTAAGAAGCGAGAACATTCCGCTTCCAAAAAAATAGAAAAAATTGAATAGCGTATAGCTATTCAATTGAGTTTAAAATTGTGGTTACCGGATTGTCGGAGCCTTCAGCAGGTGTTTCGTTTGCAGGAATTGTGTATGTTACAATGCACTTTTCACTTCCCACATCAAAGACATATGCCATGATGCTCCATTTGTCTGTTCCGTAGTTTTGCTGTTCGACATCCTTTCCGTCAGCGTTGTATTTTTCAGAACCGATGAATTCATAGCCTTTTGCTTCAAGATTCTTTTTTGCATCATCTACGCTGTTTACCTCATCGCTCATCATGACTACAATTGCCTGTTCGTCACCCTGTTGAAGTATTGCTGTATCGCCTGTGGAATTGATAAGCTTGAATCCGTCCGGAATTGTGAAAGTGTGGTCTCCCACATTTGCCTCTGCGGCAGCTGCAATTCCAATTCCTGAAACAGCAATCACTACTAGTATTGCCAGAAATATTTTGCTGAATTTCATTTCATAACCTCCGTTAAAAATAGTCTGTATGTGGAGGCATATCTATTTTTCTAAATTTCGAACAAATTCTTTAACAACTTCATCAATTTCGATAATGTCATGTAGCAGTGCCAGGTAATATTGACCATTTTCTTCATAAATTATTCCGACGGGCCTTATCTCGGCAGATGAAATTTTATCATTGATGAGGACTATTTTCTCACAGAATGCAAATGTCAGTCCATGGATTTCCCGGAAGTGGTATTCGGTGTATGTTTTGATGTCAAACAAATCGTCAAGGAGGTCTTCTATAAACTTATCCATTTCTCACACCCCTTATCAGTTCACGCACTTCTTTTTTTGAAATCAGTTTTATGGCCGGAGGTATCATCTTCAGTAAGTTGATGTCAAGTTCATTTTTTCCTTCGCCGTCAAACACGCTGCCGCTGAAACTTGGCTCGGCACTGAGACGTGCATTTTCATGGGCATTGTTTATGATAACCAAAATTCCCCATATGTATCCTATGTACTGGGCCGTGTCGGCATATGAGTCAAGTCCAAAAACAAGATGGTTTTCCAGTTTTGTGATGCTGATGCAACTCATCGCTGATTTGATGAATTCCTTGAAGTATCCAAAACATGGCTTTGCCAGTTCAAATATTTTTTTCAGGTCTCTGTCACTCTCTTTTTCTTCC
The DNA here is from genome assembly GCF_045539575.1 of Methanobrevibacter sp. GTDB lineage: Archaea > Methanobacteriota > Methanobacteria > Methanobacteriales > Methanobacteriaceae > Methanocatella. The sequence goes on from NZ_JAZQFM010000037.1 coordinate 7,110, forward strand.
TCGTCTGAATCCTCATCCTTTTTTTCAGACGGATAGCTGACAGAGTACAGTTTGATTTTTTTTAAAATAAGTATTTTCAAACATCCTTCAAGTTCGCTGCCCTTTTTTGTGTATGTCAGTGAGATTTTGACTCCTATGTAGAGCAGAAAAATGATAAATAAGATGATTATTAGTATAATCATCCATAGGATGTTTAACATGTGTTAGTTCCTATCTATTCTATTTCATTTTCTTTTGTTGTGAATTCAGGTTCTATGTATTCTGATTCATCGTAGTACTGTTCGCCTTGAGCTCCCATGTAGCCTTTGACGAGATCAGTGATTATCAAACCTAAATCGGATAATGCCTTGTTGGTTTCGGTTCCTTTGCTTAAGTCAAGTACGCGAACGCCTTCAGCGTCATTTCCTTTTTTAGGAATCAGTACCATTGATATAGGTTCAACTCCGGCACCTGCACCTGCAGCATCGCTTCCCTCTTTTCCCATGAGGTTTTCGCCTGCACCGAATCCCACTCCCATTCTCATTACAGGAATAAGTATCTTGTCTTCGGTTTCGATTGGAGTACCAATAACATTGTCCACACTTATGAGCTTGCGCAATTCTTCAACAGTTGCTTTAATATTATCTGTCATAGTTTTCACATCCTATTTTATTGTTATATATGTTTGGTGTTAATCGTTAAAATATTTTTATATCTCTTCAAGATGTAATACTTTTTTGACTTATAAGACATAAGTTTCAAGTGTAACTTTTTTGTTATAAGTTAAAATTTTTAACTGAAGAGGTGCATTTCAAGTGTAACTTTTCACTTATAACTTATAAAGTTCGTCTCGAGACGTACGTTTCAAGTGTAACTTTTCACTTATAAGTTAAAATTTCTAAGAGAAGACGTGCATTTCAAGTGTAACTTTTCACTTATAACTTATTAGAAGTATGATTTCAAGTGTAAAAAAATTCATAAAAAAAGAAAGGGTTGACAGAATCATAAGTATGATTCTGTGATTGATGCGACACCTGCGCCTGCATCGTCAATTGCACCTAAACCTTTCAGGGTCATACCGATAGCTGCAAAGGTTTGGGTCAATTCCTTGTAGGAAATGTTTCCCATGTGACCGATTCTGAAGATGTTTCCTTTAAGGTGGTCTTGTCCACCAGCAAGTTCAACACCGTATTTGTCACGGGTGGTTCCTCTAAAGTCAGCGTCTGTGACTCCTTCAGGGATTTTGACTGCGGTTACGGTTGCAGATGAAACAGCTTCATCAGCGAAGAGTTCTAAGCCTAATGCTTTAACAGCTGCTACGCTAGCTTTAGCTGCTTTGTGGTGACGTGCAACCCTGTTGTCGATTCCTTCTTCAATAACCATTTTTAAAGCTTCGTTCATAGCGTAGGTCAAGCTTACTGATGGGGTGTATGGAGTTTCAGGGACCGGTTTGTCTCCGCTTTTTCTTGCTGCTTTCAAGTCGAGGTAGAAAGTGTTGGTTTCGACTTTGTCAACAGCCGCCCATGCGTCGTCACTTAATGTGATAGCTGCCATGCCCGGTGGTGCAGCGATACATTTTTGGGATCCGGTAAGACATACGTCAATTCCGAACTTGTCAACGTTCACTTCATCTCCTGCAAGGGAGGATACGGTATCCACGATGTATAATGCGTCGTAGTTTTTCATTACTTTACCGATTTCTTCAATAGGTGCAGCTACACCGGTGGAGGTTTCGTTGTGGATTACGCTTACAGCTTTGATGTCTTCATCAGCTTCCAATGCTTCTTCAATAGCTTCAGGAGTTACTGCAGTTCCCCATTCGACTGCCAATTCCTGGGTGTCGATTCCGTGGGTTTGAGCTATTTTCATGAAACGTTCTCCGAATTTTCCTCCGACAACGTTTAACATTTTTTCTCCAGGAGCTACAGTGTTTGCAATACCTGCTTCCATTGCTGCAGTTCCAGATCCTGTTAATAAATAAGAATTATTTTGGGTTTGGAAAACTTTACTCATTAATTCAGTTGTTTCAGTTAAGATTTCACCATATTTAGCGCCTCTGTGGTTAACAACAGCTTTTGACATTGCATTGAGTACTCTAGGGTGTACTGTTGTTGGTCCAGGAAGCATTAATAAAATATCGTTCATTAAATTCCTCCAGATATATAAAAACTTAGCTTAATTGCAAGCTATATATAAATATTGATTTTATACTTATTAAATATTTTTGATTTATAATTTTATTCAATTGTCTGAAAAATCCATAGTACATTTTAGTGCAATGTTCATATTCGTGTTTTAAAATGTATATATTGTTTAAATATAATTAACTATAAATAATTTAGTATGCAATTTGACGGAGAGGAACTAAGTTTCAGGCGTGTTTTCAATTATGTTTTCGGGCTGTATCTCATAACATTGGGTGTGGCATTTTCAATAAAATCAGGACTGGGTTCAGCGCCGGTCAGCTCAATACCTTATGCAATGGATTTAATTTGGCTTATAAACATAGGTGTCGCTACATTCATATTTCACGCATTTCTGGTTTTGATTGAATGGATCCTTCTTCGTGAGAACTTTAAAAGAAAGCATTTCCTTCAGGTCTTTGTGGGGGTTCTTTTTGGGGTGTTCACAAGCTTTTCAGTTTCCTTAATGAACTTCATACCTCCAGCCGACAATTTCCTGATTGCGCTTCTCATGACTGCCGTTGCAATATTCTTCATTGCTCTCGGGTTGTTTTTCTACGTTCCGACAAATCTCATTCCGCTTTCCGTGGAAGGGGTAACCCAGGCAATTGCAATTGTCTCAGACAGGCCGTTTTCAAAAATCAAGGTTTATCTTGACATTTCCATTGTTACAACCGCCCTCATTTTAAGCTACGGATTTTTAGGCCAATTGGGAAGTGTAGGCATAGGAACAATCATTGGTGCTCTCTTTATCGGCACAACAGTCAAGTACATTCACAAGGTGAACCTTCATCTCACAGGAAACCATGTGGACATGAAGAAAATGTAAAAAGTTTTTTATATTTTGAACTATTCTAATAAGTATATGATTAAAAGGATTTGTTCATTTGTTGTCGGCTTGTTCATAATGTCACTTGGTGTGGCATTTTCAATCGTATCAACACTTGGAACAACTCCAATAAGCTCAATTTCCTATTCTTTGGCATTGATAACAAACATTAACATAGGAATAACCACTTTTGTGTTCAATGCGGCTCTTATTTTGATTCAATTTCTGATTTTAAGGTCAAGATTTCACAGGAAAAGACTGCTGCAGCTTATTAACTGCATACTTTTCGGATACTTCACCGACCTGGCGCTTTATCTGGTGTCATTCATTCCCTTTGACGGATCTGTCCTGATGTGTGTTGTATTTTTGGCAGTCAGCATCTTTTTGACAGCCTTTGGAATATTCGTCTACATGCCTGCAAATATAGCGCCTCTTCCGGGGGAAGGGTGCGTCGAGTCAGTGGCAATAGTAACAAACTGGAGATTTTCAACAATTAAAATAGGATTTGACGCCACAATGGTGATAATTTCTCTTGTAATGTGCGGATTGTGGTATACAAACATTTTGGGCGCTGTCAATGTCGGAACGATTATCTCAGCATTTATGGTAGGTTTCACATTAAGGCAAATCAACAACGTCTATGCTCATTTTACAGGCCATGAGGTTAATGTGGTAAACAAATGATGATTTAAATTTCTAATAGGCGGTCAATTATTTGTTCTGCTTCTGGAGGTAAGTCACATTGTTTTAAAAGTTTAAGTTTTGCTTTTTTTTCTTCGATTTCTTTTTTTAGTTTTTCTGTTTCTTTTTTTATTTCTTCAAATTCATCCGCATGCTCTTCTAATACAATCATCCGTATTATTTCTCTGCTTGTACTCATATTATCAACTAGTTCATTATTTTTTCATTATTTTCAAAGTGTTTTAGTAAACAATGAGGTTTTTGATTAAAATTTAATGCACTATTAATGAATTAAGTATTTTTCTAGCTTTTTGAGAATTTAAATCTTTCATTTCACTTAATTTTTTTATTTTGATTTCTATTTCTTTTTGTTTGGTTTCCATTTGTTTATTTTTATTTTCTATTTCTTTTTGTTTGTTTTTCAGTTGAATATTTTCTTTTTCAATCTTTTCAAGTTTGTCTGCATATTCTTCTCGTGCAATAATCCTAATTTCATCGTTTATCTGTTTCATGTCAATGTCCTCCATTAGTTCATTTATCTTTTCAGCATCATCAAAGTGTTTCAGTATCATGGCTCCCAACAGAACGCCTATGTCTCTTTTTGGGAGTTCATCATTAATTTTTGCATATTTGAATGATTTTGCCAATGACTCTGTAATGAATTGTCCATATTCCTTTGAAATGAATTTTGCAACAAAGGCAATGTCCAGGCTTTCTTCAATAGTTAATTGTTCTTTTTGTTCAATTTTCCTAATAAGGTTTTCATATTTCCTCCAGAGTTTCTCCTGGGGAATGTAGATGAAGTGTACTTTGATAATTATTGATGATGACCTTTCAAAGTATTCAAATTCTTTTTTTGGATCTTTATGCAGATTACAGCGGAATATAACTTTTTGGAATACATGAAATCGCCAAAAATCAGATAATTGCTGATTTTTTTCAGTACTTTTTCAGTAATTTCGCCGCTTTCCTCCTCAAGATTAATCAATAATCCTTCGGCAGTTGTGTAGAATTCATCAACCCTTCCCGCTGACATGTTGGGAAAAACAATTTCCTGAGGATACCTGGCTTCAAATGTGCCGGGCAATCCTAAGTAACTGTGCTGGTGTCTTGATAGGATCAATGTCTGGTATTTCATTGTCCTGTCGTTGATATGGTATATGTTTTTCTTTTTCATTTTCCAATCTCTTTTGATTTGAGATTTCATGAAATCATTTTTAAATTACACCGATGTGATTAATTATTGTATCTCAATCATATATAAGCTTTTTAAGCTAAAAAAGCAATATTTCTCTTTGATTGCAATTTTACGGCATTAAATCAATTTTTATATTACATTACAATCATAAATTATTTAATTAATCAGATGCTAAAATTAATGTAGTGAGGTTTAAATATGGAATTTGGTCTCTGGGAAAAATATTATACAGAAATTCTTGACGATTTTGGATTTTCAAGACAAAAAGATGAGGAATCAGCAAAGCTGTTGGATGAAATTCTCTCCACAGAAGGATGCCTTACACTGGACGATTTGTCAAAAATCGTGGGCTTTTCAGACAAGTTCATTGTCTTCGGTGCAGGACCTTCCCTAAAGGAGCACGTTCAGATGCTTAAAGCTGATTATGACCTGAAGGATTATGTGCTTGTTGCAGCAGACGGCGCAACAACCGCAATGATTGAGGAAAAACTTGTTCCGGACATTGTGGCAACTGATCTTGACGGAAATATTGATGATATCCTGCTTGCAAACCTGCGCGGTGCAAACATTGCAATCCACGCACACGGTGACAATATCGACAGGATAGCTTCACTAAGCTCATTTTTCAACAATGTATTGGGAACCACCCAGGCACAGCCTGTAGGAAATCTCTATAACTTCGGAGGATTCACAGACGGTGACAGGGCAATATTTCTGGCTGTTGCGCTTGGAGCATCAGAAATCACCCTTGCAGGAATGGATTTCGGAGATATCGTAACCAGATACTCAAGACCAAACCTTCCAGACGCTTTAGGCCAAGCGGATGAGTTCAAAAAGAAAAAACTTATCTATGCTGAAAAATTCACCAACTGGATAAGTGAAAACGAGAACGTGGAAATAATTAACTTAAAAGAATAATCTTTTATAATATTTTAGATATAATTAGATAACATGGGAATTGAAGATATTTTAATGTTTGATGAAAGCCTATTTCAGAATATCAATGCGTTTGATCCTGATTACATGCCTCCAAACTACAATTTCAGAGATACACAAATGGAAGCGATGGCTATGGCAATAAGGCCTGCTATCCGTGGAGGACAACCATCAAATGCAATTGTATTGGGTTCTCCCGCAACAGGAAAGACAACAGCTATCAGAAAAGTATTCGAACTTGTTGAAAAGACCACAGAAAAAGTTGTATGCGTTTATATAAACTGTCAAATCCATACAACACGCTTCGGAATATTTTCACAGATATTCAAAAAGATATTCGGACACTTGCCTCCTGAAACCGGAGTTCCTTTCTCAAGAATCTACACTCAAATCATGAAAAATCTTCAAGACAACAGCAAATCCCTTGTGATAGCATTTGACGATATAAATTATCTTTTCCAAACCAATCATGCTAACAAAGTAGTTTACGACATATTAAGGGCATATGAGGAATATCCTGGTGTAAAAACATCTATTTTTGCAATCCTTTCAGACCTGGAATTCAAATATGCATTCGACAAGAACGTAAACACTGTCTTCATTCCTCAGGAAATCACATTCCCATTGTACACCTACTCCGAAATCGAGGCCATCCTAAGGGACCGTGCAAATGCAGGGTTCTTCCCTGGCGTGCTTCCGGATGATATCCTTGAGCAGATTGCAATGTACACACTGGAAAACGGTGATTTGAGAGTTGGAATAAATCTTTTAAAATCATGCGGAAATATCGCAGAGGCATCAGCAAGCCGTGAAATTACACAGGAACACTTTGACGATGCAATAGAGTCACTGGTATCAGTCAATGTTTCCGAAACAATAAAGTCATTGAACGATACTGAAAAAGAAGTATTGAAAATGATCGTTGACAGTGATGAAATCTGCACTGCAAAGGCATTGGGCGATGCATATAAAGAAAAGACAGGTTCCAGTTACGCATCATTTAACAGAACCCTTGATAAGCTTGAATTCGTAAGGCTGGTTGATACAAAATTTACAGGAAAGGGTTCTAGAGGAAACTCTCGCCAGGTAATCTTGCGATTCAATCCTGATGATTATGACCTCTAGGTTTATCCTGCGGGAAATTAGTTTCTGTAAACATTAGATATTGCATGGTAAGCTTATCTAATGTGCAACTAAGGGTTTGGTATTGTAAATTCAATTAAATCCTTATATGATAAACGGATTTTGAGCTGCAACAACAGAAATAACAGATAAAAGTAATGCTGCTATAACTACAAGCATTACCATGCAAGATTGAATGTCTATGCTATAATAATCGATTTCGTCTACTATTGAACTTTTTTTTCTTAAATCTGCTTGTAATGTGGTGTCATTATTTCTCAACATAGTAATCACTATATTTTAATTGTTGAAAGTCCATATATAAAGAAAGAGTGAGAGAGCATTTGAAGAGTATTATTTTCGAGGAAAAATCATGAAAAACTATGAATATTTTGAAGCAACTGCCGATATAGGTTTTAATGCTTATGGAAATGACTTGAATGAAGCGTTTGAAAATGCCAGTGCGGCAATGTTTAACATAATCACTGACACTTCCAATGTCGAAGCCAAAAAGGAAATATCATTTGAAATTACATCAGAGGACGAAGTTGCACTGCTTTACGATTATCTTGAAGAGCTTTTATTCCACCATGAGGTGGATTTCATGCTTTTCAGTGAGTTTCACATAGAAATTGATGAAAACCTCCATCTTAAAGCAACAGTCAAAGGTGAGGAAATCGACTGGGACAAGCATGAGAGAAAAACCGAAATCAAGGCAATAACCTTCCACAAGATGGCGGTTGAAATATCCGACACCGTAAAGCTTAGGGCCATTGTGGATTTATAAATCTATAAATAATATTATTATACATATTATTAAACATGAAACGAACTAGAACTGTGTCAAGAACTTTTGAAATGGTGATGGGAATCATAGGTTCCATCATAGGAATATTTTCAGGTTCTTTTTTAATATTCATAGAAAGCTTCGGGCAAGTACACACTCCTTTTTTAGGCATGGTTGCCATTATAGCGTCCATTTTAGGAATCATTTCCAGCTACTATGTCAGAACCAATGAGGAGGTTGCAGGTGTAGGATTTATCATTGCAACTATGTTTGTTATTGTCGGATCTGCATACATCAACGTTTTAAGTGCAATATTTTTACTGATTGCAGGAATTTCTGCATTATTTAGAAAATAATATTTATTTTTTCTTATAATTTTGTTTTTGAAAAATACAAAACCTTTTTTAACCATCAACTCGATATTATCTATTATATTGAAATTTCAAGCCTATTTACTGCGATTTGAGGTAAATATTCTCACGTGAGAACAATTTTTCAGACTCAAAGCAATTTTGAGGTGATTTTATGAGTATCAATTTTGAAAAAGAAGTAGAATATATTGAAAATTTAAATAATGATGCTGAATTTTTTGAAATGGAATTTGAAAAAATAAAAAATAGTTATCCGATGATTGATTCAAATGAGATTCATGATTTTTTAAAAAATAAACCGGGCATCATAGTCGCTTTAAATGAAATCAGGCCGTTATTGGATGATTATGTTCCATATGCTAAATTTCATTTGATTTTGGATGATGATCCTCTTTTTGTACCTCAACTTTTGCTTATGGTCAATGCCCCTAAGGATAAGTTTGGAAACGGTTTTAAAGGAAATATCCGAAAAATCAATTCTTCCATTCGTCAATTTCTTCTGGAATTTGATTTAATCGCTGAGTTTTTCATATTTGAAGGTTCAATTCGTGATAATCATTAAATTGCTATCTTAAATCATCCCAACTATTAGAGGTATTTTTCATGCAAAATCAGGATTTTAAAAATGAAATTGAATATGTAAATCATTTAAACGGTGATGATGAATTTTTTGAAAAGGAATTTAAATGCATCCAAAAGGATTTCCCATTTCAGAATTATGACGAAATTCACGGCATTTGCGCTAAACATAGGGGGTTAATTCTTCTTTTAAAGAAAACCAAGCCCCTTCTGGATGAGCATGTTCCATATGCATCAGTTCATCTGGAGCTTGATGACGATCCCCTTTTTACACCTCAGCTTCTGGTTGTTGTCAAAGCACTTCAAAAAGACTTTAACAATGGATTTGCTGACGATATAAAGTTAATTGAGTCTAAACTTGAGGCATTGATTTTAAAACTCAAGCTGCACATGAAATTTTTCATCTGGGATACCTGCTGCACCCCTTACGGAAAGTCATCCCCGGACATGCACGACCTTTACCGGGAAGGTCCGGTGTAGTTTCTCCCATCTACCCAAACATTATTTAAACACCACTAACAAAAATTATCACATAATAAATTTTGTGATGATTATGACAATTAAAGATGAAATCAAAAAAGTTAGGGATAACGTTTATGAAATTCCGGGCTCCTACAATAAGAAAATGAGAGCTTCCGGAAGATTCTACATCGCAGATGAATACTTTGACGACCTTGAGGAAGGGGCTATCGAGCAGATTGTCAATGTCGCTTGCCTTCCGGGCGTTCAGAGATATTCCATCGGACTTCCGGACATCCACTTCGGATACGGATTTCCAATCGGCGGCGTTGCGGCATTCAGCATGAGAAACGGTATTGTATCACCTGGTGGTGTCGGATTTGACATCAACTGTGGCGTAAGGCTCATCAAATCCAACCTGACCATGGAAGACATTGAGGGCCATGTTGACGAGCTTACAGAAAAGCTTTTCAAAAACATCCCTTCAGGTGTGGGAAGCAAAGGCAAAATCAGACTTGAAGAAGGAGAAATCGACAAGGTTCTTGATTACGGTGCAGAATGGGCTGTTGAAAACGGCTACGGCTGGAAGGAAGACCTTGAAGTCTTGGAGGAAAACGGAAGAATGGTCGATGCCGATTCAAGCATAGTTTCAGACAAGGCTAAAAAAAGAGGAATTCCTCAATTAGGCTCATTAGGTTCCGGAAACCACTTTTTGGAAATTCAGGTTGTTGATGAAATCTACAACGAGGAAGTTGCTGAAGTCTACGGCCTTGAAAAGGGTATGATTGTAGTCATGATCCATTCAGGCTCCAGAGGATGCGGACACCAGGTATGTTCAGACTACCTTAGGATAATGGACAAGGCATACAAGAAATACAGAATCCAGCTCGATGACAGGCAGCTTGCATGCGCACCTCTGGATTCAAAAGAGGCACAAAACTACATTCAGGCAATGGCTGCTGCTGCAAACTACGCATGGGCAAACAGGCAAATGATGACTCATTGGATTCGTGAAACCTTTGAGGACGTTCTTGGAAAATCAGCAAAAGACATGGAAATGGACATTGTCTATGACGTTGCCCACAACATCGTGAAAATGGAAACCCACAAGGTCTACAACCGTGAAGAGGACCTCCTTGTCCACAGAAAAGGAGCAACCCGTGCATTCGGTCCTGGAAGAGAGGAAGTTCCTGAAAAATACAGGGCAGTAGGACAGCCTGTACTTATTCCTGGAACCATGGGAACCGCTTCATACGTATTGTGCGGAACCGAAAAGGCTATGGAAGAAACATTCGGTTCAACCGCTCACGGTGCAGGAAGGGTATTGTCAAGGTCCAAGGCCAAAAAGGACTATGACGCTGATGAAATCACAGCAGACCTCGAATCCAAGGGAATCAAGATCAAGGCAACAAGCAAACATGTCATTGAAGAGGAAGCTCCTGGAGCATACAAGGACGTTGACAGTGTAGTTCGCGTATCAGACAGCACAGGAATCGCTAAACTTGTTGCAAAAGTCAAACCTATTGCAGTATGTAAAGGGTAGTTAAGATGATAGGCATAATAGGCGGCAGCGGTGTGTATGAAATCACCCAAAAAGCAGACAGCTGTGAAACTCAACTGGTCAAGACAGAATATGGTGAAGTGGAAGTGTCAATTCTTGAGATTTTCTCAAAGAAAGTCGCATTCATACCTCGCCATGCTTCAGGTCATTCCATTCCACCGCACAAGATTAATTTCAGAGCAAACATTGATGCTTTAAAGGCAGTCGGTGTGGACAGGATTATAGCAACCAATTCAGTCGGATCCATGAATGTTAACATGCCTCCAGGTTCATTTGTTATCCCGAATGACTTTTTAGATTTCTCACAAAACAGGGCAAAAACATTCTATGAGGACAAGGTTGTCCATGTAGATGTCACCGAACCGTACTGTCCAAGCTTAAGGGACGTATTGACCGAGTGCGGTGACGTTATTTTAGGCGGAACATATGTGTGCACAGAAGGGCCAAGATTCGAAACTCCTGCCGAGATAAAAATGTTCAAGATGCTTGGAGGAGACCTTGTCGGAATGACAGGACTTCCTGAAGTCACTTTGGCACGCGAAAGGGAAATTTGCTACAATTCAATATGCATAGTCTCCAACTATGCCTCAGGAATATCCGAACAGGAACTTACAATCGATGAAGTCTTCGAAATGGTGGCTGAAAAGGAAGTTGAGCTACTTGACTTGATTTACAATTTCATAAAAAAAGTGGACGATTCATCAGATTGCACATGTCATCATGCATTAGATGGTGCAGAAGTGTAAGTGTGATAATATGAGTAAGGTTATTCTATTAAATGCAAGTCCAAGAGCAAACTCCAACACCAAAATAGTTCTTGAGGAATGTGCAAAGGAAATCGAGAAGGAAGGTGTCGAGGCTGAAATCATCTCCCTTAAGGGGATGAAGATTCAATCCTGCATCGCATGCCTTAAGTGCACAGAAACAGGAAACTGCGTTTTAAACGACGGCCTGGATGAGATCATCGAAAAGATACGCCATGCAGATGGGTTCATACCTGCAGCACCGGTATATTTCGGAACCGCAAGGGGAGACATCATGGCTGCCCTTCAAAGGATCGGTAAGGTCTCCCGCGGAGGGGACAGGTTCCTTGACTGGATGGTCGGAGGACCTATAGCTGTTGCAAGGCGTGGGGGAGTGACACTGACACTTCAGGAAATGCTGATGTTTTTTGCAATAAACAACATGATAGTTGCAGGAAGCACATACTGGAACATGGTGATTGCAGGGCCTGAAGGAACTGCTCTTGAAGACACAGAAGGAATAGAAACAATAAGGCTCTTTGGACGTAATGTGGCAAAGATAATTAAGAAGGTAAGGGATTAGAATGCGTTTGGCTGTTGTATCTTCAGACGGAGAAAACGTGGATTTGCACCTTGGAAGGGGAAAGTCCGTTTTCGTATATGATTATGATGATGACTTGAAATTTGTGGAACGCCGTGATGTTGAAATTTCCGATGATGCAAAGCATCAGGGCGGTAAGGTAATCAAGATGTGCAATGACTGTGATGTATTGATTGCAGTTCAGTATGGATTCAAATCCAAAATCAAGGCTAATGATGCTGGAATCAAGCTTGTGATGGATGAGGGTCCGGTCGATGATGTATTGCAGAGATACATTGACCATGTTAATTTTATGAAATCTTAGAAAACTTTAATAATATTAAAAATATAACATAAGTTATACTGTGTTATTTTGATATGGTATGTGATGATAAAAATGTGTGAAATATTTTGTTTTAGCTCAAAGACTCCTAAACAAATAAACTCTCTTCTTGAAGGCTTTTACAGTCACTCGGAAGAGCATCCGCATGGCTGGGGATTGGCAAACTTTTGCGGTGAGGATTCTCTTATAGAAAAGGAACCTCTCAAGGCATCCGACAGCGAGAAGCTAAGGGATATACTCTCCCGTCCGATTGTCGGCAGTACCGTGTTTGCCCACATCCGGCTGGCCACCGTGGGTGAAATCACGCCTCTTAACTGTCATCCGTTCTTCAGAAAAGATGTGGACAATCGCTCATGGATGCTTATTCATAACGGAACAATCTTTAATTTTCCTCAGGATGAAAAATACAGAAAAATCCAAAAGGGAAGCACAGATTCGGAGAGAATACTGCTTTATGTGATTGATAAGGTCAATGAATTTGAAAAGGCCAACGGCTCAGCTTCCGGTGAAGAGCGCTTTGATTTGATAAATGGCATATTGTCAAAATTGGCAGAAGGAAACAAGCTTAACATAATGATTTATGATGGTGAGCTGACTTATGTTCATTCCAATATGAGGGAATGTCTTTATCGTTTGATGCATGATGATGAGTTAATATTCGCATCCTCGCCTGTCAATGATGATGAAAACTGGGAAGAAATCGAAATCAACACGGTATTTGGAATTGTTGGCGGCGATGTGGTTTTCAAAGGAAAAAACCATGGAAACGAGTTCATTTTCACAGAGGAACATGAAAGGATAATACTCGAAATGCTGCCCGATGATTTAAAGAAAAAATATATGCAATTACAACAAAACGAATAGCATTACATTAATCGGGGTAAAAACATGGATCTGTTGTGCTTATCTAATCTAACTAAAGAGGAAATTTTGACAGGGTCATTTGGACTTGAATGGGAAAGCCTGAGAGTCCACAAGAACGGACAGCTTGCTTTAACCAAGCATCCTGAAATTTTTGGAGACAAGCTTAAAAATCCAATGATAACCACTGACTTTTCAGAAAGCCAGGTCGAGATGATCACGCCTACTTATGAAACAATTGACGAGGCATTTGATGTTTTTGCCATTCTGGCGGATATTGTAAACACATCCCTTCGCGATGATGAATATTTATGGTTCCAGTCACTGCCGTGCATTTTGCCTTATGAAGATAAGATACCAATAGCAAAGTATTCCGATGAGGGAATTGAGTCTCAAAAGTATCGTGAAGCGCTGGCACGCAAATATGGCCTTAAAAAACAGATGATATCCGGTATTCATTTTAATTTCTCATTTTCAGACGATGTATTGAAGAAACTGCACAGGATTTCAGGTTCCGATTTGAGCTTCAGGATGTTCAAGGATGAAGTTTATCTAAAGATTTCCCGTAACTATTTAAGATACTGCTGGATGATTATTTATCTGACAGGATGCTCCGTAGCTGCACACTCATCATTCACGTCCCAATGTCTTGACATGATGGATTCCAGGGACGCTTATGGAGATTACTACTCCACCAAGGGCGTTTCATTCAGAAATGCATCCTGCGGATACAAGAATCTCAAAGATCTCTATCCGTCATACGCAAGCGTAAGTGAATTCACCCGTGATATACAGTCATTCATTGATTCCGGCGATTTGTCCGAGGCAAAGGAGCTCTATACTCAGGTAAGATTAAAGCCTAAAAACCCTGCAGATTATCTAAACTCCCTTAATGAGGGTGGAATAGAGTACATTGAAGTAAGGACTCTTGACATAAATCCCTTCTACAAATGCGGCCTTATCAAGCGTGACATGAAGTTCCTGCAGCTATTTTTGATTTACATGCTTGTTAAAAGGGAATCCGATTATCCCGACTGGCAAAAGGAAGCCAAGATTAATGAGGAACTGACTGCCGAAAGGGCATATGATGAGGACATGAGGCTTTTGAGGGATGGCAGGGAAGTGACCCTTCAAAGCTGGGCTGCCGAAATAATCAATGAGATGTATGGCATGTGTGACGTGTTCCATATTGATGAGTACAGGACCCTAAAGATCATGCATGACCGTGTTTTGAATCCGGAGCTAACCTATGGAAAAAGACTCCTCAGTTTAATAGAAGAGAGGGGCTACATAAATACCAACACTATACTTTCCATGGCAAATAAGAAGTCAAGCAAGGACGCTATTAGAACCTGTGATGACAACATGCGTGAATTGTATGAGAAGTGTGCATCGATAGTGCTGAAGTCCGATATTTGATTCAAAAAATATATTGTAATTTGAAAAAAAGTTCTATTGTATAAAAAATTTTCCTTGCAAGTTTGACTTTCTTTTTCAATTTCAAGGCAATATTGAGGGTTAAATTTTTTTCTATTGTAAAAAATCAAAACATTATTTATTTTTTTTGAAATTGATTTTTTTCATTAAATTTTGAAATTTCAATAATCTTTATATATCATGAATAAAATAACTATCTATAACCTTTATGGGCGGGTTTTAAAAAAATAAAACTTAATTACAAATATTTTCTTTAAATAAAGTGAGAATATCTCACGATAGTCTAAAAGATGATTTTAAAGCGGAAATTTCTTGAAATCATTTTTAAAGTTTATTTTGTAGATTATTTTATAAACTAAATAATGTAAGACTATTTTTTAAAATTAAATGGCGAAACGCTAAATTACATATATAATAAATTATTAAATTGAACGGTTGATATAATGGCAAAAGCAAAATCAAGACGTAGAGTACGTGATACATGGAAAGAAAAATCCTGGTATACTATTAAAACACCAGTAAACTTTGAAGATAAAGAAATTGGAGAAACTCCAGCAAAAGATCCAGAACTTCTCATTGGTAGAGGCGTAGAAGTTACTATGAGAGAATTATCCGGAGATTTCTCAAAACAATACATCAAACTCAGATTTGAAATTGACAATGTTGCAGGTGATGTGGCAAACACTAAATTCACCGGACACAAAACCACTACTGACTATGTAAGAAGTATGATCAGAAGAGGAACTTCCAGAATCGACGCTTCTGCAATCGTCAAAACTAAAGATGACCGCAAATTAAAACTCCAAGTATTAGCTGTAACCGTAAGAAGAGCTAAATCTTCCCAACAAAGATTCATGAGAAAAACCATTGAAGACTTACTCATTGAAGCAGCTGCTGAAAGATCCTTCGATGACTTGGTAAAAGTTTGCGTAAATGGTAAATTAGCTTCTGAAATTTACCACAAAGCTAAAAAAATCTACCCTCTCAAAAGGGTTGAAATTATCAAAAGTAAAGTAATCAAATAGATTACTTCCTTTCTCTTTTTCTTTTTTTTAATGCCAATCGTGGCATATGTACTATTTTAACATTCTCTGTTTTTTCTAATTATAGTTTAATTATTTTATTTTATTTTGTGACTATGATGGGAATATTGCATTAATATTGAAATTTATTTAAATTTTCAATAAACCGAATTATTGTTCTGTTCACTAAATATGCCACATTTAGTGTATACTGTCACATTTTTTTTCAAAAATGTTCACATTTTGTTGTATTTTTTTTCTATTAATATTCTATTGTAAAACCAACTTTTATATGCTCCGAGCATTAAAATATGTACGTATATATATTTGCTTACTTAATGGCAAATTATACTGGTGATATTACAATTGAAATCGACGGTAAACGCTACACTCAACCTATTGTAGACGGCAAGGCAACATTCACAGTTGAAAACCTGACTGCTGGTGAAAAATCAGTATTTGCAATGTATGAAGGAGACGAATACTATGATCCTAACCATGCATCTGAAAGCTTCAAAGTATCCAAATTGCCATCAGAAGTAACTGCAACAATTGAGGATACAAAAGTGGACGATAACGTAACAATTACCGTTAAAGTGCCTAGCGATGCAACCGGTCAGGTATTGATTGACATCGACGGTGTCGGATACTATGTAAACATAACCGACGGTACAGGATCAATCGAAATACCTCGCATACCTAGTGGCGTATATGAAGTTGGCCTTACCTACACCGGTGATGACAAATACTTGCCAAGCACAAACACTTCAAAATTCAATGTGGATAAGGTAGAACCGTTCGTGATTCCAACTGCTCATGACATCTATGTCGGTCAAGTTGAAACAATCACACTCCAAGTTCCTGCAGATGCAACAGGCACAGTAACTGTTGTAATCGCTGGTGAAGCATACACATTCACATTAAATGAAGGTACATTAGGTGTAGTATATTCCGAAGGTAAAAAATACACTGTTGCAGTAAGCGGCGGAAACGGTGAACTGGTTGTTACAGGATTGCCTGAAGGCGAATATGTTGTCAGCGTAAAATACAACGGTGATGACAAGTACTTGCAATGCAGCAACGAAACAACTTTCAGAGTCCTTGCATCCCCTGATGTTCCAAAACACGACACTCCTATTAAAGTGGATGTGGATGACATCAAGGTTGGCGAAACAGCTGTCGTTACAGTAACCGTTCCTAAAAACGCAACTGGTAGTATTACCATTGAAATCGATGCTAAAAACTACACTGCAGAAATCAAAGACGGAAAAGCTATATTTGAAGTGAAAGGATTAAGTGCTGGAGACAGAACAGTCGCTGTCACATATGACGGTGATGAACACTATCTCGGAAACTTCACAACCGGTCAATTTACAGTATCCAAAGTCCCATCAACAGTATCTGCAACAAGCAAAGACATCACTGTTGGAAAAGACGAAATCATTACTGTAACTGTCCCTCGTGACGCAACTGGTCGTGTATTAGTTGACATTGACGGCGTAGGTTATTATGCAGACATCGTTAACGGCAAAGCTAAAGTCATTGTTCCTGAACTTCCAAGCGGAAAATACACCGCTAAAGTAACATACGAAGGAGATGGCAAATACTTGCCAAGCACAACAACAACAAAATTCACTGTAACCAAAGTTAAAACTCCAATTTCAGCAACTGGAGATAAAATAGAACAAGGTGAAGATGCAACAGTTGTTGTTAAAGTGCCTAGCGATGCAACAGGTACAGTAACCATTACAGTCGATGGTAAAAAATACACTGCTGTAGTTGAAAACGGAAAAGCAGTATTTAATATCCCTGGCCTGACTAAAGGTGATCATGATGTTACCGCAGTTTACTCAGGTGATAAGAAATACGAAGCAAATGACACAATAACTGATATTGATGTCCATTATGAAGATGGCCCAAATCCTCATCATGATGGTGAAAAACACGTTAATGCTGGTTTAGCAAAATATCCAACCGGTAATCCAATATTAGTATTGTTGTTAGTCTTGTTGGCGCTTGGTTCAACACAATTAAGAAGATTTAAAAAATAATTAAATCTTCTTTTTTACCTTTTTTTAAACACCCTTTTCATTTATTTGAATTCAACTATGATTATTTTGTGAACATTCAATTTTTTATTGAAATATTGATATTTCCTTTTTAGTTAATTTTTCAGTGATTAAAACTTGACTATTTTTATCAAGTGATATATATCAATCTATTGATTTAGCCATGTTTCGAGCGATAATTTTTGAGGCTATTTTTTTCTGGAGCTATTTTTCCGGAAAATTTTTCGATTAAATATTTTTTAAATGCATATGATATATGTAAAATATGTTTACTTTTTTTCTAATTGCTTTGGATGTTAACTAATTGAAAAAATATTGTTCTAAAATATGTTCAATTTTTTTCTAAATACCATTTAGTAAGTCATATATATTATAATTTTTAAAAATAAATATCACGTTAAACTCTCCATAATGTTTACAGACGTAAACAATATTTTACTTGGAGGGGGTGTATTATGAAAATGAGAGATATATTAATTATATGTATAATTATGTGTTTTATTTGCTCTTTATCTGCAGTTTCAGCTGCTGATTTAGATGTAAATAACGCAGATAATGATATACTGACAACACAAGACAATGTTTCTGTTGTCAGCGAAAGTAATGATCTTTCGTCATATTCACTCCCTGATACTGAAGAAACGGTACTAGGTGATGGTGACGCAGGATCATTCACGGACTTGAAAAATTTAATAGATAATGATGAGACAGGTACAGTTACCTTAGATAAAAACTATACCTATAATGCAGATACTGATTCAGATTTGGCTACCTTAGGTATTCCAGTTTCTACTGCAAAAATTATCCAAGGTAATGGTCAAAATATTGTCATCGATGCAAAAGGCTTATCTAAAATTTTCCAATTAACCGGTACCGTTACTTTAAAAGATTTAACATTCATCAACGGTTATAGTGAGAATACAGCGGCTATATATGCTAACAGTCCACTCACTATTGAAAATTGTATTTTCAAAGATAACTTTGGAATGTATGGAGGGGCAATACGTGCTGATGGTTCCTTAACAGTGGAGAGTTCTACATTTATTAATAATACTGCGTATAATGGTGGAGCCATATGTACTGCTTCAAGCCCAGTTGCAACTACTGTCATTTCAAATTCCCAATTCATTAACAACACTGCGTTGACGGAGGGTAATGGTGGATCAATTTTAGTTTCAGGTACTCAAACCAGAATAGACAATGTCAATATTACTAACAGTTATGCAGGTGCTGAAGGTGGTGCTATTATGTTAAGTTATAGGGACACTGGAAGGCCTCCTGCTAATGTTCGCTTAACCAATATTAATATTATTAATGCTACTTCTGCTAGAAATGGTGGAGGTATTATGGCAAGTGGTCCTGTTGCATTAATGGAAAACATTACTATTACTGATTGTACTTCTGGTAATGGTGGTGGTATATTTATGAGGGCTATTGCAAATAGATTCAATAACATTACCTTAACCAATAATAAAGCTACCGTAAATGGTGGAGGTATGTACTTTTATCCTTCTGATACAACAGGTGTTCGTGAAGGTTTACATAATTCCCGTTTCATTAACAATACAGCTAATAATTATGGTGGTGCAATATATATTTATGGTGATAATGGTAAAATCAATACCACTGAATTTGTAGGTAATGATGCATCTAAAGGTGGTGCTATATATGTAGATGGTCAAGGTTGGAGTATCCATGGATCTACTTTTACTAACAATACTGCTACTGCTACAAGTACTGTCAATGGTGATGGTGGTGCAATCCTTTGGGTTGGTGCACAAGGTAGTATTGATGGTTGTGAGTTTAGTGGTAATAATGCTTCCTATCGTGGTGGTGCTATATATCTAGATGGTAGTAATAGTACTTATATTACTAACACTGACTTTACCAATAACTATGCTGGTGTTAATGGTGGTGCAGTTGATTACCATCAAGATGCTCATAATGGTCATTTAATTAATGCTACTTTCACTAATAATGTAGCTAACAGGTCTGGTGGTGCTGTATTCTGGTATGGTAGTTTAGGTACTATACAGAATGTTACATTTATTGATAACTCAGCATTAGGTAATGTAATGTATAAAAATTCCTATGGTATTAATACTACTGGAGGTCATGGTGGTGCTATTATGTGGACTGGTACTAATGGTACCATTGATAATTGTACATTTATAAGCAATGATGCTAAAGTCAATGGTGGTGCTATTTTCATGCAAGGTAGTGTTGAGGGTAATTGTAGTAACATGCATATTAGTAATATTGTCTGTGAGGATAACTTTGCTGGTGTTAATGGTGGTGCTGTTGACTGGTATAAAGGTGCTTATAACTGCACTTTGGAAAATGCTACATTTACTAATAACATTGCTAATAGATCTGGTGGTCCTGTGTTCTGGTTTGGTCATTTAGGTAGTATCAAGAATGCTGTATTTACTAATAACTCTGCTTTAGGTAATGTGATGTATGAAAATTCCTTTGGTGTTAATACTACTGGTGGTCATGGTGGTGCTATTATGTGGACTGGTGCTGATGGTACTATTGATAATTGTACATTTGTTGATAATGAGGCTAAGGTCCAT
>NZ_JAZQFM010000038.1:0-42203 GCF_045539575.1 Methanobrevibacter sp.
GGAGGAATAAAATCCGGAAAACCTGAAATAGCACTTGATCTTTCAAAATCAAAAGCTGAAATGATTAAAGATACTGAATCTGATGCAGTAATTACAATCTGTCCGTTCTGTCAGCTGAACATTCAGGACGGATTAAATGCAATAGGATGCGAAGACATCAAGTGTATGCACTTGTTAGAATTATTAGATAAAGCTTACGAATAAATTAAATTAGGAGTTGATTAAAATAGGAGATACTGCTGTTGACGAACAGAAAGTTGTTGAAACACAACCAATAAGTTCAGACGAGAAAAAGGAAGAAAGCACTGCAGAAAAAAAGTCAACTTCTACAAAAAAATCAAAACCGAAAGCACAGTCCAGAGGAACCGTAAGAGCGCAGCTTACAAAAGAGCAGGAAGAAAAAGAAACCAAAATGTTTAAAGACAACATTTACATAGTTTTTGTGGAGTGTGAAACTCCAGGAAACATCGGTTTTCTTGCAAGAACCATGGCTAACTTCGGATTGAAGAATTTAGTGTTGATTAACCCTCCAACATTGACCAATGAAGCTTATTATCAGGCAACTCACGGGAAATACATTGTGGAAAATGCAAAAATCTACAAGACCCTTGATGAGTTTTACCAATCACAGAGAATTGATTTTAAGGTTGCTTCAACCGGAATGGCTGGAGGAAGCTATAACTTATCAAGAATTCCACTGAGACCTGAGGAGCTCGGTAAAGCAATGAATGTTTCAAATAAAATAGCAATTTTGTTTGGAAGAGAAGGAAATGGACTTACCAATGCAGAAATTGATGACTGCGATATTTGCGTGTCCATTCCAACAGATCCCACTTACCCAATAATGAATATTTCACATGCGGCTGCAATAATATTCTATGAACTGTTTAAGAACAGGCATGAATATGGAGTTGAAGGCCTGTCCGAAAGCACACCTCTTGAAAAGGAATATCTCGTCAATGATATGAAAGAGCTGATAGACAGTTTAGACATTCCCGACCATAAGAAACGAAACGGCCTTAAAACTTTCAACAACATTATCTCAAGAGCATTCATAACAGGACGGGAAGCACATACATTCAAAGGAATATTGAGAAGATTAAAAAATAAAGTTGGTGAACAATGAGACGACCTAGATTTGCAGACATTAGTATATTTACGCTCAGATACATCTTCAATTGGAGATTTTGGATAGCGGAGATTACCAAAAAATCTAAAATATATAAGAAAATCATCGATAAAATGCTTTTTGAAGATGATGAGATCGTTGTTGTCCCAAATACAATTAATGTTAATAAGAAAATTGAATCTGAAGGCTCCGAATTCCTGCCGACAGATGTTATCAAGGAAGTCATTAAAAGATGTGATGACATCGTCATTATGAATTCCTGCCTTTGCAGAACATCCAACAAATGTACAGATTATCCTCGAGACATTGGTTGCATTTTCCTTGGACCTACCGCCAGAAAAATTCCAAAGCATATCGGTAAACTTTCCACTGTTGAAGAAGCTTTGGCTCAAGTGGACAGGGCAGATGCCGCCGGTTTAAGCCATATTATTGGAAGAAATAAAATTGATACCGTCTGGATGAATGTAAGACCTGGAAAAGGGCTTTTGACAATATGTCACTGCTGCCCATGCTGTTGTCTGTGGAAGGTTTATCCTAATCTGGACGATGATATAAGCGATAAATTGGAAAAACTCGACGGAGTTAATGTGAAACTTCATGAGGACAGATGTAAAAAATGTAAACTGTGTCTGGATGAAGTTTGCATGTTTGATGCAATCAGTTTCGAAAATGGCAGAATAACTATCGATTATGAAGAATGCAAGGGATGCGGCCTTTGCGTTAATACATGTAAATTCGATGCAATAACAATTGACTACAGTGAAAAAACCATTGACAGCGTTGTTGACAGAATTGACAACCTATTTGAAAAAGAATTATAATTTTTATAAACTTACTTGTGTGAAAAAATGGCAATTTTAAGTGATAAAGACATAAAAGAATATTTAAATGAGGGAAAAATAACCATTGACCCTCTTTTAGATGAAAAACAAATTCAGCCATCTTCTATTGATATGAGACTGGGAGATGAGTTTAAAGTATTTAAAGTTATTAGAAAACCTTATATTGACCCTAAAGATGAAGAGGACGTTTCATCTTACATGGAATCAACTACTGTCAGTGAAGGAGAAGCATTTATTATTCACCCTAATGAATTTGCCCTCGCAACCACTCTGGAATATGTTAAAATACCTGACGATTTGGTTGCAAGAGTGGAAGGACGTTCCAGTATGGGAAGATTAGGTGTTACCATGCACGTTACCGCAGGATTCATAGATCCTGGTTTTGAAGGTAAAATCACATTGGAAATCTCAAACATCGGAGCAATGCCTGTAGCGCTTTATCCCGGTCAGAGAGTATGTCAAATTGTTTTTGAAACAATGACCAGTCCTTCAGAAATACCATATGGACACCCAAGTAGAAACAGTAAATATATGGGTCAGACTCGCCCAGAAAGCAGCAGAGTCAAACAAGATTACGAATTGAAAAAATAATTGGAGATAATATTTATGAATCATGATAAAATGTCAAATATAAGTGCAAAAAGAGGATTTTTATGGCCGTCATTCGAGATTTACTCAGGAGTATCCGGATTTACGGATTACGGACCTCTCGGAGCAAGCCTTAAAAACAACATCATGCAAAAATGGAGAAAACAATATGTTTCCGGTGAAGGATTCTATGAAATTGAAGGACCTACCGTAATGCCTAAAGAAGTTTTAAAGGCATCCGGACATGTTGACAACTTCACCGATCCAATGTGTAAGTGTGAAGAGTGCGGAGAAGTGTTCAGAGCAGACCACATCATTGAAGAGGTCATTGGTGAAGATGTGGAAAGCCTTGAAAATGAAGAGCTTGACCAAATTGTCATTGACAACAACATTACCTGTCCTGAGTGTGGCGGAAAACTGTCAAACATCTGGAACTACAACCTGATGTTTAAAACAGAAATCGGTGCCAAAGGAGACAAGGTAGGGTACATGAGGCCTGAAACCGCACAGGGAATATTCATTTTATTCAAGAGACTTGAAAGATTCTTCAGAGGAAAACTTCCATTTGGTGCAGTTCAACTTGGAAAAGCATACAGAAATGAAATTTCACCAAGACAAGGAGTTATCAGACTTAGGGAATTCACACAGGCAGAAGCTGAAATCTTTTTAAACCCTAAAGACAAAACACATCCTAAATTCTCACAAATCGAGGATGTCGTATTGCGTCTAAACTCACAGGAAGTTCAGGAAAAGAATCTTGAACCTATAGAAATCACTGCACGCGAAGCACTTGACAAAGGCATTGTCGCTAATGAAATGTTAATCTACCAATTATACTTAGCCCGTAAATTCCTAACTGAAATAGGCATTCCTGAAGATGTTTTAAGATTCAGACAGCACCTTGCAGGAGAAATGGCTCACTATGCGCTTGACTGCTGGGACGTTGAAGTCTTAACAGACAAATACGGCTGGGTTGAAATCATTGGAATTGCAGACAGAGGAGATTACGACCTAACATCACATTCCAAATACAGTAACGATGAGCTGAACGTGTTCATGGAATACGACGAACCTAAAAAAGTACAAAAAACAGTTGTGAAACCTAACTTATCCAAATTCGGACCAATATTTAAAGGAGATTCCCCTAAGGTAAAACAAGCTATTGAAGATGCTGATGTTGAAGAAATCAAAGCAGCAATTGAAAAAGACGGAAAATATGTCGTGGAATTGGATAAAACTTACGAAATAACTGAAGATTTACTCTTATTCGAAGATGTTGAAGAGGAAATCACCGGTGAAAAGGTTGTTCCTCACGTAATTGAACCTTCATTCGGTATTGACCGTATCACATACTCAGTTTTATTACATTCATTTACCGAAACCGAAGGAAAAGATTACTTCAAATTCAACAAATCTGTTGCTCCTGTACAACTTGGAATTTTCCCACTTGTAAACAAGGAAGGACCTCGTGAAATAGCTCAGGACTTAACCGAACAATTAAGAATGGCAGGTTTCACAGTGGAATACGATGCAACAGGTACCATCGGTAAAAGATATGCAAGAGCAGATGAAATTGGTATTCCTCTTGCAGTCACAGTGGACTTTGACACCCTTGAAGACAACCAGGTTACTGTAAGGGACAGAGACACTGAAGAGCAAGAAAGAATAGCTATTTCCGAATTACCAGAATATCTGGAAAAATATTATAAATGAGTATTCAACTCATTTATTTTTCTTTTTAAAATTTTTAAAAAGCCTATTGGCCCATTCGATACACTCCTCATTTTTTGATGTCAGCAACCTGTTCTGATCAAAGAAGCCATTTTCCATAAACAGCCCCAAAATCATCACGTCATCTGTTACAATCAATAAAAATGAATCCATTTCATTAAATGGAGTCAAATATTCAATGCCTGATTTTTCCTCGAAAACTTCCAAATCACGTTTCGGAACAAGAATTTCAACATCCCTGTTTTTGGAAATCAGGTCATTTAAAACCGTGAAAAACTGTTCCTGATAAAACGGCATAATGCATTTTACAGACTCTGCATCCAGCAGGCATTTTTCAATGAAGTTATAAGTCCGATAGGCATCCACGCCACTTGATTCCATAAGGTTCGCCTTTCCAAGCAGATATAGCTCTGCAACGGATTCGTTGGGAATGACATCAACAATGTGCCCGTCCAAAATATTAAAAAACTTATTCAGCAGGCAGATTACTCTTTTCAATTCAAGGATATTCTGAATCTTGATTTTTGCAGAGCTTGTGAGATAATACCTGTTGTTTTGCCTATACACCATGTCTTTCAGTTCCATGTCATGGATATTGCTTGAAACTGAGCTATAGCTTAGGCCTGTATGGTCAGTCATTGCTTTCATGTTCTGCGGCTTTTCAAATAAACAAGCCAATATCTTCAATCGTACAAATGAGTTTGCTGAGAATTTAACTTCCTCAAAAATCGTATCTAAATCTTCTAAATATTCATCATTTTTAAACATGTGCTACCACCTATGTAGTATTACTTATACTGATATTGTTATTACTAAAGATATAAAATCTACCATAGTGAACCAAAACACATAATAACACTTCCAAAAGATTTAAAAATAAAGACCTCAATCAGATAATTTTTTAAAATATAACAAAGAAAAATGAACACAGATAACAAATATAGGGGAAATATAATGATTGACACACACATGCACGCCGACTCAAGAAGCAGCGAAGATTTCGAAAAGATGTATCTTGCAGGAATCAAAACCGCAATTACCTGCAGCTATTATCCTTACAGGATCGAACATGAAATCATCCTTCTAAACCACCTGAACAGAATCCTGGAATATGACACCAAAAGAGCAGGGGAATACGGACTTGACCTGAAAGTGGCCTTGGGAATACATCCGACAAACACAATCAAAAATCCTGAACCGATTTATGAGAATCTATACAGATGGATTGAAAACAACCAGATTGTTGCAATCGGTGAAATCGGCCTTGAGGATTTAACAGATGAAGAAATTGCCACCTTTAAAAAACAGCTGGACATAGCAAGCGAGACCAACTCAAAAGTCATTATCCACACCCCAAGAAAAAACAAGAGGGAAGTCTTAAAGGAAATCATGGAGATTTTACCACAGCATCTTGATGAAAAGCAGGCTGTTATCGACCACATCAATCCTGAAGTTGTAGGCGATGCGATTGATACCGATTGCATGCTCGGTTTGACCGTGCAGCCTCAAAAAATGAATAAATTTGAAGCCATATCAATTCTAGATGAATACGGATTTGACAGATTCCTCCTAAACAGCGATATCAGCAACAAGCCGTCAGATCCCCTTTCTGTTCCTAAAACAATTCGTGAGCTGGAAAGATTGGGGCATGACGTGGGAGACATTGAAAAAATTTCCCATAAAAATGCACAAGAATTCTTTGAAATTTAATCAATAATTCTAAATAAACTAAAAACAAAATTAAAATTATGAACCTGATTAAAAATATTCCAATACCAATTAGCGGATTGATTCTTGCACTGCTGTCGCTGGGAAATCTCACTCAGGACATCCATCCATACCTAAGGGTAATTTTTGGAGGTATTGGACTAATATTTTTAATTTTAATAATATTAAAACTGATTTTTTACACTGACCTGATTAAAAAGGACTTTAAAAATCCTGTGATTGCAAGCAGTTCGGGTACTTTTTCCATGAGTTTGATAATTCTATCTACATACATCATCACATTTAATCCGAGTATTGCATATGGTGTATGGATTATTGGAATTGCTTTGCATATTCTGCTAATGATTTACTTTACCTATCATTTTATTGTACGTAATTTTAATATTTCGAATGTCTATCCGACATACTGGATAGTCTTTGTAGGAATAACCATGGGTGCAATCACATCAGGAGTTCATTGGGCAACCCCAATAGGATTCATATTTTTCATAATAGGATTTATTGCAATGGTCATAACATTGCCTCTGGTAATATACAGATACATCAGATATCCTGAAGTTCCTGACGGAAATAAGCCATTAATCTGTATTTTCACTGCGGTTTTAAGCATACTGATTGTCGGCTATCTCAACTCAGCTTCCGGCATATCCCTTGAGTTTGTGACTGTGCTTTACATATTTGCCTGCATATTCTATGTCTTTGCCCTTTGGAAATTCATTGAATATAGGAATTTGGATTTTTATCCGAGCTTTGCGGCATTTACGTTTCCTTTTGTTATCAGCGCACTTGCAACAAAAGGAGTATTGTCAAAAATAGGTTCAAATCTAATATTAAACAGCATTTTAGAAATAGAAATTGCAATAGCTGCAGTTATTGTAGTTTATATCCTCATCAGATATAGCGTATTTTTAAAAAATAGTAAATGAAAGTAGAAATTAATCTACTTATCCTTTGTTAATCACTTTCACTTTTTTAGGGGAAACAATGATTAGTTCCTTATCATCAGTTTTAGCAAGCAATAATGCCTGAACACCATATCTTGATCTCATCTGATTAATCTTATCGCCTGCTAATTTAAAATTAGCTGCACTTTCCTTTTCCAAAAAGGACAAGTCCAAAATGACAGGATTGTTTTCCTCTAAAACCTGATCAACAACATAATTTATATCATCAATTGTTTTTGGCCTGATTAGAACAATCTCATAAAATGACTGTTCCGGTGTAATCACATAATCATCGTCGACATAATCCTGAACTGGAGTAGGACGAGGAGCTGGATTTGGATTTGGATTGTTTACTGGCCTTGGTCTTGGTTGATATTGGCTCCTTTGAGGTTGTTGACGTGGGGAATTACTTCTACCTTCAGACCTGGTGAGATTGTTAATCATGTTGGACAAGTTTTCTAAAGCACTATCTGCTGCATTTTTTTCCCTTTTGCTAGTTTCGGTCTCTTCGAAACCTAAACTTCTTTTTAAAGTATCAGTAAAACTCATTTCAATTACTCCTCTAAGTATTCAAAAATAGCATCTAACAATTTAGAAGCTCCATTATTATAAACATCTTCCGCAGGCAATCCATATGTTGACTCGAAATACTCAGGACACATGTCCAATTCAGCATTCTTAAGGTTTACGGAAAGTCCTACAACTTTTGTAGGTTCAACAGCTTCAATAGCTGTGATTTCTTCCACAATGCCGCGAGGTTCCCTGTATGGGTGGTTTGGTCTGTGTCCAACAATTACTGCATCAGGAGAAGCACCAATAAGAATTGCTGCAGACAATCCTCTAGGGTGAGGGTTTCCTTTTTCAGTTAAGCTGGATTGACCTTCAATGAAAATGATATCTGGCTTTTTGGTTTCTTCAACATATTTGATTGCAGATAAAACAGCTGCCGGAACATCCATAGCGGATAGACTTCCAGCCCTGAAATTAAAATCAGTAGGTTCTTCCAATCCCATTTCATCAGTTGAAATTATAGCAGGAGTAAGGCCTCTTTCACTTGCTGCCAGTCCAAGCATTTTAGTGGTGGTTCTTTTACCACATTCCTGGGAGGTTCCTCCAACAAAAATTACCGGAGCGTTAGGAGTATAAGATATTTTTGGTAAAACTTCACATGATTTTTCAGGAGCGATTCCGGCAATTTTTTCCACAACATCTAATCTAGGACCGATTTCCTTAATAACAACATTTTTTGAATCAGCAAATTTCTTTAAAGACAGATTTTCTTCCACTGACAATGATCTAAAGGAAGTGATAACATTCAAACCTGCATCAATAGCCTGAACCGCATACTTCAATGCAGCGCCTTCAGCACCAATAGGCAACATTATAACAAGTGATTTTGCTTCAGGTGCGCTTTCCAAACATTCATTTAGGCTGCCTGCAACAATATGTCCGCAATATTGCTTTCCCTGTTTTCTTTCATCATCATCTATGAATCCTACTGCCTCAACACCTTCAAGATTGGAGAATTTTTCACCTCCTCCACCACATCCGACTACGATGAATGGATTTAAGTCTTGAATCTCTTTAACTGAATTTACTGAATACAAAAATTTCACCCCTATCCTATAATTTATAACTTATAACTAATCATGTAAATCTATTATCTTAATTTTTCAAAAGTAATATTTCAAAAAATAATATATTAATATTAATTATAATTTTTCACATTAATAAAGTATGATGTTTTATAGTGATTATTTATAAATGTAATGACAAAGATAAAAATAAAAAAATTATTGTCAAGGAGAATTTAACATGAGAAAACCTTATGTTATCCTGATTGGAAGCGCATCAGGAATTGGAAAATCCACAATAGCTGCAGAACTGGCTAAAACATTGAATATTAAACATTTAATTGAAAGTGACTTCATAAGAGCAGTTGTCAGAGGCATCATTGGAAAGGAATATGCTCCAGCACTTCACAGCTCATCTTATGATGCATATAAACATTTAAGAAACAAGGAACGTTACGAAAGTTATGATGAACTGGTGTCAGCGGGATTCGATGAGCATGCATCAGCAGTCATTCCGGGACTTGAAAAAATTATCCAGAGGGCAATCACAGATTATGACGACATAATCATTGAAGGGGTCCACCTGGTTCCTGGACTGATTGACATCGAGCAGTTTAAGGAATATGCCAACATTTACTTTTTCATATTGAGCTCCGATGAGGAATCCCACAAGGAAAGATTTGTTAAAAGGGCAGTTCAGATACACCGTGGTGGAAAGCAGCTGGATTTCTTCAGGGAAAACAGAATCATACATGATCACTTAATAGAACAAGCAAAAATAAATGGTGCGAATGTTATTCATGCAGAAGCCATTGACAAGACACTTGACAAGATACTGTCCGCCATAAACAAGTCATGCGCCACAATCAACCTGATAAACAGCGCGGATGAGCTTTCAGACGTAATTGACATAATTATCACAAAGAACAACGGAAGCATGGAAAAGGTTGTATACAACATTAAAGGATTCAGGGAGCCTTTGGTTAGAAACATCAATGTTTCAGATGATGATTCCGCTCACAGATTCATTGAAAAACTTAATGAGGATGAAAGCAAAAAGGAATATCTCAATGAACTGTATAACCTGTCAGAGTACAGGAAAACAACCATCTGTGCTGCTAACGCTGAAAAATTAGATAAAATCATAAAAGAATTAACTGAAAAAGGATATGTTTTAAATGAATGAAGAAGAAATAAATGAAATGATTATCAAATGTCCAGTATGCTTTGTTGAAGGAAAAGCCAAATCAATCATGAGGGAACTGGAAATACCTCATTTTGGAAAGGTTCTTGAAACAACAATCCAATGCCCTGAATGCGGATTCAGACACAGTGACATCATTGCACTCGAACAAAACGACCCTGCAAAATACGTTATCGAAATTAACAAAAGCAATTTAACCGTCAGAGTCGTCAGGTCACAGTCTGCAACAGTTTCAATTCCTGAAGTGGGCATAAAAGTAGAGCCTGGACCAAAATCAGAAGGATACGTTACAAACGTAGAAGGAATGCTCAACAGATTTGAGGATGCAGTAAAAAAAGCCTTGAATCTTTTTGATGATGCCGAATCACAGGAAAATGCTAAAAATACATTAAAGAAAATTCAGGACCTTAAGGAAGGTAATGAAACTGCAACATTGATTATTCTGGATCCATTCGGTCAAAGTAATATTGTCAGTGACAGTGCAGAGATTCTTGAAATTCCAGAAGAGGAACTCAAAGATTTAAAAACAGGTTTCAGTCATATTGAAGAAAATTAAGAAAGAAGATTATTCTTCTTCCTCTTCTTCATCGAGACTTGCTGAGAAGCTTGCGAAAGTGTCTTCTTCAACAACATCTTTTAATTTTAAAGTTTTTTGAACATCCATAGCTAATGCGTTACAGTCCGCTTTGATAGCTTCTAAATGTAATAAGATTCTTTCTTTTTCTTGATTAATTCTTTCAATGTTAGTGTATGGGTAAGTAGATTCTTTAAGCATTTCGTATTCGATTGTAGTGTATGGATAATCGTTTAATTGTTTACATACGTTTTTTAATACTTCGCCTAAAAATTTGTTCATTTCCACTTTTACTCTTTCCCTGATCATTTTGTCGTCATCAAGATTTTCTTTCATTAAACGTACAACTTCAGCTTTTGCGAAAGGTAATTTTTCTTCTTCTTCATCAACAAATTCTTCAGAAGTTTCTTCAATCATTTCTTCTTCAGCCATAATTACACCTCGTTTAATTAATTAAAAATATTGACTCATACATTAATTTTTGTAAAAAAATATAATTTCATCAATATCTAACAATAAATTTGTTGGAACTTTTATTTAAAGGTATTGATTTAATTGAAAAAAAGAAGCAGTATTCGGCTAGTTTTAGCACCAACTATTAAAATAATTTATCGTGAAATTAATAATTTTGGTACTTACAAAATTTTGAAAAATCGTTTGAAAAAAATAAAAAATAGTAGCGTGATAGCTACTTAAAATTATCTTTTCTTCAAGATATTGTTACCATATATTGCACCCAAACTAAACACAAACAAGAGCACGAGCACCATAACAGGATTTCCGGAAGGATATTTTTGAAGAATGGAAGCAGAATAGTGTTTGTGATACTCATCAGAATGTTTTCTGAATTCTTTAGTGACATTGACAGGTTTGTCTTTTTCAGAAACACTGATTGATACGTTATCATCATTGTTATCCAAATCAGGGTCAAAATTATCACTGGTTGCAACAACTTTATTTTCAGCGATTCCTGCTTTTTTAGCAATTGCGCTGATTTTCAGAAATTCTGACTCGCCGACATCAAGCTCATCCAATGACCAGACATCATTGATTATGTCAAAATCTCCTGCGCTTGCATGGAAAGACTTCAACAGTAAAGAATCGTCCATCATTTCCTGAACTTTTATTCCGCTGGCCCTGTCGGGACCGTTATTGGTAATCTTAATGGCATATCTTACAAGGTCGCCTACATTGTATTTATATTTGGATACTGTTTTTGTAACGGAGATGTCACTTGCAGGAGGCACATAGAATGAATCCTCATCCTCATTGTTGCTTAAATCAGGATCCGTTTCCTGCGCCCATACAAATGCAACATTGCTGAATTTACCTGTGGCCTTGATTTTACATATTATTTCCAACTCTCTGGATTGGCCGCTTTTCAAATCGCCAATGTCCCATATTGCATTTTCATATCTTCCCCCAATAACATCAACAACTTCCAAACCGCGCGGGATTACATCACTGACAAATACTCCAGTTGCATCATTAAATCCATTATTGGTTACTATCAATGTCCATTTAACCAAATCCAAATAATTCGCTTGGGAGACATTTGCAAATTTGACAATGGACAGGTCTGCAACAGGATTGGAAGAAATTTTGTCGCTGTCGTTGTTGTTTGACTCATTCCAGTCATGCTGTGACGGGATGACCTTTGCGATGTTTTCAATTTCATCAAGTGCATTTACCAGACAGCGAAGCACCAAACATTCACTGGCGCCGTTAACCAAATGATCAATTTCCCAGACATCTTCAAAGTAACTTCCTGCGCTGCAGCGATAGCTTATCAGCTCCAGACCCTCAGGCAATGAATCAATTACCTGAATATCGTCACTGTCATCAGGGCCGTTATTGACAAGAGTGATCGTCCACTCGACAATGTCTCCATAATCAGGATAGTGATTGTCAACAGTCTTGATTATTTCCAGATCGGATGATTTTGGAACATTTACGGTTACATTATCCCTATTGTTGGTTTTGTTAGGGTCATATTCACTGCCGTTAATTATTGCAACATTGGTGAACTCTCCGGTTTTTACAACTTCACAAATCAATTCCAAAGTCTGGTTTTCACCGGATTCAATGCAGCAAACAGACCACATTCCGTTATCGTAGAAACCTTTGGAAGCGGTGTAGTTTATGAGCTTAAATCCTTCAGGCAATATATCATCAACATATACCCCGGTTGCCTTATCCGGACCGTGATTAATTGCGACTATTGTCCATTTTACAGACTGATGATAATCCACAACGGACTGGTTGACAATCTTGATTATTTCCAGATCTGTTGCATTTGCCACATTTATTGATTCGTTATCCAAATTATTGGACTTGTTCCAGTCAAATTCATTGCCTGAAACTGAAACAATGTTCACAAATTCCCCAGTGGCATTGACTCTGGTAACTATAGCCAATGTTCTGGATTCACCGACACCGACTGTTCCAACATTCCATATTCCAGTGCCTGCATCATAATCACCGTTTGAGTCATCGCTAACCCATACCAAAGATTGCGGAAGAACTTCAATGACATTAACGCCGGTTGCAGTATCAATTCCCCTGTTGTGAACTGTTATTGTCCATTTGACAAGATCCAAATAGTTAGGTTCGGACTCGTTAACATTCTTGGTTACAATCAAATCAGCTGCAGGCTTAACGAATATTGAAGCATTAGCTTTGTTATTGTCCAAATTATAGTCATGCTCATTTCCTTTGACACTTGCAACATTAACAAAGTTTCCAGTGACATTAACACGTGTGTAAATATTGACATTCACAGTTTCGCCAACAGGCAAATCTCCAATATCAATTATGCCATTGACATAAGGTCTTGTGGAGTTCAAATAAACAAAACC
The DNA here is from genome assembly GCF_045539575.1 of Methanobrevibacter sp. GTDB lineage: Archaea > Methanobacteriota > Methanobacteria > Methanobacteriales > Methanobacteriaceae > Methanocatella. The sequence continues at coordinate 13,173 of NZ_JAZQFM010000038.1, forward strand.
TGCAGGCAAAGCATCATAAATCTTAACGCCAGTAGCATCATCCGGACCGTTATTTGACACAGACACAGTCCACCTAACCACATCAGTATAGTTGACAACACTGTCACTGACAGCCTTAACAACAGACAGGTCACATGCAGGACTTACATTAACAATGCTGCTATCGTCATTGTTGGTTTTATTCCAATCAAACTCATTTCCGCTGACGGAAACAAAATTTTCGATAACACCTGTATCGTTAACCATACAAATTATATTCAAACTGACACTAGCGCCATTAGCTAAGGTGCCGATGTCCCATTTACCGGAGTTTTTGTCATATTTTGCGTTGTCTGAGCTGACAAATACCAAAGATTTGGGAAGAACATCCCTAACGACGACTCCAGTTGCAATATCAGGGCCGTTATTGGTTACAGTAACTGTCCATTTAACCAGATCAGTCAAATTAACATCAGATACATTAACATCCTTTACAACTGACAAATCAGCTGCAGGCTTAACGAATATTGAAGCATTGGCTTCGTTATTGTTCAAATTGTAATCATGCTCATTTCCTTTGACACTTGCAACATTAACAAAGTTTCCAGTGATATTTACCATTGTGTAAATATCAACATTCACAGTTTCGCCAACAGGCAAATCTCCAATATCAATTATGCCATGGACATAAGGTCTTGTGGAGTTCAAATAAACAAAACCTGCAGGCAAAGCATCATAAATCTTAACGCCAGTGGCATCATCCGGACCATTATTTGACACAGACACAGTCCACCTAACCACATCAGTATAATTAACGACACTGTCACTGACAGCCTTAACAACAGACAGGTCACATGCAGGATTTACGTTAATTATTTCACGTGCATGGTTATTGGATTTATTCCAGTCATATTGATCCCCAGTTACAGAAACGACATTCTCTATGACACCAGTTGCATTAACCCTGCAGATGATGTTGAGTTTAACGTTTGCACCATTAGCCAAAGTGCCGATATCCCAAACACCATCATTTACATCATATCTGCCGTTTGAATCGTCACTTACCCAAATCAGGGATTCAGGAAGCACATCACTAACCTTAACGCCGGTTGCCATATCAGGACCCTTGTTGGTTACAGAAATTGTCCACTTAACCAGATTTCCCATGTTTGCAACTGAAGCATTGACGGTTTTTTCAATAGCCAAATCAGCTGCGGATGCAACATCTATCTTGGACTGGTCATGATTATTTGTTAAGTTATAGTCATGCTCATCTGCCTTGACATTGACGTCATTAACAATCTCACCGGTTTTATTTACCTGAGTTTTTATTGTCACTATGTAGATTTCGCCGACCTCTAAAAAGTCAATTGTCAGAGTACCTGTTTGAGGGTTATAATCCCCATCGGTATTGTCCTCAAGCCAAATTAACCCTTCAGGCAATATGTCCCTTACAACGACATTGGTTGCATTGCTTGGCCCGTTATTTGTAATATTCAATGTCCAAATCACTATATCGTCATAATTTATCACTTCAGGAGCAACTGACTTTCTGACCTTGCCATCCGCCTGGGCTGTGACCGTAAATGAGGTGGCATTGGCTATGGATTTATAATATTTGTCCTCGAAGTGCTTTGCAGTGACGTAATATTTTCCGACTTTCAGATTGTTTAAGGTATCGCTTACCTCACCAAAGCAGTTTGAGTTCAATGTCTTATTGTAGACAACACTGCCGTCCTCATGTTCAACAGTCAGTAAAATGTCCATGTTATATTCACGGTCATCCTGATATAAACGACCCTGTTCATTAGCTCCTAAAACTGGAGTTTCACCGTCAACATTGATGCAGCTGTTGCCTGCGGCATTGTATATTGCATTTGAAACTGCCAAGTCCCCATATTTTCCGATATTGTTTCCTCCATGAATGATGGATCCGAATTTTTCGCTTTCACCGTAATAGATGTCCTCCGCATAAATCGGCAATGCATAAACCCATGCCTGATTTTCATGCAGAGTATTGTTAACCAATTTCAAATCAATTCCTGATTTGTCGTAATATATTGCACTGCCGTTTCTGGCGGTGTTGTAGTAAAATTCACCGTTTTTCAATAATGCATGAGTACTGTTAATGTAAATCGCTCCGCCCAAACCGTCATTTAACTTATTGACGTCTGGAATAGCATGATTTGATATGAATGAAGAACTTTCAACAAAAGTGTTTGTCCCATTTACAAAAACGGCACCACCGTCAATGTTTGCAACATTGCCTTTAAAAGAGGAATCAGAAATATTGACTGTCTGTGCATTAATGCAAACGGCACCGCCATATTCTGAAGCGTTGTTGTCGTTAAATTCACAGTCATCCACATTAATATTCATTCCGTTTAACTGTATAGCACCTCCAATCGGAGCATTATTTCCTTTAAAAATGCAGTCAACAACATCCAAATCCATAGTTGAATATACCAGATATCCTGTTGATAATGCCCCTCCGAAATATTTAGCTGAATTATCAATAAAAGTACAGTTTCTTATCAGTCCGGATGCATGGTATGTCAATGCACCGCCCTGAGATGCGGAATTATTGATAAATATGCAGTTTTGATAGACTGTACCGTTACGCACACAGCCTGCACCTCCATGAGCATTGACACTATTGGAATAGACATGATTATTCAAGAATGTGCAGTTGAATACGGATGCCCTTGAAATGACCTCATCCAATCCAACCTGGATTGCACCTCCATATGGCACACTGCCTTTGGGATCTCCATAAGCGCTGTTCGAATCAAAAGTACAATTTTTAACTTCAGTATTGTCCCCATGAACACTCATGGCCCCTGCACTGATTAATGCATGATTATTCTTAAACTGACAGTTTGTTATTTTCAGATTTGCAGATGTGTAATTATTTCCAATTGTAGATAATGCCGCCGAACGCAGAGCAACATTATTCTCAAAAATACAGTCCGTAACTTCTATATTTTTCGCTTCGATTCTCACGCCCGCCGTAACGGAATCCGTATATCCATTGATGAATTTAATGTTTTTAAGTGAAGATCCCGCAGATGACGTATTGAAAAACATTATCCGAGACATTTTATTCCCGTCAAGTGTCGCCCCTGAATCAGAGGTGAATATAATCTTTTTGTCCACAACGATACGGTCATACTTCTTTTCCGCCTTATACGTATCCCTCAATATCAGGGTATCCCCATTTTTAGCATTTTTAATTGCATTTCTTATATCGTCAAATGTGTTTCCGGACACCACAGTACTTTTACCAAGAAGTTCACTGTCCTGAGCTACGCCCAATACATTGTTACTTTCCAACATTACATTTTGAGAATTTTCTAGCTTATCTTCAAGATTTAATTCACTTCCAATTCCAGCCCCGCTTTGATTTAAGTTTGAGGCACTTACATCGTCCATACTCACACCTGCAGAGGCAAAAATCAGGACAATGAATAGCAGTGAAATTAAAAAGTGCTTGCCAACAAGTATTTTTTTACCATTTTTAAACATTTAATCACCTATTGAGGACGATTATGAAAACTATTAATTAGTAAAAACTATTAATCAGCAATTAAACTTTTTATTTTACCTTAAATTAGATAAATTCCAACCCCAATAATAAATTTGACAATAACCGACAATTTAATGGAACGGCATTTAATATAGTCGCCCAACACGAGAGTATTTTAGGCCAAATATCCCGACAAAAATTATGCAATTATTCCAATTTACTACATTGAATTAAATTTTTATAAAACTCGATTATATTGTAGTTAAAATAAAAGATAATCTTTTTAAATCCTCAAAAAAGTTATTGGAGATAAAACTATTTAAATTTATGCTTCAAACAGAATTTAAATCTTTAAATTTAAAAAATATGCTGTTTAAAAAGAATTATTATATTAAAAAAGTAATAAAATATTTTAGTTATGAAAATTATAATTATATACAATTGAAAGTTAAGGAAAAGAGATATGAAAAAACAAATTGCAATACTAATACTGGCCATATTAATTGTTGCCCCATTAGTTCAAGACGTAACTGCATCAAAAACCGTTTTCATAACTGCGGACAACATTATTGACCATGATAATGACGTGAAAATGTTAAACTCAATTAAGAGTTACATAGAAGAGATAAGCGGAGGAGAACTTCAAGTAATTGTAGACAATCAAGCCCCATCTCCAGGTGAGGGGTACCGGGCGATACAGGTAACAAGTGACATAAGCATATGCCTTGCAGCTTGCGACGGCGGAAATTATTTACAGCTGGTGCAAGCAACTTCCAACTCAACCAAACAGATAATCCTTGTGAATACCGGAGATTATGATTTGGACAATCACAGCAACTATCTCAGAAGAGCTTGGGATGACAACTATTCCAATGAAAGCTTTATGGGAATGCATGATCCTGGAACATTTATCAAAAATGCAGGAATATACTATGTCCAGCCACTCAAAGAATTCCCAGATAATGGAAAAAACGGATACATCGACAGATACGATGAGGAAATGAACAAAAAAATTGCTCAGGAAGTTGTGGATATTGTAAACGGCCATGCAAACGATACAAAAATAGTGAGCGACAATCTGCTGGTAACCAATAAAATATCACCTGCAGCAATGGCAAATGCAAGTAAAGAATTAGTCAACAGCAATGATACTGAGATGAATGGAACTTACGGAAACTATACAGCTGCCCAATTGCTATATCAGACAAGTTCCTACTTAAATGGAAACGGACTGGACATTCCTCAATCATTCAAAGGACCTGAAAGCCCTATGGGAATTTCCTTTTTGGTAAAAGACAAATATACAATTTATGATTATATGGCAATGGCAGGAATCGTCAGAAACTATATGGATGAAAATGGACGTGCACCAGATTCAATTGAGTACAACGGAGCACATATAGGTTATTACGACCTGTTATACAACTTTGCAAAAATAACTCAAAACCATACCGATGCCAAACATATGGGATTCGATAAGGAATACGAGTTTGAAAAAGTCAACGATTCAATATTACTACACATTTTCCCATTTGTTCTAATATTGTTCGTGTTGTTCCTTGCATACTTGGCATATAAACGGTTTAGAAGATATTAATATGAAAAAGTAATATAAATTATACATGTAAAATTAATAGAGGAAAATTATGAAAAGATATATTTCAGAATTAATTGGAACAATGGTTCTTGTATTATTCGGTTGTGGAAGTGCAGCTATAGCCGGATCAGTATTGGGAAACCTAGGAATTGCATTAGCATTCGGTTTATCCATTGTGGCCATGGCATATGTAATAGGAGACATCTCAGGATGTCACATCAACCCTGCAGTTTCAATCGGCATGTGGATTGATGGAAGGATGGACGCAAAAGACCTAATCATGTATATTGTATTCCAATGTATTGGAGCTATAATCGGTATTGCAATCTTAGCAGTTATTATCAACTGCGCTCCAAGTCTCGGAGGATACACCGCTACCGGATTAGGTGCAAACGGATTCGGTTCCGCATCAAGCGTTGGCATTGATGCTGTTGGAGCTATAATCGTGGAAATAATTTTAACCTTTGTATTCGTATTCACTGTTCTCGGAGTTACTAAAAAAGCAGAAAACAGTGCGGTTGCAGGTATCGTTATCGGTTTAACCCTTACATTCGTACACATAATGGGCATTCCATTAACAGGTACTTCAGTTAACCCTGCTAGAAGTTTAGCTCCTGCATTATTCCTTGGAGGACAAGCATTGCAACAAGTTTGGGTATTCATATTAGCTCCAATTGTTGGTGCAGTCCTTGCAGGTTTATTATACAAAGGATTAATTTCAGAGGATATTTAAATCCTCTAAACTTTCTTTTTTTTAAAATTCAACGCTGCCAATATAGGCATAACCTTTAAGATTCTCAAAACTGGTTTTTACTTCAAAGTTAAATGAGTCCTCATTTTCAACGTATAGATGTGCCAATGCGATTCCCATGTCTATAGGATTCCAATTTTTAAGAACCTGCCTTTTCAGTATGTTTTGTTTTTTCTGGTAAACATCGAAGCCGTCATCGGCGTGTTTGAAATACCAAGGCTGTGAGTTTATAGCTGAAGGGGCAAGCTGTGCGGGAATCAGTCTCTCATCTGCATTATCGCTGATTTCAGATAGGGATTTTCTTTTAAATGAAGACCTGTTCCTGGTCATTTTGTCTGACTTTCCGAATGCGATTAAGATAACAAATTCGGGATCTTTTTCTTTTATGGAAGCCATTCCAACCCAGCAGCTGCCGATTCCAATGCTTTGCATGAAAAGGGAAACCTGCTGATAAATGAAACCCAAATTTACTCCTGACAAAGGTTTATTTTCTGAAAACAAAGCCAAATAATACGGAGCTTTCCAACGGGTCCTGATATTAACTTCATCCTTTTTAAAAATCTTATAATGGCATCCGATTGAATCATCCAAGTGTCTGACATTTGAAATGAACTCATGAATCGGAGACATATCTATTTCATCATCCAAGTAATTGCGACAAGATTTACGAACATATATCTGACTGGCCAAATCCATTAAAAAACCACCTTTAACTAATTATATTTTAATCTGTAATAATTAAAATTTAAATAATATCTATCGGATATATTATATATAAGGTGAATATATGAAAATTGTTATTGCAATTGGAGGATCTATTTTATTAAAAGAATATGACTGTAAGAAATTCCAAGAATACAGTGCTATTTTAAAAGATTTAGCAAAAGAACATGAACTGTTTATTGTTGTAGGGGGAGGAAAACCTGCCAGAGAATACATAAGCGTAGTTCGTGATTTAGGTGCTGGTGAAGCGCAATGTGACGATATTGGAATTGAAGTTACCAGAATTAATGCAAAATTAATGTTATCCGCACTTGGAGATGCGGCATACCAAAGAGTGCCTCATAATTTCCAGGAAGCTTTAGAGTTCTCAGCAAGCGGTAAAATAATCGTCATGGGCGGAACAGAACCTGCACACAGTACCGATGCGGTATCTGCAATTTTAGCAGAATACATTAATGCTGATAAACTTATCAATTTAACATCCGTAGACGGAATGTATACAAAAGACCCTAACAAATTCGATGATGCTGAACTTGTTCCTGAAATTACAGCAACCGATTTGCTTGAATTTTTAAGCGGCAAAGACGTCAAGGCTGGAACCTATGAGTTCTTTGACACCACTGCAGTTCAGATGATTAAGAGGTCAAATCTTGAAACCGTAATCACAAACGGATTTGAACCTGAAAATCTCATCAAGGCTGTCAACGGTGAAAACATAGGAACCAAAGTCATTAATGAATAGGTGAAAAAATTGGATAACCTAATCGATATCGGATTAAATCTGATGCATTCTTCATTTAAAAAGGACAGGGTTGAAATTATTGAAGATGCAAAAAATGCCGGCGTTAAACAATTTATAATCACCGGGACCAATGTAAATTCAAGTCAGCTCGCAGCGGAATATGCATCAAAGTATCTGGGAACCTTATTTTCAACATCAGGCGTCCATCCTCATGATGCAAAGACCTGCAATGGACATACAATGTTTGAACTGGAAAAAATTTCCAAAAGCGACAGCGTAGTGGCCATTGGAGAATGCGGCCTTGACTACAACAGAAATTTTTCACCGCAGGACTTGCAGAGAAAATGGTTTGAAGCACAGATTGAAGTTGCAGAAAGAACAAATTTACCATTGTTTTTACATGAAAGAGAAGCGCATGAAGATTTATACAGTATTCTAGAAAGGCATGACAGCGTTGTTGAAAAATCAGTCGTTCACTGTTTTACAGGAACCAAACAAGAAGCACAGAATTATGTTGATTTAGGCTGTTACATTGGTGTTACCGGATGGATTTGTGACATGAAACGTGGAAGGGACTTGCAGGAAGCGGTAAGTGTAATTCCTCCCGAAAAACTGATGATTGAAACAGATGCGCCCTTTTTAATACCGAAAAACTTTGATAAGAAGCCTAAAAAAAATAGAAACGAACCGAAATATTTACCTCACATCCTCGAAACAATTGCAATGTGCATGGGTATTGACAGTGAAGAGCTGGCAATTCAAGTTACTAAAAATACTAAAGAATTTTTTAAAATATAAGGAGATGAAAAAATGGCAGTAGAACCTCACAAACATTGTCCAATATGCGGAACCCCAATTCCATTAAACGAACTTGTATGCTCACCGGATTGTCAAAAAGTCTGGGACGCAAGATTAAACAGAAGAAAAAGATCACAAATAATTTTATACGTAGTTATTGCAATCTTTTTAATTATCTGGGCAATATTGACCTTTGTGAAATAAAGATAATATGATATTAACTTCAGCAAATACTCTGGAAAATAAGGAAATAATCGAATATAAAGGACTCGTAACAGGAGAATCCCTAATCGGGTCCAACATATATAAGGATTTATTTTCCGGAGTGCGCGATGTTGTAGGCGGAAGAACATCCCAATATGAAGATGAACTTCGAAAAGCACGGGAAGTTGCTTTAGAGAGCATGGAACAAAAAGCGGAAAGCTTAGGTGCCAATGCAATCATAGGACTTAAAATTTCATACGACAACCTTGGCGGAACTATGGGAAACACAATTCTTGTAACTGTCTATGGTACTGCCGTTAAAAGTGAATAGCTATGAATTTTAGAGAACGGGAAGTAAAAATAACCTATTTACGAGAGGCCATTTTATGCATTGCGGTAGGCACTGCAGTCGGCCTTGTCATATATGGATTTTTCCTGCACTTCAACATAGCCATTTTTGGCTGGAATTTAGGCTTGATTTTTGCACCGCTTGGAGCGGGATATGCCGAAACAGTATTGGCAAATAGAATCATCGGTGAAAACATAGGTGCAATCAGTGCATTTATCCTTTTCATTGACACTACTTTTTACAGTTTTATTTTGAAAAATCCTACATTGGGAGTTAATGTCCTGACAATCGGATCAATAGCAGTTATTTTACAGGCTGCCTTTCCTACATTAATAAACTACATTATATTAGTGGGCGGACTCGGAACATTATCCTACTTTTTAGGAATATTTAAAAGAATTCATTCTTACATTAAAAATAATTTAGAATACATTTATTACAAGCATGTCTTAAAAAAGCCATATGAAGTGGAGATTGAGACCGTCCCTATTTTTGATGAAACTGCAAGCAACATCAAAATCAACAATTTGGATTTCTATTTCATCACAAGCACTGATATTTTAGACAGGCACCATACAAATTTGGGACAATTCCATGCAACCGTCATTGTTGAAAGGGATAAACGGTTAATACACACCAATCCGGACATGGCTGAGAGAACTGTTTTGAATAAGCTGAAACAGGCAAAAGATGACTGTCTGATTGAACTTACAGAATGCATTAAGGCTGCCGGTGGAAATTGTGTTGTTGATTTGGAAATACAATACGGATTAATCGGACTTGGAGGAGACCATTTTCAAGTAAACGCAATGGGAATGGGCATATATCTGAATTAGCTAATTGAAAATCATCTGTTAATAAATCCAATACAAATAATCCGAACAATGAAAAAATAAAACTTAATGCCGATGAAAACTGAAAATTAAAAACTACTAATTTTATTAATGCCCTTTTGAGGTAAATAACTTGTTTTTATGAATTATTTTGTACATTAAAGTAATAATAACATTTATATAAACATTTAAACAAATATTTATCCACTCATTATGAAATATTATAAATTTTCGTAAAATTCTCAAGAAAAAATATCATAATGAGAACCAAGAAGGTGTAAATATTTCGATTAAAAAAACAACATTATTGATTTCAGTTGTTTTGATGTTCTTTATTCTATTAGGAGCAGCTAGTGCAGCTGAATTAAGTAATGTTACAAGTACAGAAACTTCAAATTTAATAGTTGACGATGAAAAATTATCTATAGCTGATTTAAGCGAATCAGACTTGGAACCAACTTTACAAACAAATTTAGAAACCAATACTTTACAAAGTGATAGTGGCAATGAGTCCTCAGACAGTGATGATTCAACCAACATTACTCCTGTAAAGACTTCAATAACAACATACACTCCACGTTATTCACAAGCGGGCACAGTATTTAAAATCGCATTGAAAGACGAAAATGGAAATGCGTTAGCTAATCAAAGTGTTTCTTATAAGGTCAATGGTAAAACCTACAAATCCACAACTTCAAGTAGTGGAATTGCTTACTTTACAACACCTGCTTTAAATAAAGGAACATACACTGTAACTGCAACATATAACGGAGATTCCCAGTATATTAAAAGTTCTGTTTCTAAAAGCATTAAAGTTATTTCATCAATTTCAGCCTCAAACATGAAAATGTCATACGGCACTGATAAAACTTATTCAGCGAAGTTTTTAAGAGATAACGGTAACCTTAAAGAAAGCAATGTGAAAATCACACTTAATGGTAAAACATATACCATTAAAACTGACGCTAACGGTAAAGCCCAATTATCTCTTCCGGTTCTTAAACCAGGAACATATAAAATAAAATTATATAATCCTTATTCAAAAGAAACAGTCACAAAGACATTGACTGTCAATAAAGATAGCCCAAGCATTACAGGATCAAATAAATACATACTTCCTAAAACTAAAAGTACATTTACCGCTGTTTTAAAAAGTAGTGAGAAAAAACCACTGAAAAGCGGTAAAATTTACTTTAAATATAATAATAAAGAAGTAACTGCTGTGACTAATGCGAACGGTGAAGCTAAAATAACTATCTCCGCTCTTTCAAAGGGTACTTATACTATTACATATCAGTTTAAAGGAAGTAGTAAAAACAAAGCAGTTTCAGGATCAAGCAAACTGTATGTGAAAGATTCAACTACTACATTAGAAGCAAGTGACTTGAAAATGCAGTACAATGATGGATCTTCATTTTCTGTAAAAGCTACTAACTCTGCTGGAAAAGCATTATCAAATAAAGCTATTAAGTTTAAATTTAATGGTAAAACAACATCTGTTACTACTGATGCCAATGGTGTGGCAAAACTTGCAATTGGCGACTTAAAGCCTAACACTTACGCTGTTACATATTCATATTCAACAGAAGGCTTGAAAGATTACAATATAAAAACAAGCAATGTAGTTATCTCAAAACAAAAAGTAAGTATTGCTGCAGCTGATTTAGTAATGAAACATAATGATGGGTCTGTTTATGAAGTAACCGTGAAAAATAAAACAGGATCCAATCTTAATGGAGTGCCAGTCCAATTTACATTAAATGGAAAAGCAACAAAAGTAAATACTGACGAAAATGGAGTTGCTAAACTCGCAGTAACTGAAAATATCGGATATTATCCGGTAAATGTTCAAGTGGACACTACATACTACACTTCATCAAAAGTAACAAAACATATATTAGTTAACGGTACCAAATTTACCGCAAGCAACGTGACCATACCTACAAGCACTGCATACACATACCAAGTAAAAGTACTTGATGGTCAGGACAAGCCGGTAAGCACTACTGTTAAATTTACATTAAACAATAAAGAAGTATCTGTACAAACGGATGCGAACGGTATTGCAAAACTTCCAATTTCAGGATTAAGTGAAGGCAAATATACTGTTACCTATACCGACGGAAAAGCTTCCGGTTCATCAACAATAACTGTAGTAGACAAGGTAACATTAAAAGAAATCATTGCCGCATCCCAAAATGTTAAAAAATACATTGAAGGCAATGAGGAATTACCTAAAACAGTTAAAATCGGTTCAGTAACATACTCCCTTGCGGAATATGTGTATTTGGCGTCACAGGCAATCATTAACTTAAACAGCAATAACAAAAATTCCATTGCTGTTAAAGATGTAAAAGATCCTAACAGTCCGAAATCAGCATCTAACTTAGGTAATTTATATGATTACCTTGCAGTTGCAAAAAGTATTGTAAATACCTGTAACTCAAAAGGAACTATGCCAGATTCTGTGAGTTCAAATGTCGGAACTATCGGATACAACGGTTTGGTTTATGCTATCGCACGTGTTGTAGCATTTTATGATGATTATTCAATTATGCCAAACTACGTAACCATTAAAACTTATGAATCATCAGGTTCAAGTTCCTCATTGAACACTAAGAATACTATAACAAACTTAGCTCCGTACTTAAAATCTTCCACTAACTGTCAAGTGGGCAATAGTAAAATCAAATCCATCGTGGATTCACTCACCGCTGGATTAACATCAGATAAAGCTAAAGCTACTGCAATTTACAATTATGTACGTGACAAAGTATCTTACAGTTTCTATTATAACACAAAATATGGAGCTGTCGGCACTTTAAATGCAAAAACAGGTAATTGTGTTGACCAATCCCATTTATTGATTGCTATGTATAGAACTGCAGGTCTTGCAGCAAGATATGCTCACGGTACATGTTATTTCACATTAAGTGGAAGCACATACGGACACGTTTGGACACAAGTATTGATTGGCGATACATGGATTGTAGGTGATCCAACTAGTTCCAGAAATTCATTTGGAAATGTAGTTAATTGGAACAATTACAACTATAATCTTAAAGGTTATTATGCAAGTATTGCATTCTAATTAACTTCTTTTTTTTCTTTTTTTACCTGGTCAAATCACTATTTTAAAAAAAAATAATATCTTTTTAAATACCAATTGAAATATAAATTTAAATGGTGATAATATGGAAAATGACGGAAATATCATATGGGCCATTTTAGGTTATATTATAGCACTAATCGCACCAATTTTCGGTTTATTATATGGTGCAGGACTGTTTTACCTTAAAAAAGACATAGCACTATACAGAAAACATGGTAGGCTGATAATATACTTTTCAATATTGCTGTTCGTAATAACAACAATTGTAAAGCTTGTTTTGTAAAAAACATTAACTTAACTTTTTAATTTTTAAAATATATTACCGCCTCGCTTAAACTATCTGTTAATTTCTTCCAATCTCTTTTTAAACTCAGCATTGTCACGGCAACTGCCGATAGCTTTCATCAGAATATCTTTTTCGCTGGCTGCATCGCCCTGCTTTTGATAGATTTTAGCCAATGCAGCATATGCCTTTTGAGAATCCGGCAATGCAAAGATGACCTGTTTATATAGCTCAGCGGCTTCAGACAGTTTGCCCTTGCCTTCAAGATACTTTGCCTCATTCATCAAGTCGCCGATCTTTTTTAATTTGCCGTCCTCTTTTTTAGGTTTTATTTTTCCCTCGACATTTTTCAGCTTGTCGAAAATATCACTTGCAGTTTTTTCATCGAAATTTTCTCCAACTTTTCTCTCTTCAGACATGTTATCACCCTAAGGTAAAATTCCAAGCATTTTCAATGCCATGTATAATACCAATATTGAAAATATAATCTTTAATTTCTTTTGAGGAATCCTATGAGCGTATTTTGCACCAATTGAAGCCAAAGGCACTGAGAAACATGCAATTAACAGGAAGTTAATGATGCTGACATAACCGATTGAATACGGAAATGTTGAAACTCCCCATCCTGAAACCATGTATGATAAAAATCCGCCTATTGCAGTGAGACTTATGAAAATGGAAGAGGTTCCAATAGCCTCTATCATTGAAAAGCCCATAAGAGATGTCAAAATAGCTATTATGAATATTCCTCCACCAACACCCAAAAGTCCTGATGAAAATCCAACCAAAAGCCCAATTATTCCTGTGGACAATAGGTTAAACGGTATTCTAGCTTCCTCTCGCTCCTTGTTGATATTTACAATGTTGTTTACTGTAATGAATAAAAGCAAACATCCAAATATTATTTCCAATACTCTTGAAGGCAAACCTGATGCAACGAATCCTCCGACAGCTCCACCGATTATTCCAAAAACACCCAGACGTATCCCCGGCTGTATGATTCCTTCCATTGTACGTGTATGCCTGTAGGCTCCGCTCATGGATGTCGGAATAATGATGGCCAAACTGGTTCCAAGAGAGATAAGCATTGCCAGGTCAGGATTGACGCCGATGTATTTAAGCAGGAAATATTGAAGGGGCACGATTAGAAATCCTCCGCCAACACCCAAAAGTCCTGACGCAAATCCGGCACATATGCCTATTAAGATTAACCCTATGAAAAATTCTATTGGAAACATAAACATCATTTATATAAACTATTATTACTTAAATTATTGTTAATGAAACTAAATAAAACTTTCATAATCGGATTGATATTCATATTATTTGCTGGAGTGATATTCATCACAGACATTTTTAATCCGATTATCCGACCGATTACATATCTATTCTTGATGGGGTCCTCAAAAGGAAAGGACATAATGTTTTTTGGCCTCTTGGGAGTGTTCATGATACTGCCCCAACTTGTCAAAAGGGAATTTGACCCGACAAAATACCTGAAGATTTCAATTGTAATCGGCAGTGTCCTACTGATTTTAGGAATTGTACTGGAAGTCATATTTAGGTTGCAGATGGGAATCAAACTCAACACTATTTTTTGTGCTATGTCTAACACAATGAGCACTACAAGCATTTTGCATACTCACCTGTTAAAGTCCATTTTGGGAGCGCTTCTAGGCCAAATTATTGGACCGTTTATTCAAAGTGACATTAACACAGGAGTAGGTCTATATCAATATCTTCCAAGTTTTGGATTTTTAGTGATTTTACTGATTCCAATACTTTTTGCAACATTGGTACTGGCCATCAGAAACCGTCCGGCAGTAACAAGTTTCCTGCTTGCATTTTTCTCAAGCTGCCTGATAATCGGCGCAATAGATGGTGGAATGTTTGGAACACCTGCAATGGCAGGGATTTTAGGACTATACATGATTTACAGAAACGGTTTCTATATAAATCTCCACATATATTCCTTTTTCAAAGATGAAAAATCCCTTGAAAAAAACGAAGAGATTCAGCCTGTCTACAGGAATCGTGGATTTCACGAATTGAGATACCTGTTTAACAGAGGCTTGATATTACTAGCTATCGGAATAGTCATATTATTAAGATTCACAATCGCATTTGCCGGTGCGGAACCGGACTATTACACTGTAGACGTCATGAATACAACCGACGAAATTGATCTTGGAAACATAACCACAGAAGTAATCAGCAACCACACAACCGCAAACAAAACCACATACTACATCAGCAATAACTACAACGAAATGAAACTCTTAAACGACCTGAAAATTCCTCTGAACAATTCGTGTGAGTATTATACCGTTTCATGGAACATTTATTCTTATTTGTAGTGATATAATGAAAAAGCTTTATTTGATTTTGCCAATCCTAGCAGGATTTATGTTTGGCTCCAGCGGAGTCTTTGTGAGAACCTTGACACAAAACGGAATCGACTCAACAACCCTTCTGTTTTTGAGGTTTTCAATAGCCATACTTCCCATTCTAATAGCCATTTTCCTAACAGACAAAGAGCTGTTTAAAATTGACCTAACAGACATCCCTCTCTTTTTAGTTTGTGCAATGTGCATTGTCGGGCTTAACATATGCTACAATGACTCAATGAATACCGTTCCCCTTTCCCTGGCGGCAGTGCTCCTATCACTTGCACCGATTTACGTGCTGATACTGGCATACATATTCTTTGGGGAAAAAATCACATCAAAAAAACTGATCTGCATGGCATTGGCCATTTTCGGATGCATACTGATGACAGGAGTTCTGGAAACCAGTCTTGATAACATCCCACTTTTCGGAATCATTTCAGGAATAGGGGCAGGAGTGTTCTGGGCGGTTTATCTTATGAGCTCCAAAAAATCAATTGAAAGGGGAAATCACACATACACAATACTTTTCTATTCAGTGATTTTTATCTCAATCACACTGATTCCGTTTACAAGTTTCAGCCAGATCAACACGTTCATATCAATCAATCCTGCATTGACAGCGCTGTTTTTAATCGTACACTCAACATTCTCATTTGCCCTTCCATACATCCTGTCAACATTAAGTCTTAAATACATTGACTCAGGAGTGTCATCCATTTTCATGTCCGGAGCGGAACCCTTTGCAGCACTGATATTCGGATTTCTGATATATTCGGAATCACCTACTCTCCTGATGTTTTGCGGATTCCTGCTTACAATAATTGCAATGACATTTTTAAGCAGAAAGGAAAATGCAAATTAAAAAAACTTATTAATTCTTTAGGATATAATTAAACATATGATTTTCAGCATTATCATACCTACATATAACGAGGAGGATTACCTTCCGGTTCTGTTGGACAGCATCAAGGAGCAGGATTTCACAGATTACGAAGTCATTGTAGCCGATGCCAATTCTGAAGATAGAACCCGTGAAATTGCCCGTGAATACGGTTGGGTAGTGGTTGATGGAGGTCTTCCGGCCGTAGGTAGGAACAATGGTGCTAAAGTTGCAAAAGGAGAGATTTTACTATTTTTGGATTCCGATTTGCAGCTTACAGAAGATTATCTTGGAAAAGTGTTATATGAATTCAGAATGGAAAGGCTCGGAATAGCAATCACCCAAATGCTTCCCATGTCAAACAAGGTGGAAGACAGGCTTTTCCATGACTTTGCAAACTATTTCATGATCGGCGTTGAAAACATAAAGCCGCACGGTGCCGGATGTTACGGAATCATAGCCAAAAAGTCACTGCACGACGAATGCGGAGGCTTTGACGAATCACTGACCTTCGGTGAGGACACCGACTACATCGAAAGGCTTGCAAAAAAGGAACCATTCAGAGTACTCAGAAATGCTAAAATCGGCGTTTCAACAAGAAGACTTGAAAAGGAAGGAATCACAACACTTATTCAGCAGTATGGAAAAAGTACTGTAAACGATTTTTTAGGCAAAAGAACCGATGCTGCAGAGCTGAACTATAACTTTGACCACGGAAAGGAAAAGGTCACATCATCAGGACTGTCAAGATTTGAAAAAAGTGCCGAAAGAATCAATGAAATTAAAGAGACCTATGACGAATCCATGCATAAAATTACCTCCGCAAGGTCCCAGATCAAATCCATGCGCCGCAACAGGTCTAAAAAGGTAGTATTCTATTGCGTCTGCGGTGAAGGCATGGGACATGCAATAAGAACCGGAGTCATCGTGGATAGAATCAAGGACAAATATGACGTCCACATATTTTCAAGCGACAGGGCATACAAGTATTTAAGCTCAAAATTCGACAATGTTTATGAAATCGGAGGATTCAATACAGTCTACAGGAACAACAAGGTAAACAACCTGAAAACCCTTTCCGATGCGCTTAAGAAAAATCCTGCAAACATGAAGGTCGGATATGACATCCTGTATAAAAAAGCGGTACAGCTAAAGCCGGATATTATGATAACTGATTTTGAGATATACTCCACAGTGGTTTCAAAATTAAGGGGCATTCCATTAATCAGCCTTGACAACATGCACATAATTACCAAGGCCAAAATCGACTTCCCAAAAACCCAGATGGCAGAAATGCTCAAGGCCGCAGGAGTCATCAGAACCTATGTTGTAAAGCCGAAAATATGCCTCATCACAAGTTTCTTCTACCCTAGAATCAGGCCTCGCAAAAATGCCTTGCTCTTTCCTCCAATCATACGTGAGGACATCCTAAAACTGGAACCTAAAGAAGGAGACCACATTATCGTTTATCAGACAAGCCGTGAAAGTGGAAGACTGGTTAAGAAACTTAAAGCACTTAAAAGTGAAAAATTCATTGTTTACGGATTCAATAAAAATGAAACTGACCAGAATCTAACCTACAAGGAATTCAATGAAGATGAATTCTATGACAATCTGGCATCTGCAAAGGCGGTAATCTGCAACGGCGGATTCACATTCATATCAGAATCAATCCATCTTAAAAAACCTATCTATTCAGTTCCGGCCATTGGAAACTTTGAGCAGACATTGAATGCGTTTTATGTCCAGAAGTTAGGCTATGGAGAATATCATGAAACAATGGATGCCAGAAGAGTCTCAGGCTTTTTGAAAAGACTTCCAGTGTATAAGAAAAAGCTTGCCAAAGTCAAGAAAACCAATAATGACGCAATTGTTCGTGAATTAATTTACAGAATCGAGAAATATTCAAAACTGAACTGGTGATGACAATGCCAACCTGTCCAAAATGCTGCAAGAAAACAGAAGGGAAAACCTGTCCGAACTGCAAAAGCAAAGTGAAAAGTGAATTTCCAATCGGCCTAATCTTTATTGTTATTATTTTGGCAATCATTTTGCTTTCCTGCATATTCATTTCACCGTACAAGCAAATTGACACCACATACGTATTGAATCCGACAATCGGCGAGAAGGTGCAGTTTGACGGTGAATACATTGGAATTACATCATGGGGAAGCAATGATGATATACTATACTATATGCCCCCTCCAAATTATGACATCATCAAATATGGCGAGCAATACATCTTTTTAACCGGGGACTACAACAGCCACAATTTAATTGGAAATGAGGGCAGAACTGTCCATATTGAAGGTGAATTTGAAGACAGCATAATGACAAGCCAGCCAATTAAAAACGGTACGGTTGACGGTTATTTCTTTAATGCTGATAAAATTGAGTTGATTTAAAAAAAAAGATAAAAAACGAGTGTTTATAAAGTCACACCCATTTCTAACTGTTCAGTTAATTCTTTGTACCTGTTACGAATAGTAACTTCAGTTACACCTGCAATATCTGCAACATCCCTTTGTGTTTTTCTCTCACCGAGTAAAACTGATGCGATGTATAATGCAGCTGCAGCCACACCAGTAGGTCCTCTTCCTGAGGTCAATCCTTTTTCCATAGCTTTTTCGATAATTTCAATAGCTTTGGATTGTGCTTCACCGGATAATCCCAGTTCGGAAGCGAATCTAGGAACATAGTCCACTGGGGAAGTTGGAGGTAATTTAATATTCAATTCACGAGTTAAGAACCTATAAGTACGTCCCACTTCTTTTTTGGTAACTCTTGATACTTCAGCGATTTCATCCAGGGTACGTGGCACATTACAACGTCTGCATGCTGCATAGAGTGACGCTGCTACCACTCCTTCAATACTTCTTCCACGGATAAGCTTGTTTTCCACAGCACTTCTGTAAACAACAGATGCTGCTTCCCTTACGCTTCTTGGAAGACCTAATCTTGAGGAGTCACGGTCAAGTTCACTTAACGCAAATGCAAGGTTTCTTTCGGTTGCACCGGAAATTCTGATTTTCCTTTGCCATTTCCTTAATCTGTACCATTGAGCTCTGTTTCTTGCAGGAATATCACGACCATAGATATCTTTGTTTCTCCAATCGATCATTGTACTTAAACCCTTATCGTGAATGGTGTAAGTAATTGGAGCTCCTACTCTTGTACGTTTGTCTCTTTGTTCATGGTCGAATGCTCTCCATTCAGGACCCATATCAACAAGATTTTCATCAATGACCAATCCGCAACGAGCACATACTACTTCTGCTCTTTCATAGTCACCGATTAATTCAGTAGAACCACATTCAGGACATACGGTTTGCTTGTCTTGGTTGTAAGAATCATCTTGTGCTTCTTGCTGTCTTGCTCTTCTACGTCCTCTTCTTGGTATTTCTTCTACTTTTTGTGTCGTGGTTTCATCCTCCTTTTTCTAGACTTTTTGGATTTTGGTTTCGATACAAATAGTTTTTCACCGCTATTTATCGCAAGCTTATTCCTATCCGCTGACTTGAATAGACGAATAGAAATATAAGGCCTTTTTGTTGGCCCAAATACATAGCCGACCTTACCTATTTTATTCTTTTTGCTGTCATAAACAATTGCACCTGGTGAAGGTGTTTTATCAGATCGGGCTATCAGTTTTCCAGAGTTTGCCACATGCAAACTGTTTCCTAAAAATTTCATAAAATCAAACTTAAAATCAAATCTGTATCACTTATATAATTAGAAATAGGTTATATATAAACCTATCGATATATTTATATATAAACTTCCATTTCTATTTAAATGTTTTTCTATTTTAATCCGGCAACTTCGGCTAGGGTTTTGCCGCTTGCAATATCTCTGATGATGCATGACTCCTTGATTTTTACGGCCAGTGACTGAACCATTACCTGGCTGAACAATTCCTGCGGGATTATGACAATGCCTGATTCATCGCCCAGGAAGAAGTCTCCCGGATTTATTATGGTGCCTTCAACATCAATCGGTTCATTTAAAGTTCCAAGTCCCAAAGCGGAACCTGCATTCGGACAGAAATTGCTTGCAAACATAGGATAGTCCATGTATAAAAGTGCATCCAAGTCACGTGCGGATCCGTAAATTACGGTTGCCTTGATTCCGTTATCCCTTGCGCAGGTTGAGGCAAGTTCACCCCAAATTGCCTTATCTTCACCATTTACCTTGAAAAATAAAATGTCTCCATCTTCTGCAGCATCAATTGCCAGTGCTGAGGTCCCCCAGTCGTCACAGTCTGTTTCGGCTGTGAAAATTCTGCCCCATACCTTCTGATTATTGATCGGTTTAATAGACTGAATGTTTCCTGATCTTCTGGATATTGCGTTATAAGCGTCTGAAACCTGACATGCTGAAACGTTTTCAAGCAGTGACTGCAGGTTAATGTATTCTTCGTAATTTTTGCCATTAAATATTAAATCATCAATAGTCACATTTTCCAAACTAATTTTTTCTACATCAATGCGTTTATTTAAATTTTTATTTTTATTCAATACATCTTTTGGACTTATTGACATATATCTCATCACCAATTTTACTTAGTATATATTTTGTACAATATCACTAAAATACTTTCAAAAGATATAACACATTTTATATATTAGTTTAACTAAAATAATTAATTGTAGTATTGAAAAAAAATACTTTACATTATTATATGCTCGTAAGAGTTTTTACATATTCATTATTATAATTATTATTAATTTAATCAAAAGACAGGAGAAAAGCAATTATTAAGGAAAATAAGCATTTGAAAACTTACAATTTAAAAATAATCAAATACGTAGATAGTATATTCAGTAAAACCTTAATAGAAACACTCTCTTAAACATGTATTAACTCTTTTTTAGTGTATAAAAGGTCTTAGACCGAAGAATAAATTTATCGTATAATTTATGCAATGTAATTGCTAAAAATCATTTTAATTTTTAGATATACATAAATTATCCCGATTAATAAGCTTAGGAGGCTTAAAAATGGGAAAAGGTGAAGAATTAACAACAACA
This sequence comes from Methanobrevibacter sp., assembly GCF_045539575.1. Taxonomy (GTDB): domain Archaea; phylum Methanobacteriota; class Methanobacteria; order Methanobacteriales; family Methanobacteriaceae; genus Methanocatella. Next base: position 34,370 of record NZ_JAZQFM010000038.1, read on the forward strand.
AAATATTTAATCCATGCTCAAATTACAGCTAATGGAATTGTTGAAAAACCGGATGTTGTCGGTGCAGTATTCGGACAAACTGAAGGTTTACTCAGTAACGATTTAGATTTAAGAGAGCTTCAACGTACTGGTAGAATCGGAAGAATTCAAGTTAACATTCACTCAAACAGTGGAAGAGCAAAAGGTGAAATTGTAATTCCATCCAGTTTAGACAGAGTTGAAACCGCCATTCTCGCAGCATCTCTCGAGACCATTAACCGTGTTGGACCTTGCGAAGCAGAAATTCAAACATTGAAAGTTGAAGATGTAAGAGCCGTCAAAAGGGAACAGGTAGTAAACCGTGCTAAAGAGATTTACAAAAACATGGTTGAAAGTGTCGGTCCTGAAAGCATGAAAATGATTGAAGAGGTCAGAGAAGCCATGCGTGTTCATGAAATATCCGAATATGGTGAAGATCGCCTGCCTGCTGGACCTAGCATTCACACTTCCGATGCAATCATCGTTGTGGAAGGACGTAGCGATGTATTAAACTTACTCAAATACGGAATCAAAAACACCGTAGCTGTTGAAGGTGTCAGCGTTCCACAATCAATAGGAGAATTAAGTAAAAAAAGAACCACCACTGCATTTGTTGACGGAGACAGAGGTGGAGAACTTATCCTAAAAGAGCTTTTACAAATCGGTGACGTCGACTACATCACCCGTGCTCCAAGAGGAAAAGAAGTGGAAGACCTTGAAAAGGACGAAGCTTTAGTGGCACTCAGAAATAAAGTCCCTACAGCACAGTTCCTGGCAACCCACAACCTTTTCAATGATGGAAACGGTAAAAAAGACAACAGAAGACAAGACAGACGTAACAAAAAACAAAAATATGCTCAACGTGAACAACAGCCACCTGTTGAACCTGTAATCGAAGACGATGAAGTAAGCCTGATGAAAGACATGCTAAAAGAATTCGAAGGTACAGGCAGCGGAGCTATTTTGGATGAAGCATTGAACATGACCAAAGAAGTTGAAGTGGAAGAAATCTATGAAGAAATCAAAAACATAGAAGGAACCGCAGACACTGTTATTTTTGATGGTGTAATCAGCCAAAGGTTAGTTGATGTTGCATCAGAAAAAGGAATTAAAAGATTAGTTGCTTTTAATTCTGTAAATATTGTTAAAAAACCTAACAATATCCAATTAATTACTATTGATTAAATGAGAATCATTTTCTCATTTCTTTTTTTAACTATTTTTTTACATAAAATTTTATACTATAAAAAACATATGTTATATGGGATTCGGAAATTGGAGGTATAAAATGAATATTAATATAGACAACTATTACAGTGCTCGTAAGAATGTTTTTGAAAGAATCCAAGACGCTAGTACTGCAACTAAATTGTTAATGTCATTGATGATGGCATGTTTTACTGGTTTAATGGCGCAAATCATTATTCCACTCCCATGGACTCCAGTTCCTATAACTGCGCAGACTTTTGCAGTATTATGTTCTGGTTTATTGTTAGGTAAAAAATATGGATGTTTAAGCCAAATCCTATACGTTGTTTTAGGTGTTGCATTTATCCCTTGGTTCGGCGGAATGACTGGTGGAGTTGAAGTAATGCTCGGATCTACCGGAGGATTCCTCATAGGATTTATCATTGCATCTTACTTTGTAGGACACATTACCGAAAAGTATGCTAAAGCACGTAATTTTACAAGAATGGCAATAGTTATTGGAATTGCAAACTTTGCACTGATATATATTCCAGGACTCGCAGGACTTGCATTATGGTTTAACTTAACCCAAGGCGCAAGCATCGGCATTATTGATTTGTTAATGATGGGTCTCGTACCATTCATCTTCGGAGATATTGTAAAAATATTAGGTGCCGCAGGCGTATCCAAAGTATTTTTACCAAAAGAATAAAAAGGTTAAAAACCTTTCTTTTTTTACTTTTTTTGATTTTTATGAAACTTGTTTTAAGAGGGCATCACCTGTTATGCCTCAAGGGTTTTCAGGGTTACGGATACAGTGAAGAATTCACACACAACATGACTGAAATAAATAAGCTAAGAAAGTCCGAAAATACAACAGTGACTCTTACCAACACTCCCGATGACATCTGCAAGGCTTGCCCAAAGCTAAATGACAATATGTGCCAGGACCGAAAACACAACAGCATAATTGTAGGCATGGACAACGAAGTGCTGAAAAAATTTGATACGTCAAAAGAATATAATGCGCCTGAACTGTTTGATAAAATTGATTCCATTTTCAATTCAAGGGAAAGTGTTCGTGAAATTTGTTTTGAATGTATGTGGCACGAAGAATGCCTGTTTTATCAAAAATTATAAGATAACCGATAGGTTTAAATACTACATGAATTATATATTATATTGTTGTATATGTACAACAAAATATAGTCCCGTAGGGTAGTGGTAATCCTTCTAGGCTTTGGACCCGGAGACGGCGGTTCGACTCCGCTCGGGACTATTTCTAACTAACTATTTTTATTGATATTTTATGGAAAAGCTATTGCTTATTGGAATTGATACAAGAAGTATGCTTAACAGTGCATTGAAACTAGATTTTGAAGTTTATTCTACCAGTTACTTTTCAACTTCAGATACTCCACAAATTGAAAATCAAAAGATTATTTTAAACGAAAGTGACGGCGAAAGCTGCGGAATATTTGAAGATCAGTTCGACAGCAAAAGCATATTGGAAATGTCAAAGGATTATCTTGATGAAGTTGACTACATCATACCAATTTCAGGCGTGTCCCCGACAGACTTTCCGAACAAATTCAAAAAAAAGATTCTGGGAAACAGGGACATCAAAAACATTGAAAACAAATTCAATTTTTACAATAAAATCAAGGATGGATTCTTAACTCCTATGACTTTTAGTGTGAATGATGTAGATGAAGCCATTGAAATTAATAAAAATTACAATGACAAGCAATTTATTTTAAAACCCCTTCAAGGAAGTGGGGGGTATGACATAAATCTTTTAGATAATGAAACATCAATGCAAATAAATGATGGTGAGTTCATCCTTCAGGAATATGTTGATGGAATAAGTCTAAGCTCATCAGTTCTTGCAACCGAAAGTGATGCAAAAACAGTCACAAACACAAGACTCCTAACAGAACATGATTTTGGAATTGATGACAGTTTCATATACATTGGAAACATCCTGCCTTTAACTGGCAAGTCAATAATGGCTGACGTCAATGACATCAGTAAAATAAATGAAACAATGAATGAAACATCCGAGAATTTAGCCCGCAAGTTTAATCTGGTTGGTTCAAATGGTGTTGACTATATCCTGAATGAAAACGGACTTTATGTAATTGAAATCAATCCACGTCTTCAGGGCACATTTGAATGTGTTGAAATGTCACTTGGAATCAACATGCTGGATGCACATATTCAGGCATGCCAGGGAAAGTTGATTGAAATTCCTGAGGCAAAATATTATTCCTATAAAAAAATTGTTTATTCACCAACACGAATGAAATATCAAAAAATAGATTTGGACAACATCTATGACCTACCGCACATAGGATCAATCACTGAAAAATCAGAACCATTGCTTACAATAATCGATTATGATAAGGATTTTGAAAAATTATATGAAAAAGTAGAATCCGCCAGTAAAAAAGTAAATAGCGAAGCTATAAGATACCGACTAGATGCATAATAAACAATATTACTCCAATTGTTATCATTATAGTAGTTAAAATCATTGCACGAGTAATCCAGATAAATACTCTTGCTTTATTATCTGGGTCTTTCATAAATTGGTCAATTGGATTTCTTTTCATTTTTACACCATTTTCTGTAAATTTCTAGAAAATAAAATTTTTACAGTAACTAAATTATAAAATCTTTTTTTAAAAATAAACAACTAAAAATCTTTTAATTAAAAAAATAATAAAAAATAGAAGAAAATGAGAAGATTAAAGAAAAATTTAAGCTTCAGCATTTTCAGCTGCAGCAGCTGCCGCAGCAGCTTTTTCATTTTTCTCAATAGTAGATCTAATCATTTTCAATCTAACGAAGTTTTCCCTTTCCATTTCTTGGAGTCTCATATCAATATACTTTTCAGTATTTTGGAATCTTGGAATCATAATGTGTTCCAAAGCATTTACTCTACGTTTTGTAGCTTCGATTTCTTCAGCGAGTAAGAAAATTGTTTTTTCTACTTCACCCAGTTCGATTAAGTACTTAATAGATTCCTCATATTTCTTAGCAGCTTCGTCTAATTGAATAGTGGTGTCAGAGAATCCGTAACCCCTATCAATAATGGATCTTTTTTCCATTTTGACATCAGTTACAGGTACTGCTACACCCATAACGCTTCTTGAAGTGATATCTACATCAATGGATTCTTTTACAGATAATGCTGCTTTTCTAACAGCCAAGTCACCCATTGCAATTTGAGCTTCAAGTAAAGCATCGTTTGCTTCTTTTAGACTTTGTTCTGCGTTTTCACGAATACCTTTGACACGATCCAAGATATCAAAAAACTCTTTAATTAAAGCATCCCTTTTCTCTTTGAGTAAACCGTGCCCTTTTACAGCAAGTTTAGTCCTGTTTTTAAGGGATAATAATTCCATACGAGTTGGATTAATTCCATCTATAATATCTTGTGCCATTTAATCACCTACATTACTGTAATGAGATTAGTCATCTTTTGGAAGGTATTGTTCAACAAATTCTTCTTTAACCCTTTTAAGTTCGGATTTAGGTAAGATTTTAAGTAAACTCCAACCAAGGTCTAAAGTTTCGAAGATTGTTCTGTCTTCATCTTTACTTTGGGTAATGAATTGATCTTCAAATGCTTGAGCAAATTCTAAGAACTTTTGATCCCTTTCAGTAAGTGCTTCTTCCCCTACAACCGCTACTAAGTCTCTTAATTCACGACCTTCTGCGTAAGCGGAATAAAGTTGGTCAGATACACCACTGTGGTCATCCCTAGTTTTGTCTCCACCGATACCACCACTCATCAAACGAGAAAGTGAAGGAAGTACGTCTACAGGAGGGTAAATACCTTTCCTTGAGATTTCCCTACTTAATACAATTTGTCCTTCGGTAATATAACCGGTTAAGTCCGGAATTGGGTGAGTAATATCGTCTTGAGGCATAACTAAGATAGGCATTTGAGTAATAGAACCTTCTTTACCGTCGATACGTCCTGCTCTTTCATAGATACCTGCGAGGTCAGTGTACATGTAACCAGGGTAACCTCTTCTTCCAGGTACTTCTTCCCTAGCTGCGGAAATTTCCCTTAAAGCTTCACAGTAGTTGGTCATATCTGTTAAGATAACCAATACTTGCATACCTAAGGTGAATGCATAATATTCAGCAGTGGTTAAAGCCATTTTTGGAGTTAAGATTCTTTCAATAGCAGGGTCGTCTGCTAAGTTCATGAATACTGTTAATTTTTCTAATGCTCCAGTACGTTCGAAGTCTCTCATAAAGAAGTTTGCTTCTTCGTTGGTAATACCCATAGCTGCGAAAATTACTGCGAACTCGTCGTCAGCACCTAATACTTTAGCTTGTCTTGCGATTTGTACAGCTAAATCGTTGTGAGGTAAACCAGATCCTGAGAAGATAGGAAGTTTTTGTCCTCTTACTAATGTGTTCATTCCGTCAATGGTAGAGATACCAGTTTGAATAAATTCTTCAGGGAATTCACGGGAAGCAGGGTTCATAGGAGCCCCGTTAATATCTAATTCTTCATCAGGGATAATTTCTGGACCGCCGTCAATAGGTTTACCGATACCGTTAAAGATACGTCCCATCATATCTCTGGATACACCGATTTTTGCTGTTTGACCAGTGAATCTTGTTTTAGTGTCTTTAGTGTTTAAATCATTAGTTCCTTCGAACACTTGAATAACAGCAACGTCTTTAGTTACTTCAAGAACTTGACCACTTCTTTTTTCACCGGTAGGTGTTTCAATATCTACAATTTCATTGTAACCAACGCCTTCTACTCCTTCAACAACCATTAAAGGACCTGAGACTTCAGATACAGTAGTATATTCTCTAGTTTTAATATTTGTATTCATTTTTAAGCCTCACTGCATTGTTTAGTAATTGCTGCTTGAATATCTGCAATTTTTGCATCAAATTCTTCTTGTGGTATGTATTTCATTTTACCAATTTCTTCTTTTACAGGTAAAGCTACAATGTTTGCGATTGGAGCTCCTCTGTTAACAGCTGCAAGAGATTCTTTGTAGAATAATAAAATGGTTTTTAACATTTTGTACTGTTTGTCAGGTGCACAGTATGTATCTACATCATCAAATGCATTTTGTTGTAAGAAATCTTCTCTTAACATACGTGTAGTTTCTAAAGTAGCTTGGTCAGTTTCAGGTAATGCATCAGGACCAACTAATTGTACAATTTCTTGTAACTCAGATTCTTTTTGTAATAAACTCATAGCTTGGTCACGAGTTTCTCTCCAATCTGCAGCTACGTTTTCAGCCCACCAGCCTTCAATACTGTCTACGTATAATGAATAACTTTGTAACCAGTCAATTGAAGGGAAGTGACGTTTGTCCGCAAGGGATGCGTCTAATGCCCAGAACACTTTACAGATACGTAAGGTGTTTTGAGTAACTGGTTCGGATAAGTCCCCACCAGGAGGGGATACTGCACCAACTACAGAAATAGATGCTACGTGTGGTTCTGAACCGATAGTTTCTACTCTTCCTGCTCTTTCGTAGAATTGAGCTAATCTGGATGCTAAGTATGCTGGGTAACCTTCTTCCCCAGGCATTTCTTCTAACCTTCCTGAAATCTCCCTCATAGCTTCAGCCCATCTTGAGGTTGAGTCTGCCATGAGCGCTACGTCGTAACCTTGGTCACGGTAGTATTCAGCAATGGTAATTCCGGTATATACACATGCTTCACGAGCTGCTACCGGCATGTTAGATGTGTTAGCAATAAGAACAGTTCTGTCCATTAATGGGTTACCAGTTTTAGGGTCGTCAAGGAATGGGAATTCGGTAAGTACTTCAGTCATTTCGTTACCACGTTCTCCACATCCGATGTATACAACGATGTCTGCGTCTGCCCATTTAGCTAATTGTTGTTGTGTAACAGTTTTACCTGATCCGAATGGTCCAGGAATAGCTGCTGCTCCTCCTTTTGCAACGGAGAAGAAAGTGTCTTGTGCTCTTTGACCAGTTACTAAAGGTACATCAGGGTCTAATTTTCTAACATAAGGACGGCTTTTTTTAACAGGCCATTTTTGGAGCATTTGAACTTTTTCGCCACCAACAGTAGCAATGTCTTCTAATACAGTGTATTCGCCTTCTGCTGCAATTTCGGTAACTTCACCTTCAAGAGCTGGAGGAACCATAATTTTGTGTAAAACTGCGGTTGTTTCTTGTACTTCACCAAGTACGTCTCCAGCTTGCAGGACGTCTCCGACTTTAGCTACAGGTTTGAAAGCCCATTTTTTCTCTTTGTTGATAGAGTCTACATCAATACCCCTTGCAATGAAGTCACCAGATTCTTCTCTGATGATTCTTAAAGGTCTTTGAATACCATCAAAAATAGAACTCATTACACCAGGACCGAGTTCTACAGGCAATGGACCTCCAGTACATTCTACTACTTCACCCGGTTGAATACCGGCTGTTTCTTCATATACTTGGATAGTTGCGGTGTCGCCTTCAAGCTCGATGATTTCTCCGATAAGTTTTTCGTCACCTACCCTAACCATCTCAAGCATCTGAGCCCCTCTCATACCATCTGCAATAATAACAGGCCCAGCAATCTTAATAATATTTCCTTCAATAATCATTTAACCATCTCTACC
>NZ_JAZQFM010000039.1:0-28222 GCF_045539575.1 Methanobrevibacter sp.
GACTTGCATCCTGTTGGTGCCATATTTTCCACCTCCTAATTATTGGTCAGTTGTTTTTTTTTATTGGAAGAGTTTTGCGATTTTTGTGAAGAGTTTTGAGAAGCATCCTGTTGGTGCCATGTTCATCACCTTTTTTTTTAATAATTCATGTTCAACAGCAAATTACATTTTTTTTTGATCTTTACGGGAAGACCATAATTATGTCAATTTTTCACGTATTGTTGTGGTGAAGTTCTCGTTTTATTTGTTTTTAGAACTTCTCACACCTACTTATTAGTATATCAGAGTCCATATATAAAGTTTTTCGAATGTAAGTGGTTACTCGCATCTTAAAATAATAAAATAAGTAATTTTAAATTATAAAATTAAAAAATAATAAGTTTAAAAAGTTAAAATTAAATTAAAAGTGTTTTCCTTTGTTTTTGTTTCATGATAATCAATAAATCTTATAAATGATAACCAGTAAAAAGGAGAGTAAAATGACTAAAAATATGTCTAATGACATTATTTAATTAAAAAAGACGGAATGGATAAGATATCCATTCACTAATCAACTGACAGCTGATTTGACTTATTTCTTTGGATAGTATACTGCCAAAATCAGTGCAATTGCTATCACGAAAGTTGCAATCAGGCTTGATTCTGGTCCGAATGATCCTCCTGCGATGATGGATGGGGAGGTCTGTGTGAATTTTATAAGGGATGATGTTTCAATCCCGCTTACATTGAATCCAAAAACGAATCCCTGTGTGAAGTTCCAAATTGTGTGAATGCCGCAGCATACCCAAATGCTGTCGAACCTTAAAAAGAGCACTGCTAACACCAGGCCCATCAAGAATATATTAATGATTGCCATGATATTCAGGCCGTTGTTCATCATGTGGGGAATGATAAATACGATACAGCTGATTATGATTGCAGTGATTATTGAGTGGTTTTTTGAAAAGTAGGTCAGGGCCCATCCTCTTGTATAGAACTCCTCACCAAATGACTGGACGGCAAAACAAACCAGATACGGAATGAAAAGGTATGCGCAGCTAAAATCAATGCCTGTAAATCTGTACTGGCCTGAAATAATGCCTATGGCCACGACAGCCAAAAACATCACCAGCCCTATCAGAAGTCCTTTGGCAATTGACATTAATGCGTTTTTTGAAAATCCAAAGCTTTCAAGGCTTCTTTTTTCAATCCTGCGTGATAGGAGTATCATGAAAAATGGTGCCGGAATGAATGCCAAAAGGCTCAAAAGCACACTCACGTCATTTGAGGGGTTTTTAACACTAAAGTTCAAGATTAAACCAATAATTCCCATAAGTATCATTAGAACAATGAACCAACCTATGAAGAAAGCCATTTCTTTTACTGGTGAAACATTTCCTGTGTGTTTTCGCGCTTCTGTTACTGTTTTTGAAGATTGTGCAAAATCGTTAATTCTTGATAACATCAATAATAGTTTAGTTTCTTAAAGTATTATACATTTTGATATGAAAATATAAAAGTGTTTACAACAAATATAATTTTTGATGATGAAACTAGCAATACCATTCAAGGGCAAGATTGGTCAGATAATACTTATTTTTGCAGGTCTTGTGATTGAAGCCTACGGTCTTTTGATGGTGCCCCAGTATACCGGGAGAATAATCAACGAGGGCATTCAATACGGTAATATTAATGCAATATACAGTATCGGCAGCATGATGATTCTAATGATAGCAATCTCGGCTGCAGGCCAGATTCTAAGTTCATACTTCTCTGCAAAATTCTCAACAAGCTATGCCCGTGACTTAAGGGAAATGACATATGAAAATGTCATGAAGTTTTCAAACAATGAGCTCAATCGCATTTCAAGGGCATCCCTGATTACAAGAATAACAAATGACATCAATCAGATAGAAACCATAATCCTTTTGGGACTCACCATTGTTGTCTTTGCACCGATTTTGGGAATCGGAAGTATCATAAAGGCATTTGAAATCAAAACGGATCTGTCATGGATTATAGTCATTGCATTTGTTGTGATAATGATTTTTCTTTTTGCAATCGGCGCAAAGGTGCTTCCAAAATTCAACAAACTTCAGGAATATATGGATGGAATCAACCAGAACGCAAGGGAAATCCTTATTGGAATGCCGGTCATCAAGGCATTTGTCAGACAGGACTTTGAAAAGGAAAAATTCGAAAAGACAAACAGGAAGTACTTGGAGCTGAACCTCAACATTTACAGGAATCTTTTACCGATGCAGCCCCTTCTCATTTTGACACTTAACATTATGGTTGTTGCAATTGTCTATTTCGGTTCATATGAAGTCACAAGCGGACTTATCCTGACTGGAAACCTGGTTTCATTCATACAGTATGCAACACAGATTGTGGTTTCATTTGCAATGATTGGAGTGTTCATGATAGCCATTCCAAGGATTGTCGTTTCAGGAAGGCGTGTAAATGAGATTCTAGAAATCGAACCGGAAATCATGGATGGGGATCTTTCAGAAATCAAGGACCATCCTACAATCGAGTTTAGAAACGTTTCATACATTTATCCTCAAAGCGAAAGCGAATCCATAAGAAACATTAATCTTAAACTGGAGGCGGGAAAGACAATAGGCATCATCGGAGGAACCGGAAGCGGAAAATCAACAATAATCAACATGATTCCACGTTTCCATGATCCGACATCAGGTGAAATTTTAATTGATGGCGAAAACATCAAGAACTTTAAGCTGAATTCGCTAAGGGATAAGATATCCTTGGCTCCACAGAAATCCCTGCTCATGGAGGGAACTGTAAAGTCAAACATGATTGTGGGAAAGCATGATGCAACCGATGGTGAAATTGAAGAGGCCCTTGGAAAGGTCCATGTCGATTTTGTGGAAAGCCTTGAAGATGAGGTTGCACAAGGAGGGTCCAACTTCTCCGGAGGCCAGAAACAGAGATTGTCCATTGCAAGAGCCATCATGAGGCCTTACGATTTCTATCTTTTCGACGACAGCTTCTCAGCACTTGACATGAATACTGAAAGAATCATCATGGACAATCTGAAGTCTGATTTGAAGGCATCATCAGTGGTTATTGTATCCCAAAGGATTTCAACCATTAAGGATGCGGATGAGATAATCGTGATGGATGAGGGAGAGATAATTGATCGTGGAAATCATGATGAACTTTATGAAAGCTGCGATATCTACCGTGAAATCTTTGACACCCAGTCTGATGTAGTGGGAGGTGGATTGTAATGGAAAACGAAGCGCCTCTGGATAAGAGAAAAGAGATGAAAAACATCATAGCTCTTCTCATGGAGCACAAGTTCCGCTTTGCATTTTCAATTGTATGCGTGATAATCTCCACCATTTTAACAGTCTTTGCACCGGTGCTCATTGGTGATGCGGTTACAATAATCTTCAACGGTGCAAATAATATCCTGCACGGTACAGGAACCATGGACTTTGCCTCCCTGGGCAGGATTCTTTTAACCGTATCGGTCATCTATGTGGTCAGTTTCATATTCTCCTACCTGCAGAGTTATTTCATCATTCAAATATCCTCAAACATTGCATTCACATTAAGGCAGAGGGTGGTAAATAAAATCCTCAGCCTGCCAATGAGCGAGGTTGATAAAAACAAGAGGGGAGATATCCTTTCAAGACTTACAAACGACATTGACAACTTGACTTCAGGGGTTACAGAATCCCTCATGGAAATGATGACCATTTCAATTACTCTTGTGATGTCATTTGTAGTCATGGTGATGATTAATGTCTGGATGGCCCTTCTGATTGCATTTCTCATTCCAATTTCATTTGTGCTAATCGGGTTAATTGTGAAATTCTCACAGAACTATTTCAAATCCCAGCTGGAAGTGAAAGGGGAGCTCAACTCAAAAATCGAGGAAAGCATTACAATCCATGATGTCTTGCGTTCATTCAACTATCAGGACATTTCAATGAATGAATTTAGAGAGAACAATGCCCGTTTATTTGAGGATGAATGGAAAGCCAACTTCTTTGTAAGCCTTATATCTCCGTTAATACAGATAATGACATATCTAGGATACGTTGCCATTGCAGTATTCGGAGGAATGTTCGTCATTCAGGGCGTTTTCCCAGTGGGTAGGATAATCACATTCATGCAATATGCTGAAAACTTCACAAGTCCTCTTGAACAGCTTGCAGGAGTAATGGGCGTGGTAATGACAGCCCTTTCCTCAAGCGCAAGAATCAGCGAATTTCTGGAATACGATGATGAGGAAAATCCGTCATCAAAACAGATTTCCGGACTGAATGATGAGATAACCTTTGAAAATGTCAGTTTCAGTTACGTTCCAGGTGAAAAAATCATTGACGATTTCTCATTGACAGTCAAAAAAGGCCAAAAGATAGCAATTGTCGGAGGAACAGGTGCGGGCAAAACTACACTTGTGAAACTCTTCATGAAATTCTATCCAATCGATTCCGGTGAAATCAAAATTGATGGGGTAAACATTAATGAATACGACAATCATTTATTCAGGTCAATGGTGGGAATGGTGCTACAGGATTCATGGCTCTTTTCAGACACTATTGAAAACAACATCAGATATGGGAATCTGGATGCAAGCGAACAGGAAATCGTTAAAGCCTCAAGACAGGCACATACACACAATTTCATAAGACAGATTCCTGAAGGATACGATTCACACCTGAACGAGGATACGAACAACATTTCCCAGGGCCAGAAACAGCTTTTAACAATTGCAAGAACAATCCTTTCAAAAAAAGAGATACTGATACTGGATGAGGCAACATCCAACGTCGATACAAGAACCGAAAAACTCATCCAGGATGCAATGAATAATCTTATGGACAACAGCACCTGTTTTATAATTGCCCATAGGCTGTCAACAATAACAAATGCCGATAAGATTATTGTTCTTGAAGACGGCAGGATAATCGAACAGGGAACTCATGATGAGCTTTTAGCAAAAAAAGGATATTATTACAATACATTGAATCAGCAATAGTTAAAAAGAGTATAGTTGTGCAGGTTCACCTCGCATTGGTTGCGAGGCATCCTTTTGCACTTTTTCTAAATTCCAAAGGGTTTTAAAACCAAATAGGCATCTTATCGCCTCCTGTGTTTTTTTTTCGTTTGTGTTTATTTGAATAGATTAGCAATCTTTTGGAAGAGTTTTGAGAAGCATCCGGTTGGGGCCATATTCTTCACCTCCTGTGTTTTTTTTTTCGTTTGTGTTTATTTGAATAGATTAGCAATCTTTTGGAAGAGTTTTGAGAAGCATCCGGTTGGGGCCATATTCTTCACCTCCTGGTTAATTTTTTTTCATTCGTGTTCATTTGAATAGATTAGCGATCTTTTGGAAGAGTTTTGAGAAGCATCCGGTTGGGGCCATGTTCATCACCTTTTTTTAATAATTCATGTTCAACAGCAGATTACATTTTTTTTAATCTTTACGGGAAGACCATAATAATGTTAATTTTTCACGTTTTGTTGTGGTGAAGTTCTCGTTTTATTTGTTTTTAGAACTTCTCACACCTATTTATTAGTATAATAAAAGCCATATATAAAGTTTTTCGAATGTAAGTGGTTACTTGCATCTTTAAATGATAAAATAAGTAATTTTAAACCGTTTTTGATTGATTCTTTAGGATGCATGGCTTGGGGGTAATGAAAAAGATATTGGAAATAATTTGAAATTGCCTAAAGGAAAATACAAGAATCGTTAATGAAACTGCATATTTTGGAGGGGATATTTTTTAAATAATATTTTATATTTAATTATTTTAATGGATATTTTCACTACTATTATTTTAATGAATCGACTTTTTTAAAATTATTAAGTGCAATAATTATTAATTTTAGGTTAATTTATTTTATAGTTTACATCATTAAGTTATCAAATAAATTATCATTATTTTAATTAAAATGATACCTTTAAATATAACTTAAACACAATATATTATTAGACACATGTAACTTGTGAATTTTTAAAAAGTGTCTAGACTATCACCAAATGAGGAAAAAATCATGTCTGAAGAAAAAATTAAAAACAAAAAGGAAAAATTGCCGTTTGCAAAAAACGAAGTGTACCGTCTGATGAGAGATAATCTTGACAGTGACAAGATGATCAAGGACCAGGTTAAAGTCGAGATGAATAAGTTCCTATACGCAATCTTGAAAAATGTATGTAAACAGCTGAACGAATACCCTTACACAACTGTTGATTATGGAATGTTTAAGGAATGCATTTACCCATACCAGAACATTGAGAAAATCAACCAGGAAAAGGAAAGAATCCTGATGCATTTGGATGCCATTAAGGCGGATTGTGATGCATTAGCAATGGATGTTGAAAAAAGCTTAAGGATGAAAGACACTGTTGAAAATGACTCAATAGCTGATTTTTCAATCCCTGAAGAAAAGGAGGAATGATTATTATGGCAACATGTCCTAATTGCGGTTCAATAGTTATGGAAGGAGATCCTTACTGTTCACATTGCGGTGCTCACTTTAGATGGGACGATATTGATGATGACGATGACTCTGATGATTATTTCTAATGAGAATGGCTAATAAGCTATTCAAAAAAACGGATACTGGAGCATGCAACACCTGCATGATGGGATTGATGCATTGCTGCACCAATTCCCCCATGAATCCGGTTAAAATTAAGAATATATGATTATACAGAATCTATTTAGCTTAACTCCATTTTTTTTAAATAAATTATTGGTAATTTTTTTACTAGTTTATTTTTGATAACTTATAAATTGAACAATGTTTATTATTTATTAAGTATAAAATAATTAGCATGAAAAAGTTTTTGAGTGTATCATTAAAATTCCAATGGAAGACAATATTGGTTATTTTCGCGTTAATAGCCGTTCAGACATACTTTCAAATGGAAATAATTGACCTGTTCGGTGCTGCTTTGACAGGAGTTAAACAGCAGAATGCCGATTTGCTTTTCAAATCAGGATTGAATATGGTAGGGTATACAATCCTTTCAATGATTGCCCTTTATGCGGTTTCTTTACTTTCAACAAGAGTGGCTTCAAATGCAGCATATAAAATCCGTGAGAAAATATTTCATATTCTGATGAACCTGCCTGATGAGGAAATTGCTCAATTTAAAATTTCAGGGCTAACTACACGGTCAACCAGGGGTATGTCCTCAGAACAGGGATTTTTAGTGATAATACTCGAACAGTTAATACTGATTCCCGTTACATTCATAGCAGTCGTATATGAAATAGCATTGATCGATACGTCTTATGCGATATTCTTCTTGGTAATGATTGCTATTATTTCCATGATCATTATTTTGAGAATGAAGAAAATTGTAGAAATATTTTTCAGAGCTAAAAAGACATACGGAATGCTAAACCAGTTATTCCTATCCAAAATCAGTGATATAGCTGATAAAATCCCATATAATAAACAGGAGTATGAGGCTGAATTTGAAAAGGCATGTGAGAATTCATATGATAAAAACGTTAAGTATATTTCTAGTCAATATTACCTGGGGCCACTGTTAATGTGGGGTTTATATTTCATTGTTTTGATTACCTTGGCAATGGTTAATTCCGGATACACAATCGGCTTTGAAACCGACAGCGTATTTGACTCATTCATTATTTTAATGTATATTGCCTACTTCATTGGTACCTTAACTCCTATTCCAGCATTGATTGACAGGTGGCCACGTGCATATGCCACTTCAGTGCGTTTAGAGGAAGTCCTGACTATTGAAGATAAAATCATAAAATCCAAAAACACAGATGCTAATCCAAAAGCAATAGAAATTGTTGAGGAGGATATTGCATGGGAGGATAAGGGCATATGGGCTGAAAGAAACGACATCCTGGACAAATTCACTGACATATTAAAAGAGGACAAGATCAAAATAATAATATCAATGATTTTGCTTACTGTATCTACCTTGTGTATTGTTTATGCCCCTAAAGTTGCAGGAAAGACTGCTGATTTATTGCTTTCTAATTCAAATACATTCAACGACCCTACTGTCTACACCAATCTTGCAATATTGATTCTATTATATTCCGGAGGGTATCTCTTAACAATACCTACAAAGAAAATCATGGGAACTATCGGTGAAAAGGTAGCATATAATTTAAGAATGCAATTATTTGATAAGATCGATGCTATCGGTTCAGGATACATTAAAGAAAATTCAAAGGGTCTCATCTTTTCCAGATTAAACAATGATGTGATGAACATCCGTGAGTTTGTCTCTTCCCGCTTTTCTGATATTTATGCGCAAATTCTATCAATGATCCTAGTAATTGTATTGATGTTGATGACAGACTTCAGATTGAGTCTAGTATATATTGCGATATTGCCGATTTATGCCATTGCATTCTATTTATGTGATTATAAATCTAGAGATTACTACGACGGTCATCAAAAGCATTTAGGAAGATTGATGAGCAATTTTGAAAGAGGTCTATCAAATCGTGATTCATTCCATGAAAAAGGATTTAAAAATATCAATCAAACTGTAATTGACTATTACACTAAATCCAAAAACGTCACTAATGCCATGGTGCCGATTACAACATTTTTAACAAATATAAGTAATATAACTGTTTATATGGCAGGGATTTACTTCTTATCAGTTAATGAGATTCAGCTGGGAACCCTATTGGCAGTTATTATGTACGGGCAATTATTGACTAAGCCTATTAAAAAAATAAGCACATCTATCGCTTCCATTGAAACTTCATTTTCAAGCATCAAAAGGATATTTGCGATTATTGACTATGAAAACGATGAATAATTGATTGTTGTTAAAAAAAGTTAAAAAACATAGGATTCCTATGTTTTTTTATTTTATCTAAATGGTGCAAGAATACCTTGACTTCTTCAAGTCGAGGATGAATTGCACAAAAAGAGCAGTTAGTTATCAAATGCTCTCGCTTATTCTTTATATATTGTCTATTGATATATTATATTTTGTGTTCAAAAATTAGTTGAAATATAACAGATATTTTGATGTGTTTTTTCATGTTAGATGAGTGTATTATTGTTAATGAAGGTTTGAAGGTTAAGTTGTATCCTGATAAGGTTATGGTGGATAAATTTAATCAGAGTCTGGGCAATGCTAGATTTGTGTGGAATAATTTATTAACAGAATACCAAAAAACCTTTGAATTATTTAAACAACATGGCTATACAAGGCTAAAATGCAATCAAACCACATTCAACACCATGTTAACAATGTTGAAAAAACGATATCCATTTTTGTATAAAAGTGAGTCAAGTAGCTTGCAACAGGTTTATCGTGACTTATTACACGCATTTAATGGATTTTTTAAAAACATCTCTAATTATCCAAGATTTAAATCCAAAAAGAATCCCAAAAATGGATTTAGAATACAAAACAACAAAAATATCAAAATAACCAGCAATACAATTGTTTTACCAAAATTAGGAAAAGTACATTACCGTACCAGTCCACAATATAAACAATTACTAAAAGAATCCAAAATCAATAACGTAACCATTAAAAAAGAACACAATCATTACTATGCAGTTTTCAACATCGAAACCGAAAAACAACCAATGGAAAAAACCGGCGAAGCAGTAGGAATTGATTTAGGCCTACGAACACTAGCCACCCTCAGCAACGGACTAAAGATAACCAATTTAGACACCACACATGAGGACAAAATGATCAAAAAATACCGTCGAGTATTATCCCAGAGAAAATACAATAGCAAAAGATACAATAAAACACTAAAAACACTAGGCAAATGGATACAAAGAAAAAACAACCGCATAAATGATGCATACCATAAATTAAGCCACTACATAGTAAAAAACTACGACATAATCTGCATGGAAAACCTAGACATTAAAGAACTTTTCCAAAATTCAGATTTCAGTTCCAGCCTACAAAGTATAGCCTGGAGAAAACTTGTAGATATGATAAAATACAAATGCGAGTGGTATGGAAAAAAATTCATCCAAATAAACCGATGGTTTGCTTCAAGCAAAAATTGCAGCCAATGCGGATACTACAACAAAGACTTAGGCGACAAAAAAGAATGGACATGTCCACATTGCCAAACACACCATGACAGAGACATCAACGCCGCAAAAAACATTCAAAAAGAAGGATTAATAGATTTAATAGATGAAACATTTGTGAACCTCAGGAACTGGGGGGATAGCACGGTAATCCTACTTTCGTGGGAAAGTACCAGCCCGTGAAGTAAGAATCCTCGACCTTTTACAGGTCGAGGTAGTTCAAGTTAGTTAAGTTGTAGAGTAAATCTGCGGCTCCTTTTGCAAATGTTGCTCCAACAAAAATTCCAGTAGCAATAATGAGAAATGCCGTGATTTTTTGGATTTTGCTTCCCAAATACTTTGAAATAATCTGTGGCATTGTCAATCCGTCATTTCGAAGGGACATGAATCCTGAAAAGAAATCATGGATTGCACCAATGAAAATTGTTCCTAATGTGATCCACACAAAAGCAGCAGGACCAAACAATGCACCTTGAATTGCTCCAAATATCGGTCCCAAACCTGCAATATTTAAAAAATGAATTAAAAAATTTTTAATTGTGGGCATTGGCATATAATCTACGCCGTCCTGCAATCTGAATGCAGGTGTTTGGTTTGTCTCATCAACACCTGAAATTCTTTCAATGAATTTTCCGTATATGAAGTATGATGCAATCAACGCTAAAAAACAAATAATAAAACTAAACATTGTATATCTCTTTTTAATTAGTTAATTTTCCATCCTATTCCTTTTACATACTCTTCAACATAATTTCTGTCTTCTTTTTTGAATGTTGTGTAGTTAAATGTGAAATTTGTCATGGAATCGCTGACCGGTACAGTTCCAGTTATTTCAACATCAATAACGCCTTCAATATGTTCAAACATTTTAATCAGGTATTTCTCATCACACCCTGAAGGCAGACTGACTGATAAATCGAAATGTTCCAGTTTAAGGTTATTCTTTTTCCATTCGAAGACTTCTTTTGCGGATAATATGTCTATATTGGAGATTTTCAGTTCACTTTCACAGTCATTTTCCAATGTCACACACTTTGAAGTGACTTTTTTCACAATGCCTATATGTATGTTTTCACCATTTAATTCCTTTAAACCCACTTCCTTACCTATTGATTTAGTAAGAACATTAGCCTTTTCAGTTAACATTCCTATGGCCTTATCTGAACGAATCAAAGCCTCATCACGGTCATCCAAATGTTGGGATGATTTTACCATGTTTTTCACGAAGTCTTCTTCTTTTCCATCATTAATTAGTTTTGACAGGTATATTGCTTCTTTAACCAGGGTTTCTCTTGCAAATGTGGTTTCCTTATTGTTTTTCTGAATTGAATAGTAGAGGTAAGGATTCTGATACACTACTCGGCTGACCATATCAAGCATCAGGCTATAAACAGGGCTTGAAAATGATCTTGACCTTTCGACATTTATATGAAGCTTTCTAATTGTTGAAGCCAGTGTAATGAATGAAAAGTGAGTCAGGCCCTGGACTATGCTCATATACTTGTCATGCTCTTTAGGGGTGGTTATAATGATTTCGCATTCTGAGGCTGTAAGATATTTTTTCACACGCTCTAACCATTTGTTTGACCTGTTTTCAATAGGAGTCAAAACGACAATTTGCCTTTTGATTGAAGGGACTCTAGGTCCAAACATTGGATGGCATGGCAATATGTCCACGTTTTCAGGAGCATATTTCATTAATGCCTCGGCAGGTTCTGTTTTTACACTGCATACATCCATCAATAGGGAGTTTTCCGGTGCATGAGGTGCCACTTCCCTAATTGTGTCTGCCATATGTTCTATTGGCACACTGAAAATGACAATGTCTGCATCTTGTATCGCTTCAATGTTGTCATTGTTATAGTTAACATTCAATTCATTTGCAACTTCCAGTCCGGAAGTTTCATTACGGCTTGTGATTGTGATGTTGAAATTATTGCTTAAATGTTCGGCGATCCACCTGCCAAGACCCCTTGTACCGCCAATAATAGTCATATTGTCTTTTTCATTCATGTTATGCCTCATTGTATATAATTAATATCAATTAAATTATATTTGTGATGTCTAATATACTATTTGGTTTTTAAATTTGTATAATGATTAAAATTCTAAATTTTTAACATTTTTATAGAATTTCAGCACAGACTGTTAGAATAACATTATTTATGAAAAATTCTAAAATTATAATATAAGAAAAAATCATCGGGGAAAATATCATGAGCAAAAACTCCTGCGGCAACTGCAGAATCTTAAACTGCAAGCATCAAGACGGCAAATATCCTAAATTCTGTCCAACAATAGATTTGACAAGTGAGGAAATAACTGAAATTGAAAAGCTCTACAATGAGGATAACAACAGGGAAATATCAAGGATTTCTGCAGAAATTGAAGAAGAGTTCTACTGCAAATACACCAGAGTTGAGGAAATCATGGAATTTGCAAAAAGAATGAAAATGAATAAAATAGGAATCGCATCCTGTGTGGGACTGATGGATGAAAGCCAAACATTTGCAAAGATACTCTCCAAACATGACTTTGAGGTATATTCCGTGGCATGCAAGGTCGGTGCAATGAAAAAGACAGAAACAACAGGCCTTGATGAAGAAAAAACAGCTGTTACAGGAAATATAATGTGCAATCCGATACTGCAGGCAAAAATACTGAACAGGGAAAAGACAGATCTCAACGTGGTAATCGGATTATGCGTGGGGCATGACAGTCTGTTCTATAAGTACTCCGATGCTTTATGCACAACACTTGTAACAAAAGACAAGGTGCTTGCTCACAATCCTGTTGGGGCATTATATCAGACTAAAACTTATTATAAAAAACTGTTAAATGATTAAAAAAGGAAAAAAAGAAAAATTTCAATTTATTTAATTGAAATGCATTCGTTTGGACAAAGATCCACGCATGTCTCGCAGTAGCTACATTCATCGGGGTCTGTGATGGTTAATTTGCCATCCTCAAGAATCAGAACTTCCATTGGACAGACATCGCAGCAATCTCCACAATTATCACATTTTTCTGTATCTATTGTAATATCAGCCATTTTTCAATCCTCCAAAAATAATAAAAATGAGTATGCTCAGCATACTCTGTGTCCACAGCATTTTTCAGGGTCATGGGGAATATTAGGGTCGTGGTGATCAGGATATGGTTTTCCACATGTGAGTGGTCCCCTTCCACGAGCGGAGCCGCAGCATCCTCCCATTCTTTTGTTGTGATTTAGTATTGCATCAATATCCAAATCTTTTACTTCACCAACATATTCTATGGTTTTGCTGTGACATTTTGGGCACATTTCATGTTCTCCGTTTAATGTTATCCAGTTGAATCCGCATTCTTTACAGATATATTCTATATTATCAGCCATTCAAATCATCTCCAAATATTAAATATTGCATAATCCTCTTCCTTGAAGTGGTGAACCACATTCAGGACATGTTTTTGTTCTGCATGGAACTCCCCTAATTTTAGGTTCTGTGTAGCCGCAGTTAGGGCAGCTGCAAGTGTCATTTTTCATTTGAGTTCTTCTATTGTTTGCATTTAATTTACGAATGTTTGTGGATTTGCAGTCTGGACATTCATCATATTCTCTTTTTGGATTTGACCATTGAAAACCACAGTCTTCGCATAAATACTTGTTCGGATCAATCATTGTATCACCTTTGATGATAACTATTGGCCTGCCTTCAATTAGAGAAGTAGCCAGTTTCCGTCTTGCTGAGTTTAATATTCTATGGAAGGTTGATTGTGAGATTCCCATGAACTCTGCAGACTCTGTCTGTTTAATGTTATGGTAGTCTTTAAACCTTATTGCTTCAAACTCGTCAACAGACAGTTCGATTGGATTTAAATCCTTATTCAACTCATGCCTGTGGCATGTAACTACTCTTCTCATTCTTTTAGGTCTTACCATAATACTCTCCCCAAAATTAACCTTCAGGTATTATGAATATATATTCATAACTATATATAAATGTTTTTTTTTAATAGGTATTGAGATGTCCAAAATATTCAGTATTGACTCACTGTGAGAATTTGTTTGGCAAATTTATATAAATTTTCTTTTTTAAAAGTCAAAATGTATTTTTCACTGATTTTTTTCTGTAAAATATTATGGAAAATACTAAAATCAGTATAATCATTGCCATATCAACCATCAGTTCAAATTGTGTGGCATTCATGAAAAGGTCAATTATTCCGATTAACCATATTGCCGCTAAGAATATTGGAAGAATGTATTTGATTATTACTGTCCAAATAAAACCAACTTTGACTCTTGATTTTTCATTTAAAACAGGAATTACCTTTTCGGCACCATAATACCATCCAAATATTATGCATTGGATTGCAATCAAAAGCAGTATTGCGAATTTATTTATAAATCCGTCAACAATTCCAACAAGATAACTGCTTATTCCGCATGTGAAAATCAATGAACCTGCGCATCCGATTATGCTTAAAATTGTTACAAGTTTTTTACGACTCAAATTTGATTTTGAAGAAATTGAAGCAATTATAGGTTCGAAAAATGCGAATGCTGAACTTATTCCTGCAAATAATACTGCTAAAAAGAATAATGGTGCTAGAACATGTCCTAAAATTCCCATTAAACTGAATATTTTAGGAAATACGACGAATATTAATCCTGTTCCTTCACTGACCAGTTGAACCATTGGGGTTCCTGATGTTGCGGACATATAACCGAGGATTGAAAATACTCCGAATGCAGTAAATATTTCAAAACTTGAGTTTGATGCAACAACAAGGAATACATTGTCAGTCAAATTTTTATTGTCTGCCAGATATGATGCGTATGTCAGAGCTAATGCTTCACCTATTCCTAGGGAGAAAATGATTTGTGAAAATGCTACAATCCATATGTTAATGTCCCATAGGAGATTCCAGTTAGGATTCAGTAGTGTATTGATTCCTATACTTGCTCCAGGCAGTGCCAAAGCAAAGATAACAATAATTATCATTATGATAAATACTGCAGGAATTAAAATCTTTGAAGCAAGCCCAATTCCCTTATCAATTGACCTGTGTGAGATAAACCATAAGATGATCCATGAAACTATTACTCCAACCGCAACAGGAATAAAGAAGTTTCCAATGTTTGAGAGATTTTCACTTCCCCCTACATTATTGACAAAATATGCTGCTGTGTCGCTTCCCCAGCTAAAAGTTAAACTTTTGACAAGATAGAATAAGTCCCAGCTTATAATAACCATATAATAGATTAATACAATTGATATCGAGAAAATTAGAATCCATGCTATATATTCAAATTTGGGGTTTATCGATTTAAAAATTTCACTAAAGGATTTTTTAAATGAGAATCCGACACCATATTCTAATATTAGAAAAGGGATTCCCATAAGGGCTATTGCAACGGCATAAGGGATGAAAAAGGATCCTCCTCCATTTGAGTATACTATATAACTGAACCGCCATATATTTCCCAGACCTATTGCAACTCCAATCATTGCAAAAATAAATGTTAATGTTGAATCCCATTGTGCATTTTCACTCATTATTGAATATTTTATTCATTTTAATATATAAATCAATATTTTTTTTCAAAATAAATTCAATTTTTTTGTATAGAATATATTTTTTGTCAAAAATATTTTTCATGCTTATTTGGCGTTAAATTTGTGATAGTTGGATTATTGTCACTATTTTCTTTTTTAAATCTTATTTTTTTTTAAATTCATTGGTTTATAAGGCTTATTTTTTCTTTTTAGCATGTAAGTAAGCACTTGCAGTCGAAAATCTTTATATATGCTCTTATTCATATAATTAATTGTATAAAAAGGTGTTTTTCTAAAAAAGATTAACACAGGACATTTAGAATATACAAAAACACGATAAAAACAAAAAACAATATTTTAACATTTTAGGAAAATGGTGTAGCGATATGAGAAATATAGTGGTGGTAGAATGTATTTCAACCGGAAAAAATTACATTCAGGACATAATAAACAGAAATTACAATCCAGTCGTTTTAGAAACTAAAACTATGGGAGACTCACTTGAAGCAAGAAGATACAAGGAAGATATGGAAAATTGTTATGCATCAATAGACCATGATTTTGATCTTATCTATGAACAGGATTCTTACGAAGAAACATTGGAAATAGTCAGGAAATATGATCCTTTATTGGTTATTCCAGGCAGTGAAAAAGGTGTAATACTTGCAACTAAATTGGCCAATGATTTGGGTTTGATGTGTAATCCAATTGAAAACATTGATTCAATGACATTAAAGCATAAGATGCATGAGAAATTGGTTGAAAACAATCTTCGTTCAATCAGGGGTCGTGTCATAAGGTCAGTAGAAGAGGCAATTGAGTTTTATGACAGTGAGGGTTTGCAAAAAGTTGTTGTCAAACCGATATATAGTGCAGGTTCCGTTGGCGTGCGTTTATGTGATAACAAAGCAGAAATGATAAAATCCATTGATGAAGTTTTTTCGCTAAAAGGACATTACGGCAATAATTTTAATGAATTGCTGATTCAGGAACAGATTGAAGGTCCTGAATATATAGTCAATACGGTGACATGTGATGGAATTCACAGGGTAACTTCCATATTGAGATATTCTAAAATAAAAACTATTGAAGGAGGAAATATTTATGATTACATTGAATTCATACCTGAGTTGGGCATTGGTGAACCTGATCTTGTTGAGTATGCCTATGATGTTGCTGATGCTTTGGGAATTAGGTATGGGCCGGTCCACGGGGAGTACATGATTGACGAAAACGGGCCAGTTTTAATTGAAGTGAATTGCCGTCCTATGGGCGGAACTTTTGATGCCGAGTATCTGGATAAGATTTTGGGCCATCATGAAACAAATTGCGTACTTGATTCTTATTTAAATCCTGATAAATTTCATATAGACCTCATAAAAGGTTACGAAACATTGGCATATGCTTTTGTAAAGATGTTTATTGTTCCAAGGGATTTGATAGTTAAATGCTCGCCGATAGGTAAACTGGGTATTAAGCTGAAAAGCCATTATAAAACAATAATGAATATGGGGGATGAATTAAATGTAGTTACAAAAACTCAGGATTTAAACACATTTGGTGGAGTGGTTTATCTAGTCAATAATGATTTCGAACAAATAACTCGTGACATTGATTTTTTACGTAAAATTGAAACCAGGGCATTTGATTTGGTTTTAAGTGAAGAAAGGATTCAAACATTGGATATTGATGAAAATAAAATAGTTCAAAATATTGAAACATTATTGGAAGATATTAAAATCTGCGGTACTCCCCTATTGGTTACTGAAAAAATATTTGAGGATTTGGCCATAGCGCAGGTGACCATTGAAAATATTGATGATATTAAGGGCACATTTGACTGTGTTGTTGTGAACCTTAACGAAGGAATTTACAATCAATGTGCTGAAGGGGTTTCTAAAAAACTTTCAAAAATCTTTGAAAAGGTCAGAATTGGAGGATTAATATTTATTCCGAATACCACTTATGACTACTTGCCTAATGGTAAACTGGGCTTAGAAGCTTTATTGAAACTTCAGGGTTTTTGCTTGGAAATGCCGATTCACACATTAACTGGTATGGTGATCGCTTCCAAATGTGAATAATGGTGAACATTTCATCTTATGGGAGGAATTTTGAGCTGTTGAACATAATTCAAGGAAAATATTGTCCCTAAATCACTTATTGAACTTCAGAAACTTTGAAATCTATATGGTTTTGTTTCTCTCCTGAATTGTCTGGTGCTAGGTTCGACAGCAAAATAAATTCCTCCCATTACTCTAAAATTAGAATTATTCCAATCATTGCTGTACTTATTATCCATTATGTAGGCTTTTGTTGATTTAATGGATGATGCTTTATTTTTCTGTTGGTTTTTTAGTAGAATATTTTAGAATTAACGGTCAATATATCAATTAACCAATATAATCAAAAAAAGTTATCAAAAAATAAAAAAAGGTTGAGAGAAAAAACTCTCATTGTTTAATTTTTCTATCCTGCAGCCGCAGTGTAAGCAGGAATACTATTCCCATTATGATAGCAGTAATCTGCATTACAAATGCCATTGTCTGTTGGATGATGATGTTTACAACATCCACAAATGTGCTATTTTGTTTAAGGTCATCTATATTTCCAACTTTCTGAAGGTAGTTATATACGTCTATATGGAATTGTTCGTCTCCTGAATGATCCGGCGCATAGGTGTCAACAGCGGTACTGATACCTCCCATAACTCCTAAAATCAGAATTATTCCGATAATTGCTGTACCCATTGATTCACCTAAGGATGTACCTGTTGAATTGATACCTGATGCATTGTTCTGGCTTTCAGCAGGAATATTGATTAATGAAACATCAGTACATAAAGCCATAATGAAACCAAGTCCTGCACCTAATACTAACAGTCCAGGCAGCAAGGTCCATACTGTTGTATCGAGTCTGAACTGATAGCTTAGCATCAGACATCCGATGATTGCCATTATGCATCCTATTGCCATAATCTTCTTGTGGCTTAATTTTGTTGTCAGACTTGGAGCCAATATTGCAAAAATAAGCAAACCGATAGTCAATGGAAGTGTGGTCAAACCGGTATTTAATGCATTTAACTGCAATACGCTTTGTAGGAACAGGGAAACAGCAAACAATGCCCCTCCCATTGCAAGATAACTCAATAGCAAGATTATAGTTCCAACACGCAAGTTTCTATCTTTAAATAATTCCATATCAAGCAATGGCACTTTGCCATTTCTTTTTCTTCTGTTTTCAAACCATCCGAATAATACTAGGGCAACTAATCCTAGGACAATTATAATCACGCTTGTGTTTGGATCTTTGGATAGTGACAAGATACCTAGAACTAATAGGACAAGACCTATAATTGAAATTACAGAACCTGTAATGTCCAAATCGTCTCTGGATTCGGTAGGTGTGAAATCAGGTATTCTGTTTCTCATAATTAAGATAATGAAAACGATTATTAATTCGCAAGCAAATCCGTATCTCCATGAGAGAAATGTTGTCATGACTCCACCGAAGAGCGGACCGACAGCAGCTGCAACTGATCCCATTACCCCTACAATCGCCAGTGCAACTGTACGCTTATCTCCTGAATAGGTTCCACTTATTATGGAAATTGTAGCAGGCATCATCAATGCTCCTGCAACACCCTCTATAACTGCCCATCCGATAAATAGCATTGTAGCGCTTGTACTTACAGCAGCAGTGAATGTACCGACACCATATAATGCGGTACCGATAAGGAACAGTTTCTTTTTACCGACTATATCTTGAAGCTTTGCACTTAGCAACATGAATGCGGCGGTGATGAGAGTGTAAAATGACATGGTTGACTGAATGGTACTCACATCAGTATTCAAGTCAATGACAACCTGAGAAATACTCACATTCATGATTGTGGCGTCCAAAGCTATAATAAATGAAGCAAAAGCCACCACTATCAGAGGAATCCAAGACTTTTCTTTAATTGTTTCATTCATTTGTTATCCTCCAAATATATTAAAATAAGATGTTATCCATGGATTTATAATTGTATCCACTTGTTATTGTATTTCTATATTATATATAATATATTTTAACATATTTTTGTTTCATAAAATATGATTAATTTACTTATATCTTAAAAAAAATAATTTAATTTAATCATCAATGTAACTTTTTTTCAATTATTTTGTTCAATTTGTGCCAATGTTAAGATTAAAATATGAGGATTGATAAATTAAATGGTATGGAAGTTTTAAATATTGTTTGTGAATTAGTTATTCCAATTTTAATTTTTGGACTGCTTTTTGCAGTTGGAAAAGTTATTTATAATAAATTAGCTAATAGTAACAGCAGACTTTTAAATCCAAAGGAATATCTTCCTGTAGAAGAACTTGAAACATTAAAACAAGTTTATTACTTGGTAATAATGTTGATTTTCTTTATTTTCATAATATACATAATGATAGTTGAGGGAAAAGAGATATTTCCGATTGCTATCTTGCAAATTATTCTGTCATTGTATATTGCTTTAACTTTGGATTATGACTCCTGGAATAATAAGATATTATTTTTCCTTTTGGTGCCTTATGAGTCTATAATGTTGATTATTACAAATCAATATTTAACACTATGGCCAATTTATGTAATTCACATTTTTGTTTATGCATATTTCATTAAGGTATACTTTGATAAATTTAGGAGGTATACAGAGACAAATGGTCTTGGAATTACAATAATACTATTATTCACTGTGGTAGTTATCAGTTTTATTATCACAATATTAGCCGAAGGTGTTGAACCTTTAAATTCAATGGTTATGGTTTCAAATGCATTTACAAGTAACGGATATGCAGTACTTGGACAGTCCGGTATTGGTAAATTAAACAGCCTGCTTTTAGTTTGGAGTGGATACATCCTATCAGGTGTAGGTACCGCAACATTGACTGCTACAATTTTAATGAAGCATAATCAAAAACGTGAAAAAGAATTAAACAAACGTTTGGATGAATTGGAATCATTAATTAAAAATAATCAAAAATAGGATATGGATTATAGTTCTCCATATCTCTTAATATCTTTTTTTCTTTGCTTTAACCGATTTTAAATATCATTTTTTCAATTCAGCTAAATTCTCTTTTAATAGTTTATATATGTTTTCAGCACCGATGATTTCATCATCACTGACGTTCCAGCTTGAAGGGTACAATATGAACGGCTTGGATTGATCTCCGCCGACTCCTCCGTGGCTTCCAACCAATTCTTCA
Source organism: Methanobrevibacter sp. (assembly GCF_045539575.1). Taxonomy (GTDB): domain Archaea; phylum Methanobacteriota; class Methanobacteria; order Methanobacteriales; family Methanobacteriaceae; genus Methanocatella. The sequence goes on from NZ_JAZQFM010000039.1 coordinate 20,831, forward strand.
AATGCACATACCTCGTCAGCTTCCTCATCATAAAAACTGTTAACCAGGATGTCAGGTGTATGTTCAAAGGAACTGGTTCTTTTAAGATGTCTGACAATATGGTCTCCAAATCCTTCAAGAGGGTTTTCACCATCAATTTCATCGCTATCAAGGTAGTATGTTCCGTTTTTTCCAATAGCCATGTCTCCATGTTCCTGGGATCTGACTAGAATAAAACCAACATACTCATTATTTACAATGCCAGGTATCAGTTCAGGGAAATAGGTATTAAGTTCTTCATATGTTAACCTGTGGCTCCATTGTGTCAGATAAATCATTGCAAGGTTACCTGAAGCCAATACGATCACTTCGGAATCACTTAATTCCTTTGCCTCTTCTTTTTCTTTCTGAATCTTTTTATTTTTTCTTGCAAATGGAGTGTAGTCTCCTACAAAATGGTCATCATTTGAAGTCATTTTTGCAAACACAGTCATGTCTTTAGGAAGTAATGATTTTACGAAGTCCTCAAAGGTTTGTCCGTATCTTTGGGTAAATGTAGCACCGTTTGTCTGACCGTGGTCTGATTGAATGACAAACTGATAATCCCTAGGGGAGTACTTATTTGCATCAATCAGGTGTTTAATCTGTTGGTCCATTTGTCTCAATGCTATCCATGCGTCACTGTCCCTGACTCCTGAGTGATGAGCTATTTCATCATAACCAAGATATGTTGAGTATGCAACATCAACATCTCCAACCATCATGTCTCCGATTAAGGTTGAAGTGTTGATTTCCCTCATGAATACGTTTGTTGCGGCTCTTGTTGGGATGTATACTATTCCACGCTTTATTCTTGGCCTGACGTTCCTGATTGAATGGGTTATTTGTGACCAGATTTCACGTATGATGTCTCCAAGAAAGAGGGCGATAATACGTGCAAAATTACTTGGATTGGAAAATACTGAGTACCATGCCTTATTGTACAGTTTTCCAAAGTCCATTATCTTACTGAATGTAAATATTACGTTGTCGGTATCTCCTGAGAATAGGTTAGACCTGCTTGCTCCATTATCCACGAGCAATCCGTTTCCATCTGAAATCCTCTGTTCCAATTCAGGCACTTTGGTGATTCCTGAACATTGCATCATCTGATTGCCGTTGCTTTTTTCAATCCATCTGAATGCAACAATGCCTTCGTTATTTCCATGAAGGATTCCTGCCTGGCTTGCACCGGTTTGGGAGGATAAGTCAGTTTCCCACATTCTAAGATTGTACTCTTTGCTGTCAATCATTTCCTTGACGGTAGGCATGTCTCCCCTTTCGACCGCTTCACACAAAACCTTGTGGGCAAGTCCGTCAACTTCAACAATTATTAATCCCGGATAATCTTTAATATCAGCTTTTCTTTTCTTTTCAGCATCTCTTAAAACAGCCCTGTAATATGAACTGTCGTCATTAATGGTTATCAGTGCTGACAGTATTGTTGTAACGGCAGCCATAGCCACTGGGGCGAGAATGATTGCACCGCCGTGTATGGTTATTCCAAACAATGGTGCGAAAAACTGAAGCAGAAGTCCGTTTAATATTAATGTACCTATACCGAAGGTCAAAACCAGAAACGGCATTGCTATTCTAGTCAGAACAGGCCAAAGAATTGCATTTACTAAACTGATAAACAGTACTAAAAGGGTAATGCTGCCGAATTGACTAACCTGCACTCCTAATTCTAAATAAGCTATCAAATATATTCCCAAGACATTTCCAATAAATACGATTAAGCTTCTTTTCAAGCTCCTTTTTGGGATTTCTTTTCCGTTAATAATTTCCATAGTAATCAGCCCTCTTCATTCATTTAAATATCTCATTGTGTTATATCGGTAATTTCCCGGTGTATTGCTCTATTTCAGATTTGGCATTATCTAAATCGACTCCTGTTTTTTCTTCCACTGTGGATTTGACATTAGTTAAATTGATATTGTCAGTATAATTGCTGGCCTTGGATTGCAAATCGTCAGTGAACTGTCCCACTTTTGCAATGGTATTGTTTACAGGGTCCTGTTTGTGGAAGACATTTTTGTATTTCACTGATTTGGCCATATGTACTGCTATATCCTTGTTGTTGCTGCAGATTAGGATGTTGTCGTGTGTTGTTTCATTGGATAGTGGTATGCAATAGAATTTGCCTTTATAATTTACCTTGATGATGTCAAATATGTGAATTTCTATTAAATCCTCTGCATTTATCACATAACATTCAAAACCATCAATATTCTCCTTTTCTCCATTTTTTATTATCTTATTTGCGGCATTAAAGCCCATTTCACTTACTTTAATAATACTTTGGTCTTCATAACTATTGTATGTAATTAATACTCCATTGTTCCAATTCCAAAGTTTTGCACTCTCAATTTTCCCATTGTATTTAGTTTCATTGGCAGGAACTTCTATACTTGTTCCGTTTGGTGTTATTTCAATTCTTTCATAATTTACGGTAGTCAATACTACAAAAAGAATTCCCGCCGCAATGATTAGAATTATTATCGCGATTATAATTATTTTTTTATTATCCATTAATACTCCCTCATTATTTTTTTGCGAGTTGTATGTAATTTTTTTGGACAAAATATGCTGATTGTAGATTATAACTATCAAATTTGAATAAAACAATCCAAAGTTAATTAAAGTTTGTGTTTTCTTGTATAAAAAATTATTATATGCTTAAATAATTTTTTTTTTAAACAAATTTAAATATCTCTTTTTCAATAAATAATAACTGTCCATTTTTATGGGTATAAAAATTTAATAGGTGTTAAAATGGAAGTAATGGATTTAATTAAGGATGCTTTTTTATTTCCATCAAAAAACCCGAGAGTGTTATTGATTTATATTATTTTAGCGATATTAGTCGGTGGACTTTCCACTACAGGAACATTAATTTATGCATTAGGCTTTGTTGTTCCTGAAGGTTTTTTATGGGGTGGATTAGCAGTTGTAATCGCAATGGTAATCGGCTGGGTGATGTCAGGTTATTTAATCAGTGTTATTAAATCCGGAATTGATCTTGATGATGAGGTTCCCGAGTTTGTATGGTGGGACAATTTCATCACAGGTTTCGATAATTTCATTGTCTCAATCGTTTACTTTATAATTCCTGCTTTTATCGTCGCAGTTGTAGGATATGCTACAAATATTTACGGAAATATTATGACAGTTGCTATGGCAATTGTTGCAGAAGCACAAGGTGCTTATTTGGGAACTTCTGTCATTGCATATGATGCAATAGCTCAAGCAATGGTTAACTTGGTATTTGCTTTAGCTACTACTATCTCAGTTGCAGTAGTTTTATTTGTAATCTTTTCATTCCTACAGACTATGGCTGAAGCAAGGTTAGCGAATACCGGCAGTTTAAGTGAAGCTTTGAATGTTTTTGAAGCGGCAAAAGACATAAAAAGAATTGGTGTTGCAAAAGTAATAATAGTAATATTATTAATTTTTGTAGTTGTTGCTGTTATTGAGATGGTTTTATCAGCTGTTTACAGTTATGTGCCATTTTTATCAATTCTTTCAGTTATCGTAGGCCCATACTTAGTATTCTTTGCTCAAAGAGCTGTTGGATTATTATATTCTGATATAGCTTAATATTTTAAGCGATACTTTTTTTTCTTTTTTTGAATAAATGTTAAACTGTCATTAAATCGCTTTTTTTTAAATAAAAATCAGTTAAAAGTAATGTCGATAGATTTAATGAAAAATTTTTTTAAAAAAAATAATTATAAGCAATCAAAAGATTGCTTATCTGCCTTATTCTGAAACGTATAATCTTACACCTTGGATGATTAAGGATACGCCAATAAGAATTGCAGCATAAAGCGGGTTAGTAAGTGAAAGTCCTCCGAGGGCAAATGCTATAATACCTAAAAGGATAATCAATATTGAAGCGATTTTTGACATTCCGGTTGTAAACAATCCAGCAATACCTAATAAGATTATCACGATACCGATAATATAGAATTGTATACCTAAAAGGAATGACAATGCATCGATTTGGAATATGAACAATAAACCAAATATTACTGCTAGAATTCCAACAATTATATTGAATGCGGAAAATCCGCCAAATATTGATGCTATACCTAAGAATATTAAACTTACACCAATCATGACTGATACTAATCCTGAACTAAGAACAGGACAAATTATAAAAATTAATCCTAAAATTATGGATAGTATTCCGGTCATTTTATTAGATTCCATGTTTTTTCCTCCATTTTTGTTAGATTCACTTTTGTGAAAATTTTAAAAATTCAAAAGCAAATTGTGCTTTCATAATATAATTTATTTTTGACAGATATTAACTTTTGGCTTTGCAGTTATTATTTGTAGTGAAGACAAAAAAGTTTATTGTATATCCTACTGTATTCAATGTTTTAGGTCAATGGACATACATTTTAGGACCTGTATTCTTTTTGGTAGTGTATATGGCTGGTCTTACAAGCATATTGTCCATGATTGAACCACTGTCCTTTTCAGTACAGAATAAGTTTGGTCTGTCAAGAAAAAGGACAATGACAGTCCTGATTATTGTTGGTGCTGCTGTTTCAATGATTTTTGCCACATCATATGGTGAAAGTTTAATTGGATTTGTTGACACTTTTGTCAATCAGATTGCAGTATTGTTGGCAATTATTTTTGAGTGCATCCTCTTTGCATGGATATTCAAGGCCGAAAGCCTCATTGATTTTTTAAACGCCAGAACCAAAACAATTAAAATTGGTGGATGGTGGCTTGCAATTGTGAAATATATCCTTCCGATAGTTCTTGCTGTAATATGGATTGGAGGTCTGTTTGAAGTTGTTAGTGCGGGAACTTTTGACCAGCTGATAATCACAGTCATCTCAGCGGCGATACTGGTGATTGCAAGTTTAATGTTCACTATTTTACCCTCTAAGAATTCTGACTGGGATGATGTTGAAGAGAGGATTTAATTCTCTTTTCAGGTTTTTTATTTTTCTTTCTATTTTTCCGGTTGTTTGTAATATTATGGATATAAATAAAAATTCTTCTGCTATAAAAACAAAAAATTAAATACTAACAAGTTACAATTGAATAAATGTATATGGAATTTTTACATATTATTACATTTTTTAATATATGGTGTGATAATGTATAAAATTTCAAATTAGATTTTCAAAGATATCATCTTAATGAGAAAATTAATCTTAAAAAAAAGTCGGCAAATCAGAAATAGGGGCAAAATATGGATTTATTAAATTTTGGCATGAGAATTTCCGTTTCAATAGTACTTTTTCTAGTATTGTTCTTCATAACAAGATTTATAATAAAACAAGTGAAAAATTCTTCCTTTAAATTGCTGAATCCTACTGAATATCTTCCTGAAGAGGAAGTCCAATCACTGAAACAATTTTATTACCTGATGATGGTATTGCTCATATTCATTCTTATCATTAATTTCTTTTTTGACAATGACATAATATTAAGCAATAGCCCTCGTTTTTATGATTTGCATTCTTATTTAGATATTATTGTTTCAGTATACATTGCTTCTATTATTTATGATAAGTCCCGTAAAAGTTTAGTTCTGATATTTTTCCTAATCCCAATAGCTTCATTTTCATTTTTATTCTTTGGAGATTCTTTCATCGAATTTTGGGACTTTGTACGTATTCCGGCATTATTATATTTAATGAAAGTCTTTTATGGTCAATTTCAGAATTACACCACTAAAAACAGATTGAATCTTTCAATAGTTCTGTTATTTTTAATACTTTTTATCAGCATTAACGTTACAATGTTTATCGAAAATGAGGATCCGTTAAATGCAATTGTAATGGTTTCCAATGCTTTTACAAGTAACGGTTATGCAATCCTGGGTGACACTACCGGAGGTAAAATCAACAGTATTGTCTTGGTTTGGAGCGGATATATACTATCAGGTGCGGCCACTGCGACATTGACTGTAGGTATATTAATGCGCCGTTTTAAAAGCAGACTCGATAGCTACGATAAGAAACTTGATGAACTGCAGGAGTCACTCAATGAACTTAAGGGCAATGATGAGAAACTTGATGAACTGCAGGCATCTATCAATGAACTTAAAAAATAACTGTTTTTTCGTTAATTTATTTTATTCTACCGTGTTTTTCTTGAACTACCTCGACCTTGGAAGAGGTCGAGGATTCTTACTTCACGGGCAGGTACTTTTCCACGAAAGTAGTATTACCGTGCTATCCCCCCAGTCCCTGAGGTTCATTTTATTTTTTTCTTTAAGAAGTCTGAATCCTTCTTGTTTGATGTTTTTTGCTGCGTTTATGTCTCTGTCGTGTTGTGTTTTGCAGTGTGGGCATGTCCATTTTTTTTCGTCGCCTAGATCTTTGTTGTAGTATCCGCATACGTTACAGTTTTTGCTGGATGGGTGCCATTGGCTTATTTGGATGAATATTTTATCGTACCATTGGCATTTGTATTTGATCATTTCCAATAGTTTGTACCAGCTGATATTTTGTAGTTTTTTGCTATAATCGGTTTGTTCGAACATTTCGCGTATGTCTAGTGTTTCCATACAGATTAGGTCGTATTTTTTGACTAGGTAGTGGCTTAATTTGTGGTATGCGTCTTTTATGCGGTTGTTTTTTCTTTTTATCCATTTTCCTAGTGTTTTTAGTGTTTTGTTGTAGCGGGTGCTGTTGTATTTTTTTCGTGATAGGCTTTTTTGGTATTTTTTAATCATTTTCTCCTCTTGGCGTGTGTCTAAATTGGCTATCTTTAGTCCGTTGCTGAGGGTTGCTAATGTTCTCATACCAAGATCAATTCCCACAATATTATAAGTATAATCCATTGTCTCTACATTTGTTTCGATGTTGAAAACTGCATAAAAGTGACCGTGCTCCTTTTTAATTGTTACATTGTTGATTTTAGATTCTTTTAGTAGTTTTTTATAATGTTTGCTGGTTCTGTAATGTACTTGTCCCAATTTTGGTAAAACAATTATATTGTCCTGTATTTTGATATTATTGTTGTTTTGTATTCTGAAGCTATGTTTTGGATTCTTTTTGGATTTGAATCTAGGATAACCAGATGTATTGTTGAAGAATCTTTTAAATGCCTGTAATAGGTCACGGAAAACCTGCTGCAAACTGCTTGACTCACTTTCATACAAGAATGAATATTGTGTTTTCAGCATATTCAACATTGTATTGAATGTTTTTATGTTGCATTGTAACTTTGTGTATCCTTGTTTTTTAAACAATTCAAATGTTTCCTGATATTCCTGTAATAATTTATTCCAAGTAAACCTGGCATTACCAATATTCTGATTAATTTTATCCCTCATACTTTCATCAGGATACAATTTAACCACAATACCTTTATTAACAGTATTATATTCAGAAAACA
>NZ_JAZQFM010000040.1:0-25514 GCF_045539575.1 Methanobrevibacter sp.
AGCGAAATCATAAGTGAAAACAGCTTCTCCATCTTTTACAGGAACAACGAATGTTTGACCTAAAATTGCAATAGTAACATATCCTGTAGCGTTCTTATCAACAGTTGATACGATAGTTACAGAAGTGCCGTCAACAGTAGGGACCGCAGTAATTGCAGTGTCTTTTTTAATGTGGCCCACAATAGTAAATGACTCTTCTGTGGAGTTGGAGCTGTAGTTGTCATCACCAAGGTAGGTTGCAACGACTGTGTAATCTCCAACAGTAAGTACGTCTTCAAGTATTGCTTTTCCGTTTTCAACTTCTGCATATACTGTGTATTCTTCAGCACCGGTAACTTCAAATTTGACAAGACCTGTTGCGTTTTCATCAACACTGACAATCATAGTGATATTATTTTCATCTATTTGAGTGTCAATTGCAATCGGTGTGTCTATGAGAGGTTTTTCCTCAACTGTGAAGTTAATGTCAGTACTGTTTGCAGCAAAGTTATCATCACCAACATATGTTGCAACAACTGTGTAATTTCCAACAGGAAGAACAGTATTTATGAAAGCTTTACCATCTTTAACTTCAACAAATAGGTCGTTACCGCCAGTTGTGAATTTAACAAATCCGGTAGCATCCTTATCAACATTTACGGTTATTGTTACATTATTTTCATCCACAACAACATCCGGAACAAGAATTGTGGTATGTTTAACTGTGAATGCTGTGGAATTTGATCCTGTGTAATTGCCGTTATCAGCAGTTACGTTAACATCATATTTTCCTGCAGTCAAGTCCGGAACGGATACATTTCCTGTACCGTCTGTAACAGTGACTTCATAAGTTTCATTACCTACATTAACGAGATATTCACCATCAACATCAGCTTTGACTGTAACGACAGCGTTTTCTCCTTCTACTATGTTTTCAACAGAAACTTCAACGGAAACAGATTTAGGGGTTACTTCAATTGCTGTTTCATTAAATGCTGAGTAATTATCATCAACAGCGGATGCATTAACCTTATAAATTCCAACAGTTAAGTCAGGAACAGATACATTTCCTGTACCGTTAATAACAGTGACTTCATAAGTTTCATTGCCTACATAAACAAGGTATTTACCATCAGCATCTGCATCAACAGTAACCACTGCATTTTCGCCGTAGGTTATATTGGATACAGTAACGTTTAAGTTTACATCTTTAATGATGATTCTTAATCCGCCAGAAATGACTTTAGATTCATTAGTGTAGTAGGAATCGCCTTCAAAAGTACCTGTGATAATATATGTTCCGACACTTAAATTAGGAAGAACAAGATCTTCAACACAGGATTGTGTGACAGTATAAACTACATCTGCATTTTGATATACCTTGTATGTAATGTTTCCATATGCATTGACCGGAGATGTTACTCTAACGGTTACATTTTCACCATACTTAATAGTGTTATTTGATATTCTGAAGAGTCCTGTAGCATTATTAATTGTTAAATTGGCATAGCCATATGCTTCGTTATAATTATCAGTTTCAATTTTATAAACTTTGATTTCGTATTTGCCAGGTTTGAAATTTTCACTTGGAACAATAAATGTTCCGCTACCATCAATATACAATGAAACTGATTCTTCATATCTGTCGTCTATAAATACGGTATAATAATCAGCAACATCGACTTTTACATTAATTTCAATATCTTCACCATAATTAGCTTCAGCGTCGCTTACAGTAATGTTTGGAGTTATTTTATAAACTTCAACATAAATTGGTACACCAACTGGATAGTAGTTTTTATTTCCACCATATGCCGCTGTAACAAAATAATTACCATGGTTCAATGTGAGATTTTCAAGTTGAGCTTCATCATACCATTTTCCATTCAATTGATAGAGAATCTTATCTGTTGCATTATTGATGAGTTCAGCATTAACTTCTAATTTTTCTCCCTGAGTAATATTTGATATTGTAACTTTTAATCCAGGATCAATACGATTAACAGCGAATGTTTTGGTTATTTTATCAAATACGAAAGTGTTTGAATTATTGTCTTCTGCATTTAATACAACCTCATATTCTCCACCTGTAAGATTGCTTAAAGTGTAGGTGAATTTATTGTTAGTCACGTTGACTGGATAGACTTTGTTGTTAATGTTTATATTGACAGTGAAGCCGAAGTTTGTACCTATGTCAATAGTACCATTAATTATTTCAGTTTGTCCGTAGTCAATATCGCTAACATTACAATCAACGTTTACAGCATCAAATACTGAATTGATAATGTTCAACTCAGCGATAACACTATAAATGTTTCTGTAACTGTCTGCCTTATTGCCTGTAAACACACAGCCATCAACAGTTGAATCGGTCATTGATGCAATGTATATTGCACCTTTGTCTCTAATTGTGTTGTCTGTAAATGTGGATTCAGAAATTGAAAGAGTATTGTCAGCCTCACTGAAAACAACATTTTGAGCAGTGTTATCTGTGAATATAGATTTTGAAATAATATTTTGATTATTTTCATCTAATTTGATTATATAACCATACGGCAAAATATTGCCTATAAATGTGGAATTTTCAATATTTAGGTTGGTATTATTCAATGCGTAAATAACTCGGTTAGCTTGAGTATTATTATAGAAATCAGAACTAATGAGAACATCATTAGAATGCTCAATATTAATGATGGAGCCTGTTCCTATGTTTTCAGCAAATTCAGTTGATATGACTTTTGCTGAATTCGCATTAGCTATATTGATAAGGCCGCCCTGAGCTGTGAGTTCATTGTTTTCAAATCTTGATTCATTAATGATAATGCCAGATTTACTATTGATGAGGTAAGTATTGTGTATTTTATTGTCATAAAATTCAGAACCAATAATATTTAAATTTCCTTCACTGGATATTAATGTACCTTTAACTCCTAAAAAAGAGTTGTCAGATATATCATTATTGACAAAGGCACATCCATCAATAGTCAAATTACCACTATTCAAAAAGATTGCCTCTTTAAATATAGAACTAAATCCTGTGAATACCGCATCAGATATGGTAACATCAGAGTTTTCTTTAACTGTTAAAAACTGTGATCCAGATGTTACTTCAAAAACAACCTCTCCAATTGAAATTATGCTTAATTTTTTGCCTGAAACACCCAGTCCGCTATTACGGAAACCAGTGTAATTTCCTTCCATTACATAAATAATGTCTTCAGCTGCAGAGTTTGTAATAGCTTCATATAATGTTTCGAATTTTCCACCAGTACTGTTGACAATGAAATTGCCTATATATTCACTGACGGTGAATGTGGTTGTGTTTACTGCATCGTTAAAGTTTTCATCACCTTCACGGATGACCATTACGCTGTAGTTTCCTTCTCCAACGCTGTCAAGTGTTATATTAGCTTCAGTACCAGCAATAGTGAAAGTTGTTAACCTATTATTGAAGAGAAGCTGGAATGTTCCGTTTTTACTTGCGCTGATTTTTAAAACCGGTGCGACTGTATCTGCATTCTTAATGATAATGTCATCTACGGTCAGATTGATGTAGACTTTTGCCTTATTAATGATAAGTCTGTCCCTTATTGCTTCGCCATAATATACGTTGCCGTTTGTGTCATAAAGGATTTCATTTAATATAACGTCATAAGCACCTTTTGGTAAAATACCTGTATTATATTCAAATATTCCGTCTGTAACTGCAACTAGAGCATCTTCATAGTTAACAAATTCAGGTAATATTAATTGAATGTCCATGTTGAATTGAGAATCAAGTGTACCTGTAATTGTTGTAGGAATTCCGTATTCTCCATCCGGTACGTATAATATCACATCATAGAAATCGAATGTGTTATTTTTAAATACTTCAACATCACCTGCATTGTAAATGTTTGCAAACTCATAAGCGAAGTTAATTCCAAAGAAGGATTCTGTAAGTTTCAATGTTTTGTTGTTGTAGATTGCCCCACCATTGCCTGTTGCGGTATTTGCAACTAAATTGGAATTATTCACAATCATTACATTATTATTGTAAAGGGCACCTCCGTCCTTTTCACTGAATCCTCCGCTAAATGATGAATTGTCTATGTTTGCTTCACCGTCATTGAAAATTGCACCACCATATCCTTTAGCAGTGTTATCTTCAAAAGTTGAGTTTAAGACTTCTAATGTTCCTTCATTATAAACAGCTCCGCCATTTATACCTTCATTTTCATTGAAAACTGTGTCTTTAATGGTTAATGAATTTTTGTTATATATCGCACCACCATTTCCGTTATTGACGTTTTCTGTGAAATTGGAAGCAACAATTTCTGCATTTCCATTGTTGTACACTACTGAATTTGTGTTTATGACATTGCTTGAGAATTCAGCTCCGTCGATGAATAAGTTTCCATCATTTAAAACAATAGCATTGTTAATGGAATTAAGTGAAAATACTCCGCCGGTTATATTTAAGGAACCTGAATTGTATATGATTGATTCGATTTCAAAAGCTGTGAATGTACAGTTTTTAAGTGTTAAACTGCCGTAATTTTCAATTGATGCGTGATCTTTTATGCCTCCATCAACAAACTCAATGTTTTCAATTACAACATTATATCCTTCAGGTACTGTAAAGAACCAGTTTGTGCTGTTTCCATCGAAAACAACCATACGGTCTCTGAAATTTTTAAGGGTGAAAGATTTGTTGAACACAATTTCCATATTCTCATCAATATGATAATTTATATTTGCATAAATAATACCATTTTCTTCAACAGCATTAATTGCATCGGTTAAGTTTTCATATACCTCATCTTCTGATATGATGAAGTTTGGTACTTTCATTTCAAATTGTTTATCTGTAAAGATATATGTATTGAGGTCATGGTCATTCATTACACCTATAGTGTAGTTTCCTCCCATTACATCCTCAAAAGTAACATTAAAACTCTGAGATCCGTTATTGTAAATTGAATATAAAGGCACATGACCGAAGTACATTAAAACAACTGAATCGAAGACATCCTCAGATGTACCGACAACAGTAACAGTCTGGTTGATTTTATCAACATTGAAATCTAATGTACCTTTACCATTAAATACACAAGCTTTCTTGACTATTTCTTCAACGGCATCGCCTGCAAAGTAATTCATAGTTCTTTCATCACCTTCACCTTGGTAGTTGTCTAAAAATGTACATCCGGCAAATGATGCTGATACGAACTGTTCAAGACCTTCTGAAATGTAGATTGCTCCACCTTCAGATCTTGCGGTATTGTTTATAAATGTACAGTTAACTGCAATGACATCTGCATCCTGGTCTGAAGAAGCTGAACCGATATATATTACTCCACCATATTCAGCATCGTTATTGTAGAAATTACAGTTCATCAATGTTAAAATACCAGCATCCATTTCGATAACTGCACCATCACTGACGGCATATCCGTTGATCACGGTAAGGTTTTCAAGTGTAATGGTAGGACCTGGTGTATTATATATTACAGGAATAGGTGGAACTGCCTCAATTACCTCTACTTCAGTATCATATGTTAAATACAGGAAGTCACTTTCATGTTGACAGTCAAAAATAACCTCTTCGCCTTCAAATGCTCTGATTGTTATTTCTAATTCTCCTTCAATATCAATACCAGCGTTTCCATCTTCGTAATAATAGGTTCCGCCTCTAACTGTAATGATTCCTCCCATTAGTGAAGCCGCATCTATTGCTTCTTCCAGGGTTTCATAATATTCATAATCTGAATCTTCATCTTCCTGGTATATGAATGGATAGTTATAATATTCATCATCAATGTAGTCATCTTCACCAGAAGTGCGAATATCTTCATTATTTGCAGCCCTCATAATGGATAATGGGGCCATTTTGATATTACTGGTTGAATAGTATAAATCATCGCCTTCAAATACTGCATTGATTTCATAGTCTCCAGCATCCAAACCTGAAACGATTAAATCATCTCTGCAGGATTGGGTTAGTGTTTTAACAACGTTTTTATTTGAATCTGTTATTGTGTATGTGATATTTCCTACTGCATTTTCCGGAGCTGAAACCCCAATGATAGCATTATTTGGAGATGTGACTTTATTAGAGGCACTTAATGTGAATGCTCCAAGAGTTTTAGTGACTTTCAAAGTGGCTTCAGTGAAATTTGATATGTAGTTTACACGTTCCTGTGAAGTAACTTTGATTGTGTAGGTTCCAGGTTCAAATATTTTATCTATTTCAACAGATCTGCTGCCGTTTACATATTTATCAGTTTTGTAATCTCCAATTTCTATTGTATAGATTGAAGGAACATTTGTTTTTATGTTTACAACAACGGTTCCATTATCTTCTACTTCCACATCCTCTACAGATATGGTCGGATTGGCTTTATTTACTACAAAATTAATTATGGAAGTTGAAGGCACGTAATTTTCATTATTATAGCTGGCTACGAGAGTGTAATTTCCAGCATCTAATTTCAATGATTCGAGTTCATCTTTTGTGTAATATTTTCCATTCAATTGGTAACTTACAGTACCTGAAACGGTAGAAGGTAATGTTTCAACTACTTTCAGAGTTTCACCATAAGTAATATTGTCAACAGAAACATTAAATTCAACACCTGCACGGTTAACTTTGAAATTTACGGTTATGCTGTCCATCAGGTAGGTATTATTGTTCATATCTACAACATTGTTTAAAACAGCTGTATGTTTACCCTGATTCAATACGCCTGCATTATAAGTGAATTTATTGTTTTCAACTTCTACAATGACATTTTCACCGTCAACTGTTAAGTTTGCTACTGAGTAGATATTGGCACCGATGTCTACTGTACCTTTTATTATTGAGTCATTACCATATGAAACAGATAATGCACTTAATTTAGCATCTTTAACATCGAAAACGGTATCATGAGCCACGGTAAATCCATTGCTGTAAATATTTCTGTTTTCTCCAGTGTTATTTGCAAAAATACACTCATCAAAGAGTGCTGTAACTCTAGGAGAGGTTGCAACAGCTCCAGTTGTTGCATGATTATCAGTAAAGAGACTGCTGTCTACCAATAATGTGAGCTTTTTATCATAAGGGTTTTTGATTAAAATTGCAGAACCCAACTTACCACTATTGTTATTGAAGACACAGCTGTCAATGAAAGCATTTGAACTTCCATCAAGACATATGGCTCCGCCGTCTACATCACTGTTGGAATTGTGTTCAAAATTGGATAAAGAAATATCCAGAGCTACATCATCATTGTTGGCATTGACATATATTGCCCCACCTTCAAGTTGAGCTTTTTCTCCTAAACTATTTTTGACGTTGTTTTTCACGAAATTAGATAGGGTTACAGATACATATCTGGAATTGTTTCCGACATATATTGCAGATCCTTTAACAGCAGTATTCTGTTCAAATTCACATGAAATGATTGCTGGTTCAAATTGAGAAATGTTTTCAAAGTGAACTGCTCCACCATCACGTGCGGTGTTATTTATGAATTTGGAATCTGTGATTGAAATATCCTCATAACCCAAGGATGTGACTGCTGCAGTACTTGCTTTTAAAGGAGCGACATTATTTATGAAATTACAGTTGTCAATTTCGAGTGATTCTCCGTCACTGAATATAGCTGCTCCACCGTTTCCGGCAAATGAAGTCTTTGTAATCTTATTGTCTGTAAAATTACATGAATCCACTGAAAGATATCCGTGGTTCACTATAGCTCCATAATTGGTATTTCTGTTGTGAATTCCTCTGAATGTTATACCATGAATATAAACTTCCGCATTTTGGTTGATTATTATGAAATTCGCATCACTGCCCTGAGCATCAAAGACAGCATTTTCCAATGCAACAATATCTAAAGTCTTATTGGAGATTACTATTTTTGTGTCAGTGTATGTTCCTTTTTTAACATATATGGTATCTTCAGCATCGGAATTGGCTACAGCCTCTGCCAAAGTATCATATTCCACATTTGTACTTAGGACTATGAAGTTGCTGTAGGTTTTACTTATGGAAAAAGTAGTGAAATTCATGACAAAATCAAAGTTTTCATCAGCATCGCGCATAGCAACAACTGAATAATTACCTAAATCAAGGCCAGTGAGCTGCATGCTACCTTTACCTTTTACAACTTCAAGCTGATAATATTTATTTCCAATGAAAATTGTGTAATTATTATCCCAATTAGCGTAAACATTTAAAATAGGTATTTCAGGAATTAATACGTCTTTTACTTCAAGATTCAATAATATTTTAGCTTTTGAAATAACTACTTTTAGATATGCAGGGTTTGTTAAATAGAATTCGTTTCCATTTAAATCAGAATAATACATATGGGTATAGAAATGGTCAGCACTGTCTCCCTGAGTAAACATTCCAATCATGGATAATTCGTGTGTTCCACCGCTCAGCACTCCAAGATTTATATTAAAGGTGTTATTTTCAACAGTAAGCACTTCTCCGAAAATATTTTCATCAATGGTTCCGGATAAAAGAGTTACATCATTATTTAAATTTGAACCCCAGTCAAAAACACCAGTAAGAATATAATCTGCACCATAGGAAGCATCTTTTTCATTCATTGATAAATCCAAATCATATTCATTAAACTCTAAATTAAATTTCCTTGTTGGTGATGCAGAGTAAATGTTTCTAGAATTGGTTGCAACATTTGAATCAAAAACAGAGGAGGTAATATTAACGAGGCTGTCACCTTTGTCAGTTATATAAACAGCTCCTCCTAATTCCGCAACGTTTAATGTAAATTCACTACCTTCAACTTTAAGATTAGTAGCATATATTGCTCCACCTTCATTAGCAATATTATGGGTAAATTCTGAACTTGTAATAGTTAGATCTGAAGAAGGATTTGCATCAATTGCTCCACCCTGTTCGCCAGTGTTATTGGTGAAAGTACATTCATTTATAGTTGCATCAGTGTTTTTTAAGATAATATTACCATTTAACTCAAAATTAGTACCATTAAGTTCCAATTTTGAATTTTCAGCATTTATCGGAGTTCCTGGTTGATTTTCAGAATTTTTAATATTATTAAATTCACAGTCTGTAATGGAAGAGTCCAAATCGCTAGTGAATATTAATGCAGCATCTGAAAATTTACCTGTTATAACTATATCTTCCAAGATAAGTTGGGCATTAGAACCTACATTCAACAGATAACTTTGAGAATCGGCTGAAAAAATGACAGTATCCTCATATTCGGAAATAATTTTAGGCCTAATTGTAACTACTTTATTTCTAATCTGCACGTTAAAATTAGCAGAGCCAGTGTATGTATTAGCTTCAACAGTAATTACTCCACTTCCACCATTAGGAATAGCATTTACAGCAGCACTTAAAGTTTCAAATACGTCCTTATCGTCTAAAACAAAATTAGCTTCTATAATAGTAAAAGTATTATCAGGATATATGTATCTTTTTTCATGATCTTTCATCATGTAAACTGTATAAGTGCCCGGTTCCAAATCTGTGAATTCTACAGAATGGAGACTAGCCCAAGGTTTTTCAGTATTATAAGAACCATCTTTATATAAAACCACTAAATTTACACCCTCATCTTCAATGTCAGGAGTTATTTCCACTGATTGATTAGGAGCGTCTACTTCAATTTCAAGAGAACCATGTCCTTTAAATTGGCAATCGTTAAAAGTCCAATATCCAGGACTACCTGCACCATCTTCATATCCGAAGTCATTTTCTTCTTCGATACTATCTTTAATCTTTTTATTGCCTTCAAAATAACAATTATTAAGTTCAACAGTACCGTCATCCTCACAGGAGATGGCTCCACCATCGTCTTCCGCCCAATTATTTATGAACCTGCAATTGTTGGCTATGAATGTTCCAGCATCGGCCACACTTATAGCTCCACCATGATCAAGAGCTTCATTTTCAGTCAGTAAACAGTTGTTCAATGTCACTTGTCCGTGAGCAACTTCGATAGCACCACCATCAGCTGTTGCATGTCCTTTTTTGAATGTTATGTCATTGAATGTGACTTTTAAGTCTTGATGGTCTAACCAAAACAGGTAATTATTTTTCGCAACACTGCCGTCGAAAATAACAGCATCTCCTTTGTTAAAAGGCTGTATTGTTATTGTTGCTGCACTTTCAAAATGGATATATATGTCGCCACAGGTTACTCTGTCAAGCTCGGTGTATGTACCTGCATTAACTAATATTGTTCCTGTTTTACTAGAACTACCTGCAATATTGTCCATTGCGTCACGCAAATCTTCGTACCAACGGCCACCTTCAACCCAATAAAAACAGTTTGAGCTGGCTTTAAGCACATCATCGTTTGAAGCGGAAAGCACCTCATTTGATTTGGAAGTTACCTTCACCTCATTAGTTGATATTTCATCTCGACTGTCAGTTACATTAATTTCAACATCTCCGCCATTTTCACTCTCCTGCGAAATGGCATTGTCCTGTTCAACTGCAACAGAAGTCGTTGCAATGTTCGTATCACTGACTTCTTCCATCAATGTCTCATTAGCATCAGCCGCCGAAATTGCACCAATGCTTATAAACAATACAAGGATTATCAGCAATATTCCTATCGTTTTTTTCTTCATTCAAATACCTCAAATTGTACGAATAATTAGAGAATATTTATTAAAAAATTTTCTCATTAATATTTATCCGTTTATTGTTTTATAAAATTTATGTTGCTTAATGAGTAAAAATCATAAATTTGGTTACTGTTTTTCAATATAACAGAACGTTCGTTCTTAATTTCAATTTTACACACTAACAGAACGGTTGTTCTCTATACATTTTATATAATAATAAAATATAAATTAATAAATGTATGAATACAAAACAGTTAATTTTAGAAAAGACTTTAAAATTAATGATTGAAAAACAAAACTCCCTCGTTTCAATTAGAGAAATTAGTACCTCATCCGGAATTGCTATCGGTGGAATATACCACTATTTTTCAAATAAAGAAGAAATATATGATGAAATTACTGAAAAATACTATATAAACTATTACAAATTCAATATAGACAAACTCAGACAGATAAAGGGAAATGCAAAAGAGAAAATCCACGACGTCATGGCTGAAATTTTTAAGCAAAAAGAAACCGGAATCAAGATTGAATCTATTGATGAAGAAATAGACTACAGATCAATATTGATGGTTTTAACCGGAAACGGATTTAGCTATGAAAATTCTGCGGAGTTTGGCCAAATTATCCTAAAAGAATTGAGGGAATTTCTCACAGAAATTATTGAGGAAGGTAAAAAAAACGGGGAAATCCGTCAGGACCTCCCGAACGAAGACATTGTAGGCTCATTAATTATAATGTATATGGGAATTCAATATAACTGGGAGGTATATCTGATTGATGATATGACTTCAGAATTTGAAGATATTTTTAATTTGGAATGGGAAAAGATAAGATTCAGAGAATAATTAATAGCTATGAAAAACATGATGTGGTTAGATGAACACTAAAGACTTGATTCTTGAAAAAACACTGAAACTAATATTGGAGAAGGGTACAATTGATATTTCAATTAGTGAAATTCGAAATTGTACAGGACTGACAACAGGCGGCATATATTATCATTTTTCAGATAAAAGCGACTTGTTTGAAGCGATTCTGCAAAAGTATATTGTGGATTATATCAAAATAGATTTTGATCAAATCAACCTTGAAGGTTCATCAAAGGAGAGAATCCATGATGCATTGTGTTATGTTTTACATCACTTCATAAACGGTGTGGAAATTGAAAGCATCGATGAAAAAATCAATTATAGGGACGTAGTGCTTCTTTTAACCGGAACAGGCTATGCCGATGATGACACTAACATAATGATTTCACAAACAGGAAATGATGTTAGAACATTTCTATCCGACCTTGTCGAAGAGGGCAAAAGGCAAAATGAAATCAGTGAAGATTTCCCAACTAAAAACATTGTAGAATCCTTGTATATCATGTATATGGGAATTCAATATTTCTGGTTGCTTTCCCCAGATGAGAGTTTTGATCAGATTTTTGAGAAAAGCTTTGATATGACTTGGCATGCCATCGAATGCCATTAAAACTATTTTTAATCTAAAAAAAGTAAAAATTAAGTTTCAGAACTATAAAGCGTCTGAAACTCTGTCTTTTATAATTTCGTATAGACGTGTGTCGATTCCTAAAGGATCTGTCAATACGATTTCGCCGTCAAACTCGACCTTTTCATCATCGTGTCCGTGATGGTGGTGATGATGATGTCCGTGGTCATGCCCATGGTCGTGGTCGTGGTCATCATGTCCGTGATGGTGGTGATGATGATGTCCGTGTCCTCCGATTGATTCAGGGTCAAAATCACTTTCAATACCTAAAATCCCAGGTATGTCTCTTTTTGTATGCAATCCATGTGCTACAAACACAGGTACAACAATTATTCTTTCCAAATCATTGTTGGAATTTAATTTTTTGACTGTTTCTGGAATACCTGGTTTTCTAATTTCCATGAATCCGTATTCTACAGGGATTTCTGGGAATTCTTTCTCGTACATTTCTTTATAAGCTTTAATTACTTCTTCACCATCATCCAATCTGGAACCGTGGCTTAAAAGTAAGATTCCTGTTTTCTTATCAGACATAATTTATCATCCGTTAAATAAGTTATAATTAAATTTTAAATTAAATTCATTGAAGTTATCTTGAAATAAAAATTTTTCAAAAAAATATATGGATAAATAGACTATTCATTTACCATATCAATTAAAATATCTATTAATATATCATCTGCTTTAATTGGATCAGGATATAATATCTCCCCATCGAACTCTACGGGAGTCAGGTCATGAGTGTGGTCATGCCCGTGGCCGTGACCATGTGAATGTTTATGTTCATGTTCATGAGCTTCCAAAAATCCCAGGATATGTGGAATATCGTGAGTTGTGTGCATTCCCGGAGCGATGAATACTGGAACAACAACCAATCTTTCCAAATCGTTTTCATCCACTAATTTATTAATGGATTCCGGAATGCTTGGACCGCACAGTTCCATAAATCCGAAACTGGACGGTAAGTCGCAAGTCTTTTCGAACTTATTGTATAAAGCGGTTGCAAATTCCTTATTGTAATTTAATCTTGATCCGTGGGTTACAAGTAAAATTCCTGTTTTTGCACTGTCATCCAATTTAGATTCTGACAGAGCTTCAGAAATTCTTTTATCAATAATGTCTAATAGCTTGTCTCTTGGGCCTATTGAGCCTAAAAGTTCAATTTCTCCGTCAAAGTCAACATCATCAGCAATTGATAAATAATGTTCAGCAGGATAATTTCCATCAGGACATCTTGGATCAACTTCCAAAGGTTCCAGACCCAAAAGTTGCGGAATATCGATATTTGTGTGAATTCCAGGAGCTAAAAACACAGGAAGTGCGATGATTTTATCCAAATCTTCAACTTCTTCCTTTAATATTTCAACAGCTCCGGCAATTGTAGGCTCGGAAACTTTCATGTATCCGATTTCAGCAGGAAGTCCTGATTTTTTGATAAATTTTTCTTTTATTTCTTTAAACACTTCTTCAGCATAAGGTAAAGTACTTCCATGACTTACCAAAATCACTGCAGAATTATTTGATAACTTTGAATTTGTATCCATAGGAGATTACTCCGTCTTTTCCATCCTCTCTGATTTTCCTAAAGACCATTTCTACATCGTCACCAATTTCAATTTCATCAACATTACAATCTACAAGTTGGGATGTTAATTTAGCGCCTTCTTCGAGTTCAATTACAGCTACAGCGTATGGAGCTGCTTTTTTGAAATCGTCAGGAGCTGACCTGATAATTGAAAATGTGTGAATTTTACCTTTTCCACTGAATTGGAACGGTTCAAGGTTTCCTTTTCTTCTACAGTTAGGACAAACTACACGGGATGGGAAAAACAATTCTCCACAGGTAGTACACTTAGAACCAATAAGATTATATCTTTGTTGTATATGACGCCATGTTCTAACAGTATCTGACATGATAATCCTCCAAATATTTTCAATATGTATAATATCTAATCAATAATATAAATAACTATTTTTTTTATTACTTATTTTTTAAAAATCCGAAAAAATTAATACTTTTGTGAAAAATCATAAAGTCGCACTTGAAAAATAAATTTATAATTTCAGGCCATATTTTTAATAATGAAAATCGACTCAAAAGGTAATTTAATACTAGGAACGACAGTTATTTTAATAACAATATTGTTATTGATAGCCATTTTTGTTTTTACGGCCATAAATTACATTCAAAATGAAAATATTGACTCATTAGAAAATGACAACTTCAAGTATATTGTTGATGACTATTCAAATAATCTGGAAGTTTTGGGAAGGGATTCGATAGCTGATGCATGCGATAAGGTTTATCATACGTATAGGCTTTTAGACAGCGAAGACCAGATTAAAAAGAACCTCAACAAGAAACTTGACAAAAAGAATGAGGAATTTAAGGAAAAATATGATGTTGATATAAACTCTGAGGCCCTCTCGGTTATGCCGACGGACAGCCCATGGAAGGTATTGCTGAAAGTGAAGCTTAACGTCAAAAAGAACAACGACAGGTTTAACAGGATAATAGAAAAGAACGTTTCCATTGAAGGCTTAAGAGATCCGCTTCCCCTTGCAAAATTAGGAGTTGCCTCAGGAGTGTTCATTCAGGGGGACAAGCTCAACTACAAGAATGCACTGACAAGATATCTTAAGCTGAGAAATCTGGACTCGCCGTTCTCATATGCATTTGCAACCACCCCACTGCACATAAAGAAATGTCCATATGACCCTTATATCCACCATGGAGACCCTGGCGTATTGAAGGATTGTCTCAAACAGGGATATTTCCATGAAAGTGCAGACGGAAGCTGCTATCTCTGCAGGCTCGAAGGCAAGGGAAAATGTCCCCATTATGGAATGGAGGTTTTCATTCAAACGCATACCCCCCTTATTAATGATTCCATATCCTGTTCGGACCATGTTGTTTTCCATGACCATTACACCGGCCATAAAATTGACAAGCTCGACTTTAACAGCTTAATTCTCGATAGCTCACACCAAAAGAAATACGGGTTGGGTGATAGCGATGATGGAGAATAGAGGAAATATTGCAGTGGAAATAGCCATAGTGCTCACAATAACATTGATGATTACGGGAATTGTGCTAAATGCGTCGGAATTGATGAGCAACAAGGCAATCAAATCGGCCGAAGCTGAAAACACTGAAATTCTTATTTCAGAAATGGCGGACAATCTAATCAACAATCCAGGAACGCCTGACAATTGGGAGGAATACGGGAAAGGAACTCCCGGACTTGCAATCATCAACGAAGAGGGTGAGACTGTCCCCAATAGCGTTTCATATGAAAAGCTTATGGCACTTAAGAAAAACTACAAAAAGCTGGTTGACGAGAAAATGTTCGGCTCAAAAATCAAAACATCGATTGAATTGATTCCGCAGGAAAGTAGCATTTCAAGTGTAAAAATAGGCAATTCTGATGAAAACAGGAACACTTATTCAGTAAACAGGCTTGTGAAATGCGATTTTTTCAAAAATTTTGTCCTGAAGGATTTTCAGCATGGCGGAAAATGCAACCACAGACATTCACAGGACCGTCACAGCTGCAACTATTTCAAAGTCTTTAAGGGAAATCTGAGAAGTTCAAATTACTATCTGCTGATTGATTCCGGCGAAAGAAATGATTTGGAATATATAATAGACACAACAAGAGTTGTCAAGGGCAGAATGTGGGAAAATCCGGGATCGGATAAAATATACCTGAACGATAAAATTAGCTTCTATGATGACCCGAGCGCCATAGTTTTCATTCACTTCAACAAGCCCAACGTAAAGGCAGTTCTGGTATCGGTTCCTAAAAATTTCAATATGCATGACCTGAACTATGACCACTTCCGAACAAACGACTGCAGTCTGATTTTAAAGGCATGGTATTAAATCAGCGCACCCAAAATAAGCAGTGAAATTGAAATCAATATCAGGCTTGAAATTGAATCTGTAATACTTGTTGAAATTGGAATTACAATGTTGTCAGGGTCCAGATTGTTGTTATATGAAAGTGTTGAAATGTAATATACCAGAATCACCATTATTGTAACCAGAATGAGTCCGGAAAATGTACTGATAGGAATGATTTTGTCAAATCCGACACCGACTGTTCCAAACATTATTGAGGATAGCTCCGCCAGTATTCCAATGAATGGGAAAATTAAAATAGCTAAAATATAACATATTCCGAAGTTATGAAGCGCTTCCCCTTCAGGTCTTGACAACGGTTCGACCAGCCCTGAGTGAAGGCCTGAAGACAGTCTTGCTCCTAAAATACTGATTAGACTTCCGCATTCTCCTGAAAATAGTGGAATTAATGTTAACAGACTTGGATTTGTAAGCAATGTTTCAACTGAACTGTTTAATATTCCGCCTGCAGAACCGCCTAAAAAGGAGCACAAGAGCAATATCGGAGTTGACTGCTTTAAGATTGTCTTGGTTTCATAGGACAAGCGGTAGCAGTATATGAAACCTACTATAACAGCGATTAAAATCACTGCCAGAACTATGTCTTTCACTATGAAATTAAAGTTTAGAGCGCTTAAAATAAATATTGATGCTATAATAGCAGGCAATGTGAATAAATCTCCAAATGCCGCAATAATCGGACTGGTAATGTTATCCGGATCCCATCCATGCTCAAAGCTTTTGAATGAAACAAACATTGTTATTGGAAGCATAATCAAGTTGGAAATTATGCCTGCAATTGTACATATCAATATAAAATCTATCAGCGGCATTGACGGATAATGCAAGAGAACACAGAACAGCTTTCCTACAATACCCAAAAATATGGATAAAACTAGAGTTAAGACAAATGATGAATAGATATTGTAGTTTAAATCTTCTGAAAATTCAAAGCGTGGAGATATCAGACCAATGTGTAAGTTGGTGGATAACCTTGAGGCAAATGATCCGAAAATGTTTCCTCTCATTCCGATAGCTCCAGGAATAACTACTAAAAGTCCCGGAAACGCTTCGAGGAAAAATGTCATCTTGCCCAGAATAACACCTGCAACCAAATCTCCAACGGCGCAAATTAAAAGGGCTATTAATCCTTCTTTTATGATATAGTCGTGTTCAGCGTAAAACTCAGAGAACGCTTGAGTAGATAGTGAACTGCGAATCTTCTTCTGTTTGTCTTTCACACATATCACTACCTATAATCATTTTTTCACAACCTAATCTTCATCTTCTAATTCTTCTGGAATGTCTTCTAAAGAACAAGCTCCAGCAGCTAATTTTTCAAGTAAATCTGCACCTTCATCTGTTCCTTTTAAAATCAAGGTATCATCAGGCAAAAGTGTAGTATTTTTATCAGGTCCATAAATCCAGGATGAACCTCTTCTGATAGAAATAACTCTCATTCCAGTACGGTTAACCAAAAGCAAATCTCCTAAAGTATTATTGGCCAAATCTGAATTTTCATCTACAACAACCCTTACAATACTTTTATCGGATTCTTCCATTACCATTTTAAATACTGGATGAGGTTTTATACCTTTAATTACTAAATCAGCTAAATCTTTTGCAGCATTTGCCATACTTTCTGCAGCTTCTGCAATTTCTAAAAGTGCAGTTAATCTTTCCGCATCTTCATAAGACCTGGCTGCAACCAAAGATTCCTTTTTAATTTCATAATTCATTGCATTAACTTCATTTTCCAATGTAATTACTTCTTCAGCTGCTGCTTTACTGTTGAATAATACTGCAGAATATGCCAGATCAACCATAAGTTCCGACATATTCTTCATTTCAATTAATAAATTTTTGATTGACAATTAAATACACCTAAAGATCATTTGGATTATTTTTTAATAAACAAGCTCTTCTAAGCTTCAATAAAGTTTTATTCTTTTTTTTCAAGTCTTCAACTTCTTCTAAAATATTCTCTAAAGGCTCTCTTAAACATTCGACTGCTTCCTTGCTATGTAACCAATGACATTCCTTGCAGTTCCAAACGTTTTTGCCCTTAATCCATTCTCCGCCGGTTGAAGAGTCTCCGCATGGATAAAATGGACAATAGCAGAAATCGCAGTATTGGCCGTCATAGTGACATGGATAGAATTCACATTCACGGTTAGGGCCGTGGGCAACTTCGCCATTCAAGAATTTTTCATAATGATTTTGTGATAACGGATGAATTTGAGACCTTATTACATATCCTCTTGGTGTCACAAGCTTTCCGTCCTGAACATATGTCAAATCATTTCCGACAATCAGAGTGCAGGACATGTTAACAATGTCTTCTGTCAAATCCTTAACCTTGACAACAGTGGCTTTAGGAGGCTCATATGTACTATCAATAATTCCAATAAGGGCGTCTTCACCTCTTATGTCAATTACGGATTTTACAAATCTTCTAAAAGGTTCCTTTCTGGTTTTGCTTATCGGATTATAAATAGCTACAATCAAATCAGCTTCAAGCGCATATCTCAATTTCTTTTCTATTTCAGACAAGGGTGTTAAAATATTGCTTAGGCTGATTGCTGCAAAATCATTCAAAGGAGCTCCCAAATGACTGGATGCGTAGTTAAGCGCAGACACACCGGGATATTCTTTAATTTCAACATCTTCATATTTGCTTACTATCTGATACAGTACATTTGCCATTCCAAAGACACCAGGGTCTCCGGAACTGATTAATGAAACAGTTTGGCCTTCTAAGCTTCTTTGAATAGCAAATTCCGCACGGGCAATTTCATCGCCCATACCTTTTTTGATAACTTCCTTATCGGCTATCAAATCTTCAATCTGTTCGATGTACTTCTTGTATCCTATAATTACATCTGACTCTTCAATAGCTTTAATAGCCCCTAAAGTCATGTTTTCTCTGTTTTGACCAATACCAATCACATTAATCATATTATCATCTTAGTATAACTTTAAAACTGAATTTATAGTAACTGAATTTCTGTCAACGTTCAATCCTGTTCCCTTATAGGAAGCTACACCGTTCGCTATAATCTTGTATGAAGGGACCTGACTGATTACAATTTGACCTGAAGTTGAATTAGGTGATTCATAACCTAAAGATTCAATAGTTACATTAAATTTTTCATTATCTGTATCTTCATATGTGGTCACGTTAATTGAGTTGTAATCAACACCGTCAACCTTTGACAGCTCCTCCATCCGCAGGGCAATATCCTTTTTATTGGAGATTGACACTGGAGTTGGATCTTTTACTAAAACCTCATTAACATTTTCAGGACTGAAGATGCCAGTTATTTTAGAAACTTGCATATCTATTAATCCTTGAATGTTAGGTGTTTCGGAAGTAACGATAGTGTATGAACCGAAAAGCCCCAATTCAAAAAATACAACAAATAATACAATAATTAAAACAATTCTAACTACCTTATTCGCCATTTTATCACAATCATCATTTTATTGTTCAATAACAATTATTATAATAATGTTAGTTTTATTTCTAATATATAATAAATATAACTATAAAATTAATTCAACAGCTAAAAAACATTATTGATATTTAAAATTCTCAAAGTTTATTAACATAGAAAATAAAAAATTTAATTAATATGTCAACTAATAAAATTCTATTAAAATTTGCAAAAAAGGGAATTAACCTATCACCTGAAGCATATAATAAAGTTATTAATGCAGAAAATCCTCTAGATTTTGCATCTTCATTAATAGTTAAGTTAAAAGGTGATAAATTTTCCTCAAAGGACCTGGTTTCAGTTAGCGGAGAAACTGTAGACGAACTTACAGGAAATGTCAAAAAAACAGATTCCACTAACCAAAAGACATTAACAGCAGATGCCAGTGCTGCAAAGAGTGAAATTAAGCCAGAAACAAAACCTTTAACTCAAAAAACACCACAGCAAAAACAGGTTACTAAACCTTTAATACAGGAAAAGCCTCAACAGAAGATTACACCTGAGCCAGAGGCAAAACCTTTAACACAGCAAAAGGCAGTTGAAAAGCAAACACCACAAGCGGAGAATAAAGCAACTTCAATGGACAGCTTTAAAAAGGAAGATGATGAACCTGAAAAATACGTAAACCAGGCAATTGTGGAAGCTTCCGAAACTGTTAAAGATGAAAAAATCAAGTTCAAAAGAAATGAACAGAAAATTAATGCACAATATGATTTTAAAATCCTTCAGGACATGAGTAAAAAATCATACACCAGCGGTGAGCTTGAAAACCTGATAGCTTACTTCAGAAACAGGTATGAAAAACTGGAAGGCATTCTCTCAAAAAGGCCTGAACTTAGAGGTTACACAAAAATTGCCGACATTGATGATTCTCAGGAAAGCATGAGCCTGATTTTGATGGTTCGCGAAATCAGATCAAGTAAAAACGGACACAAAATCGTTGAATTTGAAGACGATACAGGAAACATTTCAATTTTATTCTCACACAACAATGATGACTTATTTGCTGAAGCCGAAAAGCTCGTTAAGGACGAGGTTGTAGGTGTCATTGCCAACAAGAGTAATGACAGAGGATTTGCATTCGGTCAGCAAATCATTAAACCTGGTGTTTTAAGAGTTCCCGAAAAGGAAATGGATTTCGGAATTGTATTTCTGTCTGACGTTCACATAGGCAGTTTGACATTCCTTGAAGACGCCTTTTCAAGATTTATAGATTGGATAAATTGCGAATATGGTACAGAAGAGCAGAGAAGAGTTGCTGAAGACGTCAAATACCTGATTATAGGTGGAGATATAGTAGACGGAATCGGAGTATATCCTAACCAGGACAAGGAACTGGCAATCAAGGATATCACACAGCAGTACAATGAGGCCGCAAAATTTTTAGGCAATATCAGAAGCGACATCAAAATTATCATTGCACCTGGAAACCACGATGCATCAAGGGTTGCGGAACCGCAGCCGGCAGTTCCTGAAGAGTATGCTAAAGCGTTGTATGAATTGGACAACGTTGAATTCATATCAAATCCTGGTATGGTTTCACTTGACGGCATTAAAGTACTGATATACCACGGACGTAGTTTTGACGATCTGGTAATGGCCGTTAAGGAATTCACATATGAAAAAAGTGATCTGTTAATGCAGGAACTGTTGCAGAAAAGGCACTTGGCACCGATTTATGGTGAACGTACTCCGCTCGCATCAGAACTTGAAGATTATCTTGTAATAGATGAGGTTCCTGACATTTTCCACACAGGTCACATTCACGTGAACTCATACAATAAATTCAAGGGAATTCATTTGATTAACTCAGGTACTTTTCAGACACAAACCAGTTTCCAAAAAATTCACAATATTGAACCGACACCTGCAGAAGTTCCTGTTATCCATAAAGGAAAATATAAGCACTTTAAATTCTTATAGAGGTATTTTATGAAAAAAAATGTTAAAGAAATAATTGATGTGGGAAATAATATTTACAATAAAAATCTGGTTTCAGGAAAATCCGGAAACATAAGCAAAAGAATTAAAACCGCAAACGGAGACATCGTTGCGATAACTCCAACCTTAAAGTCCTTGGCTAATTTAAAACCTGAAGACATAGTAATAGTTGATTTTGATGGAAACACATTAACAAGCGGTAAACCTTCATCAGAAGTTAACATGCATTTGGAAATATATAAAAAAAGAGATGACGTTAACGGAATAGTTCACACACATTCCCCATATGCAACAGGGTTTGCATTTTCAAACAAAAAGATCAAAAGACTTGAAGGCTTTGGAGAAATAAAAAATCCGTATTTACCTGACATTGAATATGAAAAGCCTGGAACTGCTGAACTTGCAAAAAGCGCCAGCGAAGGCATCGGTGACAGCGATGTTCTTGTTTTAAAAAATCATGGTGTGATTTGTGTTAGTGAAAATTTAAAAGAAGCAGAATCACTTGCGGTCTTCGTTGAAGAAAGCGCAAAAACTCAATTTATTACATATATGTTGAATTCAGCTGAAGATATAATCTAATCTTCATCTGAAAGTACATCATTTTTATTTCTTTTTGACATTCCTTCTTCAATCATTTTAATGATTAATCCGGATAATGAAGTTTCTTCATCAATTGCTATTTTTTTTAATTCTTTTTTTAAGTCTTTAGGTAAATTTATTGTTGTTTTGCTTATATCTGACATGTATAATAATTCAATTTAATTTAATATATATTTTTCTACTAAAAAAAAATCAATTATACCACAAAATATTTAAAGACATTGCGAACAAATATAGATATTAATAATATTTTGACTTGTTTTTAATTTATTTTTGGAGGGAGATTTTATGAGCAATCAAACTATAGATGAAGTATGTGAAATACTCGAATATATCATGGATAACAACACTGTACCTCGTAACATTAGAGAAGCTGCAAGTGAATCCAATGATTTATTAAAAGATGAAGAACAGGACCAATCTGTAAGAATTAGTACTGTTTTAGGAAAATTAGATGAAATCAGTAACGATCCTAACATACCTGTTCACGCAAGAACTTTAATTTGGGAAGTTCTCTCTAAATTAGAATCTATCTAATTTCACTTTTTTTATTTTATTTATTTGGAAATCGCCATTGATATTGTAACACCATTATATGAAGTCTTTTTATATATTAATTTTGAATCGAATCCTGCTGTTATCAAAGCTGATGGTTCACAAACGCCATAAATTCCGAATTTTGATTTAACGAACTCTGATTTTTGAATGTCTCTTGATTCAAATAATTTCAATCTGTCAAGATCTACAAAATTAATAGGTTTATTTAGTATTTTTGCAAGTTCCAAAAGACCTTCTTCATCCTTTTTAACTTCGGCAGATGCCAACATGTTCACTCTGGATTCATCAAGATTTAATTCTTCTAAAGATTTTTTATAGCCTTCATATATTTCTGATGATGACTTTCCACGTTTACATCCAATTCCAACTACAAGTTTTCTTTCTTTTAATGTTATTCTATGACCTTCAAGACTGACAATTATTTCATCTTCATTTACATTTTCTGAACAGTTGAATGAAACATCCATTTCAAGTGTATTATTTTGTAAATAACTTTTCAGATAATTCTTCTCAGCATCAGGATTTAATGTGAATGTGAGTTTACGGCCTTCGAGGATGGCCTTGTTGAAAAATAAAATTTCCTTAGTGTTGTCAATAGAAAGATACAAATCACTTGCCAGGACATCAATCCCCAATTTATTGTTGACATCACTGGATGTGGTAATTACAGGTATGGCATCTATCAATGGAGCAATTTTATTTGTCAATTTGTTTGCTCCCCCCAAATGGCCTGACAATGTTGAAATAACAAAATTACCGTTATCGTCAATGTTTAGCACTGCTGGATCTGTAGCTTTTGATTCAACATATGGCGCTATTGACCTTATCAGTATTCCAGATGCCATGACAGCAATGACGGCATCATATTCATAAAAGGCAATCTTTAAATATTTTTTAACATTCTTATGAAATAAATCAACTTTTATGATTGTTGAATCAAGGTCCAATTTCTCTTTTAATTGTAACGCTAAATTTCTTCCCTTATCTGAAACAGAAACAATTGCTATTTTCATAATATCACATGAACCATTATTAATACTATAAATATTGTTAAACTAAACAATCCTATGCTCAATTTTGACAAATTAACAGCCTTGGTAATGTCTTCCTTGTCAATTTCTTTGTTTGGATCTCCCAAAACATATGTGCCTTTCTTAATCAATTGAATATTGAGAGCACCTGCTGTTGTTGCCATTGTATATCCTGAGTTTGGGCTTGGACATTTTCTTGCATCCCTTCTCATAATCATATAACTGTTTTTACCGTCCAACTTTAAAAGATAAGCTGAAATGACAACATAAATACCGGCAATCCTTGACGGAACATAATTTAAAATATCATCAATCTTGGCAGCGCAAAAACCGATTGCAGCCAGTTCATCAGTTTCATAACCCACCATTGCATCAAGTGTATTGAACAGCCTGTACAGCATTGGAACCAACAGCAAATAATACAATTCATGATTCATAGGAAATATCATTATTATTATTCCAAACAAAGCATAATACAATACAGGTGCAACGTAGGAATCAGTTATGTTTTCAGTCAGGCTTTCAATGACTGCAGAAACAATGAAGCTTTCCGTCAGCTCATCAGTGCTTCTGCTGACAAGATATGAAACAGATTGCCTTGCTTTGTTAATACTTTCGTCTAAATCGTTTTTTACATCAACAGCAGTTTTTAACAACATATTAACTGAAAATGTTGATGATAATAAAATAATAAATAAAATAAATAATAATAAATCATTTATTGATAAAATAATATATATAATATATAATATTATACTTACTGACAGTACTGCAAATATAACCAGCAGCAGACCAGAAAACCTGTTTTTTATTTTTATAAACTTATTTTTGAAAAATGTGATGATCGAACCCATTATCACAACAGGATGTACTCTTGTGGGAAGTTCACCGAAGAGAACATCAATTGCAAGTGAAAAAAGCAATGATATTGCAATAAAATAAAATAATTCAATCATACTTTATTTATATATAAATAAAAAAATAAATAATTTATTATTAAATTTTAAATGATGATATTATGAATATCGAAGAACAAGTTGAAAAATGGTTACTTGACGAAGATATTTTAAGAGAAATGAAATATGATGAGAATGCTGATTTTCATTTCATCGTTGAGTTTCCTAAGGAAAACATAATGGATGTTGTTAAGCCGAAAGGCAAGGATTCTATTATTTTAGCATGTGCTACCCAGGTAGCTCCACAGCATATCAGCTTAATGGAATCTGCAGATACTAAAACTAAAAAAGAATTTATTTTGGATTTGAATTTTGGTTTAAATCAATATTTGGTTGATTTTGAACTTCAGGTTAACCAGGACCTCTTACGTCAGTTTGTTGTCACTGAACAAATTTTTGAAGATGCTTTAACTAAAGATATGTTATACAGAACTTTGAAAAGAATTTTTAAAGCCAAATTACACTGCATCTGGTTAATCGATAAAAAATTCGGATCTCTTCCACAGCCTTCAAATGAAAATGACATGTTCATCTAAAGAGGGAGAGGTGCATTTCAAGTATAACATAATCGAAGGTATATTAAGATTGAAGGGGTATATTTCAAGTGTAACATTTGAAATTTATCTCCCTATTTTTTTCGTCCATGATGTAATATTTTTTTGACATGATAATTTTTCATACTTGTGTCAATTTCACATTTTTTTTACACTTGCAATCCATGTCTTCAAAATTGCCGGGCACATGAAATCGGTTACACTTGCAACACACCTCTCTGTCTTGATTATAAATCATGATAATTTTTTTGAAAAATGTTCTAAATAAGCCATTTGAGACAGTATTATTATTCTTTATCTTAAATTTTTACACTTGAAATTGTTATTTTATATTTGAAATAGTTGTATTTCATATTTTATTTTTAAATCAATATTATTGGATTAAATAGATTTTA
>NZ_JAZQFM010000041.1:0-6899 GCF_045539575.1 Methanobrevibacter sp.
GACAGATATTTTGGAGAGGAAATGATTCAGGCCATGAATGATAATGCTCCCGAAGGCCAAAAGCATTTCAACACTTTCCTGGAAGGGTATTGCTTCGGTGACTTTTACACCCGTGACGGTTTAAACGACCAGCAAAGGGAATTGATCACATTCACTTTCATTGCAACTTTGGGTGGCTGTGAAAATCAGTTAAGGGGACACACCCAAGGTAATCTGTCTGTTGGTAATGATAAAGAAAAATTAGTCTCAGCGGTAACGGTTATGTTGCCTTATATTGGTTTTCCAAGGTCTTTAAATGCATTAGCTATTATTAATGAAATTTGTGATTAAGGGAATTCCCCTTAATACTCAAATTCATATGTTTCTTCAACTTCCATCATGTTTCTGATTTCAGCTGTAGCTTTGTCGAGGAAAAAGATTCCCATTTCCCATCCGTTTGCTTTGTATGCTTCAGCAATTTCAGGCATGAGTTCGAATGCTTTTTCAGCTATTTCCTCATTTTTAGTTAAGTCTGCAACACCATAATATCTTAAGAAGTGTTCACCGTCCCATGCGGCAATTTCAACATTAGGGTTTGCTTCCATTTGTTTGTAAACTTCTTTATATGTTCCAACACCGAAATAGATTTTGTCACCATCCAATAAATGGAATCCTAATGGTCTTACTTTTGGTTTGTCGCCGTCTACTGTTGCAAGGTAGAACTCTTCAGCTTTTGTTAAAATTTCGTTTACTTTTTCAATGTTTGACATAATAATACCTCAATTAACATTTAGTTGTGCCTAAATAAATATGTTTCATTATTTTTTAAACAGTATCATCGATGTGAATCTATTTACATCGATATGAAAATATTTATATATCAATATTATTAAATTTATAATTACTAATCATGACAATTGAATGATGATTTAGGATTTTCAATGAATTTTTGAATAATCTAATATTATTGAATTTAATGTCTGATGGTAATATTCATTTAAAATAATTTAAGGGAGAATAATTATGAGGTCAATGAAAAAATTAATGCTTATTGCTATTTTAGCAGCAATAGTTATTGTTAGTGCAGGAACCGTTTCTGCAGGTTTGTTTGACTTTTTAGGCGGTGACTCCAGTAACTCTACTAATGCTAATTTAACAGGTCAAGAAGTAAATTTAGCTGCTGCAGCTAGTTTAAAAAACGCTTTCGATGAAAAATTAATTCCAATGTTTCAGGAAAAATACCCTGGCGTAAAAGTTACTCCTACTTACGCTTCAAGTGGTGATTTGCAAACTCAAATAGAAAATGGTTTAGAAGCTGATGTATTCATGTCTGCAGCTAATAAACAAATGAATAAATTAGCTGAAGAAGATTTAGTCGACAACAGTACAAATCTTCAGTTCTTGGAAAACAAAGTTGTTTTAATTGTTCCTGCTGATTCCAATTCAAACATTTCATCATTTGATGATTTGAAAAACATTAGCGGTAACATCGCTATCGGTGATCCTGAATCCGTACCTGCAGGCCAATATGCTCAGGAAGTATTAAACAACACAGGCATCTGGAGTGATGTTGAATCCAAATTATCATTAGGTACTGACGTAACTGCAGTATTAAACCAAGTAGCACAAGGATCTGCTGAATGTGGTATTGTATATGCTACCGACGCTAAATCCATGCCGGATGATGTAAAAGTTATCTGTGAAGCTCCTGATGATGCTTTAAAAACTCCGGTTATTTATCCTGTAGCTGCTCTTAAAAATTCAACTGATGATAATGCTACAATAGCATTTATGGACTTCTTACAAACCAAAGAAGCTAAAGATGTATTCGTAGAATACGGTTTCACTATCCATGAATAGATTTTTCTATTCATGAATACTTTTTTTTACAATTTTTTGAATAAATTTTAATATAATATTGTTCATATGAATAATATAGTTAAGTAACGGAGTTTAAAATATGATGGATTGGTCCCCTATTTTCATTTCAATGAAGACAGCAAGTTTATCAATTTTTATAACTTTTTTTGTTGGCTTGTTTGTTGCATGGGGAATTGTTAAGATGAAAAATGATGCAATAAAAATAGTATTGGATGGAATTTTCACACTTCCAATCGTATTGCCTCCTACAGTTGTAGGGTTCTTTTTATTGTATGTTTTTGGTGTTAGAGGACCTATCGGTCGATTTTTTATAGACTTCTTTTCAGTAAAAATAGCTTTTTCATGGTCTGCAACTGTTATTGCTGCTGTGGTCATGTCATTCCCGCTAATGTATCGTTCTGCTAGAAGTGCATTCGAACAAGTTGATTCAAACTTATTGGATGCCGGCCGTACACTTGGAATGTCAGAGTGGAAAATTTTCAGGAAAATTTTATTAACAAATGCGCTGCCAGGAGTCATTGG
Organism: Methanobrevibacter sp.; assembly: GCF_045539575.1. Lineage (GTDB taxonomy): Archaea > Methanobacteriota > Methanobacteria > Methanobacteriales > Methanobacteriaceae > Methanocatella. The sequence goes on from NZ_JAZQFM010000041.1 coordinate 2,383, forward strand.
TGGAGGAATTCTTGCTTATGCTCGGGGATTAGGCGAATTTGGTGCTACAGCAATGCTTGCAGGAAATATAGCTGGTCAGACAAGAACCTTGCCTATGGCAGTTTATTCTGAAGTGGCTGCAGGAAACATGGGAAGTGCTTTTGATTATGTAATATTTATTGTTATCATAGCATTTTTTGCAATTTTCATTATGGATTATGTAACCATACGCAAAGAAAAGCAATGGAAATGAGTCGCAAGTTAGAGGGAATTAATCATGGCTAAATTGAAGGTGAATATTCAAAAGGAACTAAAAGAATTTGATTTGAATATTGATTTTGAATTAAAGAATGGATGTTTGGGTATTTTAGGCCCTTCAGGTTGTGGTAAAAGTATCACTCTTAAATCTGTTGCGGGTATTGTTGATCCTGATAATGGTGTTGTAAGTTTAACTACTGATAGCGAAAATGTTTATTTTGATTCTAGTAAAAAAATTAATTTAAAACCTCAAAAAAGGAATGTAGGTTACTTATTTCAAAATTATGCATTGTTTCCCAATATGACTGTTGAAGAAAATGTTGCTGCGGGATTATCTAAGGATGATGATAAGAAGATTGTCTCTGACATGATTAAACGTTTTCATTTGGAGGGGCTTGAGAAAAGATATCCTAGGCAATTGTCCGGAGGTCAACAGCAAAGAGTGGCTTTAGCCCGTATTTTGGCTTATAGTCCTGATGCCATATTATTGGATGAGCCGTTCAGTGCTATGGATACTTTCTTAAAAGAACAACTTCGTATTCAGCTTTCAAATATTCTGAATGATTTTGATGGGTTGTCTATTTTAGTTACTCATGACCGGGATGAAGTGTTCCAGTTCTGTGATGAACTTATAATATTGGATAAGGGTAAGATTATTGCAAAAGGAGAAACCCATAACATTTTCGAAAATCCGAAAAAAGTCCAAGTTGCAAGACTTACTGGTTGTAAAAACATTTCCAAAATAGAAATTATTGATGATTATCACGTCAAATCACTGGATTGGGGAGTCACATTTGAAGTTTCTCAAAAAATTTCACCAAATATTACTCACATTGGAATAAGGGCACACGATTTTTCTCCAGCTTCTGAAAATGATTTAAATTCATTTGATACATCAAATTCAACAAAAATCGAAAAGCCATTTGAATGGGAAATTTCTCTGGCTAATGGATTGTGGTGGAAACGTGATAAACAGATCCATCAGCATGAGTTTGAAATTCCTAAATATCTGAAAGTAGATCCAAAAAATATCATTTTATTGGAAGATAATTAACTGTTAGTATCTATTGGCCTTTAATTTTTCAAAAAACCTTGAAAAATACGTTTCAACATTGTTTCAGTATTTAAAGCAGTCTTCCTGGTGGTTGTCAATAATTCCGATAGCCTCAAGATATGAATAGATTATGGTAGGGCCTACAAATTTCATTCCGCGCTTTTTTAAATCTTTTGAGATATGTCTGGACAAATCTGATTCGGTAAGGTATTCCGCTTTAATGATTTCACCGTCAGTAAATCCCCAGATATATTCATCAAAGCTTCCAAATTCCTTCTGTATTTCGATAAATATCTGCGCATTGTTGATTGCAGCGGTAATTTTTCCCTTGTGGCGAATAATTCCAGCATTTTCCCTTAACTCATTGATTTTAGCATCATCGTAACCGGCTACTTTTTCAACGTCAAAATTATCAAATGCCTCTTTGAAGTTTTCACGCTTTTTTAAGATTGTAATCCATGAAAGGCCTGCCTGAAAGGATTCCAACACTAAAAATTCGAACAGTTCCCTTTCATCATGAGTTGGAACTCCCCATTCCTCGTCATGGTATTTTACATAAATTTCTTCGACGTCTGTAGCCCAAATGCATCTTTTTTTGTTCATGGGAGTATTTTTTATTTAATTACTATATATAATTTTTAAAATTCTTCAACGGATTATATTCTGTTTTCAAGTTCAAATTATGAAAAAAATATATATCATATAGAATTAATAGTTACTATAAAGTTATTGTTCAATCTAATGACTTAGGATTGGATATTTTAAAATTAATTGAGGAGAGAAATATGACAAAATTGGGTATGGGGTTAATGAGACTTCCTCTGGTGGATGAAAATGACCAGACAAGCATTGACATCGATCAGGTAAAAGAAATGGTTGATAAATATATGGAAAGTGGATTCAACGTCTTTGACACAGCTTTTGTATATCATGAAGGTGTTGGCGAGGCTGCTTTCAGAAAGGCAGTTGTTGAAAGGTATCCTAGGGATTCCTATAAGATTTCAACCAAATTGCCATTGTTTGTAATCACTGAAGAATCACAGCTCGAGCCCCTATTCGCGCAGCAACTTGAAAACTGTGGAGTGGATTACTTTGATTATTATTTGCTGCATAACGTAAGCGGATTAACTGAAACTGCCTGGAAGAATGTTGACTTATACTCATTCATTCAAAAGAAAAAAGAAGATGGGTTCATAAAGCATATTGGATTGTCCACTCACGGCAATGCGGAATTTTTAGAGGAACTTTTATTTGAACATCCCGAACTGGAGTTTGTGCTCCTGCAAATCAATTATCTGGACTGGGAAGATGAAGGAATAGAATCCCGTAAATGTCTGGAAGTTGCAAGAAAATATAATGTTCCTGTAATGATTATGGAACCTTATAAAGGAGGTTTTCTTGCAGATGTTCCTGAAGAAGCTGAAAAACTCATGAAGGATTATAATCCTGACAGGTCTGTAGTTTCATGGGCTATGAGATTTGTGGCAAACTTGGATGGAGTTTGTGTAGTTTATACCGGTGCAAGCAATCTGGAACAGCTCGAAAGCAATATTCAAGAATTTAAGAATGCAGATCCATTGAACGATGATGAATTAAAACTCTTGCAAGATGTTTCAGAAATAATTAACAGCAACATCACAGTGGACTGTACCAAATGCAGATACTGTGTTGATTCCTGTCCTGAAGATATAGACATAGCTAAGATATTTGATTTATACAATAAGCATAAAATTTTGGAAAAAGACGACTGGACTCAATTTGGAAATGCTTATTTGAACTATTCAAGGCTTGATGGCGTGGGAATCGCATCCGATTGCAGTGAATGTGAATCCTGCATTGATGAATGCCCTCAGCAAATCAACATTCCTGAAATCTTGAAGGATGTTGTAGAAACATTTGAAACAGAAATCTATGGATTTACAAACTAAATCCATTTTTACTTTTTTTTAACCCAACCAAATTATTAATAACAATTAAAAATATAATTATAAATAGTTATTTTATAGAGGATTAATTATGATACCTGGTATGAATAAAAAACAAATGAAACAGATGGAAAGGCAAATGAAAAAGATGGGCATGAAAATGGAAGAGTTAGAAGGTGTCCGTGAAGTCATTATCCGTTTCGATGAAAAAGAATTGATTATTGATGAACCTAGCGTAAGTTTAATGAATGTTATGGGTCAGGAAACCTACCAAATTGAAGGTAAAGCCCGTGAAGTGGAACTTGAATATGAAGTTGAAATCCCTGATGAAGATGTTGAAATGGTAGCTAACAGCGCTAACGTTTCAGAAGATGAAGCTAGAGCAGCACTTGAAGAATGTAAAGGAGATTTAGCTGAAGCTATTATGAAGTTAAATCAATAGATAAAATGACAGTTATTGCACACATATCCGATTTGCATATAAGCAGAGCAGATTTTGACGAAGAAGTGTTTATGCAGGCTGTGGCCGAGATAAATCACCTGCAGCCGGACATGATCGTACTTACAGGAGATCTCACCAATAATGGTTATTATAAAGAGTTCGAACAGGCAACCAGATACTTGTCCCTGTTTGAAGCGCCGTTATTTGCAATTCCTGGAAATCATGACTCACGTAATTTAGGTTATCAGACATTTGAAGAATTAATAGGTGAGAGAAGCTGGAAACTGACTTTAGGCGATAAGTTTACAGTCATTGGTCTTGACAGCAGTTCTCCTGATGAAAGCAGGGGTCATATTGGTACTCCTCAACATATGTGGTTGGAACACCAGTTGGATGAATGCGTAATTCAGGAGAATTTCGCAATCGTTGCGCTGCACCATCATGTAGTTTCCATTCCTCAAACAGGAAGGGAGCGTAACGTTTTATCTGATGCGGGTGACATCCTGAAAACTCTGACAACCCACGAAGTCGATTTGGTTTTATCAGGGCATAAGCATGTTCCAAACATTTGGAAAATTAACAACACTATTGTTGTCAATGCGGGGTCACTGTGTTCCTGTAAGTTAAGGGGAAAAAATAAAAATTCCTATAATGTGTATAACATCACTGACAGCGAAATTGAGATATTTTTGAATACTGTCGGTGGAGAAAAAATGTTATTTGGAAAGTATTCAAGAAATTCCTTATAAATTAAATTTAAATATTAAATATATTAATATACTATACTGCATTAATTTTTATTATATAGTTAGGTGATATTATGAAAGTTGTCGTTGATGCTTGTAATGTAGTTTATGAT
>NZ_JAZQFM010000042.1:0-7348 GCF_045539575.1 Methanobrevibacter sp.
GGTGTAGAGGATACATTGTTCATTCCGTTAACCGCAAGGGTAAACATTTCAAAAAAGTTTCCTGAATATTTCCATGATGAAAAGGCTCTGGATATGGAAAGATTAATTTCCGGAAAGCAAATTGAGAAAAAGTCATCTGAATACTCTATGATTGCATCGGTTGCAAGATATTATATAAATTTTTAGGTATACCTAAATTTTTTAATATTATTTTATTAAAATATATTACTAATTATCTGAAAAAGTAGAACTCGTCTTTGCAGAGTTCCTTATATGTACAGTATCTGCATAAATACTGTTCTTTTTTGGGAAACTCCTTTCTGTTTATTCTGTCACGCACATCATACATTGTATCAATGGCTTCATCAATTTCAGAATAGCTTAAGTATTTACGTTTGTTTTCATTATCGCTGACATCAAGCAATCTCAAACGGCCGTTTTTGGTAAAGAACACTCCAACGCTGGAAACCCGCCTGTGATATACGTTTTCGACAAGCAGCTTGTAGTAGCACAGTTCAAGACGGTATTTTGAAAATGAATTTGAATTGCTGGTTTTATAGTCTATCACGACCAGATGGCCGTTTTCATCCTCTAAAATGATGTCGCAGATTCCTGAAAACCTGTGCTTTTTGTCAATAAGGTATTCCTCATTTGAAAACAGCTTGTAGTCATTGTCCACAAAGACCTCTTTAAAAAAAAGAGATAAATTGTCAATATGTGTATCAAGGCCATATCCTATGTCCAATTCGTTTGCAATCTTGATCAATTCATTGTTGATGTCAATGTCATCCAAATCATCTTCAAACCTGTCAGTGAACTTTTCAGCTATCAGGTGAACGTCGCTTCCCAATTCCATGTACTTGTTCGGTTTTGATTCGATTTCATCAATGTATTGAAACTTGAATTCACGGGGACACTTCAGATAGGAATTAACCTTGGACTTTGACAATTTCATATTAGTATTTTTGTTGAATAGATTTAAATAATTAATCAAAAAGAATATAGTATAATTAAACAAAAGGAGAGTAGTTGAATGAAAATTGTAGCACTTCAAGCAAGCCCTAGAAAAGGCGGAAACTGTGACGTACTGATGGACGAAATGATTAAAGGAATTGAAGAAAACGGTGGGGAAGTAGTAAAATACTTCCTGGAAGGCTGTGACATCGCACCATGTAAAGCATGCATGTACTGCGCTGAACATCCTGAATGTGTAAGGGCAGATGACGGAAACAAAATCATTGACGATCTTGTAGCAGCAGACGGCGTAATCTTTGCAACTCCAATCTACTACGGCCAGATGACTGCACAGGGTAAACTGATCATTGACAGATTCTATGCAATCGGACAAAACCCTGATAAAAGCTTATCCGGTAAGGCTGCATTGATATTTACAGAAAACCAGCCTGAAGGAACCTACGCAGACTATATCGAACTCACCAAATTCTCACCGTTCACATTCATGGGATATGATGTAATCGGTCATGTTGATGCAGGTTCAGCAGGCCCTGCAGGAATCGTTGCTGAAGAGCAAGAGGACAAATTAAAAGAAGCTTACGAATTAGGTTTAAAATTCTAAACCTATTTTTTACTATTTTTTTTATCATTGAATACAATTGCAGTCAGTTGAAATAACTAAATTTATTTACTATTTTTAATAAACTAACTTTATGGGTTTAGGTTCATTATTTAAAAGAAATAAGAAAGAGAAAAAAGAAGAAGTAATTGAGGACTCACACATTGACATCAACGCTGATGACTGTGACGGTTGCGAAAAATGTTCAATAGCTTGCCCGAATAATGTTTTAATCCTTGTAGAGGGAGTATCAACAGTTCGTGATGCTCAGGTATGCAAGAGCTGCAAGGTCTGCATGGCAATTTGTCCTAACGATTGCATTACAGTTAATTGATTGTTTCACGGATAGTGTCGATAAAGCTTCTATCCTCTAATTTTATTATTTTTGTAACCTTATCTGATTTTTTGATTCTTACGGTATCTGCGCTGAACACTTCGATAGGTTTTCCGTCCGATAATACGTATGAAGATGTGTTTTCCCTCAGTTCTGTTATTTTAATGTCCACAGTTGAGTCGTCGGCAAGGACAATGCTTCTGTTTATTATTGTGTGGGGAGCTATTGGTGTTAATGTGATTATCTCTGCAGTAGGATCCACTATCGGGCCGCCGCAGGACAGGTTATATGCGGTTGAACCTGTAGGTGTGCATACGAGTATGCCGTCTGCAGTATAGGAATTGATCAGTTTTCCGTTGACAAGCACGTCAAATCTGACAACCCCGATAATGTTTTTTGAGATTCCGATTTCATTCAATGCCTGTGGAATCTTGACGCTTTCTCCATTCGCCCTTACAATTTCGCCTTCAAGCATCATTCTGTTTTCAATATGGTACTTGCCGTCAATGAGATTTTTAAGTGCCTGTTCAATATTTTCGGGATTGATTTCAGTCAGATATCCAAGTGTTCCGGTGTTGATTCCGATGATAGGCTTTTCCCCGGATTTTCTTGAGGTCTTTAGAAATGTGCCGTCGCCTCCTATGGAAATGATAATGTCTGAGGTGTTGATGTCATCAACAACTTCCAAATCCAGGCTTTCTGAAATTTGGATTATCCTGTCCTGAATTTCTAGGGAAAGTTCATTGTTCTTGTCGCAGTTTACAAAAATATTCATGATGATATTTTGTTTAATTTGAATATTATATTTTTTCAATCAAAAAAAGTTTTTAAATTTAGCGAATAATGGTTTAAAAAAATAAAAAAATAGAATTATAGGCTGAGTTCATCAGCAGCTATAACTTGAATAGTCATATTTTCAATAAATTCTTCACTTTCTTCCCCAAAGTTAAGGAAATGTGGTGAAGCCATATGTTTTTTCAAGGCATCAGGGGATTCCCATTTTTCAACAAAAGTTAATGTGTCTTCTTCTATTGATTGCAACAGTTGGTAATCAATATTGCCGTCTTCCTGCAGTGTTTCAAAGATTAAATCTTTTGAAACTTCTATGATGCTGTCTTGACAACCTTCTTTAGGTTCGATTTTTGCTAGAACTAATATGAAATCCATAACTACTCACCTAAAAAAAATTATAATTTTCATAATACTTAATAATTACTAATTGAATTTTATATTTAAAAAAAGTTAAATTAAATAAGTTAGAATCAAAAGATTCTAACTTAATTTTACAATCGATAAGTTGATTTCAACTTAAAAAATAATTTATTTTTTTCGATATATATTATTTGTGATTTTGATTGTAGGGAGGATTCCTCTAGGGAGAAATACTGATCCTAATTTCCTTTGTGTTCAACAGTCAAATACATAAGAAAGATAATCTATTTTAAAATCATTATGATGATTTTGATTATCTCAATGATTAAGCTTATTAAAAACTTAATGTTATCAAATTTCATGTTAAAATCATCCTTTCGATTGTATAGTATTTCATTTAAGAGGCCAAAACCTACTAATATTATATATTTTCCAATATTATTTAAAATAAATAGTTTAAAATACTTGAATATTGATTTTAAGGTATAATTATGCTTTTAAATTATAATTATGCTTTTAAATTTGAATTTTATATATTTCAAAAAATACTTAATAAAAAAGGTAAATAAATATTATTATTAAAATTTTTTGGAGAAAAATAATGATATATTCAACAGAAATTCAAAATATGTGTCCAGTTCGCAAAGGTGCTAACCATGGACCTGCTCCAATACCTGAAGAGGGAAAATGGGTAAAAGCAAAAGAGATATCTGACATTTCAGGTTTTACTCATGGAATTGGCTGGTGTGCACCGCAACAAGGATGCTGCAAGCTGACATTGAATGTTAAAGATGGAATTATTGAAGAAGCATTAGTTGAAACTCTTGGCTGTTCAGGCATGACACATTCAGCTGCAATGGCTGGTGAGATACTTGTTGGAAAAACCATTCTTGAAGCTTTAAACACAGACCTTGTTTGTGATGCGATTAACACTGCAATGCGTGAATTATTCCTGCAAATCGTTTATGGAAGAACCCAATCCGCATTTTCAGAAGGAGGACTTCAAATTGGTGCTGGTCTTGAAGATTTAGGAAAAGGACACAGAAGCCAGGTTGGAACAATATTCTCAACAAAAGAAAAAGGTCCAAGATATTTAGAGTTAACTGAAGGTTACATTACTGAAATCGGACTTGATGAAGATGATGAAATCATAGGATACAAATACATTAACTTGGGTGTAATGTTGGATGCAATCAAAGATGGCGTTGAACCTCTAGAAGCAATTGAAAAGGCAACCGGCCAATACGGCAGATTTGATGATGCAGCTAAAAAAATAGACCCTAGAAAGGAGTGATATTATGAGTTTATTTGAAAGTTATGAAAGAAGAATCGATCAAATCATTCCTGTTTTAGAAAAATATGGTATTAAAGACCTTGAAGAAGCAAAACAAATTTGTCTTGACAAAGGATTTGACCCTTATGAAATCGTTAAGGGAGTTCAGCCTATTTGTTTTGAAAATGCATGCTGGGCATACACACTCGGTGCGGCAATAGCTGTTAAGCAGGGATGCGAAAAGGCATCCGATGCTGCAAAAGCTATTGGTGAAGGTCTTCAGGCATTTTGTATTCCTGGAAGTGTAGCCGATGACAGAAAAGTAGGGCTCGGTCATGGTAACCTTGCATCAATGCTTTTAAGCGATGAAAGTGAATGTTTCGCATTTCTTGCAGGTCACGAAAGTTTTGCAGCAGCTGAAGGAGCAATAGGAATTGCAAACTCAGCAAATGAAGTAAGGGAAAAACCATTAAGAGTAATATTAAACGGTCTTGGAAAAGACGCAGCATTAATCATTTCAAGAATCAACGGATTCACTTACGTTCAAACAGAATTTGATTACTTCACAGGAGAAGTGAAAGTAGTACGTGAAAAAGCATATTCCGATGGTGAAAGGGCAAAAGTCAGATGTTACGGTGCCGATGATGTGCGTGAAGGTGTAGCAATCATGCATCTGGAAGGAGTTGACGTGTCCATCACAGGCAATTCAACCAATCCAACACGTTTCCAACATCCTGTTGCAGGAACATACAAAAAAGAATGCATAGAACAAGGCAAAAAATACTTCTCCGTTGCTTCAGGAGGAGGAACAGGAAGAACCCTGCACCCTGATAACATGGCTGCAGGACCTGCTTCATACGGTATGACCGATACCATGGGAAGAATGCACTCCGATGCACAGTTTGCAGGATCATCTTCCGTACCTGCTCACGTTGAAATGATGGGATTAATAGGTATGGGAAACAATCCAATGGTCGGTGCATCCGTAGCTGTTGCAGTGGCTGTTGAAAAAGCAATGAAAAAATAAGGGAGTTCTACTCCTTTTTTACTATTTTTTTTAGGAAGATACTATGTCTACAATGTGGGGTTTGACTGTTCGTGGAATTTGCGAGCTCAACGATAAGGTTTTGCTTTTAAAAATCAGGTCCAAATCCGCCCATGATGCTGGAAAATGGGAAATTCCTGGCGGAAAAGTTAAAAAATGTGAATTTTTTGACAATGCACTTAAAAGGGAATATATGGAAGAAACAGGCCTTGAAATCGATGTCGTTTCACTTTACAATGTTGTCAGAAATGACTATACAGCATGCAAAACCGGCGAAGAAGTCAAATCAATCCAATTGATCATGAAAGTAACTTGTGAAAATGATGAAGTTGCTATAAGTGAAGAGCATGATGAATACGGTTGGTTCAGCTGGGATGAAGTAAATCAGATGATTGAGGACGGTTTATTGACTCCGCCTGCCGTCAATGCATTTAAAAAAGAGTAATATTATTTTTGTTGACTACGGATGTAGCCAACTCTATTTTTTAGTTTTATTTTATAAAAATCAGTCAAGACCTAAGATTTTGGCCGCATTATCGTATAGAATCATGGACCTTTCCTCATTGGTCAAATCTATCTTGTTGAAGTATTCCATTTCACTTTCAGATTCCCACATAGGGTAGTCTGTTCCCCATAATACCCTGTCTGCACCATATGCATGAATCAGTTCAAGAGCGGTTTCGGGTGACAGGTCATATAAGCTGGAACTTAAATCAACATAGAGGTTAGGTGTTCCGGCTAGCTTTTCGGTAGCTTCCTCCCATACGCTCCATCCTGCAAAATGAGCGCCGATAAATGTTATTTCAGGGAATTTGTCTAAAAATGGTTTAATATGTTCCGGATTTGAATAATTGTATCTGTAATCTCCGCAGTGAACAAGCATCGGAACATTTCCTTTGCTTACAACCTCGCCTATTTTAAATGCACGTTCCTCATTCATTGCAAACTGCTGAAAGTCAGGATGTAACTTGACTCCCTTAAGGCCTAACTCAATCAAGTAATCGAAATCTCCCTGAATGTCTTCACTGTCAGGGTGAAGTGTTCCAAAACCTGTGAACAAATCAGGATGAGCATTGACGGATTCGGCAATAAATTCATTGATTGATTTAACCTGTTTTGGTGTTGTAGCAACAGAGTGAACCAGATAGTGTGTTACTCCAACCTTGTTTCCGTCATTTATCAGGTCATCCAGCTTTCCGTTCAATGACATGTCCAAATCATAAAAATCTCTAATTCCAACTACCGCTTTATCCGCTATCTTTTCAGGATAGATATGACAATGTGCATTTATAATTTTTTGCATAAAATTAAACCACCATACAATAATCTAGTTGAATATTTGATTTTGGTATATAAAATATTTAATGATAATTGGACAAATATTTAATTATGAGTGTACAAAGATGTCCAAAATGTAACAAAATTCTAAACCCCCAGGAACCTGTCTGCAGCAACTGTGGGTTTAAGGTAAAAAATCATGATATCGGAAGAATAAATTCAATATATCATTCAAGCAATGTGGCAACATTAGTGTATCTGGCCATTCTTTTCATAGGAGCCCTGATATATGGTTTTGTCAATTGGATTCTGGCCATTATTGTTGTTGTGGTGTTGTTTGCAATAGTTTTATCTTAAAAATGCGAGAATACCTCGACTTCTTAAGTCGAGGATGAATCGCAAGTTTGGGTATACTGTTGTAAATACCTTTTTTTAAGTGTTTATTTGTTTCAATATTGCTTATTTCTATTTTTTTTGTTCATCTTGGCTTTAGGTGTACATTTTTATTATAATTTTCTTTCGAGTGAATACTCTTCATTTGCTCTTGGTATAAGTTTATATGCTATTACATTAGATATAGTATAATATCATTTGTAAATGAATAATGTATTCAATGGTTTAGAAAAATGAAATTTGTTAAAAAAGTTCTTAAAATTAGGATTTATCCTACTAAAATGGATAAGAATGATGATG
>NZ_JAZQFM010000043.1:0-7429 GCF_045539575.1 Methanobrevibacter sp.
AGTTTCAGTAAATTTCGGGCCCCTTCCTCTAGAACAATTTAACGAATTAAAAACAATTTTACTAAATAAAATCAATAATTTAACCTTTCTAATATTAATAATGACCATTACTATTAAAACAAGCCCATAATATATAGATAAAACTGTTCGTATAAAACAAAACTATATATAAAATAATGATTAAAATAATAACAATTCATAAATTAATGAATTAAAATTATGGAGATTTAAAAATGAAAGCTAATGCTCAAAAAATAGCTGATGGAGTATACTGGATCGGTGTACTCGATTGGGATTTAAGAACATACCACGGTTACACCTTAGACGGAACAACCTACAACGCATATTTAGTATTTGGAGAAGACAAAGTAGCACTTATTGATAACGCTTACCCTGGTAAAACCAAAGAAATGATGGCACGTATCGACGATGCTTTCGCACAAGAAGGAAGAGACGTTAAAGTTGACTACATCATTCAAAACCACGTAGAAAAAGACCACTCCGGTGTTTTAGTGGACTTACACAAAAGATTCCCAGAAGCACCTATCTACTGTACCGAAATCGCAGTGAAAGGTTTATTAAAACACTACCCTTCACTTGAAGGAGCAGAATTCATTACAGTTGGAACCGGAGACTCATTAGATGTTGGCGGAAGAACCCTAGCATTCCTCGATGCATTCTTATTACACTGGCCTGACAGCATGTTTACCCTACTTGCTGATGAAACCGGTATCTTATTCCCTAACGATGCATTCGGTCAACACTTATGTTTCACCAAAAGATTCTCTGATGAAATCCCTGAAAACGTGTTAATGGACGCAGCACAAAAGTTCTACGCAAACTTAATCACCCCACTCTCAAAATTAGTTCTCAAAAAACTAAACGAAGTAGTGGAATTAGGTTTACTTGACCAAATCAAAATGATTGCACCATCCCACGGTCAAATCTGGACCGACCCAATGCAAATTATCGGAGCTTACCAAAACTGGGCTACCGGTGTATGTGAAGACAAAATCACTATCATCTACGACACCATGCACTACTCAACCCAACAAATGGCTCACGAAATTGCTGAAGGTGCAATGTCTGAAGGCTACGATGTAGAAATCTTCTTCTTACACGAAGATGAAAGATCCGAAATCGTCAAAAGTATCTTAACCAGTAAAGGTATTGCTGTTGGAGACCCTACCATCAACGATGTACCATACCCAAGTATCGGGGACATCATGTACTACTTGAAAGGATTACTCTTCAACAGAACAGGTATTGAAAGAAAAGCAGTTACCTTCGGTTCCATGGGTGGAAGAGGAGGAGCTCCTCAAAAACTCGCTGAAGAATTAGGAAACTGCGGATTCGACATTGTAGATACCCAAGAAATCTACTTCGTACCAACCGCTGATGAAGATGAAGCAAGCTATGAGTTAGGTAAAAAATTAGCTCAAGCATGTAAAGAGTTATAAAAACATCTTAAAGAATTTAATTATTCTTTCTCCATTTCTTTTTTTCAAAAAATTTATAAACCATGAAAAGATAATTATTATTAATTTTATTAAACATCTTGTTTAATGGAATTGGTAATGAATCTATAGCAAGGAAAAAACAGACGGCGAGAATTGAATTCTCTAAAAACCTTACTAATAATCGATTCATTACCTGTTTACTTGTTCTTTATTCTATAGTATAACAAATATATTGAAAAAATTATTATTAATGTTAAATTAATATTAATGTTCAATTCCATTATACCACCCCCTTTAAGTTTTAAGGGAGAGGAATAATAACAAGCAAACTCCATTCACCAGTCCACGTCTGTTTTTTTAAAAAAAAAGTTGCAGGCAAGATACCCACAACTTCTGACTGGATTTTTTAATAATTAGTTTTCACCAATTAAGAGAAAAAATTCTCCAATAATCTATTATATTCTAATAATATTTAAAATAAGCAGTTCTTTTTGGCTACAATTTTACATACTCAAAGCAATTTTTATAAGAACCCTGCAACAAGACTGAATACAATTATCATCGCCATAACAACTGACAATGCATTAACAATTGGCTTGTAGTGCTCTTCGGATAACTTATAGCTCAGAAGTATCTCAAGCATGTAACCTCCATCCAAAGGTTTCAGCGGAAGCAGATTAAATAGCCCGATTCCAAGGTTCAGCATGAATACCCATTGGAAAAGTTCAAGAAACTCAAATAAAACCCAAGGCAGCGGACCTAAACTATCGTTTATAAGTTCGAAATGTCTGTTTGCCTGGATTCCGAAAAATCCTCTGGACTCATTGTTTGGATTCTCATCAAGAGTGAGCGTATATGTGCCCTGATCGGTTTTGACACTGACATTATCTCCAGGACTATAAGAACTCACAACATTTGAATAATCTGTGGCGTTGCCTATTGTATGGTTGTCAATAGCCTGCAAAACCATGCCTTCCTTTAGGATACCGTCTGACGGTGAATCCGTAACAATTCTGTCAATAGCTATTCCGTCCTCTGCAAAGTATGATGGAATTCCGGCAGAAATCAATGACACCAATAAAATGGCAATGACCGCCAGGGAAATATTTGCAACAGAACCTGCAGCATAAACCCTAAGTCTTGAAGACCTTTTGGATGCTTTAAGCTCATCCTCATCAGGCTCTACGAATGCCCCCGGAATAATGGCAAACAGCAGTAACCCTATTGATTTGATTGAAATCTTCTCACCGACTGACTGAACACCGTGTGAGAATTCATGGACTACCAATACAGTAGCTAAAGCAATTAAACCATAGAAAAATGGAATGTAAATCGCTGAACCTGGCATTTCCACACCAGGAATTATTATAGAAACCGCCGGAGTTTCAAAAACCGAAGGCAGTGAACTAATCAGCGTCCATGTAATAAAAATCATGGCTCCAAAGGCCACAACAATCCCAACATTCATGTACCATCGCCAGAATGTAGGAGAAAAATTAGAAATCCTGGATATCAGTCCCCTGAGTCTTTGAGTCTTCCACATTATGACTGGGAAGTTTATATCAAAACCATGCCTTTCCAGCCTGTCATGGAATACTGCGGACAATATCCAGATGACAGCAAAAGCTATCAAATAATAATAAATACCATTCATTAAAAATGCACTTCCTCTACCAAAGTAGTGAATCGAACATCACAACATCAACTATATCGCCTTTCTGATATCCTTCATCATTTTCGTTTATGATAATATAGCTGTTCGCCTCAACCATTGACCTAATTATGCCAGAACCTCTGTTCAGAACATGTTTCGCATATTCGTCATCTGCGACTGCACGTATAAAATCAGTCCTGCCCAATTGGGAAGGGACTTTTAGTTGAGATTCACGGTTGACAATGTGAAAATCAAATGATCTTCCCTGCATTTCAAACAGGTATTTTCTTGCAAAAACATCAAATTGGCTCATTGCAGCTACAGGCTGGCCTGAAAATGTAAATATCATTTTATCGTTGATAATTCCAGCGCCTGCAGGCTTGCCCGGCCTCATTGCAACACCGTGGAATAGGATTTCTCCAAGGTCATTGACAACATCCAAAACAACGTCACCCTTACTGATAGCTGTTCCTCCGGTTGTCATAATAACGTCATAATCCTCAGAAGCCTTCAATACAGCTTCCCTGACTTCATCGAAGGTATCTCCCGCATGACCAATTTCACAGATTGCACCTGAATCTTCAATCATTGCCTTAATTGTGAATTGATTGGAGTTGATGATTTTAGCCTTGTCTATTTCTTCTTTGGTAGGTTCAACAAGCTCATTTCCTGTTATGATAAGTTTAACTCTAGGTTTTTTATACACTTTAACTGTATCATAACCGGCTGAAGCGATTAAACCCAGTTCCTGATATCTGATAAAAGTATTCTTATCCAATATCTTCTGTCCTTTTTCAATGTCTTCTGATTTCGGACTGACGTTTTCGCCGGGAGTTACTTGGGAGTAGATTGTCAGCTCATCGCCGTCAGTGGTAGTGTATTCCTTCATGATGACTGCATTTGCACCCTCAGGAATCGGAGCCCCGGTAGCTATTACAATAGCTTCATTTTCACCTACAGTCTTATCTGAAAAATCCCCAGCGCCGATTGCGTCAATTATTTTTAGCTGTTTAGGAGCTGATTGGGATGCTCCAAAGGTGTTTTCACCAATTACTGCAAAACCGTCCATTGCGGACTTGTCAAATGGTGGTGAATCATGAAAAGCCATGATGTCTTCAGCTAAAACCCTTTTGTGAGCATCATAGATAGAAATCTCTTCTGAATCTGTATATTTTTGATTATCAACAATCAATTTTGAAGCATTTCCTACAGAATCTAGTTTAGACAAAAACATATTTTTAAACTCCCCCAAGTTTATTATGCCATGTACTTTTCAATGACACCGTGATATGCATTGTCTAAATCTTCATAGCTGAATTCGTGATCATTAACATTTAATGAAGTGCCTTTTACTTCACCAATTACTTGACAATCCACATCGATTTTAGCTAAGATGTCATCAAGCGCATCAGCTTTGACAGTTAACAAGTATCTGCCGTGACTTTCTGAGTACAGCAATTGGATTTTGTCCAGTTCATCATCAGTTAATGTGACTTCACAGCCAAGTCCTGATTTGATGACCATTTCTGACAATGCCACTGCAAGACCTCCTGCTGAAACGTCGTGAACTGCAGTGATGTCTTTGTTTACATCCTCATCGATTAATTTCAATACTGTCTGACCGTTAGCGACTTCATCTTCAATCCTGATTCTTGGAGCGGTTCCCACTTCAAGGTTGTGGATGCATCTGTGATATTCTGAACCTGTCAGCTCATCGTAGGTTTTACCGATTAAAATAATCTTGTCACCTTCGTTTTTGAAGTCCATGGTTCTTATGTTTTCAATGTTTTCAACACCGATTACACCAACAGCAGGTGTTGGGTTGATTTTGATTCCTTCAGTTTCATTGTAGAAACTTACGTTACCGCTGATGACAGGTGCATTGAATTTTTCAGCCACCAAACTCATTCCTTCAATGGCAGTCTTGAATTGCCAGAGAATTTCAGGTGTTTCAGGGTTTCCGAAGTTTAGACAGTCAACGACTGCATAAGGGGTTGCACCCATAGAGATTACATTTCTGATAGCTTCAGCGACACATCCTGCTGCCCCGTCAAATGGAGACAATTTTGTGTGGATTGTGTTTGAGTCTGTTGTAAGTGCAATTGCAGTGTCCTCATCAATTCTTAAGACCGCTGCATCATCGCCAGGTTTTACGACTGTTCTTACCTGAACCTCATGGTCGTACTGTTTGTAAACCCACTGTTTGGATGCGATATTTGGGGAAGCCAATAGCTTAGGCAAGGATTGGTAAACTCCAGGTTCTTTAAGTTCAATCTTTTGAGTGTCCTCTGGAATTTCTGCAATTGGCCTGTCAATTGATGGTGGGTCTGCAAGTAAAATAGTCGGCAAGTTTGCAAGCTCTTCGCCTTCATCGGAAATAATCATGTTGTTTCCTTCAATGACCTCACCGATTACTGATGATACGATTTCATGTTTGTCACATATTTGCTGAGCAAGTTCAATATCATCAGGGTTCAGGACAAATACCATTCTTTCCTGGGACTCTGAAAGCATGATTTCATATGGAGTCATTCCGGTTTCCCTAAGTGGAATTGCACGCAGGTCCACTAATGCTCCATTTTCGGATGCGTCTACAAGTTCTGAAATACAGCAGGTAAGACCTCCTCCACCAAGGTCCTTTACACCGCTTACATTGATTTTTTCAAGGATTTCAAGTGAAGCTTCGAGCACTCTTTTTTTGGTGAACGGATCTGCAACCTGTACAGCCGGCCTGTCTTCAGTTTCAGAGTCTGAGGTTAACTCCTCTGAAGCGAATGTTACACCGTGGATTCCGTCACGACCGGTTGTTCCGCCCATTAATAGGAACTTGTCGCCTATATATGGTGCCTGTGCCCTTACGATGTTTTCCTTTTCAACAAGCCCTACGCACATTACATTTACAAGAGGGTTTGTTCTGAATGATTCGTCAAATTCGATTTCACCTGCGACAGTTGGAACTCCTACACGGTTTCCATAGTCGGAAATTCCTTTTACGACATGTTCAAACAGGTATCTTGATTTTTCATCTTCAAGAGGTCCGAATCTAAGTGAATCCAGAAGTGCAATAGGCATTGCACCCATGGAAATGATATCCCTCAGAATTCCTCCAATACCGGTTCCTGCACCACCATATGGTTCGATTGCGGATGGGTGGTTGTGGGATTCCATCCCTACAGCCAGTGCATATTTGTCTGTAACGCTTACAAGACCTGCATCGTCACCCGGACCTAAAATAATATTTTCCCCTTCAGTTGGAAATGCCCTTAAAAATGGTCTGCTGCTTTTGTATGAGCAGTGTTCTGAAAACATTACGTCAAGCATTCCTTCTTCAAGTTCGTTCATTTCCCTACCGAGGATTTCTTCAATATATTCAATTTCAGAATCAGCTAAAGTCATATTAACACCCTTAATTTTTAATTGAAATTATTACTTTTTCTCCTTCAATATCCCATTCTTTTGTATAATTTTCAGAATCATCACTACATTTTTCACTATCAGAAATAATAAGACTGCGTGCTCTTATTTCATGAGAAATAATTTCACTTTGAGGAACTATTAAATCTTTAAATTCAGCGGATGTTTCAACACTAACATCAATATTAGCTTCAACATCCAAGTCCAAATCTTTTCTCATGTCCTGAACTCTTCTTATAAGTTCACGTGCCATAGCTTCTTGTCTGATTTCTAAAGTTATATTTGTATTAACGAATACATTACCACCTTCAAATTCAGATGAAACAAAATCATCTGGGAGTTCTGAATCAAATAATACTTCTTCAGAAGTTAATTCAATTCCTTCAATTGTAACACATCCATTTTCATCAAGTTCAGCTTTAATTTGATTACCATCACTTTCTTTTAGACCTTTTACAACTTTACCCATATCTCCTTTAAGTTTAGGACCTAAAATTTTAAGGTTAGGTTTTGCAATAAAGGACAATTTTTCAAATTCACTGGAACATAATACTTCTTTAGTATTTGATTGATCTTTAATAATGTCAGCTAATTCATCAATAGCTTTTAAAACATCTTCATCTTGAGATACAACAGTAATATCACTTACTGGCCATCTTAATTTAAATTGTGCCATATCACGTGCTCTGATAGATGCTTCAATTACTTCACGTGCAACATCCATTTTAGATTCAAGGTTTTCATCTATTGCATCAGCATCAAATTCCCAGTCAATCATATGAATACTTTCAGGAGCTTGAGGATTAACTCCTTTTATAAGATTTTCATAGATTTCTTCAGAAATATGAGGAGCAATTGGGCATAATACAGTAATTAATTTAACAATAGCTGTGTATAAACT
>NZ_JAZQFM010000044.1:0-2618 GCF_045539575.1 Methanobrevibacter sp.
TACTATGTCAGGATCCAATAAGGTAGCCGGTCAGAACGTAACCGTGGAAGTTGTTGTAAATGGAGTTCTTGTTTTAAATGAGGTTTATGTCACAGATGAGAATGGTACAATTGTTTTGGAAAATATGAATCTTGATGGCAATTATTTCATCACTGTCCGTCATGATGATGATTCATACTACACTAGGGCTGAAACCATTTTAACAAACATGGAATTACATGCAAACGTAACCTCTATTGCAACCAACAACAGGACAGTGAACCTCACTGCAAAATCCAATATATATGGAGGCAAATTCCAATTTGTATTGTCTGACGGAACCAAAATCGATGCCAATTATGCTTCAAACGGCATCTGGTGGGCAGTGTACACATTTGACGATTACGCTGAGTATAATGTCTCTGCTTCATATCTGGAATCCGGCAATGTGGCTGTCAGCAATGGAACAATAACAATCACTAAAGCGGATTCAGAAATAACACTTGATAAGACCGTTTTCGATTATGGTGATTCAATTAATGTTGCAACAATGGGAGCTGTCGGAATCACTGCCAAAATTGATGGCAATGACGTAACTGTTGTTGATTTCACCATTCCGCTTTCAGGCTTGAATGCGGGCACATACAATTTGGCCGTTACAACAATACCTGACGAGGATCATAATCCTGTAACCGTGAATGCCACAATAACTATCAATAAGCTTCAAACAGTATTGACAGGCAATGCAGTAACTGCAGTCTACAACATCAACAAGAATCTGGTTATTACATTAAAAGACGCTAAAGGCAATCCCGTAACTGGTGCTAGCGTAACTGTCAATTTGAACGGCCTCAAAACATACACTACAGACAGCAACGGCCAGATCAAGGTTTCCACAAAAGGCCTGGCTCCTAAGGCATACACAGCCAAAGTGACATTCAACGGCAATGCCAACTATGTCGCATCAGCCAAGGACATCAAGGTCACAGTGAAAAAGGCAACCCCTAAGATGACTGCCAAAAAGAAAACATTCAAAAGGACAGTCAAAACCAAAAAATACACAATTGTCTTAAAGGACAATACTGGCAAGGCAATGAAAAAGGTCAAGGTCACCTTGAAAATCAAGGGCAAAAAGACAATCACCGTCAAGACCAATTCCAAAGGTAAAGCAACCTTCAAAATCAAGAAATTGACCAAAAAAGGAACCTACAAATCAACAGTGACCTTTAAAGGAAACAAATACTACAACAAGGTAGTCAAAAAAGTTAAAATCAAAATCAAGTAAGTCTGCTTCGGCAGTTACTTACTTTTACTTTTTTTTACCTCAATCCGCATGAATCAACCATTCAGAACCATTTCTATTTTCTTGTTTGCATTTTATCCTGATTATATGTGATTAAATTCTTGCATATTTTGAAATTTAAATAACGTAATCTCTTATCGTTAAAGCAAGAATTCTTGCATGTATATGTTAATTGAAAATGAGTGTGATCAGTTTTTTTGCAGCAATTCACTAGGCAGACAAATATCAGTTTATCTTCTCTTATTTTTTATACATAAAATTGATAAGTATATAATTTGCAGCGTATCGTATGAAAAATGAGTTATGTGAAAATTTTGTTGTTAATATTGTGGATGAATTAACTTAAATCTAAAAATGGATATGTTATGTTATTTATTGGAAAATCTTATAAATAACAAAGAACATAATTTATACTATAATTATTAATGGGAGGTTTTAATCATGGCAAGTAAAGTAAACCCAACACCAACTTTATCTGGCGCTGATGCAGACAGATTTATTGAGAAATTAAACACTCCTTCAACAGATGAAGAAATTGAAGCTTTAAAAAGAGCAAAAAACACTTTTGAAAAAATTAAATTCAAAAGATAATACTTATTTTATTTTTGACATAAATCTCGATACATTGGCACATTTCTTCTATTTTTATTTTTCTTAGGTTGTAATTCTTCAAATAGATTTTTAGTATAAAATGATTTAGTTTTTTCTTGATTATATGCATCTATTGATATGAATCTAATGCCCACATCACTTCTTAGTTCTAAACAAAAACCTACAATCCAGTCAATAAGAATGGATCCTATATGCATGCCTTGAAAATCCTTATGGACAGCTAGTCTACCTATTTTAATTGCAGGATACATTGGATAATTGATTTCTAGTTTCTTATTGATTTTTATGGAATCTGCAGATAATGAGAAAAATGCAACAACAAAACCATCATATAAACAGAGATATATTTTAGATAAGCTATTTTCAATATTGCTAAATGAATCTTCTAATAAAAATTCATTAAGGTCTTCATCCCCACAATCAAACTCAATTGAAGATAAAATTTCTTTATCTGCTTTAATAATTTCCAATTTACTACAATCTAAAATAGTCATAAATTATTATTATACAACAAAATATATAATACTATCTTTGCTCTCAAATCAATATTTCATTAACAATGCAATTGTTATTACAACTAATGTCATTATTCAGCAGGTATATGTCACCTATAATGCCAAAACACGCTTCACTATTAATATCAAAATATTAAAAAATAAATTAAATCAATTCAATGATAATTATAGTTTATTAGTTAATTTGTAGCTTTATAATATATTTTTAT
>NZ_JAZQFM010000045.1:0-27130 GCF_045539575.1 Methanobrevibacter sp.
TTTTTTATAATTTTTTAAGTATATGCTCTAAAGAATTTTAGAAACATATCTTTTGAACGCTTCATAATTATTTTATATTCTATGTTATCAATAGTTGTTGAGACTATGATAATGATCTGTTAATTATTGTCATTAATTTTAAAAAGGGATTCGTATTCTTTTAATAATTCATCTTTTTGTTTTTCAGATAAATTGCCGCTATTTACTTCTCTTAATCCATAGTTTAGCATTTCATATAGGATTTTATTTAGATTATAACCTTTTTGGGTCAGATAATATTCTGTTTTAATATCATTTTCAATAATTTCTTTTCTAATTAAATCATTCTCTTCCATGAATTTGAGGGTGTCGGTTAATACTCTATTGCTTAATGTCTTTTCTTCTAAAAATTCACTGAACTGTTTTTTACCTAAAAATAAATCTCTAATGATAAATATTACCCATTTTTTAGATATTAATTTTAATGTGTCATCTATAGGGCAGTTGTCATCGTAATCTTTAATTTTTTTCATGTTATTGGCCTTTTAGTGAGTGTTTCCTTACA
This sequence comes from Methanobrevibacter sp., assembly GCF_045539575.1. GTDB lineage: Archaea > Methanobacteriota > Methanobacteria > Methanobacteriales > Methanobacteriaceae > Methanocatella. The sequence goes on from NZ_JAZQFM010000045.1 coordinate 545, forward strand.
AAATCTATTTAAAAAGCATAGTATATAACATTTGTTATGTGGTGATTACATGAAAGACAGGCATGTTATTGAAGCATTAGGAAAAGCTGAAGTAGTTATAGAAAATGGAGAAATAATCTCTATAGGAGAACCTATGGTGGACTATTGTTCAATATTTGATAATGGTCAGCATAATGGGGATTTAACAAAGGAGTTTATCAGGTCCAATATTGAAAGGAGAATAAATGAATTCGGAATGTGCACTCCTAAAAGATCATTAAATGTAGAGGACACCATGAGTTTCGGAACTAGTGAAACATTAAAAACCAACATGATTAACGGAAATGTTGATTGTGTTGTTGGAGCATGTGAAGGTGTCGGAACATTATTGATTGATGATGCTGAACTCGTTCAGGGTGTTGGAGGTAGAGTTTCAGCATTGATAAGCACCACTCCCATAGATGAAGTCATTGATAAAGTTGGAAGAGGTAATGTTTTAAACCCTGAAACTGCAGAATTAAATCCTTTAAAAGGTCTTGAAATGGCAATTAATAGAGGATATAAAAATATTGCAATAACCATTATTCCAACAGAGTTAGTAAAAGATTTAAGGGAATATCCTAAACCTGAAGATGTTAATGTTTATATTTTCGTGGCTCACACAACAAATGTTTCCAAAAAGGAAGCTGAACTATTATTCGATTACTCTGATGTGATTTCAGGTTGCTCTTCTGTCAATATAAGAGAAACTGCTGAAGAAAGAAAACCATATTATTCTGGAAAAAAAGTTCCATTATATGCTGTAACTGAAAATGGAAGAAAATTGCTTGATGAGAGATTGGAATATATTGGCTATGGATTATGTGAAAAAGATTATCCTCAGGATTTCACACATAGTCCGAAACCATTAATTTAATCTTCTTTTATTTTTAATTCATTAAATCATTTAATTAATGTTGCATTAAATGTGAAGTATGATTAACTATAACTATTTTAATATTATTTTGTCCTTTTTGTGTTTTTTTCATAAAGTCACACTTTGAAAATATTTATTATTAATAAAAATTATATGATTAAATAACGATTTATTACATTATGGTGATTTTTCATGGTTTTTACTATTGATGACATTAGAAAAAGAGTTATTCCAATTGTAATAAAGTATGGTATAAGTACTTTTAGTCTTTTTGGATCTTATGCTCGGGATGAAGCCAATGAGAATAGCGATCTGGATTTTGTAATGGATAAAGGTGATTTGAAAGGTCTACAATATGTTTCTTTAGTTCAGGATTTAGAAGAAGAATTTAATTGTCATGTTGATGTGGTTAGTAAAGGCAGTTCAAATAAAAAATTTCTCGAAGCAATAAGCAAGGAGGAGGTTCTTTTATATGAACGAGAAAGATAAACGATGTGCAGAAACTATAATTGACTATTGTGGCCGTATTAATGATTATTTAAATCGATTTGATGATGATAAAGAAATTTACATGTCTGACAGTTTATATAAAGATGCTTGTGCATTAGTTATAATCCAAATGGGTGAATTTGCCAATAGATTTTCAGATGAATTTCTTGAAGAATATGATGGAATTGAATGGGGGCAATTAATTGGATTGAGAAATGTCACTGCTCACAATTATGAAAATATAATCGATGACATAATTTGGGAAGTAATGCATGAGGATGTCCCTGAAATAAAAGATTATTTAGAAAAAATTCTTTATAATTAAAGTTATCTTCAATTCAAAGATTAAAAAAGTAGTAAATATTTTGTATAGTATACGGGCAAAAAACATTTTCAAAAATGAATGGCTTGAAAAAAGAAACAAGGGTTAATTTTTGCATTCCATTTTTTAGTAATCTTTTTATTAAATATAAGATATATTTAACACTATGTTTGGAACAGTTTTTTATTTTCCATGGGAGGTTTATCTGATATTATTTATGCAAAGTTCCCTTCCAGATTTTGTATTTAGTTTTTTTAAAGTTATAGCAGAAGTTGTTTCTAAAAATGTCCTCGCATTCATATTTATTTCAGTCTATTTGGCATACAATAAGGATTGGGGAAAATTCACATTGTTTTCATTGTGCGTTGCTGGTGTGTGCTGTGAATTTATCAAGGTGACTGTGGCACGTTTAAGGCCATATGCTGTTGTGGATAAAATCAAATGCATTCATGCCAATGTGGCGGACCAGAATCCTCTCGACTTTAAAATCCAGGGATATTCTCTCCCGAGCGGGCATTCTATGATGGCAACCAACTTGTTTTTGGCAATTCCAATTTACCTCAGGAAATTTAAATATGCCATTATTGGATTGGTTGGAGTTTTGATTGTTGCGCTTTCAAGGGTCGGATTGGGCGTTCACTTCCCTACAGACACCATTGCTGGTTTTATCATTGCTTTGGTGATAATCTTAATATTGTCCCGTATTTTTGACAGGATTGAATATAGGAAATATCTTTATTTAGGCATTATTGTTCTGTCTTTTCTGGGAATTGTATTCTGTCAGGAAATAAGTTATATTAAATATGTGGCATTGGCTTGTGGCATTTCATTAGGTTTTCTTTTTGAAGAAAAGTATGTTAACTTCGAAAACCCTAAAAGTATACGCGATGCAATAGTCAGATTTGTTGGGGCATTAGTATTGTTCGCATTGCTTTTTGTCTTAATCCCAAAACTAGCAGGCAACACTGACGTGGTCAGCTGTATCAAGTATTTTTTATCAACATTCATAATACTTGCATTATATCCTTTAGCGTTTAAAAAGATTGATAAAGATGGATGATTGAATCCATTTAATCAACTTTACTTTTTTTGATATTGTTTGGTGTTAATGCAGTTAATTTCATTTTAGGCGGGTCTAATAAAAAAAGAAAAATAAGATGGAGTTTATCTTTGTCTGTTGTAGACAAATGCTCCAACTGTAATAATCACAAATGAAATTAATATAAGTGCTCCATTTCCGATAACATTGGCCAGAAAACTGCCGGTTGTTTTCAGGTAGTCGAAAATCGCTTGGCCTAATGATGCCAATTGATTGATTATGTCTCCAATGAAACTTATTATGTTTTGCAGCAATCCTATAATTTGCTGTACAAGTGATATGATTGCCGGGAGAAGTTGTGAAACGAAATCCAATATAGGCATAATCATGTTTAAAAGCTGCCCTATACTATTCAATAGGATAATCACCATTTTTAAGATTCCTGAAAGCTGATTGAATAGTGGCCCTACCATATTTAAAAGATTTTGAAGGGCTCCCATGAATGTATGAAGATCTTCCAAAAAGGTTCCAAAGGATTTGCCCAGGCCTTCGAGAGCATTGTAAACCATTAAAAAGTCATTTGCCAATGTGTCAATAATAGGTTTCCATGCGGAAAAGAGGGAATTTGCAAGGAAATCCAAATAATCATATAATCCGTTTAGGATTAATCCATTTGTTTCATTATTGACAAGAAATGTTACATTTGTCACGTTTGTTACATTTGTTATGTTAGTTACGGTATCATCTCTTGTTTCGTTGGTTTCATTGTTTGTACTTTCATCAAGAAGGGTTGTAAATGATGCTTTATATGCAAAATAATCTGATTCATTTCCTGATACTGATTTTAAAACTTCAAATTGAATATCGACCTGACTATGTTCGTTTAGTTTAAGGATTACGTGGTCGCTTAATTTGTCATGTGACGCTGCAACCGCTTCACCGACTTTAGTATTGGATGAGCCGGTTTTTATAAAATCTTTTAGTACTTTTCCAATCTGGTCTGCTGAATTCTGTTTATAGCATTCGATTACAGCCAATTTCAGGGCATTTGAATTACTTGCATGTGATGTAGAAACGGCTTTGTATTCATCTCCTGGTTTTGCAGGGGATTTTGAATAATCTAGAATAAATCCTCTAAAGCCATCGCTAAATTTAATGTCATTTCCTTTTCCTTTTGCTAAAATGTAGTTCTTTTTGGATTTATCATCCTTTTTATCTTTATCTTTATCCGTATTATCGATAACTGTTGTTTTATCATCTTTTTTGTCATCATCGACGTTGTCGTCATCGATTGTTTGGTCTGGATCGGTTGTACTGTTATTATCATTTGTGGCGTTGTCAGCTACAACAATCCCTAAAAAACAAAAGGAAACTAATATAACAATAATCAATGTAACTATTTTCTTGTTCATTTTATGCCTCTGTATTAGTAATTTATATTATTCCCATATATTAAGATTATTGCATTTTAGTTGGGATATTTCAATTTTAACAGTACATTTATTCTTTTTATTCATTACTTTAAATTTTAAATACTATTATCTAAAAATATATATCTGTAAATTAGTTAATTGATGTGATAAAAATGGATTTACGTGAAATTATAGTCGATGCTATTAAATATCCTATTAGTGATACTCGAAAATTTTTAATATTCTGTGTTTTAATTATTCTAATGAGCTTATCAACAATTCTTCCCTCTTATGGGGTGAGGGATGGTACTTTATCCATCATTTTAACCCTTGTGACTTTAGTGGTTTTATTTATAGTTTTAGGGTACTCAATTGAGGTTCTTAAAGGAGGAACTGAGGGTGATGAGGTCCTTCCTGATTTTGATTATGTAAAACAGTTTGTCCTTGGTATTAAAGCATTTATTTTAGACATAATATATTTCATCATACCTGCAATCATTACTATAATTGTTGCTTCTGCAGCAGGGCTTTTTACTTCATTAACTAAAATTATATATGCCAGTACAGATGCCCTGAATAATGGTGCAAACAATTTGACTGCTGTAATGAATGCGGTTCCCCAATCCGCAATTAATACATTTTCCAGTGCCTTAACTGTCACTTTAATTATTGGAATTATATTATTCATCATATTTTCATTGATGTCATTTACAGGAATGGTCAGATTTGCAAAGTCCGGAAGTGGAACCGAAGGTCTGAGATTCAAGGAAATAATTAAGGACATGTCAAACATCGGTTTTATAAAAATTATAGTTTCATTGATTGTAATTTATATTTTTGTAATCGTTATGATGTTTATCATAGGACTGATCGGATTGATTCCATACATTGGTGTTTTCATAGGCATTTTTGTTGGATTGCCGTTTACAATACTCTTCGTTTATAGAGCTATCGGTTTAGTATATGCTGAAGCATAATATTAAACCATTTTTTATAATTTCTTTTTTTCAAAAATAGTTTTATTGTTGTTTTTTTTTAAAATAAGTGCTATTGCTTTTTAAAATGCTATTTCTGTCTTGGTGTTATCAGGTTTGGGTGGTAAAAATGGAGAAAATGCAGAAAATATTATTTCTGCATTATGGTTAATTTTGATTATCTTCTTTTTAAGACAACTGCTCCTCCGACTACTGCAGCAACTATTATTAACAACAATATTGGATTACCTGTAGCTAACATGTTGTGAAGAGCATCGGTAATGCCTGTAGCGTTAGTATTGTTTCCTGCTTGAGTTGCATTGCTTGTTGCATTTTGTGTTGCGTTTTGAGCAGTTTGGTTTGCTGCTGTAGCATTTTCTAGAGTTTCATTGTATTGGCTTCCAGCCCAGCCGCCTTCATCTTGGTAGTTGCTTCCTGCGTAACCGCCGTCTTCGTATTGGCTTCCGGCAGCTCCACCGTCGTCTTGGTAGTTGCTTCCTGCGTAACCGCCGTCTTCGTATTGGCTTTCGCCATAGCTACCTTCGTCCTGATAGTTACTTTCTGCGTAACTTCCGTCATATTCTGCTGCGCAAGCTGCTCCAGCAGATGCAATTATACAAAATATTGCCAGTAATGCTAATAGTTTTTTAGAAATGTTCATATTAATCACGAATAATTATTTGTTAAGTGCAGTGTGAATTGAAATATACGTCTTTGCACATTTAATTATATGAATAAGTGTATATATAAAGTTTTTCGAATGCAAGTGCTCACTTACATATTTAAACTTCAAAATGCCAATTTTTAAAACTTTATTTTAAGAAAAAACTCAAATGCGGGCATTGATTAATTGGAATATCTTTTTTAAGAATGTTGTTGTATGGATATGGCAATGGATCTTGTTGTCTGGTAAAATTCGCCGATTTTTTTAAATATGTCTTATTGGCACTATTTTTATAAAATACTCTTATTTGGGTATTTTTTAGTTGAAAGTAAGCACTTGCACTCGGAAATATTTAAATACAGTCCTTTATAGATGAGTAATTAGAACAACAAGTTCAAAAAAAGGAGGTATTAAAAATGAACAAATTAGCATTAATCGGACTTTCATTACTGGTTTTAATTATCGGTTTTGGAATTGTTTCAGCATCAGACGTTGATGGCTCAGTACAGGCAGTTGATGATCATGGAAGTATAGATGAAATGGACAGTACAGGCGATTTAGGCATCCAGCATGATGTAAGCGATTCTTCAAGTGCAGACCATGCTGATGACAGCCAATATGAAATTACTGATTCTTCAATTGCAGATTATGCAGATGACAATCAGTACGAACCGGCCAGTACAGATTTACAAACACAACAAAATGCTGATAATTCAGGAACAAACTATGTGGATGAATGCGGACCAAGTAACACTGCCTCCCAAACAAATGACACTATTGGTCATGCCGGAGGAAACAACACAAATCCAAATCCTGATGTATTAAGTGATAATGTCATCAGAGATTCTGCGGTTAAAGTTGAAAATTTAACACAGTCATCTTCAAATCAGACACCAACAACTGTAACCATTATTGATGACACTCCAAAAGAAACAGACACAAGTGCTCAAAAACAGGACCTGCTCAGACCTGACATTGTAAAATACGACAAATACTTCAAAAAAAATATGGGAAAAACAATGGCAAACGGGAAATCATTCTCTGAAATGGATTTGCTTTTAGAGATTCACAAACACTATTCCTTTGAAGACACAATAATTATTGCAATGCATGTATTAAGGGACAATGGATACAGGGTTACTTTCACTGGACTCGAAGGTATGCTGAAGGCAATGGGTGATGGAACATTGCACACTTGGGATTATCAGATGAACTCTTCATACTACAAAAATGAAATGGGCAAAATTCATGAATCACACAAATCACTCAGCATTGAAGCCAAAAAATACAGTGACATGTTCAACAGAAAAAACGGCAAATTAATCACTGAAAGAGTGAACGCAAGATACTGTTATCTTGATTTGATTGTGGAAGTATTCCAAAAACACTCAAGTCTGGAAGATACAATATTGATCTCCACATATGCACTGAAAAACAGTGGATTAAACGTTACTGCAGCATCTATTGAAAATACAATCAATCAGATGATGGCTGGAACAGTCCACGCAGAAAACACTGAATGTACTACAAGTAGTTTCTACTATATTATCATGAACACAATCAATTTGGGACACCAACGTGGAATTGATATGAGTGATGCCCATTTGGAATTAAATGATGTATAAAATCTCTAAAATATATAGTTATCCGGAAATTTTTCCGGATTATTTTCTTTTTTTTTAATATTTGCAATGGTGGCGTTTAATCTCTTTCCAACATATATTCAATTACTAAATATCCGCCCAGTATTGCGCTGAATACGAATCCTACTAATCCTAATATTGGAATTTCAAATAATGTTGGTCCTACATCACTTAATAATGCTAGTGATGAACCTAAAATTAATGCAGATATAATTAATGATACGGATAATTGATTTGCAAGTTCGCTTAGCCCTTCATGTTTTAAATTTAATTCGATATCGCCCTCTTCAATTTTTGCGAGAGTGTTGTTTATAGTATCTGGAAGGTCTTTTGCAAGGTGTTCCAATTGCAGAAGGTAATTTAGACTTACCCTAGCTAGTCTTCCCGGTTTGTATTTGTTCACTACGATTTCTCTTGATAATTTCCTTAATTCAGTAGCGGCATTGAATGTAGGATCTAACTTTTTACCGGTATCTTCAATTAAAGCGATTCCACGCCCAATCATTACGAATTCTCTTGGAAGGGTTATATTATTTTTAACCATCACGTTAAGCAAATCTTCTATGACTCCGTCCATGTTTCTTAGCTCTGCACCATAATATCTGGTTAACAGATCATCGATGTCTGCTCTTAGGTCCTCTGTATTTTGTGCAGGGGTAATTATGTTCATATAAAGCAGTTGCTTGATAATGTCATTGGTGTTTTTACCAATTAAAAGCAGAATCAATTCAGCAAGGTCTTCCTTGAAATCTTCATTCAATACTCCCATCATTCCCAAATCGATATAACACAGTTTATTGTCTTCAGTGACGATTAGGTTTCCAGGATGGGGGTCGGCATGGAAAAAGCCATCTGTCATTATTTGTTTAAAATAGGACTTTAGGCCGTAATTGGCAATTTTTTTCTTATCAATGTCGGGATAGTCTCTATTGATTAACTTTGTAACTTCAACGCCCTTTATAAGTTCCATTGTGACTATTTGGTAAGTGCAGTACTCAGTGTAAGGTTTTGGAATTCTGATATATGAAACATTCTTGAAGTTTTTTGAAAGATTTTGCATATTCATCACTTCTTCCAGATAGTTAAGCTCTTTGAATATTGACCTTTCGAATTCCTTAACCACCGCCGGCAGGTTCAATGTTCTTGTTTGGTGGATGAATCTGTCAATTCTTACTGCTAAAAACTTCATTATTTCAACATCGGATTTGACGATTTCATATGAATTTGGTTTTTGAACTTTTACTGCAACATCTGCTCCATTGCTTTTTAATTTGGCTTTATAAACCTGCCCTATTGATGCTGAACCAATTGGATTTTCATCAATCTCACTGAAAATCTCATCAATAGGTTTTCCAAGTTCTTTTTCTATAATTTCTTTAATTTCATTAAAAGGAGTAACTGGAGTATTGTCCCTTAAGGATTGTAGTTCTTCAGCCAGTTCGGTTCCAACAAGGTCGGGTCTGGTACTTAACATCTGGCCTAATTTGATATATGCAGGGCCTAGCTCTTCAAATACTTTCCTAATTCTTATGGGAATTGATTCATCTGCAAGTCCCTCTTCTTTTTCAATTTTACGATTTCTTAAAAATGGAAATTTCTTAAAAAAAGTATTTTCCTCAATCAAATATCCAAAATCATTCTTCTTAAGGACTTGATATATTTCATTGACTCTTTTTAAATTTTCATTTTGGGGACGTACAATAACTTTCATTAAATAAAAATAGTAGAAAGTAGTATATGTTTTTTTAGAATTTTTATACAGATTCTTGATATCTTCATTGATTTTGAATAGGGTAATTATTTAAGATTAAAAAATATAACTATATTTATGAAAGAGTTCAACAGCACAGATATGAAAATCATTATGGCAACATTTGAAATCCTTCAAGATGAAGGTTTTGCCAAGGCAACCACAAAAAAAATAGCTGCAAAGGCAGGCGTGAATGAAGTAACCATTTTCAGAAACTTCAAAAATAAAAATAATCTGGTCGAAACTACAAAGGATTATTACAGACAGGTATTAATTCAAAAATTAAATGACATCTTCAATTTTGCTGGAGATGAAACTATTGAAGAGTACCTTAAAATTTCTTTTTTCGGCGTTTTAAATCTTTCCGAAGAAGATATCAGTGTTATCCGTGTAGCTATGGAAGAAGTTAGGGAAGATCCTGAGAAAAAAGTCTTGGTATCCGATATTACTGATGTGATACTAAATAAATTGGAAGAATTTTTCAAATTGAAAATAGAACAAGGCACAATAAGGGAAGTCAATCCTAAATCATTAGCAATCATGTGTTTCGGCATGTTGTTCCAGTCAGTTATACTGTGGAAAATATATAATCACGACTTGGAATTTGAAACAAATTATTATGCCGATGATCTGCTGAATATAATGTTTGAAGGATTAAATCCTAAAGATTAAAGTTCAATGCTGGAAAAAATCATAGCGCTATTGGTCTATTTAACAGTTGATTAACTGATAGTGATGTTGTTAATGTGGTTTCTAGTTTGAATTGTGTTGATTGTCTCTATTTCCTGTCTGAATTGGGTAAAGTTTGTTTTATTAAGCAAACTCATCCATTTTACTTTTTTTTTAAAACAATTATTTTCACGATAGCTCGCACTATGGCTATTTTTAATCAAAACTTATTTTTAAATTATGGGCAAATATTCGTTTCAATAGGCCATATAGATAAATATGATTTTTAGGTTTTTATTTTTTTAAATAAATTGTTGTGTGGTATTTTTTCAATGTTTTATGATGTAAGTGAGTGCTTACATTCGAAAAACTTTATATATTGTCTTTTTTAAATTATTAATTACAGGAGAAGTGTTATTTTCAAAGTAACCCTTTTTTAACGGGTGATATTATGGATTTTTCTATAAACATATTAACTTTGTTGGCAAAAATAGATTAATATTTTAAGCTGTATTCTGATTATCTCTCCATATTTTTTTACCCACAAGGATTCCCGACTTTTTAGTCGGGATGACTTGTAAGCATTGATAGTAATTTAAGATATATTTTATTAAATAGTAAAAGAGTATATGTTTTTTAGAATTTTTCTAGGATTCTAGCATATACTGCTTTTAATTCATCATCTGATTTTTCATATATTCTTTTCAGAATCAATTCTGGAGTACTTTTTGCAAGGAAGTTCATTTTAGGTGTTCTGTCAACAATTAAATTGTAGTTTTCATCTAATCCTTTAGCTTCGATACCGTCCACTCTGATATCTGTATAATTCATTAGTTCGCGTGCCATATGTGTGACAATAACTCCATATGAATTAGATTCTTTTATCATATCTATGAATGTGGATATGATTTTAACTGCTGCATCGAGTTCTGTTATTCCTTCAAGTTCATCAAGCAATACTAACTTTTCGCTATTGGTGGTGACGATTGGTATGAACACATTTAAGAATGATTCAAATGCTCCTGCATCAAGTGATCGTTTTTTGGAGAAGTGGTATACTTCGTCAAATAATTTTATTTCGGCACTGTCTGCACTTACGGGGAGTCCCATTTGTGCCATTATTGATATCTGGGTTAATGTTTCGAGAAGGGTTGTTTTTCCTCCACTGTTTGCTCCGGTTAAAAGTGCAATGTTTTCATCTCTGGTTAGTTGGTAATCAACAGTTTGAACATGGTCCTTATCTTTTTTAAGAGCCAGTTCCAAATGGAGAGCTCCATTTAATTTAATTTCATCACCGAATTCAGGTCTGCATAATCCATATTCGTATGCAAAGCTTCCAAGACTGAATTCATAATCAAATTTTATTGCATCTTCAACTTCTTCAATAGCTCTTTGTTTAATTGAGTTCAATTGGATGGCAGCACTTTTCTTAATATCGAAGATGTCATTTTCCTTTTTGGAAGACTGTTCCAGGGTGACTCTTTGAATTTCTGTTTCATCAATTTCGATTGGATATGTTCTGAGGTATGGGTCAAAACTTATTCCGGTTTTTTCACGGATGATATCCTTACGTTTATTTATAATTTCGTCAAATATTTTACTAATTTTTGGAGGGAAGTTATTGTTTAATAAGTTAAGAATTTCATCTCCTTCAAGGTCAACATTTTTAATGGATTTTTCTAACTCATCATCCATATCATCTTTTAGGGATATGACAAGTTCTTCAATATCAACTTCCCTTTTGTCAATGATATTTAATTCATCGATAATCGGAATGATGTCTCCCAGAACGCTTTCCTTATTTCTGATCTTTTGAATTTCATGGACTCTTGCGAACAGATCTTTATTTTGAATGAAAAAGTTAATTATTTTTTCAGGAACAATTTCATGGTCATTTTCTTCAATATTTATCATTACCAAATTCGGCATTCCGTCAAAATCAAGAATTCCCTGTGAATAAACGTAAAATACCAGGTCATAATTCATCATTTCTTCCTGAAGCAACGGTGAATCACTGGCAGTAATGATTGGATAATACTGGTTTAGACCTAAATCGCAAAGGTATGAATTGTCCTCCTCACGTTCTACCAAGATTGCTTTACTTGGGTCATATTCGGGTTTGGCTTCTTCCACTTCTTTTAAGTTTTTCATCAGTCCTCTTAATTTGATGATCGGAAGCTGTGAGACATGTTCCTTTGCATTCATTACAAAATCAAGTTGGGAGTTGATTTTATCGATGTCTTTTGTAGGAGAAAGTAACAATATTCTATTTTTTGAATAGGTTGTGTTGGAATATGATAGTATTTTGTGGATAATGTCTTCGTAGAGCTCCATTGCCCTTTCGCTTTTTATGAATTCATATGTTGGCATATTGAGCAATTGGCTCATTATTTCAATTGCTTTTCTTTGACTTATGCCTTCTACATTTGCTATTTTTTCAACGTCGACATTATCTACTATTTTTTGGAGTTCTTCTTCTCCCCCAACACTGTTTAATATTTTTTCAGAGATTTTATCTCCGATTCCTTTTATATTTTGCAATGTAATTCTTTCCCCTTGCATTTTTACCAAACCCTTTTTTGTAAATATAATTTAAGTTTTAATATATATTCAATATTGCCGAGAGCATTTGATGAGTAATATCAGTAGTTTCCTAAGGTATTTTTAGGACTGTATTTTTCCAGTTCTTTTTCGTTGACACTCCCATTCAATGCTTCTTTATAGATGTTAATTAGATTGTAATGGTTTTCATCTTTGTATCGTCCGTCTATTGAGAAATTACGATAACCGATGCTTTTCAAGTAATTTATTTCACTAATCAATGAAAGCTCTTCATCATTGAATATTACTATCTCCTCATTGGAGATGCTTTTGAAAATAGGATATTTATTTCCTTTCCTGTCAATCAGGTAATTTTTATAATCCTTTTTAAGTTCATTTTCATTCAGCAGTGAGTATCTGCTTTTCATCAGTTCAACTGATCCCTGAACCAGCAATTCAATTTTTTCCGGAGTTTCACAGTTGGCGATGATGTCTTCATAATCTTTTTTGTCAAGTTCAGGTGATAATGTTAAGATTTTGTAATTTCCGAGACTTTTTATTGACTCTGAATTTGTAATGTTCATTGAATACGGGCCGTATTCCCCATTAAATGCATTGCTCATGATTGGAATGTTATAATGCATCTTATTCAATATTCCTCTAACCTTATTCAATGTCTTGATTAAATTGTCATGGGCAATGTCCGGCCATTTCCATATCAGTTCGTAATCCTTATCGTATGAAATTTCATAAGCTCTTTTTAAGAAGTTAATCATATGATTTAAATTGTATTTGCCTTCAAATTTCATGTCTAAAGAAGTATTGTCATTTGGAATTTCCAAATAAACTCTTTTCACACCTCTAATGTTTTTCAAATCGTTTAAACTGTTTGTATAGTATGATATGTTGGTATCGTCTGAAGTTTTGTTACTTGCAGTTTTTTCCAGTTTTATCCTTTTGGTTTTGTGCTTGTATAAATTAATGACTTCACTTTCAAGATTTTTAAATAATGTTCTTCTCAGTTCATTAATCTTACTTATTGGAATGAATAGTGTTCCGTCATAGTTGATATTGATTTGTGTGATGTCATACGGGTAATTGTCAGTTTTCAGGAGCTGTTTTTTAATTGTATTTACATCAACACTTCTTTTCAGCGGTTTTTCGAAAGGAGTGTTTCCCTTAACTTCCGTGATGATTTCCTTTCTGTTTGCAAGGATCAGTCTTCCCTTGAGGTGAGGGAACTTGTTTTTGACTGAAAATGTAAGAATCAGTTTGGATTTTACATAACTGCTCCCCTTGTTTTCGATTTCTTTTACTTTTTTAGTTAGCTTATTTCTTTTTGTCAGGTAAACTGTTCCCTTATTCAGGTCAAAATCACTTTTTTTGTTTTGCCATACCTTTTTAACAATAAACACTCTGTCTTTTCTATTCAAATCTTTAATCTGTTTATTTTTGCCTTTTTTAAAGTGATTCAGAGTTGTTATTATTGGATTTTGGGATATTTCAAATCCGTAGTCATTGTTCTTTTTAACAATCAGCAATCCGTCTCCTTTTTCAGGGATGTTTTTAAGTGAATCGTTTAACTTGATAGCTATTTGATTTTTATGCGCATCAATGACCTGGCCTATTTTCAATCCTACATGGCCTGCACGGATGCTTCGTCGGGATTGGTGGCTGAACTGACCTTCGCTGAAGCCTCTATTGAACACTAGATTTATCTCTTCACTTCTTGTTTCCTTTTTGCTTTTTAACTTGTTCAGTGCTTTTCTGTAATTGCTTATTACGATGGCCAGATATTCCTTGTTTCTCATTCTTCCTTCGATTTTGATGCAGCTGATGTTCATTTCTGTAACTTCTTTCAATTGGTTAAACAGGCTCAAATCGCAGGGTGATAAGTAGTAGTCATCTTTTTTTAGGCCGTCAATTTGGTATTTTTGGCGGCAAGGCTGGGCACATGTTCCTCTGTTTCCACTTCGCCCGCCTTTAAAACTGCTCATCAGGCATTGACCTGAATATGAATAACATAATGCTCCATGGGCAAAGACTTCAAGCTCCATATCTGTTTTTAGTTGTTCAATTTCTTCCTTTCTCATTTCACGGGGAAGAACTATTCTTTTGATTCCTTTGCTTTCTATGTAATTTAGCTTTAGCTGGTTTTCTGCAGTCATCTGTGTTGATGCATGGATTTTTAAGTTGGGCAAATGTGTGTTTATCAAATCAACCAAACCCAAATCCTGAACCAAAACTGCATCCACTCCCATTGTATATAGCCTTGACAAATAGTTCATTACATCTTCCAGTTCATCTTCTTTTATCAGGGTGTTCACGGTGACGTAAACTTTAACATTATGCATGTGTGCAATGTTTACCGCTTCGTCTATTTCATCTAACGTGAAGTTATCTGCGTACTTGCGGGCGCCATAGTCTTTCCCGGACAAGTAAACTGAACTGGCTCCGGCATTGATGGCTACTTTCAAATGGTCCATTGACCCAACAGGTGCAAGCAATTCAGGAATTCTCATTATTTGTCCTCATGTAGTCTGCCTTCAATATAATTACCTTTGTTAATGTATGATTGTGAGAAATCCATAATCTGGTATTTATATTTGCTTAATTCTTCATCATCTTTATTTTTAAGACCTTCAGTATAGATTGACAAAATCTGTGATGTGTATTTCTCATTGGAGTATCTGCAATCCAGAATCAATGAATCAAGTCCCATTTCCTTAATTTCATTCAGCTCTTCAATCAGGCATAAGCAGTCCTTGTTGATAATGTGGCTCTGCTTGTTGTAGTCGAAAAATACCTTGTATTTGAATTTTTTCCTTTTCTTATCTTCCAGGGTCGCATAATCGGCATCATTTGAAATTATGAAGTCTTTTCCGTCATTCAGGTTGGTGAAATCGTCTTTGCTTACAATAACTTCCAGGTTTCCGTTCACAATCATTTCCAAATCAATGTTTCTGTCATGGTTTTTAAGTGATAGTTCTTTTATTTCTCTGCCTGAAAGTTCGGAAGACAGTATCAGTGACTTGAATCCTGAAGCGTTTAGATTGTGAACGCAAAAGCTGTTCCAAACGTTCAGATTATGATTTCCATAAATCGGACAGTCAAATATTTCAGCCATTCCAGGGAAATCTCCCATTACTGAGATGATGATTCCCTCATTTTCAAGTTCCTTTACAATTTCATTGCATTTGATAGCTTCCTCTTCTGTGATGAATGATGATAAGACCCAAACGAATTCTGTTGGGGCTGCCATAAGGCTTCCTTTTTTCAGGGTCTCTTTTATGTTGCTGAAGTAGTCTTCAGGATTGTTGTAGTGGCAATTTCCATCAAAATAGATTCTTTTCAGGTCAAATCCTGATGTTGCGCTTATTTGTGAAATGTCATCAATGAATACTGACAGTTTCGGTTTCACCTTTTTGATTTTGCCTTCATTGGATTCATAATCTTCAATGAATTTTGTCAGGTCTTTTCTGACGGCTTTCACTGCCTTTTTGGTTGGAGTGCAATGGTTCATCAGCATTTCTGTTGCGGTGTCCAAAATTTCACGCCTGATCTGATTGATTTCACGGATTGGTATGAAAATATCTTTAGGCATGTTGTTGAATCGGATATTTTCAATATAGAATGGTGTTCCGCCTGTCTTTTTAAGCTGTTTTTCAATTGTATCTTCAGTTACCGGTTTGTTTTTTGCCTTTTCAAATTTATCCAAGGTTTTGTGTCTGAAATTGATCAGTTCATCATCGACATAATATTCAACTTTGGTAAATAGGTTTAAGTTTTCATCCCATGTTAGGGATAAGTTGACTGGAACGTTATTTTTTACAGTTTCCTTTTCAAACTGCTTCAGATAATCGTGCGTGGATTTGGAATAGCTGATGAACACCTCTGTTCCGACCTTGACAAGACGTGTGGTGTCTATGATGATTTCGTTTTCATCCTGTTTTATGATGTTTTCCAAATAGATTCCCTTGATTTTTCCATTGTATTTGAATGCGATTCCGTCTCCAGGTTCAAGAATGACTGGAATCTCTTTGTTTTTAATCTCAATTGTTACTTTGGTGCCGTCAATGTCTGTAATGTCTCCTATGTACAGTCCTTCGTGACCGGAATGGCCTCTGCCCATCACGTCTCCTGGCTTATCGCCCATCATGTATCCGTCAGTGAACTGTCTGTTGAAAACAAGGTGCAGGTCTTTTTTGTAATCTCCCTCATTTCCGTCAATGAGGTTTCTGTAGCTGTTCACTATTGTTCCGATATAGTCTCCGGATTTCATTCTGCCTTCAAGTTTTAGGGATTTTACTCCTGCGTCTGAAATTTCTTCAAGGTGGTTGTATGTTGCAAGGTCGTGAGTTGATAGGAGATAGCCGTTGCCTATGTTGTATCCTCTGTATTTGAGGCGGTATTCCCTTCTGCATGGCTGGGCGCATGCTCCACGGTTTCCGCTTCTGCCGCTGTTGTATGATGACATGTAACATTTTCCGCTTACGCAATAGCACAGCGCTCCATGTCCAAACACTTCAATGTCCATGTCGATATCGTCTTTTTTAAACTGTTCTGTAGTTTGTTTTATCTGTTCAATGTTGACTTCCCTTGGAAGAACGACACGTTTAATATTGTTTTTGTAAGCCCATTTCATTGATGAGTAATTGTTCAGCCCCATCTGTGTTGATGCATGGACTTCAAGATTAGGAATGAATGTTTTCAAAAGCCAAATCAATCCGAAATCCTGCACGATGACCGCATCCACTCCAATCTGATATAATCTGAACAGATATTTCAGGACATCGACAATTTCGAAATTATTTATCAGTGTGTTGACGGTAACGTGGACCTTAACACCATTCAAATGAGCATAGTTGACTGCCTTTTCAATTTCTTCCATTGTAAAGTTCTTGGCATATGCTCTTGCACCATAATTTTCACCAGCAATATAAACTGCGTCAGCGCCTGCATTGACTGCAATGACCAACACGTCATAGGAACCTGCTGGAGCTAGTAATTCTTCTAAAACCATTTTTATTAAACACCTTGTTGAGATTTATACATTTACCTTTTTGTAATTAATTATATATTAAATTAAAACATATTCTATCATATGTATATTGTATTTGAAGGAATAGATGGTGCTGGTAAATCAACTCAGATTAACATGTTGAAGGAATGGCTTGAAGCTAATGGATTTAGGGTGGAAACATTGGTCGAGCCGACTGATTCTGAGGTTGGAAAGCTTATTCGCAAAATTCTGCAACGTCCAGATGCTACAACTGAAAGGCTTCAAAAGGTTTTGGGACTTCTTTTTGCAGCAGACAGGATGATGATAATGGATAAGCTGGAAGATGAATCAAAGATATTCATTTCAGACAGGTCATTTATTTCATCTCTTGCATATCAGGAACCTGCAGAATGGATTGAAGTTCTAAACAGATATGCCAAAAAGCCTGATTTACTGATCTTATTGGATTTGGATGTGAAAAAATCAGTTGCAAGAACATCCGGAAAGGACACCTTTGAAGATGAGGTATTTTTAACCGGTGTTAAAGAAAACTATCTGAATTTGGTTGATAACTATGAACATCAAATAATTGATGCAAACAATGGTGTAAACAAGGTTTCTTCAGATATTAAAAAAGCAGTAGCGCCATATCTTGGAATATGTCCTGATTGTATATTATAAAAATAAGTTATGGAGAATGATTATTCTCCGCCTTCTAATTCTTTTAATCTGTCACGAATTGCATTTTCTAAAAAGTCCCTAACTTTAACAAGCTCATCGTATTCTCCAATGATTTTTGGACCGAATTCTGTTTGTTCTAATTTGATATCAAACTTTTCGAATGCATGAGCAAGCATCTGTTCGCCAACACCGTTAGGTATTCCCATTTCGAATTCTTCTTTTTCTTCAACCATTTAATTTTCCTCCATGTATTTTCTGACTGGTTCAAAGAATTCAATTAAGAAGTCTTTAATTCCATTTTTCAAATCCATTGGGTGTAGGTTTCCTTCACTGAAATCTTTAATCAATTCATCATGTGTAAGTTCAATGTCTCCTCCGAATTTTTCAGGTCTTTTGATAAGTAGAGTATCTTGATTTGGGAAAACGAAGGTTTCTGCAATTTCAATCATTGGGTTTCCTTCAACTTCTCCTTGAGGACAGTAGCTCTTGTTGATTTTTTTGCTGATTTCTTCAACGGAGTCGTCTACTGCAATGTAGTTTCCTTTACTTGAAGACATTTTTGCGTCACCGTCAAGACCGTGCAATAACGGTGTGTGAATACAAACAGGTACGTTTTCGCC
This sequence comes from Methanobrevibacter sp., assembly GCF_045539575.1. Classification (GTDB taxonomy): domain Archaea; phylum Methanobacteriota; class Methanobacteria; order Methanobacteriales; family Methanobacteriaceae; genus Methanocatella. The sequence continues at coordinate 19,246 of NZ_JAZQFM010000045.1, forward strand.
TATTTTTTCAAGGTTTTCACGTGCCAACATTTGGATTTTTCTTTGTTCCATTCCACCAAGTGCAATGTCAACTTTCAAAGCTGCCATGTCCACTGTTTGCATGATTGGATAAATTACGCTAGCTACTTTCGGATTGTCATCTGCACGACTTACTTGGTCCATACTTCTTCTGGCCCTTTTTAATGTAGTCATGGTAGCTAATTGATAAACTTTATCAGTATAATCTGGCTCTAATTGGAAAGATGATCCGTAAACATATTCTGTTGTTTCGTCAAGTCCTAAAGCTTGGAAACATTTTTTATTGTATTCTGCAGTTTCGGCTATTTCTTCAACAGTTCCTTTTCCATTTAAAAATGCGTGGTAATCTGCTAAAAGGATTTTGATTTTAAATCCTAATTTTTGCAATTGTTTTAATTTTTGTACAGTTACTGCATGTCCCAAATGGATTTTACCGGAAGGTTCATAACCTGTATAAGCTATAGGTTGTTCTTTAGCGAGAACTTCTTTTAATTCTTCTGTGTCTATAACTTCCAATGTTCCTTCTTCGATTAACTGAATTTTTTCTTCAATATTCATTTTATCACTTAAATTAATAAATAAACGTAACCATCAATTCTGATAAGTTTTACTTCTTCACCAACATTTAAATCTGCAAATTCGTCTTTCATGTCCAAATCAACTGCAGAATAATCGATTGGATCCAAAATTTGTATGATTTGTGGAGATTTTGAAATTACTGTTGTGGTTTCAATTTCATCTGCTTTTTTTACCAGGCCAATATCTTCCATATTTTTCATAGGGATATTGTGCTTCTTGTGTGTCGAAATATCAATTCCAACAAGGCTGTTTTTGCTAATGCTGTTTACTTGCATTATCTTATCTTCATATTTTATAAAGTCGTTAATTTCAAATTCAGGGATTCTGACTGAAATCCAAATCCTGTAAAGTCCTTTTCCGGTGGATTTGTCTTCGCTGATTAATCTTGGAGACTCTTTTATGATTCCTCCAAATTCCTCTTTCAAACTTTCAGCCACTTTTTTACCGGATTTAAAAGAACCTATATAATAGTCACGTCCCTCTTTAAGCCTAGCTATTTGAGGGCAGTATGCCAGTTTGTCTGATTTTGACTGCTTAATCAAAGTTCTTTCAACTACTTCATCGGCTTTTGCATATTCTTCGGATTTTATTTCTCTGTTATCTGCTCTAAACTGGATTACGGTTTCATAGTATCCGGATTGTACTTTGCTGCAAGTTGGACAAACTGTCTTTCTGATTTTAACCTGTGTGTCATGGGTTTCATCAATTTGGACTCCATGAACTTCTCCGGTAACTTCAACAAAACAATCGGCTATTGTACCTCTAATCTGGTCAATTTCAAGATTAATGATTTCATTTGAAACTTCATCTGCGATTTTTATATTTCTCTCGAGTGCCCTGTAGATAATTTCCTCTTCTGGAATGAACTCTTCGCTCCATTTTCCTTCTTCGAGCTTACTGTTGCAGTGGCTGCATATATGAACTTCAATATTTTTAGGAATCTCAATCATTTGAAACTCTTTTAAAAAACAGTCAATGCAGACATTGCCTACCATTTCCTTATCTGTACTTCCGCACTCTGGACAAAACATAATCATCAATGAAAATAAAATAAAAAAAGTAGAATTATAAAGATTTTAAAGGTGCTGTAGCACCGCATGCAGCACATTTAAGTAAGAATATTCTACCTTCTCTTATAATTCTTGTATCTGGTCTGTTACATTCGTGGCAAATTACGTATTTGTCCACATAATCTTCAATTCTTTCGTTGATTAGGTAGTGAGTAAATTTACCTTGTAAGATTGCTCTTTGACCTTCAATATTTCCTGCAGTACCTAATTCTCTCATTAAGAATTTTAATAAATGTTGTGGGTCTCTATTTAAACCTTCTGCAACATCTTTAAAGTTTTTAATAAAGGTTCTATTACCTTGGATATCTGAATAAGCTTTAGGGATTTTGAATCTTTTGTGTTCAAATACTTCAGGAGGTAATTGGTCTATTGCTCTTTCTAATAAATCTTCATATTTATCCATGTTATCTCTCCTATAAAAATCAGTATAAGTATAATATATTAAATTTAGTTTTAATCCTTTATTAATGTATTGTTAATGTAGGATTTTTGAAAAAATTTTAAAAAAAATAAAATTATGGAAAATATTAAGCGCGCTTAATATATCCAGTGGTTGGGAAGTAAATCAATCCTTTTTGATTTAAGTTTCTAACGAAGGATTCAACTTTATCTTCACTCATATCATATTTTTCTGCCATGTTGGAGACTAATACGTTCATCGGAGCTTGATCGCCAAATTCTTCTTCTAATAATCCAATTTCTTCCATTACCTTTTGCATTTTTTCTCTTTCGGAGGTAGGTGTTCTTCCTTCCATAACTTCTATGTCTATTTCTCCGGTTTCTGGGTCAACTCCTACTTCTTTAAGGCATGCCATTTGTAGTCTTACAGCTTTTTCAGCGTCTTCCTTATCAACAGTATCCTTAAGTTTGATTTTAGCACTTGCCTCAGATAGACGGATGATAGCTTCTAATTGCCTTGCTGTAATCGGAACAGGTCCTTGCTCTTCAGAGTTGCTGTTCCTTGTACTTACATAGAACTCCCTTAAAACCTGGTTAGCTTCATCGGTTAATTTCGGATTGCATGTCCTACGTGCATATGCAATATATTTTCTAAGTAAATCTGGTTCAATTTCATAATCAACAGTATTGGACTGGTGTATTTTTAAGATGTGGTCTGCTAATTTTGAATCCCCTTCGATACTAGGTTTGTCTTCAATTACAAAAATCAAATCGAAACGGGAAATAATTGGCGCAGGCAAATCAATTTGCTCTGCAAGCACTTTGAATCTGTCAAACCTTCCAAATTTAGGGTTTGCTGCTGCAAGAACTGAACATCTTGAGTTTAATGTTGCCATAATTCCTGCTTTTGCAATACTTACGGTTTGTTGTTCCAATGCTTCGTGAAGCGCGGATCGGTCTTCGGACCTCATTTTGTCCAGCTCGTCAACACATACGTTACCTTGGTCCCCAAGTACCAATGCACCTGCTTCCAGGGACCATCCGCCAAGCTCGTCCCTAACTGCTGCCGCAGTCAGACCGGCACCACTTGTACCTTTACCACTTGTATAGATACTTCTCGGAGCAAGTCTTGAAACATATTTCAAAATCTGAGATTTACCAATACCAGGGTCCCCTACAATCAGAATGTGAATGTCTCCTCTGAGTTTTGTCTCATCTTCCAGCTGTTTTGCAGCTCCTCCAAACAGTTGAAGTGCAATAGCTTCTTTTACATCACGATATCCTCTAATTGAAGGTGCGGTTGATTTGATAATTTTATCATAAATGTGTGGATCTTTTGATAATTCAATGATTTTTTCCTCGTCCTCTTCAGAGAGTTGCAATTCTTCAAATTCCTGTTCTAAAGGTTCAATGTGATTTACATAAATGTAATTTTTGAACTTGCCGCTTCTTTCTTCCCTGAATGTTCTTAGGGTTCCGGTGATTCTTACCTTATCTCCCGGATTCAATTCATCCACCAGGTCATCTTCAAGTATCATCAACATTTGTTTAGGTTCAGTTCCTCCGGATAGGTTTTCCAAAGGCTCCTGCATCCTTGCAGTTTGAGTGTCAATGTATTTTGATTCCTCTTGAAGCAATCTAAATGATCTTCCACCACATTCGCTACATAATGAAGGTTCTATGATTCTGTTACCGGAACTTTGCTCAACCTCATGCAATCTCATACATCCTCTACATTCAAAAACACCGGTTTCAATACGAGGTCTTATCTCATCAGTTTTTCTTACAATACCGTCTGCTGCAACAAATGTTCCAATGTATTTACTTAACAGGTCTTTTAGCTGTATTACATTGGAAAGATTTTCAAAACGAATATTAATGTCAGCATCCTTTACAAGCGGGTCGATATTTTTTATAGCGGTTTGGGCAGCTTCAATAACTTCCTCAGGCTTGTCAATTAACAAATCCGCCAAGTCTGGATCAAACATTTCCAATGCATTGTAATCTACATTGAGTGATCGTTCGTCAGGGTATTTTTCGAGAATTTCAAACACATCATCCTTATATGATGTTGCGAAAAACTCTTCAAATTTTATGATTGATGTTTGAGATTTTGCAGTAGAATTCATTAATTTTTATTAAGATTTCACACTATAAAAAAATATTGTATGAGAGCATTTGACGAGTAAAAAATTTATATAGTAAAATTAATAAAATTATTAGTTACATAAAACTTTTTGTTAATTTGAGGTTAATATGAGAAAATCAAGATTAGGCTTATTCAAATCCACTTCTATGCTGATTTCTGTGGTTGGAATCATCATGATAATCTCCACAATCATAGTTGTGGCATATGTTGGATACAGTATTGTTTCATCAGGGATTACAAATGAAATATCCTCTGGTACTCAATATGATGAGCTTGCAGAGTTAAAATCTTCATATGATAATCTGTCAGTTCAGTTTGATAGTGTTAAAGCAACTTATTACTCTGGTAGCTCTGATGATATTCAAACATATAATGATGCGAAAATTGAGCTGTCACGGGCAAATTCGGCTATTGAAAATGTGCAGAGTGCATTGGATGCAGGTAAACCGTCCAATGAAGTAGATAGTAGGATTGTTTTTGCCAAAGAAAAATTAGAAGCAGCTTACAGTGCATACAACAATCTTTAATTTTTCTTTTTTCTATTTTTTAAATATTTAAAATGGTTTATTTTCTTCGTTTTTTCTGACGTTTATTCGGCATATATTCCAGTCCCACAACATACATTTCAGAACTTTTTTTACGGGATGATGCTGGTTTGGTTGTTCTTACATGTCTGAATTTGGTTTTAAGTGAATCTAACATCTCTTTATATTCTGGGCCCTGAAATACTTTCATTACGAGGTTTCCCTTTGGTTCCAGGATATTTTCAGCTATTCCGATAACTGAATATGTTAAGTCTATTGACCTGAGCTGGTCGATATTTTTGATTCCGCTTAATGACGGTGATGCATCGGACATGACTACTTTTGCTTTTCCGCCGATTATCTCCATAATTTTTTCCTGAACTTCGGGGGTTGTGAAATCGCCCCTCATTCCGTAATAATTCTCTTCATGGAATTTTTTGAATCTGTTTAAGTCAACACCTACGACGAGTCCTTCTTCTCCAACCTTTTCCAAGGCTACCTGTGACCATCCTCCGGGTGCTGCACCCAAATCAACAACGGTATTTCCTTCTTTGATAATCTTAAATCTTTTATCGAGCTGTTTGAGTTTATATGATGCTCTTGAACGATATTCTTCTTTTTTAGCTTTTTTATAATATGGATCGTTATGCTTTTCTACTTGCCATCTACTTCCCATTCTAATCCCTCTTATATTTGTCAAAATCCAATGCGCTGCAGACAGGAGCTCCAACTTTAACGATTTCCACATCCACTTCCTTGTCGTTTATTTCAAGAAGCATCACTGTTCTGTCTGCTAGTCTTGGCACAATAGGGCTTCCAGGATTTATTAACAATACTCCATCTGTTTTTTCTATTTTTGGTTGGTGGGAGTGGCCTGAAACCAGTATGTCTGCACCTAACTCTTTTGCCAGGTATACTAACTGTTGTGTGTCTGCTCTTGGATATACTTCTCCGTGCACTACTCCAATTTTTAGGCCTTCAGCTTCTATGGTTTTAGCTTTAGGCAGGTTAATTCCATTAGCTCTGTCCATATTTCCCTGAACTGCCATTACAGGAGCTATTTTTTCCAGTTCCTCAATGACTTTAAGTGATGTCAAGTCTCCAGCATGTATGATTAAGTCAACTCCTTCAAATGCATCAATGACATTTTGAGGTATTATTCTAGCCCTGTCGGGAATATGTGTGTCTGAAATTAAACCGATTAACATTTTATCTTATCCTTTAAAATTCATGATTATATTTGTGTGTCATTATTTTTAATGTTAATTAAAATGACAACTATTATAAATTCCCAAAAATATATATAATATTATCATTCTTTTAGGAGAAGGTATAAATGGGAGAAGTTAAAAAGGAAGACATTTTGGATATTTTGGCTAACTATGATAAAGACGAAATCACAATAGCTACTCTTGGAAGCCACACTTCTTTACACATCTTGCAAGGTGCAAAGGAAGAAGGATTCAGAACAGCTATTGTTTGTCAAAAAGGTAGAGAAGTTCCATATCAAAGATTTGATGTTGCTGATGAATACATTATCGTCGATGAATTCAAGGACATTGTAAATGAAGATGTTCAACAAAAACTTAGAGATATGAATGCTATTGTTATTCCTCACGGTTCATTTGTTGCATATGCAGGTCTTGACAATGTTGAAGACAAGTTCAATGTTCCAATGTTCGGTAACAGAGATGTTCTTAGATGGGAAGCAGAAAGAGACAAGGAAAGAGCACTTCTTGTTGAAGGTGATGTGAGAATTCCATTCAAATACAACGACCCTTCAGAAATTGACAGGCCGGTAATGGTCAAGTTCCCTGGTGCAAGAGGTGGAAGAGGATACTTTGTTGCATCCTCTACTGAAGAATTTGATGCAAAAATTGAAGCTATGAAAGCACGTGGATGGTTAGAAGACAGTGATGTTGAAGCAGCACACATTGAAGAGTATGTTTCAGGATGTAATTACTGTATTCACTATTTCTACTCAGCACTTGATGATACAGTTGAATTAATGGGTATGGATACAAGATATGAATCAAGCATTGACGGTTTTGTAAGAATGCCTGCAAAAGATCAATTGGACATTGACTTAAGCCCATCTTATGTAGTAACCGGTAACCACCCTGCAGTAATTCGTGAATCTTTACTCCCTCAGGTATTTGACATTGCTGACAAGTTAACTGAAAGTGCTAAAAAATTAGTTGCTCCAGGATTAAACGGTCCATTCTGTATGCAAACCTTAGTAAATGATAATTTAGAAGTAATCTGTTTTGAAATCAGTGCAAGAACTGATGGTGGTACAAACACATTTATGGATGGTTCCCCTTACTCCTACTTAACATATGGTAAACCAATGAGTATGGGTAGAAGAATCGCTTTAGAAATTAAACGTGGTATAGAAAGAGATGAATTAGAAAAAATAATAACATAGTGTTATTATTTATTCTTTTTATTTTTATTTTTATTTTTTTCAATATTCTGTTTTTTCTCATATTCAGCTAATGCTTTTACACGATTTGCTTTTGTCCATGCACCAACAAGACCAACAAAAGCACCAACAAGAATGATTATTAAGGTTACAGTCATTATTCCGTTTTCAGTTACAAAGAATCCTGAAAAAGTTCCCATGTATCCCTGTAAGGTTAATACAACAATTGGAGTTGCACCTAGAGCTCCTAATATTGCTCCTTTTTTAATGCTGTCTTGTCCATATCCGATATACAATAGGCCTATTGCTGAGAATGGATACAGCCAATCATTGATTTGATATCCGAATAGTATGAATGCTGCAGCTATTGCCGCACCAAATACTAAAGCTTTAATGTTTATGTCTGGTAAGAATTTCATCATGTTATTTTACTCCAAAATTTAGTCTTTAGAAGCTATTGCTCCTCCAAGCGCTCCTGTAATTCCCATTACAATTGCATAATATATTAAGGATTCGATTATTGCTATAATACCTGCAGTCCCTGAAAGGGTAAATCCGGTCAAACCTCCAAAGATTCCGACAAGACTTCCTCCGAATGTTGCAAGTAATATGAATAATATTGCACTGATTATTGTGCCCAATGCTCCGGCAACTGCGGCATTCCACATCCCCCCTAAGGCTCCTGAATGTGCAATGTAGCCGGTAATAAATCCTACGATTA
>NZ_JAZQFM010000046.1:0-3029 GCF_045539575.1 Methanobrevibacter sp.
TACAACATTCCAGATTATTGGGAAATTGGAGAAGTATTCGAAAGACTGATTGAAGATAATTATGATGAAAAAGATGTTTTTAGAGGTATAAAAGAAGTGTTTTCTTCATGGTTAGCCGAAAAAATACTGAATTTTAACTCATATTTATATTATCAATCAAGACAATATCTAGCGGAATGTTATAAAGCTGGGGAAATCATAATTTCCTAATAAACACAATTAAAGATAAATAACTTCAAAAAATATGATTGAGATTATAAACTGATATTAATCTACTATCAATTCAGAACATAATGAAAAAATATATTTCAAAAACATAACTTTTTGAATAAATCCAGATAAATAGAACAAAAAATAATCCGAATGAAGAAAAAAACTAAAAATTGGTAAGATATTTGAACGTTGATTTCATTATATGACAGTTGAATGGGTAGTGAAAAAATGAAAAATAGAAGTAGATGTGTAAACACCTACTTGACTTTAATTTTAACTTTCTTAGTTACCTTATTATAGTACTTGTTTCCCTTGAAGGTTATTTTTGATTTGAATGTTCCCTTTTTGGTCAGTTTTTTGATTTTAAAGGTTGCCTTACCTTTGGAATTGGTCTTGACTGTGATTGTCTTTTTACCCTTGATTTTCAAGGTGACCTTGACCTTTTTCATTGCCTTGCCTGTATTGTCCTTTAAGACAATAGTGTACTTTTTGGTTTTAACAGTCCTTTTGAATGTTTTCTTTTTGGCTTTCATCTTAGGAGTGGCCTTCTTGACTGTGACCTTGATGTCCTTGGTTGATTTAGCATATTTTGTGTTTCCGTTGAATGTTACCTTAGCAGTGTATGCTTTTGGAGTGAGTCCTTTGGTTGATGCCTTGACCTGACCGTTCTTGTCAGTGGCGTAAGTTTTAGCACCGTTCAAATCAACAGTTACGCTAACACCACTTAAAGCTTTACCAGTACTGTCTTTCAATGTAATAACCAGATTTTTGTTAATATTGTAAGTAGTAGTTATTGCATTACTTGTTAGTTCTGTTTTAAGTTTTATAGCGATTGTTGCATTTTTGACAGTAACATCATACAATCCATAATATGATGCTGAGACCTGATAAACACCATAATCAAATATGTGTACTGCCCACCAGGTTCCATTACCTGCATAATTTGCATTGATTTGAGTGCCGTTTGGCAGAATAAATAGTAATTTACCTTGCACAACATCATTTGGAATATTGGATTTTGCAGTGATGTTAACAGTCTTGTTATTGGTTGTCTGGGAGGTGACATTCACATTGAATATCATGTTTGTGATTGTTTTTTCAGCTTCAGTATAGTATGAATCTGTGTTATGGCGAGCGCTTATGTAATAATTTTCACCTGCAATTATATCCAAAACAATCGTACCATTCTCATCTGTGACGTTAACTTCATTTAAAACAACTTTACCATTGACAACCACACCTACAGTGATATTTTGACCGGTGGCCTTATTGGATCCAGACATAGTAGCACTGACTGTTGTAATTCCATTTGCTCCCCAATATGTCACATTAGTAAAAGTAACTTCAGCACCATTTCTTGAATAGATTGCGTTTAAAAGGTTATCATTACCTGTGAATGTAATTGTAATGTTGTTATCATTTTTAGTTATTTCTAAAGCTTCTGCATTTGCTCTATTGTTTAAAAAACGAGAATTAGAAACAGTTTTAGTGGCTGATGTAATGTAGAAGTAAATTGCAGAACCAGCAGTTGCATTATTGCCAGTAAAATTACAATTTGTCACAGTACCTTCACCACTGAATCTGATAGCGCCACCCTCACCTGAAGCAGTGTTATCAGTAAAATTACAATTTGACACAGTACCAGAATATATCCAGACAGCACCACCATCTTTAGAAGCAGTGTTGTTTGTAAAATTACAATTTGTCACTTCACCATTTGTATTAAAGAAAACTGCACCACCATCTTTAGAAGCAGTGTTGTTTGTAAAATTACAATTTGTCACTTCACCATTTGTATTAAAGAAAACTGCACCACCACGACCATAATCTCCAGTTGCTTTGTTATCAACAAAATTACAATTTGTCACTTCACCTTTGCTATTGAAGTAAACTGCACCACCATAATATGTTGCAGTGTTATCAGCAAAATTACAATTTGTCACAGTACCTGAACTACTAAAGTGAATTGCTCCTCCACCACTATCATAATTAGCATTTTTAATGGTTAGGTTTTTAATTGTTACACCGGAAGCACTAACATGAAATGCCCTGATTGTTGATCCGTTCATGTCAATGACTGCGCCGTTACCATCAATGACTTTATTGGCCTCAGTGATAATAATGGCTGTTGCATCCTCATCGTAAGTATAGTTTTTATGGGTTAATGTAATGTTTCCTGGCTGGCTAATTTCATTGGCCAAATCAGAATATGTAGCTGAATCCGCACCCAATACCTCAGTATCAGTTTGCGCAATAGCCTCATCATAATCAGTTGAAGTAAATACCATGTTTTCTTCACTTGTTTGTAGATTATCCTCAATATCATTATCAGTGGATAAATCGATTGTATTTGCATTTTCACTTGCTATAATATCCCCTATTTCACTTGCACTAACACCTGCAATGCTCAATAGAAAAACAACAAGCGCCAATGGGATTATTGTTTTTTTGTATTTCATTTTCTCCCTGAACTCCTGAAAGTTGTATGCTAAAAAATGTTTTATATCATTCAAACAATCATAAAAATACATATCCTTTGTTTAAAACATCTAAAACATGACTAAAAGTCTATCAACGAATATATAAATACATAACGATTTTGAAGAACGGGGGCAGATAAACTTATATTTATATACCTATTGATTTGACATGAAAAATGAATTAAACTTCAATATATCATATTCAGAAAGATAATTTTAAATAATCAATTTAATGATTAAAAGACACTTTACCCTACTTGTTATTGAAATAGACAAACAATTTGTATTTAAGAAATTTTCTCAATTAAAATTTTGAAATTATTCTTGAAAAATATT
>NZ_JAZQFM010000047.1:0-10411 GCF_045539575.1 Methanobrevibacter sp.
AATGCGTTGTTAAATAATTATAATCGGGTTTTAAGCATGTCTTATATTTATATTGATGAAAGCGGAGATTTGGGAACTAAACAAGGCAGTTCAAAGTATTTTATTATGGCTGCCATCAAAGTTGAGGATTCAAAGAAGCTGGACAAGTCAATTAAAAAAATCCGAAGGTCATTTAAAAAGAAAATGTTGAGTTCTGCTGAAATCAAAGGCGGAAACTTACCTTATGAATTAAAAATCAAAATCCTCAAAAAGTTGAAAAACATTGATTATGAAATTTTCATAATCGTCTTTGACAAATCAAACAGATATAAAATAGGTTATGAATATGACAACAAAGAATTATATGACATTTTAGCTTCAAAGCTAGCTGAATTAATTAATATAGATAAACCCACTTTCATATTCATTGACAAGTCAAAAAACAAACAGAAAGAAATTGACAATTTCAATGAACTCTTTTTAAACAGTTTAAATAATATTCAAAAGCAACCTATTGTAATCGAGCATGCGGATTCAATGCACTATAAAGGTTTGCAGATGGCGGATTTGATTTCATGGTCTGCATTCCAGAATTTTGAAAATGAAAATCATGAATTCATTGATCTAATAAAAAATAAAGTAATTAAGTTTGTATATGAAAATTAGAATTGATTTATATGAATGATAGAAGAACCCGTATACCACCTAATTCGCCCCTCGTCGAGACAAGGATATACAGGCTGAACCTCAAATGAAGTTTTTACCTCCTATAAAATTCAATTTATAATTATGTATGATATTGCATATAAATATTTTGCAAAAAACATTATACTTCAACACCGCTTTCAGATGAAATTCTCTCACCGACAGGCTGTTCCTCTTCAAAGTTAGACAAGTAGTTCTTATAGATTTCATCACCTTCAGAGGAGAGTTCCATAATGTATCGGAGCACATCATCTCTTGAATAGCTGAAATATATATTCAATGTTTCGTCAATACCCATAAGTTCCAGCTGCATATTCAATAGCTGATTGCAATATTTTAACACCCATTTCTGGTCATTGGCAACATTAACGATAAATCCTGTAATGGCAGAATCGTTAATGTATTCGGCAACGTTCTGGTTAGACCGTTCGTTACCTGCCTGTGATTGTGGAGTAACGAAAGTCCTTAAGATATTATTCCTGAAGATTTCAGTCTGTCTTGTATAGTCGGACTGGTAGTTGTTACCACCTAAGATTTTACTTTCAATTCCAGGAGGCACAATAGCTACATTCGAATCGGCAGTTGTTCCATAATCTGCATAAAGATTCTCTTTAGCGGTTGATGACAGTTCGGTTATTATAGGCTGGCCGTTAGCGTCAAGAGACGGCTTTACTTCAATGATGTTGTCCTTGTTGATTCTTTCAACCTGGTTTCTCTCCAGATTGCATTTATGGTAAATGTCATCAAGGCAATTTAAGATGATGCTTTGAGCTTCGCCGTAGATTTCATTGTACATGAAGTTAATAACCTCACCAGCTTCATACCTGACCGTTAATGTTCCTTCCTCAACACTTACATAGTTGTTAAAGTCTTCGGGAGACCCGTTAACGATATCTTTCGGCATCTCATGAAGGTACAGCTGGACTTCATTATCGTCATTGAATTCCTTTTTTAATCCGTAGCCGTGAGCACCAATTTCTAAAAAGATAGGTTTAATATATTTGCCGATGCTTTTATCCCAGCGCTGCACAGGTTTGATTAGTCCTTCACCGTCAACCATTCCGCCCTGCAAGATTTCCTTAGCCACTTGTCTGATGTCGATTTTTCTGGCCCAAAGGATTAACGTTAGTTTCTGCTCTTGAGAAAGCCTGTTTTCCTTATCCACAAGAACAATATTGACATTGGCCTTATCAATTCTGTTTTTCAAAATTCCTGAAGTATAACCGTCAAGCTTAACAGCATAACGTGCATTGGCTATTGTTTTATTTATCACTGGCGGAAGTGCATCGACAAGATCAAGACCTGTGTTGATTCCATCGACTCTAGGCTGTCTTTCACTTTCACCCCAATAGCTACGCTTGGTGTTGTACTGCTCCACACGATTATTCAATAATCTGGTTCTAATATAATCAGTAATTCCCATGACATATCATTTCCAATTATAATTTTTTATTATATTGTTTATTATATTTTTTATATAAAATTAGTAATAAATTTATTTGTTTTAATCTCTCAATAATTTTCTTCTACCCTGCCATATCAATTGGCGCTGCCTTTTTCTCAACTCCTTATACTCCCAATACATCTGTGATGTGACGTATCCATGCAGCCTTCTAAACTCATCTATCCGGACAATCCCTGATTGTACAATGGCTGATTCGCCTTCATGCCAACAGTACCATGGATGATGGCAGGGAATATCATGTTCTGAAGCCAATCCAGTTTTGCAGTTGTTACAGTAATCCACAAACCACAACTCTTCCTCTCTTTCTCGTTTTTCTTTTTTGGCTTCGATTATCTGCTGCTTAATAGATTTCATAACAATCAATTTTTATAAAAACCATGAAAACCATGAAAACTCTTGTAAACTTTTTTGATGGTTTTTTTAAAAACTCCTTAAAATCCGTTAAATCAAATAATAACAATCCATAAGAAGTTTCACGAAAATGATTTTTTAAAAAACCAAATTTTGCCGGAGTATGCGGGGCCACTTGTTAAACATGCCCCCACACATTTCCGGAACTTCAGTTTTTTGCAAAAACCAACTCCCCAAAACCAAAGCAAAATCCTCCAATTTATCTAAAAACAATTATAAACAATTTTTTAAAAAAACTTTTACAAAAGTTTTTATAAGTTTACATGGTTTTTTTAGTTTTTTGGTTTTCATGGTTTTTCAGTTTTTATGGTTTTTTGCCAATCCATATTGGCTTTCTTATATCTGAATCAAAGTTCATTATACTTAACCCCTCAACAAATTTATCTTCCTTCATAATGTCTACAACCCACTGCCCAATCTCATAGCAGATATCATCATATACTGAATCGTCCATGTGCTTTAAATCATAGCTGATGGATTCAACTTCACTTTTTGCAAGGTCATATACATTGGATCTTCCTGACCTGTCAGTAATCTGTAGAAATCCCTTGTCAGCCAGTTCATACATATATTTCCTTGCTGATGCCTTGCTCAATCCTAGGCTTTGAAGTGTGAAGTAATCATTGGTTGTAATTCCCATGTTCAGCACTTCCCTGTCCTTGCTTATCTTCCAATCATCAATATTGTTTCTGATATCGTTTAGAACTTCAACAGCTTTTGGTGCAAGGTTTGCAGATATGCTTTCCTTGTATGGTCTTAAAAGACTCATGAACAATTGCACATCAGCAATATTTGTGAGCACCATCTTTTTTCCGTCAACATCATAGACTTTATGATTATAATAGTTCAGGGCAGTTATTGTTTTAAGTAACCCATTGAACTTGTCAAAATCCCTTTTGTAAAAAGAAGAATTCTTTAAAAAGTCTATGACAAAATGAACATACGGATTAATCACTACAGTATTTTCAAATACCTCCTTTAGATGCAATAGCATGTATGGCACCAGTTCAGCTTCCTTTTCGTATTGCTTTAAAATCCTGTAGCTTTTGCCGTGCTTGAATTCCAGTGCACTTTTTCTTCTGTTGAAGATTTTCTGATTGTCCATTCTAGGTGTGATGAAAATGCTTCTGCTCATTTCCTGATCATCAAAATAATGATTAGGTACGGTAGTATATGTCAGGCATGGCTTGCCTTCAAGTTCCAGGTCTTTTACATCCCATCCGCCTTCGCCGTCCGGAATGTTTAATGGCTTGTTTAGAAAGCCGTCAGACTGAAGTTCCTTCATGAGGTTTTTGGACTCCTCCATGAATTCATGGTCATTGCTTCCTCCCATATCGCCATAGTTGACAATCATCCCGTCATAGAAATACCTGTCCTTTTTGGCACGGTTGAAGAGTGCAGCCTCGGTAATCTTTTTTTCATTGACAACAAACCTTTTGGGAATAAGCTTTAAAGCGGTTTCCTGAATATGTGATTTGCCGCTACTTGCCTCACCAAGACATATTACAGAAACAGGATTTTTGAGGATAACTTGTCCTGCATATACGGTAAATGCATACATTATGTTGTTGCGCTCACCTGCAGTAAACCATTCAACAAGACTTCCAATATAAACTAAAGGACAGCTTAGAGATTGCAATTTGGTGATAGCTTCCTTTAATTTATTGGAATCCTTTTCCTGCTCGGCCTGTTTCCTGTCAGCTATTTCCTGCTCGATAACAGACAGCTCATTTTCATAGTGGAGCTGCAGCAATTGCTTCAGTTCTGAAAACTGGTTGTTGACCTGTCTCGGTTTCAACTCGCCGTTAGGATTTATAATCTGCTTGAACTGTCTTGCGACATTGCTTTGGGAAGATAATGTAGCGGGAGATTTATTTAGATATTCTCCGATTTTATTACCATACCTGTTTTTAAATACATATGTGACCTTATCAACATTGTCCCTGTTGATAATGAGAGTTATTGTATCCTTTGTAGGTAATTCAGCTACATTACTCATTCATACACCCACTTATTTTACCTGAACGTCACGTACGATGAAACTGTAATAGATATAGCTTCCGGACTTTTCTTTGACCTGTATTGTCATTTCACCTAAGTTGTTTACGAATTCCCTGTATTCAGCGAGGTTGACGTTTCTTAAGATATTGGATCTGCCAACACTTCCTGTATTTTCCAATTCTAAAATAGAGGTTATGAAGTCAAAGAGCACACTTCCTTTTCTGATGTTTTTGTGAAGGTCACCATCGTTTTTGAGGTTAACGTTTATTTCAACGTATATTTTTTCATCATCTTTGAAAATGAATAATTTAAAACGGTTAATGGTTTTTTCCTCACCGTCATCATCGAAAGTATAGGATGTTACTGAAGACATTTCAGGCCTTCCGGTTATTAAAGTTCCATCTTCAAAGTCTCTTAGTTCTGCTTTTTCATATCCTTCTGGGATTTCCACGATTTCTTCAAAGTCCAATTCTGTACCTGTAAATATTGTTTGTTTGGTATTTTCAAAACTCATTTTATTTGTCTCCTAAAAAATTATTTAAGAGGAGTTATCCTCTTTTAGAAATTTTGATTGTGATACAATCTTTTCTGCGGTCATCTCTTCTGCTGACACTTCACCTGCTCCAATCAGTTCAGCTATTGCACGATTGGTTGCACGTGTCTTTGCAGTTGACATTATTGTGTGGTCAGACACTTTGTCTTTACCTTTTTCAGACCTTGAGCATAATGCATCAGATTCTACGCTACGACCATTAGGCAATGTTGCACGCACGCAGTAGTATGCTTCTCTGATTCTGCCCATTTTGGTTCTCTCCAAATCACGGTCAATGATTTCAGTATCAACATTGAATGCACGAGATAGCTTTTGCCATGCTGATTTTTTCTTGAAGTGTCTTTTCACTTTAACGTAGTTTCCGTCTTCGTCTTTTTCCTTGACTATGATTTCCTGATAGTCACTGTCATTGAGTAATCCTTTACAGAGTTTTTGATAAGCATCCCACTGTTCAATAGCTACATCAACGTCCGGGACATTATCAACAGCAGTGACTATTTCAGTCTCTTGTGGATTTTCTATCAGTTCTGCTTTTACCATTTTTTATCACCTTGAAAAATTTGGGAGGATTAATTTATAATCCTCCTGTACTTGTTGCTATTCCAATCCAGCCGATAGCCACGGCAAATAACATGCTTCCAATAAAAATCATTTTTGGATTGGGATCCATCGGTTCTTCTTTTGGATATAATCTAGCTGGTTTAGGCATACTGACCAACTCTCCTGATGCAGACCTCAATAATAAAATTCAAGTTAATTATTGTAGTTCTGCCATCGTTTTTGTGAATAACAACTGTTTTACTGTCCGGAAAATTCAATTCATCTGATTTCATTACCGCACAATACGGATTTTCATTTGCAGATACAAATGCAATGAAATGTCCTTCATCCAAATCCTTTTGCATTTCAAGAATTGCCTTTTCCATGTCAGTCACTCCTGTTTTTCCTGAATCCTACAATGTAGGCTTCTCCTCTTATGAACTTAATGAATCCTGTATCCCCAGCTGTTGCATATTGGATTAACGGCAATAGCTTGGAGTGTATTGCTGTTTGGTATGCCTTTTTTCCACCGTCCACCAATACGATACCGTCGTCATCGATATAGAGGATTTCCTGTTCGACATCACCTTTGGCAATTTTGACCTCACCACTGTGAGTTAAAATGCCGCAGAAATTGTCTTCAAATTGATTAATTGAGGTTGTCATAATTAATCAACCTCAATTAATGCAATAGGTGAATAACCATTCATTTGAATTCACCCAAGTTTTCAATTCTATCAAAGACCAACCATATTCTAGCCCAGATGTCTTTTGGGACTAAAACATGGGTTTCTCCATTTACTTCTTGTTCCAACATTATTTTTAGACTCCCGATTTTATCTTAAATTTTTAGTTCGTCTTAACGTGTTTAATCAAGTTTCATTATCTTGATTCTGTATGACTCGAAGAATTCCCTTTCATTTCTGATGTTTTCTGTTTGTGAAATTTCGTCAATGGCTTCTTCAAGTGCCCTGAAATTATTGAAAATTATTATTTCGTTAGGCCGGGGTTTTATTACTTCACACATGTTTTTGTATCTCCCTTTTTGCCCATCATCTTGGATGGGACTATATGGTCTACAATCTAAAACACACAAGTGGCCAGAAGTCTTTGAAAATAAAAATAGTATGTTGGTAAAATCAATATTCAATTCTCAATCGCAATATTTAGAATAAAATAAGTTTTGCTTTATTTAATTTGAAAATCTTTATATATTCCTTAAAATAAACTAGATATTGGGTTAAGTTTTGAAAAGTATTAATTTTTAGCTTGTTTCGTCGCATGCATAATTATTTTTATTTTTCTACTTGCCCACTTGTATTATACCTATTTTTTCATGATCTTTTTTCACTGTTTTTTTTTTGATATTTTACCTCCTTAAACTGGTTTTAAAGCCTTACTAAAAAAAAGTTGTACGAGAGTGGAAAATTGCCCCCACTTCGTAAAATTGCTCCCAGTTAGTAATGGCTAATACTAGTCTGTAATTTTGGCTATTTAAACATTTCTATTTGATAAAATATCAAAATTGTTTAATTATTACAATGTTATACTTGAAGATAAGGCATGTATTTTTCCAAAATTCTATAAACAATTTGACAAAAAAATATGATAAGAAATAGTAAAATGTATAAATCAAACTCATGATGAAACCATCATGTTGAAAAATTGTAGTTAAAAAAAATAAAAAAATGGAAAAGAACTTTTAAGTCTTATTTCTCAAAGCTCTTTTGATATAATCAACTTCACTCTTAAGACCATCCAGTTCAGCATTCAATTTTTGATTTTCACTCTCCATTGCCTGAAACTCCGGAGATTTGATGGATAACCTCTCAACATCAAGATTGATTGTGACTGCACCCATATGCTCAATATATTTTTCCCTTAAACGCAAAGGGTCTTCCATGAAATAGGAAGTTCTGGTCTGATCCTTTCCTCTGCCCTGAAGCTCATCGATTTCATCCATGCTCAAACCGTCATTATAAAGCTGGCTTGCATGAAACTTCCTCAGCATGTGGGAACGGAAGCGGTTGTAGGAACCTGCCTTTCCAAGGTTCAGCTTGTTGTTGATTTTGCCGAAAGTATTGTTCATGTGAGTGGAACTGATATTAAAAAGAGGAGTTGAATTTGTAAGTTCCCTCTCATCTATCACAAGATAGTGAATTATTTCTGCTGTGGACTCAGGACTTGAAAAAGTGGTATAGTACTTGTTGGTTTTCTGTCTTCTTAACCTCCAGGATGGAACCACATCATCACGGCCGTGCAACGCTTCAATAACATCATCTATATTGTCCTTGTGATGATACTCATAGGTAGCATCAATGAAATCCTGGATAGTGATGTTTAAAGTTTCCCTTTTCGCACATCCGCTGCTTGTCATAAACAGAATAATTGCTTTCATCAACGGATTGACCATCTTCAAGATATGCCTAAGCAATTCCTTGTCGGGCAAATCATTATAAGAAATAGGCATAGGCTTTTTGATATTTTTCTGATTTAACTTTGGCATCTTACCGATTTCAATATCAAAACCTTCTTCATATACGGTCATAACCCTACTGACATAATTTTTAACTGTTGTGGCGAGATGACCTTTTTTCATCAGATGGTTTCTGAATGCCAGAAGTCTTGCTCTCAATTTTGAATGTTTCCATTTGACTTCTTCTCGCTCTTCCTTTTCAGCTTCTTCTAACAACTGGTAGAATGGTTTTTTATGGTATCTTGAATACAAACCAATGGCGGTGGCGTAGCTTTCATATGTTACATCTTTAAGACATCTCTCATCACAAAAGCTTCTTAAAAGTTGCTCATCTTTTTCGTGCATATCCATATTTATTACTCCTATATAAAATCTCTTTTTTCCAAGAGCATTTGAAAAGTAATAAATATTTTGATGAGTGTTGCCCGTATACTAACTCTCTTGAATCATTGCTAGAATACCCTTCGCTCCTCGAGCAACCCTCGAAACGGGCAGCCTATCCAATGCTGGGTTTCTCCTAATCATCAACAGTATCAACTTCTCTCATAGAAGGACCGTAGGCATTGGTCAAAAAATGATACGACAATAATATAATATGTAAAAAATCATATTTAACTATTTTCAAAAAATAAAAAAAATAATCCCATCAAGAGTGACTCTCGATGCCGTGTTTCAGTGCCCCTGTGGTGTATTATATTATGTACAATTGCTCCATAAGCCCCCAGTGTTTTAAATGAATGTGAAACATTCAATTGTCTAGAGCAATTCAAACAAAGGTAATGTGTAGATAAAATTTAAAAATACAAAATATAATATTAAAAATTGAAACTGAATAATAAAATACAAATTATACACTACATAACAATACAAAGTCAAATAAATACAAATTTAAACAAATACAATAAAACAATAAATAAATTAAAATATATAAAACTAATTAAGTTCTATAGATTTTAATATATAAATATAACTACACATTACCAAGTTCCTCGGACAATTCCTTATATCTGTTTCTAATAGTGACCTCAGTGACACCGACAACTTCTGCAATGTCCTTTTGGGTTTTCCTTTCATTCAACAAGTAGGATGCAATATACAATGCAGCGGCCGCCAAACCGGTCGGTCCCTTGCCATTGTTCAAGCCCTGCTCAATGGACTTGTTGATGATTTCAATCGCCTTGACCTCAACCCTGGTGGAAACACCTAATCTGCTTGCAAACCTAGGGATAAAGTCAATAG
This sequence comes from Methanobrevibacter sp., assembly GCF_045539575.1. GTDB lineage: Archaea > Methanobacteriota > Methanobacteria > Methanobacteriales > Methanobacteriaceae > Methanocatella. The sequence continues at coordinate 9,370 of NZ_JAZQFM010000047.1, forward strand.
GGGAAGTTGGATTCAATTTTATTTTCAATTCCCTTGATAAAAAGCGCTGATTCCTACCGATCTGCTTTTTAGAAATCTTGAATGATTCAGCCACCTCATCAAGGCTGCGAGGAATGCCATTGCGCCTGCAAGCCATATAAAGGGAAGCGGCAACCATGCTTTCAATGCTTCTGCCACGAATCAGCTTATTTCTGGCAGCATCCCTATAGATAAATGCTGCGTCCTCACGAACTGAACGGGGAATGCTTAACCTTGAAGAATTACGGTCAAGTTCGCTTAATGCATATGCCAAGTTCCTTTCACTGGCATTGGCAACCCTAATCCTCTTATTCCATTTCCTCAAACGATACAATTGAGCCCTGTTCCTTTCAGGGATATTTCGACCATTGATATCCTTGTTTCTGAAATCCATCATAGTGCTTAAACCCTTATCCGATATTGCAAAGGATAACGGAGCACCAGTACGGGTACGTCGGTTTCTCTGTTCATGATTAAAAGCCCTCCATTCAGGACCGTTGTCAATCAAGCTTTCTTCAAAAACAAGCCCGCAACGAGCACATGAAACTTCTGCCCTGGAACTGTCAACTTCTCTTTGAGTGGAACCGCAAACAGGGCAAGCCTCGACTTGATCATCGCGGAAAATATCACTTTGACTAAATTGTCTATTAAATGTGGTGGTTTCGGTTGATATAGTATCATCCTCCTTTAGGGATAAATGGAATAAATCCAAAATGTTGTTCAACAACTAAAACTAATTAATAAAGGATAAAAAATAGTCTAATTAGTTTTTACAGGTAAATTTCAGTTCGATGGTTGTATAAATTCAAGGTTCAGTGATATTATAATATAATGAGCTTGCAGCGAAATGAAATTCCCATAGAAAACCATAGTACACAAACAAAACGCAAAAAGACTTCACTACTGGGATCGAAACGAGACCAGGTATAACCCTCATGCTATGGCCGCAATACTCATTATTTATGAAAATGATAGTGATTAAAGTGAAAGATTTGTATATATAAAAGGCTTGCAGCGAAATGAA
>NZ_JAZQFM010000048.1:0-6171 GCF_045539575.1 Methanobrevibacter sp.
TTTATAAATTTATTAGATTAATTTATAATTTTTTTAGTGCATATATTAATATAATATTTTAGATAAAATTTAAATTAATAATAATTAAAGGTTTTTGTATGGTTTTTGATATTAATTTTAATGATTCAACATTTATTATAGCTGAAATCGGTGTAAATCATAATGGAAGTGTTGAACTTGCCCGTAAAATGATTAAATCAGCTAGTGAGTGTGGGGTTGATGCTGTTAAGTTTCAAACTTTTGTCAGTGAGGATTTAGTTAGTGAAAATGCAAAAACTGCCGAATATCAGGAAAAAAATACCAATGAAAATTCACAACTTGAAATGCTGAAAAAGTTGGAATTGTCATATGATGATTTTTATGAACTTAAAAGCTATGCTGAAGAGTGTGGAGTGGTATTTTTATCTTCACCTTTTGATTTTAAAAGTGTGGATCTTTTAGAGAAGTTAGGTGTTTCACTTTATAAATTGGGTTCAGGTGAACTGAATAATTTTGAACTGATTGATTATGTTTTAAATACTGATAAACCATTAATTTTGTCAACAGGCATGGCTACCTTGGAAGAGATTAAAGAAACCTATGATTTCATTGAAAATAAGGAAAAATTATGTATTTTGCATTGCATTACAGGATATCCGACTTCATTTGAGGAAGCAAATCTGAATTTCATAAAAACATTACAAAATGAATTGGATGTGCCAATCGGATTTTCAGACCATTCTCCGGGCATAGAACTTCCGATTGCAGCTGTTGCATTGGGTGCCTGTGTTGTTGAAAAACATTTTACATTGGATAAAACACTCGAAGGCCCAGACCATAAGGCATCTTTAAATCCTGAGGAATTTAAAGCAATGGTCAGTGCAATCAGACATGTTGAGGTTGCAATGGGAGATGGTGTTAGGAAATTTTCTGACAATGAAAATGAAATTAAAAAGGTTGCAAGAAAAAGCATCATTTTAAATAATAATCTCAAAAAAGGGGAAGTTCTTGAAAAAGAGATGTTGTCAATTAAACGTCCCGGAACAGGTATCGCTCCTAAGTATGTTGATGATTTAATAGGCAAAACAGTTAATAAAGACCTAAAATCAGGTCATGTTTTGCAATGGGAAGATTTGGAATAATTATGTTAAAGAAAGTATTATATATTACTGGAACAAGAGCAGATTATGGTTTAATGCACGATGCCTTGGAATTATTGGATAATGATGATAATATTCGCTTGGAAGTTGCAGTGACCGGTATGCATTTAATGGATGAATTCGGTTATTCTTTAGATGAAGTTAAAAAGGATAATTTCAATTTACATGTTATTGATCAAACATTTCTAAAAGACGATGAGCAGTCAATGTCTGCATTCATTGGTAATCTCATCGGCGATTTAACACAACTGATGGTTGAAATAAAACCTGATGTCGTTTTACTTTTAGGAGACCGTGGTGAAATGCTGGCCGGAGCTATTGTCGCTTCCTATCTGCAGATTCCTGTTGCACATATTCATGGTGGTGATGTTTCATCAACCGTGGATGATTCCGCTCGCCATGCAATAACAAAATTGTCCAATATTCACTTTGCGGCAACTGAAAAAAGCGCATCAAGAATAAGGCAAATGGGTGAAAATCCGGACAATATTTTTGTTGTTGGAGCACCGGGATTAGATTCAATAATTAAAATTAAGGATAAAATTGATGAAAAGCATTTGAAGGAAAAATATAATATTGCGCATGATTTCATTCTTGTATTGCAGCATCCGGTTAGTTTGGAGGTTGAAGACTCAGCTAATCAGATTAAACAAACTTTAGATGCAGTAACTTCCACTGATTATCAGGTCTTACTGGTTTATCCGAATGCAGATGCAGGCGGAAGGGCAATGATTGAGAAAATAAACGAATATGATGTTGACGCTTATAAGAACATACCTCATGACGATTTCATTGGCCTTTTGGGGTTAGCCAGTGCATTGATAGGAAACTCAAGCAGCGGAATAATTGAATCTTCTTCATTTAAGCTGCCTGTAATTAATATCGGAACCAGGCAGGCTGGCCGTGAAAAGGCAGAGAATGTTATTGATGTTGATTATGATTCAGATGGAATATTAAATGCCTTGAATTATATTAGAAGTGATGATTATCAAGATAAATTAAATAATTGTATCAATCCCTATGGAGATGGGAAAGCAGGTGAAAATATCTGTAAAATTTTAAATGAGTTAGATATTAATGATGATTTATTGAATAAGAAATTTTTTGAGTTGGAGTGATAAATTTGAATGTTGGTGTAATCGGTTTAGGTTCAATGGGAAAAAGAAGAATTAGATTGATAAAAGAAAATTTTCCTGAAATAAATGTTGTTGGAATTGATAATAGTGATGAGAGATGTGAAGAGGTCAAATCATTGTTTAATATTGATGTTTATAATGATTCCAATGAATTTTTTAATTTAGATGATTTTGATGCAGTGTTCATATCAACTCCACCATTAACCCATTCTAATTTAATTAAACAGGCTTTGAATTCCAATTTGAATGTTTTCACTGAAATCAATTTGGGCAGTGAAGGTTATGCTGAAAATATTGACTTGTCCAATGAAAATGAGTTAGTCCTGTTTTTATCATCAACACAACTTTACAGAAAAGAAATAAATTACATTGACTCACAGGTTCAGGATTCAGACAAAGTTACTAATTATATCTATCATATAGGCAATTATTTGCCGGATTGGCACCCTTGGGAGAGTTATAAAAACTTTTTTGTGGGAAATAAAAAAACTAATGGCTGTAGAGAAATTTTAGCTATTGAACTGCCGTGGATTGTAAATGTATTCGGCAATATTGAGAAATTGCATGTATCTAAAAATAAGATCACTGATTTGGAAATTGACTATCCTGACAGCTTTTTTATAAATATTATTCATGAAAACGGCAGTCGTGGTGCTTTAATTGTTGATTTGGCATCACGTAAAGCTGTAAGGAACTTGGAAATCATTAACGAGGATATTTATTTGTCTTGGGATGGAACTCCTCAAGGTTTTGAAGAATTTGATTTTGATGTGAATGAAATGAAGAAATTGAATTTATATGAGGAAATCTCAAAAGAAAATGATTATAATCAGACAATCATTGAAAATGCGTATCTTGAAGAAATTAAGGACTTTTTCAATGTCCTGTCAGGCAATGCAGAATGCGGATTACACTCTTTTGAAAAGGATAAATATATATTAGATATTATTGATAGAATTGAAGAAATCTCTGATAGTGAGGTTTTTGAGGTTTAACATGTTTGATTTAAAGATTTGTTTTGTTGGAATCGGCTCAATTGCTAAAAGGCATATTTCAAATATTAAAAACTATTTGGCTGATGATTTTAACTGTCAGATAGATGCTTATAGGAGCAGCAATTCTCCATTGGATGAGGATATTGCCAAATATATTTCCAATGAGTATCACAGCTATGACGAAGTTCCAAAAGATTATGATGCGGTTTTCATCACCAATCCTACAAAACTCCATTATGAAACTCTTAAATTATTTAAGGATAATTCTGAAAACTTTTTCATTGAAAAACCGATTGTCTATTCCGATGATTTAGATAAAAATTTCGATGAATTTAACTCAAAAACATGTTATGTCGCATGTCCCCTAAGGCATGGCAGCGTAATTCAATACCTTAAAGAAAATCTGGATTTAAATCAGGTAAATGGAGTCAGATCAATTTGCTCAACATACCTTCCCGAATGGCATTCTGATGAGGATTACAGGAAATCCTACAGTGCAAAAAAGGAATTGGGCGGCGGAGTAAGCATTGATTTAATCCATGAATGGGACTATTTGACTTACCTGTTTGGAATGCCAATTTCTGTGGATGCTATTTTGGATAAAGTGTCTAGTTTGGAAATAGATACTGAAGACATTGCCATCTACATTGCAAAATATGAAGATATGCTTTTAGAATTGCATTTGGATTATTTTGGCAGGTTTCCAATAAGGGAACTGATGATTTTTAAAGAGGATGAAACTGTCATCGGAGATATTTACAATAATAAGATAGTTTTTAAAAATGAAGATAAAATAATCGATTTTAATGAACAACGCAATGACTATCAAGTTGAGGAATTAAAATATTTCTTTAAATTAATTACAGAAGAAATAGAAAATATTAATGATATTCAAAATGCATTAAATGTTATGAAATTGGCTGGAGGAGAATTATGAAATTATTATTTACCATATGTGGACGTGCAGGGTCAAAAGGAATAAAAAATAAAAATGTCAAAAACTTTTTAGATAAACCTTTGGCTTTATATTCATTATCCGTCATTGATTTATATTTGAAAAAATCAAATTATGATGCGGATATAGTTATAAATACCGACAGTGAAAGTTTGATGGAAATATTCAACAATAATCCATTACGTTCCGTAGATATAATTGAGAGAAGTGCCGATTTAGCAGGCGATAAAGTTGCCAAAGTTGATGTTATTCAAAACTGTTTGGAAGTGATGGAAGAAAAGAACGGCAGTTACGACTTGATAATTGACTTGGATATTACCTCCCCGCTCAGGACAGTAAAAGATTTGGATGACATGATTGAAAAGAAATTGAATACTGATTATGACCTGATTTTTTCTGTGACCGATTCTAGAAGAAATCCGTATTTTAACATGGTTATGGAAACAGAACACGGCTATGATAGGGTAATCAAATCCAATTTTAATACAAGACAGGAAGCTCCAGTGATTTATGACATGAACGCATCAATTTATGTTTACTCCAGAGAGTTCCTGCAAAGAAAAGTGGGACTGTTTGATGGAAAATGCGGAATCCACAAGATGTTTGATACTGGAGTATTGGATTTGGACCATGAAAATGACATGTTTTTAATGGAAGTTATTGCAAAATATCTTTTTGAAAATAATGAGGAATTTGCTGAAGTTTACAATAATATTTAGGTGAAAAAAATGAGTGAAGATAGATTTGATGGATGGAAGGCTCCTGAAATAAATGAATGTGAACTGACTAAGTATAATTGGCTGGTTCAAAACAAGGATAATTTGGAATTAGGTTATAAAACTGATATAGGTGCATTTACATATATTAACGCAAAAAATCATGTTGTAATTGAAGATTATGTCCAAATTGGATCTCACTGCTCCATTTATTCAATATCCACTATTGATGATAAGGAAGGGGAAGTAATCTTAAAGGAAAACTGCAGAATTGGAACCCATTCAGTAGTGATGCCTGGAGTTACTGTTGGTAAGAATTCCATTATCGGCGCTTTTAGTTTTGTAACTGAAGATATTCCTGATAATGTTGTTGCTTTTGGAGTCCCTGCTAAGGTTCATAAAAAAATATAGTTTTCTTTTGTGATTATATGGATAAAAATCAAAGAATAGGTTATATTAGTTTAGCAAGTGTTTTATCTGCTGTTGCAGTTGTATTTTTACATTCAAATGTTACTGTAGCTGATTTTAATTATTCCGGATATTGGTTAATTGCGAATATAATACATTCTACTTTTATTTATGCAGTGCCGATATTTTTCATGATATCTGGTGCGATGTTGTTAGATTTTCGTGAAAAATATGATTTGAAAACGTATTTTTTCAAAAGAATAAATAAAACGGTTTTGCCATATATTTTTTGGAGTGTTGCAGGATTATTTATTCAAGTTTTTATTTTGCATAATATTCAATTTTCGGATGTTAATTTTCAGTATATTGTTTCTGGAATGATGCATGGGAATTTAGTCATTGTGTATTGGTTTTTTATACCGTTATTTGTTTTATATTTATTATTCCCATTATGTTTTTTAATTAAAGATAATAAAAAATTATTAATTTCTTCAATTTTTTTGTTGTTTATTATAAATGTTTTTATTTCAAGTTCAATTCCTGGATATTTAGCAATTGCTTTGACGGGTTATTATATTCATAAGTATGGGATCTCTAGAAGATTAAGGATATTATTTTATATTTTATTGGTAATTGGGTTTTTTGTCAATTGTTTTGGAACCTATTATTTATCACTATCTGCGGGTAAGTATGTTTCATATTTAAGGGACTACACTAGTGTTTCTACTGTATTATACTCTGTGGGGTTGTTTATTTTAATAAAATATGATTTAATAAAATTTTTAAAAATAATGAATATTAAAAAGATTATATCTTATTTAG
>NZ_JAZQFM010000049.1:0-52438 GCF_045539575.1 Methanobrevibacter sp.
TTACAGAAGTTGTGGTATTCTTGCATTATTAAGATAAAGATTAAAAACCAGACCTTGGTGATTAACGGTAACAGCAAGACAATTGACGCTAACAAAAGTGCCATAATTTTTGATATTGAAGATTCAAATGTCACCATAAACAATCTTATTTTTAAAAATACCAACGATTCAGCATTATTTATTAAAAATTCGGCTTTGTAGAAATCCTATTTGATTTTTGCAAAGCCAAATTAAAAAAAAAGAACAGAAGTTTAAAAACTTCTGAAAATATCAATTTAGTCTTAAGAAAAAAATTCATTTAAATAGATTATTGATTCTCTCTTTATCTTCAACATCCTTCTTTTGTTTAAAATAGAATTCAACAAAATATATGGATTTTTCTTTAGGATTCCAAATAAATGTAATTCTAAATCCCGAATTTGACCCTTTATTCATTTTTTCGCAGTAAAATGATTTAACAACAAATGCAGGTAAAAATACCGATTTATCCAATCCAGAAATTTGAAAAATCTGTTTATTGTCAACAGGAACAGTAAATTCATTATCTTGAATTCTAATTTTTAGTGCAATTTCAAATCTTTTGAAATCTTTATCAATTGAAGGGCACTTTGATTTGAATTTTCTTTTTTCCTTAAGAAATTTCTTATCATAACCAACTTCAATTTGACTCATCGTATACTCTTTTCACATATTGAGGATCTCGGTAAAATACAAATCCATAATCGATTATTTCACCATCTTCAGTTGCCCTCCAAGGCATGTCCCCATGAGAGTATTCACTTATTTGTGAAGCGTTCATACCACTTAACTCTGAAATAACTTCATCAATTACTGAAACTTCTTCCAAGGTCAAATCGGATGATGGTTCTTTTAAAGAAATGTAATTGTACATTACTCTTCCTAATGGTAATTTTTTAGTTTTTACTTCAATTTTTTCTTCATTTTCTAATTCAGTTATTGCAATATCAAAATGAATTGGTGCTGGACCACGCGGTAATTTTCTATAGGATTCATTTGTTAATGATTTCTCATACAATTCAAAAAAGTTAAAGTCTGAAAAATACAATAATTTGAAGATTACTGTTTTTCCCACATTACTTTTCAATCCACATTCGGATATTATATAATGCAATACATTTTTGAATTTTTTCTTATTAAAATTCATAACATATCTCCATTGTGGTTTTTTAAAAAATAGTCCCAATTAACAACAATTAAATCAAAATAAACCAATTTTAATAGCCTATTAAGAAAATTAAAATTCATAGTTAATTAGAACATCTAATATAGAATATGAAATTACTTTTATATAAAATTAGCGATTCATATAGCTTAAAATTGCTTTAACTTCGTAAAATTGCCTTGAAAAAATAGTAAAATAGGAAAATTGAATTTCCCTATCTTTTAACAGTAACTGATTTTTTGACTGTGTCCTTGCTGTAGGTTGCAGAGTAGGTCACCTTTTTTCCGACCTTGAGTGAGGAAGTCTTGAAGGTTGCCTTTGCAATACCTTTTGAGTTTGTCTTGACCTTCAGTGTTTTGCCGTTGAACTTGAATTTAATGACCTTGTTTTTAAGTTTTTTGGCAAGTTTGGCAGTGAGCACTACCTTTTTGGCTGACTTTTTGACTTTAACTGAACTTAGGGCAAGTGAAGGAACCTTGAAGGTCTTTGTTGATTTTGCAGTCTTGAAGGTTGCAGTTATTGTGTGTTTTCCAGGGTTCAGCTTGATTGTTGCATATCCGTTCTTGTCAGTCTTTACCTTTTTGGTCTTCTTGTCGATCTTGAAGGTGACATATGTGTTTTTGGCAACCTTGCCGTTGATGGCGACTTTAACCTTGACGCCTGAGGTTGTAACTTTCATGTTTTTAAGTGCGATTTTAGATGCCAGAATGTCAACGCCGCTGTATACGGTAACTTTCTGTCCGTCAGCACCTACATATGTTGCCTGAACGTCATCATACAAGCCTTTCTTGAAGTTTTTAAGGGAAAGTGCAGCCTTACCGTTTTTAACGTCAACTGTATAGTTCTTTCCGTTTACGTCGAATATGACCTTGCCTTTTGCTGTGCTTACCATCCTGACAACTATTGACTTGTCATCACCGCAGTACATCTCGCCCGGGGTTATGATGGTCGGATATACCCTCAATGTATCCTCAACATCACTGACATTATAGTCTGAACCTGTGTATCTTGCAGACATGTTGTATCTGCCGGGAGATAATGTGTTGATGTCTACTGATGCAGCACCACCGGAGAGCTTAGCGGACTTGTATAGCTTGCCGTTGATATACACTTCAAGGTTTCCTTTTGCTGATGGCGGAAGGGTCAGATAAACAGTGCTTCCCTCATCGAAAATCACAGGATACATGATTGAATATTTCACGGTGAAGTTTCTGGATTCGGTGTATGGATAGTACTTGTCGTCACCAGAGTAGCCAAACTCAAGGGTGTGGTTTCCCTCATCAAGTCCTGATGCGTCAATCTCAATCCAACCGGAATCATCAATTGTAAAATAGGTTATTTTAACCCCGTCAATTCTAAGGTCAACTAGGTTCTTCTTATAGTCTGCCGGAACTGTAATTATAATGCTGTTGTCCTCGCCGTATATGAATGAGTAAAACTCCCATATGTCAACGTCATATGTCACGTTCACAATTGCGCTTTTGTTTCTTGTGAAGTCTCCTGCAGCGTATGTGACATCTATTTTGTGCTCGCCGCAGGTTATGTTTTCAAACATTGAATGTAAAAATTCACCGTACTTGTCGAGTTTTTCACTGTAAACAGCTTTTCCGTCAACATAGACTGTTACTGTTCCGTCACGGTGCTCAATGGTTTTTGCATATATGCAGTCATCGTGGTCAAGAAGCATGTTGACCGGGATGTCAATCTTCATGTCAACGACAGTGAAGTTGAATGACTTTGTGAACTTCCTGTAGTAGGAGTCTCCCGAATAGATTATGGTGACATTGTGAGCGCCGAGCGCAAGTGTGTTGAAGTGTGTCGCATTTACGAAATTGAATTGATGGGAGGTCATGTTGAATGCAAACTCGCCGTCAATGTATACCTTTAACTCACCATCCGCTGACTCGGGCATGTAGAGTGTGACATATCCTTCAGGGTCATCCTTTAGAATCTCTGCCGGAAATGACTGAATGACATAGTCCGGAGCGGATTTCATAACGTTCAGGGTGTGATTTGAGTTTACTATTGTATTGTTGAATAGGATGTTGATGTAGTATGTAGTGTGGTCTGTAATCCTGTTTGGAACGATTGTCGGAATAGCCTTTTGAGGAATTGTTATCGGAATGCTTACTGATGATGAGACGTTTTCGTTGTAAAATTCAACATCGTTTATTGTTGCTTTAAGGTTTCCTGAGACGTTTTCAGGGATTGAAACATAAACGGATCCCAAATCATCCTTATATACCGTATCGTTGAAGGATACCTTGATGTCATCTGCAGCCGTAGCGTTGTCAGATGCTGATATCGGAGCGATAAGGCATATTGCCAATATAAATATAAAAATTAACATTATCCTTTTCATCTTAACACCACTTTATATATAACATATATTTGTCGAAAGTAGTATATTAACATTGAAAAAATATCGGATTTGAAAATGCCTTAAACCGCATAGTGAGAGGTGTATTTCAAGTGTAACTGCCTGAATTGACCATACAACCTAAATCAATCTTAAAAATCAAATTTAAAGTAGAATACTCTTGAATTTGTAAAATCTAACTGTTAATGAGGTGAAATGTGAAACATGTGAAAAATTCCGACTTACTGGCAGGATGTCCCCATACAGTAACAGGCGGGATTTCCTTGGACAGGAGATTTTGATTTGAATAATTGCTGTTATTTGAAAATATTGGCGTTCGAAGTGAATATTTTTAAAAAAGTATTTATTTATGAGCTGAAATTTAAAAGGAAGATTTATATTAAATTGTGATTTTTCACTGAAATTGGCCATTTTTCGAATAAAATTCAGTTACTGGAGTAAGAAATGTCCGACATTTCAGACATAATTTTTACATTGTGACGGCAGGCGGGATCCCTGTGAAATTTCATGACAAAACAGCTGCGGGAAATTTTTGAAAAAATCACATCAAAAATTGAAATATCACTCACGATGCCATTCATGGTGACGGCAATGACAACACACTCAAGATTTCACAAAACCCAATGGAAAATATTTTAAACTTATATTAACGACTAAAATTCCATTTTCAATAATGAAAAATTTTTCGAGAAACTCATTAAACGTTGCCCTTTCGACCGGTGCAATGGCCTGGCGACATTAACATTGACGTTTTGAAAATTGAAACTTCAATTTTTAAAATGAATGATATATATCCCTGCGTTAATGAAAGTGTAAAAATCACCCTACATCACGTTAATGTCACGGCTGTGCGATTAATAATAACATTACATGCAAAAGTATGATTTAAAAGGAGCCCTCTTCAATTAAATTATAGGTGAGAGTTTCCACTCTAATTACCCGATACAAATGTGAAACAGGTTCATGTAAAGTTCACATTACCCTGTCGGGCCACCACCTGAAATGAAATAATAAAAAATAAATGCTGATTTTTACAGCCATAACTGAGTTGAAAAAAATAGATTATGGCACTCTCATCGATTTTCTGTCAAAAAAATCATTTCGAGTAACCGTGAAAAATTGCCCATATATGAATTATTCTTCAAGTTCTTGTCTTAGATGTGCTATGAGCGCATCGACCTTTTCGATTTGGAGTGCAAATTCCTCCTCTCTTGGAGAGCCCTTAACCTTTTCGAATTTTGCCACGAGGGATTCCTTCAACTTTTCAGCCTGTTCGATTCTTGAATTTATATTGTCTGCATCTGCCATCAAATCACCTGTGGATAATTATATGTTTTCCGCCTATTTAAAAATATGGAAATTCGGTTTTGGGAAATACAGCCCGAGAGATCCAAATTCAGCTTATCAAAACCCTCATGATTCATGCTTAAAAGTCTTGAAAAGATTTTAAATTTTTTAAAAAATAAAAATAATCATAATTAATGCTTTATTTTTAAAATAACAATGCAAGCAAGCACTTGCAGTCGAAAAACTTTATATATTGAGCAGTTTATACATTAATATGACTTTGAGAAAACGAAACCCGAAGTCATCATTAACCCTAAACCCTTTTTAGACATGCGGGAGTAGAAACTCCCACCCAACGCATGTTTTCAATACTGTAAAAACAAACGAATCGAAGGTGAAAAAATGAATATCAGAAAAACCGTCAGGGAGATTATGAATGTGATGGACAGACATGCAGAACCATACACACTCGAAAAAACCAACAAAAAAACCGGCAAGAAAGAAAAAGTTCACATAGTTCCTCTATACGGTACAAACACACAGTATCCTCCGTATATTTAAACTCTTATTTTTTAAATATTATTAAATTGGCAAACCTCACCGACAGCTATTTTTCTTAAAAACAGACTTATTTTCAAATGTAAAAAATACTATATAATTCCACTTACAGATATATTCACAACAAGTGAGAATATAGTGAGTAAGATGGAAAAAAATAAGATTATTATTATAGCATTGATTGCAGTGGTTGCAGTGCTTGCCGTCTGTGTCGGCTATGCGCTGATGAACCCGCATGTGGAATATGAGAAAATCAACATAAGCAACGGGACCACAATAGACGTTCCGAAGGCAAACGACGCTTCATGGACAAGTGATGCGAGCGGAATCAGGACATATACCTGCCAGTCCAAACATACCATAATGATGACATTCAACAGTCAGGAAGATTTGAACCTTGCAGGTGCAGTGGCGTTCGCCGGAGTTCGTGATGCACTTTTTAATGGAGCAAAAGACGTTGAAGTCTACAAAAATTATCAAATCAAAGAGAATAGCGTCAACGGAACACACTACTACATTGCCTACATCAGCAGCAATGAAACCCACGACAACATCGTCATCGGCAGTGAAAAGCTTGATATCCTAAAACATATGCTTGACAGCCTTATTCTTGGACCTCCAGGTGAAGGCGTCTTGAATGCGACAGTTGAGCAGACCCAAACCTCAAATCCGACTCCTGTCAACAAGACCAATGACAACAACAAAAACAAGTATTCCGAAGAGGACCTGATGCTGGCTGCTCAGGAAGGGTATTATACAGGTTATTCAGACGGATATGATGATTCATATTATTATGATGATTATGATGACTACAGTTATGAAGATTCCAGTTCATCCGGATCCTCATCCTCGGATGGAAGCGTAGAAACTGTGGTTGATTTAGAATAATCTAATGGGTTGAAAAACCCATTTTCTAATCATTTACAAAATAAGAATATATTTCTTCCTTAACTTCTTTTTCTATTTTAAAGCGGAAATTAACAATCGGCTGCTCCTTGTCATTGATTGTCCTGTAAACCTGCCTGTAGCTTAAAGGAGTCAGTTTACCGATATAATAAAATTCAATACCTTCATCATTGCTTTTCTGGATAAACAGTTGAGTGTCAACGCCGTTGTAATTAACCAAAGGTTCAAGTTCAGGTGATGAGACTTTTCTGTTGTTTCTACTCATCCAGTTGAATTCCGTTTTTGAGATGAAGTGATCTTCGTAGTTGATTGTCTCTGAGATGTCCTCCGCCTTGTTGTAGGTTACAAAAATCGGACAGGTATTGTATTTTATCTTGTATCCTCCGATGTTTTGACCGTTCATGAAGCGCTCCCAGTTCATTATCCTCAGGACGTCCTCACGGGAGTATTTTTCATAAAGCTTGAAGTCATCATCAGAAGAATAGACATTAACATACTTGAAAAATCCGTATTTTAAAGCGTCATTCAGGTGATTTACAAATACCTGGCTTGATATGGCCTGTCTGAATGAATCGGAGATTTCAAACCTGTAATCCCTGTTGTTTTTCAAATCCCTGAAAGCATCGCCGTTGAATTTGAAAAACAGGTTTTTGGGATTCGCAACAAGCTTTTCAATGGTATTTGCCTGATAGCCCTCACCATTTTCCTTAAGATAAAAGTTGAGGCTTAAAAAGTTGATGGCACCCCTGATGGAATCGAACTGATTTTCCAGATTGAAATTGTCCTTCAGGCATTTCACGATTTGCTCAACTGTAAAATACTTGTTGTATTTAAGACATTCTAAAATAATCAGCTCATGAGGCCTGATTCCCTTTAAAAGTTTCTTGGATATGAACTTGAGATGATCGAGATTGTCAATGTGGGATTTATAGTCGTCATCGATTTCATCAAGGAAATTGTGATAGGTAGGGAAATCCTTGTGATTTAATATCAGTTCAGGATTGAACTCTGCATTGATTGCGAAGTCATATAATGAAGGAATCCTTCCCAACTTGTATTTTAAATTCATGTACTTTTCCTTAAACAGAGCTTTCTTGTTAAATCTGGCGTTATTGATTGAGTCATATATACGATTTCTTGAAATCTCATCGAAGTTTATTGAAGATGCACCAGGGATGATCTTGTTTCCCTCTATGAGATATTTCCTGATTTTGTCCTTGTCATATGACCTGTCGCCTGAAAGCGCAATAGGAATCATGAAGTTGTTCTTGTAGTTTCCGATGAAATCGAGAATTACAACGTACTCCTTGTTTTTGTATTTCCTCAAACCCCTTCCCAACTGCTGGATGAAAATGATTGGGGATTCTGTCGGTCTGACCAATAGAACCTGGTTGATTTCGGGAATGTCAACCCCCTCATTGAAGATGTCGACTGTGAAAATGAATTCAATCTTGTCCGGATTTTCGTCATTTGTCAGCCTGTCGATTGCATCAAGTCTCTTTTCCTGTGAATCGTCACCGGTCAGGACAACTGACTTGTAGCCCTTTTCATTGAACTTTTCACTTAAAAGCACGGCTTCCCTTTTTCTTGAGCAGAACACAAGCGCCTTTCTTCTGCTTCCTGAATAGCCGTAAAACTCTGACTTTTCTATTAGATAATCCACACGTTTATCAGATGCCAATAAGTTGAAATCTGTAAAATCATCATCGATTTCACCATTTTCAAACTCAACGTCAGCTATTCCGAAATAATGGAACGGACATAAAAGATCCTCTTCCAGTGCTTCCTGGAGCCTGATTTCATGGGCAATGTTATTGTCAAAAAGATCATATATGTTAAAGCCGTCAGTACGCTCAGGCGAAGCTGTCATTCCAAGCCAGAACTTTGGCTTGAAGTACTGGAAAATCTTTTGATAGCTCAATGCACCGGCCTTGTGAACCTCGTCAATGACGATATAGTCGAAATGGCCTTCATCGAAGCTTTTGTATACATCATCCTTTGACATTGTCTGGATTGTTGCGAAAATATAGTTCTTGTCAAAGTCCTTGGAGTTACCTGAAACGAGACCGAAGTTTTCATGGTCCTTGAAGACGTTTTTATATGCCTCGATTGACTGCTTTGCAATCTGTTCCCTGTGAACTAAGAATAAAAATCGTTTAGGCTTGAAATCCTTTACCGCAAAAGCTGAAGCGTATGTCTTACCTGTACCTGTGGCAGATACCAGAATTGCCCTGTTTTCATCATGTTTTATAAGTGTTCTCAGGTTTTCCAGAAATTCCTCCTGCATGATGTTTGGAGTCAGGTCTTTTATATGCTTTTCTTTCAGCTCTTCGGTGATTTGCCTTATGTGGGTGAAGCTCTTGTTGTCGTTGTAGATTTTCTCATATGCAGGAAGGACATCTTCCAGTTCGTCTGCCTGATTCCAGAGCCCGTTGAATTCATTCTTGATTGATGTTAGCATTTCACCCTCATCCAAAGAGGTGAACTCTACGTTCCATTCCTTGTTGACCGTAAGAGCATTCATTGTCAGGTTGGAGCTTCCGATGATTGCCTTTGATGTGTCGTTTTCCTTAAAGATATAACCTTTGGTGTGGAAACCCTCATTTTCCTGAGAGTACATCCTGACCTCAATGTTTTTAAAGCTTTGAAGCTTTCTTAAGGCCTTAGGCTCTGTAAAATACAGATAGTCAGTTGTGAGAATTTTTCCGTTAATATTGTTGGCTTCCAGTCTTTTAAACTCCTCTAGAAGATGCATCAGACCGCCCATGGTGATGAAAGCCGATGACATGATGAACTCGTCACAGTTTTTAAGCTCGTCAATTATTGAGTTAATGACCTTGCTGTCTGCGCTGTTGTAGACAAGTTTTGGTGTGAAATCTGAATTTGAAGCGTTGAATTGGTTGATAAAAGCAGTTTTAGCCCCGTTTAAGATTTCATCCTGGTTCATTTTAATCATCCATGGTTTCTTTTAGGTAGTTGACGGCTTCGATGTCTGCTGGAATCCAGTTGACTTCGTCTAATTGGTCTTTTGTAAGCCATTTGGCATCATTGTGTTCGAGAAGTTTTGGAGTGCCTTCTGTGATAACGGCCTCAAAGCAGCTCATCTTGAGATAAAAAGTAGGATACTGGTATTCTAGGTCCAGAGCGAATTTTATGGGTTTGATTGTGCAGTCAAGCTCCTCTTTGATTTCCCTTATAAGAGCTTCCTCTTTTGATTCGTTTGGCTCTATTTTTCCGCCAGGAAACTCCCACATGTTAATGAACTCGCCGTAACCTCTCTTTGTGGCGAGAATCTTGTTATCCTTTTTAATAATAGCTGCTACAACATTTAAAGTTTTCATAAGTTTTTCCTCTGGTTTAATATTTAGCAGCTTACGTTATATAGTTTAATAAAAATTAGATAAGTAATAAAAATTATGTAAAAAGAAAAAAATAAGTAATCAAATTGATTACTTTAATAAAGCACAATTAAGATATCTACTAGAATATCCTTTTTTCATTGCATCAAAATTTACAACAGGATAATAAACATGTGGCCCAGCAACATAATCATATTCTCCCTCATAATAAATAGTTGCATAAACTCTCATTTTAACTGTTTTGTATGTTTTTACAGTCTTTTTTAGTTTCACATAATTATATCCCAGATATTTTTTAGATTTCCCATTAGAAGATTGAAACCCAGTATCATATTTTTTCCAACCATGTTTATAATAATATTTCAAATTGGCAAGCTTAACTGCTTTATACGGATAATATGTTAAACCTTCATAGCGAACTTTCTTATGATATGTTTTAGTTTTAACCAAAACTTTTACCTTAATAACTTTATTAGTCTTTACTTTAAATTCAAAACCCCAATCAAGGAATTTTTGTTTCTTACCTGCACTTATAGCATTTTTAATTTTTTTATATTGACTATCTGAAACCTTAAATGTATATCCGCATTTTTTAAAAGTATGACCACTAGAGACACTTACAGAAGAGGCCAAAACCTCCTTAGAAGAATCAGAACTTAATGATAATGTTTCATTAGCATCACTTTCACTAACAGTCAAGTTATCAGCATCACCAGATTGACTTAAAGCAACATCATTTTCAGGAATACTCAGCGCATCTTGCTCATCATCGATAACTTTTAAAGTATCAGTAGAATTTGAGTTATCCGTAGCAAATACTGATCCTAAAGACAAGCATGCTACAAACAAAACAAATAAACATGACAAAATTAATTTACTTTTATTCATAATATTATATTTGTTTACTAACTTGTTAAATACTTAATGTTTCTTAATCAAATGTAAAAATATATTTAATCCATCCGACCCCAGTAATTTTCACCAGTATCTTCATCATACATCCGTTTATAGCTATGCCCATCATCATCAGTTTTTACAGGTTGGTCATGAGTATAAGCCCAGTTATCGCCATTTAAATTAGATTCGTCCCATCTCTGAACATATTCATCACTACCATATTCCGGCTCCGAATTACTGCTTGAAGGTTCACTATAACTTGAATAATCCTCATTATTTGAGGAATCACTAGACACCAACGTTGCATTAGCGGTTTCATTAGTTGAATTTGTTGTTATATTAGTGGTATTGTTAACCACCTTTTCAGTTGAATTACTTAAAAAAGCTAAATAACATACAACTCCTGCAAGGAGTATGCAAACAATTATTAATATTACTATTATTTTTCTTTGGTCCAAATTACCCCTCCAACTTAAGAATTAATACTTCTAAATTCATAATTAATTAAACCATGTCTAAGTAAAAGAGTTTTGATAACATCTTTAATGAAAACTTCCAAATTATCCTCTTCCACATCATCATTTCCAGGAGTTAACGAAAATGCACCAACAGATGGAATAATCAATTCGGATTCTTTAAATCGTTTGGTAATACTTCCAGGATATAAAACATAAGATCCTTCAGTTTTTAAAATTGAATCCTTGTAAGTGTGCATTTTGTAAATGTCTCCATATTTGAAAATATAATCTTTTTCTTCTTGAGAATCTCTTTTATCAATTTCTTCATCAAGGTCATTAATTGTTTTAATTTTTGAGTAAAAATTACCAATCTCCAGTTCTGAGCGATATTTAGCATCAAAATGAATATAGTGAGTTTCACCTTTTATCGAAACAAGCAATGTATAATCTGGCTTAAATGCAAGAGAATATGACTTATAATTAGAATCATCTGAAAATTTTAAATTATAAAATAGGTCAGCTTGAACTTTTTGATCCTTAATTGACAATATAAATCTTTTACGAGATTGAACACCTTTTTTAATTTTAATTGACCAATTATCCTCATTAATTTCAAAGACATCCTCAAAACTAATTTTATTAATGCTCAAATCATTTAAAACTTTTAAAAGCTTGAAATAACACCAATACTCATACAATTCTGATAATTTTTTCTCAAATCCTTTAAATTGATCATTGACTTCATCCCAACTTAAGCGGAATGAAAACTCAAGCATCAAAAAGTAATGGAATATTTCCCGGTAACCTTCTTTTTTCTGCAAAATCTGAGAATTGAATGGAACATAATCCATTGTTGAGATGTGGTTAAAGAACTTGTTTGATAAATAATATTCAATTTCATCCCTGAAATACAATAGCTTATCGTTAATGTATCCTTCCTTTGAATTAGCCAGCAATTTTTCAACAAGACTTTGAATCAGCTCTAAAAAGTATTTGAAAAACCGGTTTTCTGGAATGTCAATGATGTCCTCATGTTTTATTTGCTCAATTTCATAAGGTAAGTATCCATTTAATTTTTTTGAAATCATTAAATCAGAACCTGTTTTAAATAGCTTATTTGGTTTTGTGACAATATTTTTTAAGGTATTCTGATTAACATTTGAAGCAAAGGAAATTGGAACTGTTTCAACATGATTTTTAAGCTGTGAATGCAGGTTTTTAGATAAGTATTCAAATATTGATGGCAGATTATCCTGCCTGAAGAGATATTCCAAAAACATAAAGTCTTCATATAATGTTTCTTTTGACCGCAAATCCAGTTCAAATTCCTGATACAAAGGAGAATTAACCTCAAATATTAGACTTAATGCCTGCTGTGATAGATCAGCAATCATTGAGGAGTATTGATTGAAATAATCAATCTTTTTAGACCTAACTTCAATTGGAATCTTGATTGAATTAATGCCATCTTTTCTGACATCCAAAAATGATTTTCCAACATAGCTTCTGAAGTTTAGTGTTCCTGCAACTTTATTCTCACCCAAATCAAATCTGAATTCCTTAAAATGATTGTCATTCATTTTTGTTAGAGAATATAAAACATCGTATGTTGCATTAACATCACTGGATTCAAATAATATCTGATACTCTGTTTCCTCTAAAAACATTAGATTAGCGAAGTTGGATGTTGGATTTTGCCAATATTGAATAGGAGTCATGTTATCAGGTTCATCGACTAACGGAACATTGGATAATGTAACTGAGCTTGAAATATTGCAGTTTGATTCAAAATTAGATGAATAATTAATCGCAATGACCTTTAAAATTCCAAATTCATTTGAATTCTCATCAGTTAGTTGGATAATAACTTCTTGTTCAATCATTTAAATCTCTAATTAATAAATGAAACATATCTTTGATCAGATAATACTTTGGACATGTTTTGAAGTTTAACCGCAGAAGTATAATATCTGCAATCCTCTTTGATAATGTTAAAGTTTTTAGGATTTTCATTATTGTTTCTCTCAACCAGACAGATATTAAATAAATTGGTTAAGACATTGCCAATAGCTTTTTCAGATCCATGAAGCTTTGGAAGGATTTTCTGTTTTATTTGAGCATCAAAATATCTCTCCCAGTTATTCCATTCGCTTGGAGAGTTTTCATATCTCCATGCAACGACCATGAACCTTAAAATTTCATTGATTACCCTGAAACCAAAATCAAATCCGGACCCTTTAAGAGTTTCTTGAAATGCTGTAAGCTCCATTGCTAAAGTATCCCATAAACTATCTCCATTACAGGAAATTTCGCTGAAGATTTCTTTTAAATCTTCAATATTTAATTTAGATATATCTGAATCGATTAGTGGAGATTGCAAATATTCAATATTTCCATTAAAATCAGTAGCATTTGGGTCAGAGACCATGTAATCCCATGCGGCTAAAATATCAAATTCAATAGTGTTAGCTCTGTCTAGAACTTTTGGTGAAAACATATAAGTTGTTTCATCAACATTGACAGTACCTATTATAAAAAGATTTTCGGGAAGTTTTAGGGTTTTATCCTCACCATACAATGGAATTTCCTCACCACTTTCAATTGCAGATAGGAAATCTGCAAAATACCTTTCAACATGTGAAAGATTCATTTCATCTAAAATTAAGAAATAAGGATTATTTGGATCTTCTTGAGCTTTTTTAATCAAATCAAATGCAGGTGTTGATTGATAATCTTCTGTTATTACATTGTAATACCCTATAATATTTGTGTTATCAGTCCAGTTAGCGCCAATTGGAATAATATTATATAATTCATTAGATTGCTCAACTAAATCATGCAAATCTTCAAATGAATTTCCTACATCAATCTCAATATCTACTTTTTCACCTGCTTTTTGTTTAAGGTGATTTTGGATTACTTCATCTTTTTCATAATAAAGTTTCCCAGTTACACGAATCTTAGCCCAATATTCTTTACCATTAACTATTATAGACCCTTCACGATAACTTTTTGGAAATACAGTATATTTATAAAAATCAGTTGTTAGATTCCATTCAGGTTTCTTTCCGTTGTTATCATAAGAACATGAATTTGATGTTTGTTGAATCGAAATTTTACCATTAATAGGAGTTGGTAAATTACTTTTAAAATCTTTAACAAAATTCGAATTAATCTTAAAATATGCTTCAGTCTGATTTTTTTCAAATAACTCCTTAAAATATTCATTTAATTCATCATCATCATATCTTAATTGAAATAATAAATAAATTGAACCTTTTGCAGGAAATCTATCAATAGTTAAGTCATAATTCCCTTCATAATATTCAAATGGAAATAAATCCTTAATAGACTCCCTGCCAATAGTTGCCCAACGACTCTCATTTAAAACAGAGTTTGTCAAATTTATCTTAATTGTGGGGTGACACATGTTTTCCAAATAAAATTGGGCAAACAGTTGTGACAATTTTGTTTTTCCAGTACCTGAATTTCCGGTTAATATTTCAAAAGGTTTAACTTTTAAAGATAAAAGATAATTCTCTATTAAATCTTTATCAAAATAATATCCTTTAGAAATTAAATAATTATAGAATGATCCACTTTCTGATTTATTTGACATTATAAAACCTACCATGACAATTTTACTAAATGACTATCAATTTTACAAACTGAAGGCAATTTAACATAATCAATACAATTTATATATAAAATCCTATTAAAAAATGTCGATCGTGAAAATAGATTTTTTAAATAACAATTTAAAAGTTAATAAAAAAATAGTATACCCAACTTACAATTCATCCACAACTTACAGAAGTTGTGGTATTCTTGCATTATTAAGATAAAATGAAAAGCTATTTCTTTTCAATGAGCTCCTTCAGCTCGTCAATCTGCTTTTGAAGGTTGCGGTTTTCACGCCTTACCTCCTCAAGCTCGCTTAAAATAGTCTTTGAGTTATCATCAACGCTTTTTCTGACCTCCTCGATATCGTCGCCGTCGCCCTCCATCATGTGGTCTGTGAGATACGATGAGATGGATGCAGTGATTGTTGAAAAAATCACTATCCCTATGAGAATCAGTATCATTGTGAGAATCTTCTCGTTGTATGTCTGAGGGGTGATGTCCCCGTATCCGACGGTGGTCAGTGTTACAACAACGAAATAGAAATAGTCAAACGGATTGTAGCTGGTTCCGAATATGAAAAACAAAGCAGTGAATGTCAGTATGATTATTCCTATCGCAATGATGATTTTGTGAAATTCAGTCTTTTCAAAAAACTCGCCGAAGGAGCCCATTCGAACAAAGCTTATAACCCTTATCATTCTCAAAAGCCTCAGGTATCCGAAAACGGACCCCGGATAGTTGACCGGCACGAACAGATATATTATGAAATCCAGAGGCAGTGATGCCACAAGAAGCAGTATGTTGTCCTTGTCGAGTATGAATCGCTTCTTTGACGGAGCTTTAATTAAACCGTAGAAGTATTCGAAAAGAAGGATTATGCAGACGAAAAAGTCAAAGATTTCAATGACGTACAGGGTATTTTCCGAAATGTCAAGGATGAGTGAGATTGTTATCAAAAGAAAGTCGAATATTATGAGATACGGCAGAATCCTGTTGTACCACACTCCGATTTTCTCCTCATTACCTAATAACCTCATCTTAGCTAACCCCCATCGAATGCATACATCAAATATATTACATTTTGTAAGCGATGGGTATTAAGCATTTTTATTCAAGGCATCATCGGTCTTTTTAAACGGCCCTCTTGAAATCGTCCAGACAGCGAGTGCCGCAACACATGCTGCGCCTGCCGCCGTCATGACATATGCCCATCCGCCAAGTGACCAGAGAAGTGATGCAAGGGCGCTTCCGACAGCACCGAACATGAAGTTGCTTACAACGAATACCGTGTTTAGCCTGCTTCTCTCTTCCTGGGAGAGATTAAAGAGCCTTGTCTGTGTAAGCACGCTTATGCCCTGAACCGCAACTGAAACAACCGCAGCAACAATCACGATTGCAACTATTGAATAGCTGAAGAGATACCCGCAAATCATTGTGACAAGGCCCAGCAAAATGAAAGCACCGAGTGCAGGCACGCTCAGACCCATGTCCTGGAGCTTTCCGATGCCGATGCCGAAGACTGCAGCCGCAAGTCCCGCAAGGCTTACAAGACCTATCTGGAAGGTGTCATAGTTGTAGGGAGCGCCTGACAGTAAAAATGTCAGTGCAGTCCAGAAGATGTTGAAGACCAGACCGAATATCAGGCCGGAGTGAAGAAGAATCAATGGCAGTGTCCTGTGCCTTTTGAATGTTGTGAAAACGCTTAAAAGTAACCCCTTATATGATTCAAGTTTGTTTTTGGCAGGAATTTCAGGAAGCACATATATCATGACCAGAACCATTATCAGATTTAAAACGGCCGCAATGACGTAAACTGATCTCCATCCCCAAAATCCTGCAATGATTCCGCTTGCAAACCTTGAGAACAGGATTCCTGTTGTTATTCCTGAAGACACGATTCCGACAATGTGTCCACGCTCTTCCTCACGGCTCAAATCCCCTGCAAGAGGCAGTATCACCTGGCCGGAAATTGTCACAACCCCCATGGAGAAAAGTGAGAGCGCCAGTATGGTGAATGAAGGGGCCAGAGCACATGATGCCAAAGCGATTATGGAAATGCCCATCACAATAGCTATCATCCGTTTGCGGCGGACAAAATCGCCCAAAGGCAAAATGAAAAAGATTCCCATTGCATACCCGATCTGGGTTGCCGTAACCAGAAGTCCTCCGTTTGCCGCAGAAAGTCCGAAACCTTCCATGATGCGGACAAGCAGGGGCTGTGCCCAGTAGAGGTTGCCTATTGCAAGGCCGGAACATATTGCAAAGAGTATCGCCAAAAACTTAGTCATCACTACATTATCATCTCTCATGCCATCACCAAATGTCTAATCAGATATTTCAAAAGACGAGTATTTAAGTGTAAAGTGGCATCCGTGACACTGAATGAAAACTTAATTATCCGAAAGTCACATAATTATTACTATGAGTCTGAATCCCAAAAAACTTGCATATTATGAAAAGAAATATGAGAGAAACCCCCTTGAGGACACGCTAAAGTTCATGAGCAACAAGTGGACGCTGCACGTTTTAAGGGACCTGTTTTTAGGAAAAAGTCATTTCAATGAGTTTAAAACCAACCGGCCGTCACTGGACAACAAGGCGCTTTCAAGATGCCTCAGGACAATGCAGGAAAACGGGCTGATTTACAAGACTGACGATTCTGCAAACACACAGTACTTCCTCACCGAAAAGGGGAGATCTCTAAATAAAGTGTTTTATGAACTGTTATTGTTCGCACTCGACACTGACGTTGACAACGAACACTACAACGAATATGAAAAAAAGGAATTGAAGGAAATGTATCTGGAGATTCTGGAATTGAAATAGATTTTAAAAAAAAATCTATCTATTCCTGGTTGCTTAAAAGGACTCCGCCGACACCGACATTGTCTGCTTTCCTTTCATTGAATAGAACGTAAATCATTTCTATCGGAAGGCCTGTGACCCTTGAAGCGGATTCGCTGAATTCTTTTGCTAAAGTTTCTTTTTGCTCTTTTGTCAATTCTACTATATCAAAACTAATTACTGGCATTTTTTATCACCAGTTGGAAATCTAATTTTTTTTAAATAAATAGTTAATGTGGCAAAAATGCCACCGCAAGCTGAAAATTAAAAATGATTCAATTTTTAAAACTGACATAATATTCAGATGTCGCAAAATTTTTTACCCGCATCAACATGTAATATGAATTTGTCACGCATATGGTTCAAGCTTTTCTCTGAAAACTATAAAAAACAGCATTTTTAACCTTTTGTAACTTTATTCAGACAACATAACATTAAATATACGCACGAATATATAATATATTATTTATATCGCAATCGTATAAATGGAGTTTGATTTTTTTGATAGGAAAAAGGAAAATCCTGATATT
This sequence comes from Methanobrevibacter sp., assembly GCF_045539575.1. Classification (GTDB taxonomy): domain Archaea; phylum Methanobacteriota; class Methanobacteria; order Methanobacteriales; family Methanobacteriaceae; genus Methanocatella. The sequence goes on from NZ_JAZQFM010000049.1 coordinate 18,027, forward strand.
TGCAATCTTGCTGATATGTCTATCGGCTGTTGGCTTTGCAAGTGCAGCCGACAACACTGCAGACGCTGTAGGTGCTGAAGACACGTCAGCGAATGCAATTAGCACGGATGAAAACGAAGAAGTAATTTTGGAAGACGAATATGATGAAAAATTATCGAAACGTGATTATGACCCCAATGCGGCTCCGCTGTCTGAATTTAGGAGCTATATTGTAAACAATCAGAATTCAGTTATTAATTTAACTTGTGATTATGAATTTAAGGCGGACGACGGTGATAGTTTTGAGGTGATTGAACTTAATCGTGATGTGACTATTGACGGACAGGGACACTATGTTAATGGCCATCATTCTTCTTCTCCTATGTTAAGAGTAGCTGAGGGAAAAAATGTTGTAGTCAAAAATTTGACAATTAATACTTTTAATGGTCCGACAGTTACTGGAGGTACTTATATAAACTGTAAGTTTATATTATGTGCAAGTGATAATAATGCTGCAGTTTATAAAGGCACAGCAATAAACTGTCTTTTCGAAGAATGTCTTAGTTATGGTAACAATGCTGGTGGTGCTGCGATGCGTGAAGGACGTGCTATAAATTGTACATTTAATGGAAATACCGCAACGTATGGTGGAGCAATTTCTAGAAGTTATGCTGAAAACTGTACCTTCTACAATAATAAAGCATCCCATGGCGGTGACACAGATCTTGTTGCCAAAGGTGGTGCAGCATATGAGAGTACCTGTTATAACTGTTATTTTAAAGATAATTGGGTTACTAATCAAGGAGGAGCAGGTTATAAGGGAACTTATGTCAATTGTACATTCGAAGGCAATCATATTAAGGGATCAGGTGATGGTCTTACACTCTATGAAGGAGAAGCAATTTTTTGTACATTCGATGATAAGAATAAAAATTACCGCACTTCAGTTTATGAGAAAATGATAATAAATGCGGATGATTTTACCTGCAAATATAATTCAAGCAGCGCATTTCCATTCAAATTAACCGCTGGAAGCATTGAATTTAAAGATGTAAACATGACATTTCATGTGGAAAAGGCTGAAGACGGAGTATGGCATGACTTATACGAGTTCAATATTTTATCAGGTCAAAAATGGATTGTGAATTTGACACCTGGCAATTATAGGGTGAAAATAAACTGTATTGATTATCCGGCCGATGAAGTTTCTGTAATAATAACCATACCTAAAATGGGAACTGCAATCACATTGGACAACAATAACATTTCCATGTTTTGCAAAGGCGATAATGAACTGATAATTACATTAAACGACGATGAAAACAGACCAGTTGCCAACCGAACAGTAATCTTCGATTTCAAAGGCAAACTGATGGCGAATGTAACTGATGAGAATGGTATGATAAGAGTTGCTTTAAACGATCTGGTTCCAAGAACATACAATGTAGACATCACATTTGACGGCGATGAACTATATTCCAAATCAGCTGCCAAGGCCACTGTTACTGTGAGTAAAATTCCAACCATGATTATTGGAGTACCTGCAATTACAGTCAACTACAACAATTCCAACTATAATATACCAGTAGGAGTTTTAGACTACTTGAACAGACCTGTAAGCAATGTTCCATTAACAGTTGAATTAAACGGAATCAAAAAGGATTATGTCACTGATGAAAACGGTAACGTATTTGTGCCGACACTGGGACTCACACCGGGCACATATTCTGCACTTTTCTCTTTAAATAATAAAATCTATGCAGATGCATATGCACAAACAATTGTGACCGTTACCAAGGTTGATGTCACAATTTCCGGAGGCATGACAAGAGCATATAACCAGGAAGAAGATTCAAGAAGAAATTACATGGGAATTACATTATCAATTAATCCCAACGGTGATGTATATATGGGATTAAGGGATGCAGAGATTTCCGTTTCACTGAACGGAATTAATGGAACATACATTACTGATATGAACGGTGTTGCATACGTATCCACCAACGGACTTGCGGCCGGAAGTTATTTTGCAAACGTGACCTACAAAGGAAACGAGTTTATCAGTGCAAAAAATTATCTTGCAGAAATCATAATCAACAAGGCGCAATCCCAAATCTATTGTGACAGTGACATCATGCATGTAAACTACGGTATTGAAGACTACTTCAACATTACCCTCAAAGGCGAAGACGGAAATCCGATTAAAGGTTCCAACATCGTTACTGTTGATTTGGATGGTGTTGCAAAAACTTACATCACAGATGAAAACGGTTTGCTTAAAATACCTACCGAGGACCTGTCAGTGAACTTTTATGGTGTTAACATCGCATTTAATGGAAATGAAAACTATACCGGTTCAAAAACTTACGCAAGACTTATAATTGACAAGGATGCAAGCGTGCTGTCTTCAGATAACCTGATTACAATTTACGGCGAAACCGGAGAGCTGATTGTTAATTTAACCGGAAGTCAGGGAAGGCCTGTCAGCGGTGCGGATCTGACTGTTAATATGAATAACGTTGAAAAGAATTATGTAACAGATGCAAACGGCCAGATCAGGATTCCTGTTGAAGGATTGGCTGCGGGCAATTATACTGCAGACATTACATTTAATGGCAATAACAATTATGAAAAAAGCAACCTGACTGCAAACATCACAGTCAATAAATGCGAACCTCATCTCTCATTTGATGAATATATGACAAGAGCAGTATACGGTTATGAAAGCCTGTTTAATGTTACCTTAAAAGACGGAAACTACAATACTGTTAAAGGAAATCATGTACTTATCGTTAATTTAAATGGTGTTAAAACTTATACAACAAACGAAAACGGTACACTCACCATATCCACTATAGATCTTCCTGCAAATGAGTATTATGTGGCAACCGTGACTTACGACGGAAACGAAAATTTCACCAGTGCAATAAATTATCACAGAATCATAGTGGCCAAGCAGCCTACCGAACTGACATCAGATAACCTGATTATAACCTACAACAATGAGGGAAATTTAATTGTAACTCTTAAAAACAGTTTGGGAGAAATTTTAAGCAATTATACCTTGACTGTTGATTTCAACGGCAAAAAAGATTATGTAACTGATGAAAACGGTCAAATAGAAATACCGGTCAGCGGACTGGCTGCAGGCGAGCATTCAGCAAACATCACTTTTGACGGCACTGACAATTATGAAGAATCAAGCCTGATTGTAAACATTACCGTCAACAAGGCCGAACCGATTATCACATTCGACACCAATCTGATTAAAACAATATACGGCTTTGAAAACTCATTCAACGTAACATTAAAAGACAACAACTACAATCCGATTAAAGCAAACAACACAATCATCGCCGACTTTGACGGCATAATTGAAAATTACACAACCGATGAGAATGGCGTTGCAGTCATATACACTACCGATTTGCCTGTTGACTACTACTGGGTTGCCTTAAGCTTCAGCGGAGATGAAAACTACACCGAAACAACAAACTACATAAGAGTGATAGTTTACAAGCAGCCTACCGAACTTGTCTCAGACAATATAACTACAACTTACAACAGCGGTGAAAATCTTGAAATAACATTATTGGACGCTTTCGGAAAACCTTTAAGTGACGTTCCTGTTACCGTTAACTTCTATGGCGTTAAAACTTACACCACAGATAAAAACGGTACTATTGAAGTTCCAACAGCTGGTCTTGACCCTAGCGATTATCTGGTATTCATCAGCTATGCGGGATCTCAAAACTACAACCAGTCAAGTCTCATAGCTGCAATATCCATCGTAAAGGACAATACCACAATGGACATTAACTGGACAATTGCAGACAATGACGTGGACATCACCGTTGATGTTGACCCTAATGCGACAGGACTTGTCAAATTCGAAATAAGCGGCCCTGAAGAATACACTACATATTCAGAAATCGTAAACGGAAAGGCAATTTCCCACAACGTGCTGGCTGAAGGGGAATACAGCGTCACTGCAACTTATGGAGGCGACGTCTATTTCAATTCCAACAGCACCAGAGGCACATTTACAGTCAGAGGACACGTCAAAAAGGACACTCCAATAACTGCAGATGTTAAAGTTGAAGAATATACAGTAACAATTACCGCCAATGTGGATTCCGACGCTACAGGCAACGTTACTGTCGATGTCTTAGGTCAGAAGTTCCTTGTTCCGGTAGAAGACGGAAAAGCTGTTTTCACATATGACTTTGCTCCGGCAACATACAGCGCTGAGATAACCTATTTGGGCGACAATGACTTCAATTCAAACTCCACTTCCGTTTCATTTACCGTAACCGAGCAAGTTGTCGAGCTTAAAAACACAACAATTTCTGCTGATGTCACCTCAGTTGAAAATGACGTGACAATAACTGCCAGCATCAATCCTTTAGCAAGCGGCCTTATTGAATTCAACATTAACGGAAAGGCTGTTTACGTTGCAGTCATCAGCGGAAAAGCTGTTTACAACACTAACCTGCCGGCAGGCGATTACAATGTTGCTGTTACCTACCTTGGAGATTTCAGATACAATGCAAACAGAACCTCCAAAGCGTTCACAGTAACAGACCACATCAAAAAGAACACAACAATAACCTCAGACGTTGTTGTAAACGGACATGACATCACTGTAACTGTCAATCTGGACAATGACGCAACAGGATTTGTTGAATTCACATTGAACAACAATACCATTTATGTAAAAGTGACTGACGGCAAAGCGGTATACAATGCTGTTTTACCAACCGGAAACTACACATTGGCAGCCAAATATCTCGGAGATGAAGACTTCAACATAAACGTCAGCGACATTCCAATCAGCGTTGTTGAAATTCCTCTAAATGACACTCCGGTTGATTTGGACATTGAAATATTTGAAAACAACGTGACAATTACCGCTTCATTTGACCCTAAAGCTACCGGACTTGTCAAGTTCGAAGTTACAGGCGCTGAAAACTACACATTATACGCAGAAATTGAAAACGGCAAGGCTGTTCTTAAAGACGTTTTAACCGCAGGTGACTATTCAGTTGTTGCAACATATCTTGGAGATTCAAAATTCAATCCTAATTCAACAGCCGAAACATTCACTATTGTAGGCCACGTCAAAAAGGACACTGCAATCTCTGCAGTTTCCGATGTTGAGGATTATACCGTGACAATTACCGCTTCAGTTGATGCGAATGCTACAGGTTATGTTACCCTCAGCGTTTTAGGACAAACCTTCATTGTTCCTGTAGAAAACGGCAAAGCGGTATTCACATATGACTTCAACCCTAGCACATATAATGTCGATGTAGCATATTTAGGCGACGATAACTTCAACAATGCAACAACAACCACTTCATTTACAGTTGTTGAAAAAACAGTTGAGCTGAAAAACACAACCGTAGACGTTAATGTCGAGACTAACGAAAACGATGTGACAATCACTGCTACTGTCAATCCTGCCGCAAGCGGACTTGTTGAATTCAACATTGACGGCAAAGCAGTTTACATTGCAGTTGCCAACGGTAAGGCTGTTTATAATACTGACCTAGCTGCAGGCGATTACAATGTCCTGGTAACTTACCTTGGAGATTCAAGATTCAATGCAAACAGAACCTCCAAAGCATTCACAGTAACAGACCATGTTAAAAAGAACACTTCAATGACTTCAGATGTAACTGTCGACGGCTATGACGTTACCGTAACTGTCAGCTTGGACAGTGAAGCTACCGGATTTGTAGAGTTCACATTGAACGGCAACAGCGTCTATGCTAAAGTAGATGGAGGCGAAGCAATATTCAATGCACTGCTTCCTGCCGGAAACTACACATTGAACGCCAAATATCTCGGAGATGAAGACTTCAACGTTAACGCTACCGACATTTCAATCAGCGTTGCTGAAATTCCTCTAAATGACACTCCAATTACAGTGGAGGTTTTAGTGAATGAAAACAACGTAACCATGATTGCTGCTGTTGATCCTGCAGCTACAGGACTTGTCAAGTTTGAAGTAACCGGCGCTGAGGACTATACATTATACGCAGAAATAAAAGACGGCAAAGCAGTTCTTGAAGACATTTTGGCCGTAGGAGACTACTCAGTAGTTGCAACCTACATGGGAGACTTTAAATTCAATCCTAACTCAACCGCTGAAACATTCACAGTGACAGGCCACATTAAAAAGGACACTCCAATTTCTGCCGTTTCAAGCGTTGATAAAAACACTGTAACCATTGTAACTACAGTAGACAGCACTGCAACCGGCTACGTGACACTTTCCGTTTTAGGACAGACCTTCATTGTTCCTGTAAACAACGGTGAAGCGGTATTCACATACGATTTCGAACATGGAACCTACAGTACACTTGTCACTTACCTGGGCGATGATGATTTCAACAATGCATCCACTGTCACTTCATTTACTGTAATCAAAGAGGTCGTGGAACTGAAAAACACAACAATTTCCGTGGACGTTACCTCTATGGAAAACAATGTGACCATTGAAGCTACTGTCGACAGCGCAGCAAGCGGACTTGTTGAGTTCGACATTAACGGGGATACAGTAGTTTACATTGCTGTAAATAACGGTAAGGCAATTTACAACGCAATTTTACCTGCCGGAGATTACACAGTCTTTGCAACCTACATGGGAGATTCCAGATTCAACTCAAACAGAACCTCCAAAGCATTCACAGTAACAGACCACATCAAGAAGAACACTACAATAACCTCCAAAGTTGATGTCTACGGCTATGACGTGATCATGACCGTTTATGTTGATGAAGATGCTACCGGATTTGTTAAATTCATCACAAAAGGCAATGAGGCTTTAGCAGAAGTAAAAGATGGCAGGGCAGTCATGTACATGATGCTTCCAGCCGGAAATTACACAACCACTGCAGCTTACCTTGGAGACGACGACTTTAACGCAAACGCAACAGACATTGAAATAGAAGTTATTGAAATTAACCGTGAAAACACAACAATTGCTGCAGATGTGGAAACTAATGAAAACAATGTGACAATTACCGTTTATGTCGACCCTCAGGCTACCGGACTTGTCAAATTTGAAATTACCGGCGCTGAAGACCGTACATTATACGCAGAAGTAGCTGACGGCAAGGCAGTTCTTGAAGAGGTCTTAACCGCAGGAGACTACTCAGTTGTTGCAACATACATGGGAGATATCATATTCAACACCAACACAACTTCCAAGGAATTCACAGTCATCGGACACATCAAAAAGGACACACCAATCAGTGCTGATGTCGCTGTCGACGGTTACCGTGCAGTCATCTCAGTTGATGTGGATTCTGATGCTACCGGATTTGTTGAAGTCAAATTGGGCGAAACCGTAATGTATATTGCATTGACCAATGGCGAAGGCTCAGTAATTACCACTTTGCCTGCAGGAAGCTACCAGGCTGACCTGACATACCTCGGTGATGATAACTTTAACGAAAATGCAACCTCCGTTTCATTCAATGTTGTTGACCCTGCAAAAGAAAACACAGCAATCGAACTGGACGTCAATGTTGTTGAAAACAATATTACAATCACTGCAAGTGTTGATCCTGCCGCAACAGGACTTGTCAAGTTTGAAGTGACCGGTGCAGAGGAGTACAACCTGTACGCAGAAGTAAAAGACGGCAAGGCAGTTCTTGAAGATGTTCTGACCGCAGGAGACTATTCCGTCGTTGCAACATACATGGGAGATACCAGATTCAACCCTAACTCAACCGCCGGAACATTCACAGTCACAGGCCACATCAAAAAGGACACCGCAATAACAGCAGTTCCTACTGTTGACAAATATACCGTTACAATCGAATCCACCGTTGATTCACAAGCTACCGGATATGTCACCATTGCTGTTTTAGGACAGACCTTCATTGTTCCTGTAGAAAACGGCAAGGCAGTATTCACATACGATTTCGAACCTGGAACCTACAGTGCAGTCGTAACCTACTTAGGCGATGACAACTTCAACAATGCAACCACTAATGCTGCATTCACTGTAATCAAGGAGACCGTGGAACTGAAAAACACAACCGTAGACGTTAATGTCGAGACTAACGAAAACGATGTGACAATCACTGCTTCAGTTGATCCTGCCGCAAGCGGACTTGTTGAGTTCAATATTGACGGTGAAGCGGTTTACATTGCTGTCAATAACGGCAAGGCAATTTACAGCACAATTTTACCTGCCGGAAACTACACCGTAGTTGCAACATACATGGGCGATTCCAAATTCAACTCAAACAGAACCTCCAAAGCATTCACAGTAACAGACCACATCAAGAAGAACACTACAATAATCCCTGACGTTGTGGTTGACGGATATGACGTTACAGTAACCGTCAATGTTGATGAAAACGCTACCGGATTTGTAGAGTTCACATTGAACAACAATACCATTTACGCTAAAGTAAGTGAAGGCAAAACTGTCATGAACATGCTGCTTCCGGCCGGAAGCTACACTGCTACTGCAGCTTACCTTGGAGACGACGACTTTAACGCAAACGCAACAGAAATTGAAATAAAAGTTGATGAGATTTACCGCAAAAACACACCGATTGCTGCAGACGTGGAACTGGTTGAAAACAACGTGACCATAACCGTTAATGTCGATCCTGCCGCTACCGGACTTGTCAAGTTTGAAGTTACAGGCGCTGAAAATTACACAGTATATTCAGAAGTAAAAGACGGCAAGGCAGTTCTTGAGGACGTATTGAGTGCTGGAGACTACACCGTATTTGCAACATACATGGGAGATACCGCATTCAACACCAACATTACCTCCGAAGAATTCACAGTCATCGGACATATCAAGAAAGATACTCCAATCACTGCAGAAGTCAAAGTCAACGGATACAGGGTAACAATTGACGTTACAGTAGACACAAAAGCAACCGGATTTGTAGAAGTATATTTAGGCGATACAGAAATGTATGTTGCATTAACAGACGGAAAAGGCACACTCACCACCAATATGCCAGCAGGAAGCTACCAAGCAGCCCTGACATACCTCGGTGATGATGACTTCAACGAAAACGCAACCGCAGTCTCATTCAACGTAGCAGACCCAGTTAAAGAAAACACAACAATCGAATTAGACATCAAAGTTGCTGAAAACAACGTTACCTTTACAGCCACCGTTGACTCAGATGCAACCGGACTCGTCAAGTTTGAAGTGAACGGAGATGAAAAATACACACTATACGCAGACGTAACAAACGGCAAAGCAGTACTCGAAGACATATTCAAAGCAGGAGACTATGTTGTCACAGCTACCTACATGGGAGATGCAAGATTCAACACAAACATAACCTCCGAAGAATTCACAGTCATCGGACACGTCAAAAAGGACACTCCAATAACTGCAGACGTTAAAATCAATGGATACAAAGTAACAATTGATGTAACAGTCGATGAAAAAGCAACAGGATTTGTCGAAGTCAACTTAGGCGAAACCGTAATGTACATTGCTTTAAATGAAGGTAAAGGTTCAGTCATCACAAATATGCCAGCGGGAAGCTACCAAGCAGCCCTGACATACCTCGGTGACAACGACTTCAACGAAAACGCAACCGCAGTCTCATTCAACGTAGCAGACCCAGTTAAAGAAAACACAACAATCGAACTGGACGTCAAAGTCAGCGAAAACAACGTTACATTCACAGCCACCGTTGACTCAGATGCTACAGGACTTGTCAAATTCGAAGTGAACGGAGATGAAAAATACACACTATACGCAGACGTAACAAACGGCAAAGCAGTACTCGAAGACGTATTCAAAGCAGGTGACTACACCGTAATTGCAACATACATGGGAGATTCCAGATTCAACACTAACATGACCTCCGAAGAATTTACAGTCATCGGACACGTCAAAAAGGACACCCCAATCAGCGCAGTCGCCACAGTCAGCGGATACAAAGTAACAATTGATGTTACCGTAGATACAAAAGCTACCGGATTTGTAGAAGTCAAACTAGGCGAAACCGTGATGAACATTGCTCTAACCGACGGCAAAGGCACACTCACCACCACTATGCAAGCAGGCAGCTATCATGCTGATTTGACATACCTCGGTGATGATAACTTCAACAAGAACAGCACTAACGTCCTGTTCACTGTTGTCGATCCTATCAAAGAAAACACTCCAATCAGCCTGGACGTTACAAGCACATACAATAATGTTTCTCTCACCGCCACTGTTAACTCCGCCGCTACAGGTATTGTCAAATTTGAAGTCAGCGGACCGGAACATTACGTATTATATGTTGATGTCGAAAACGGCGTTGCAGTCCTTGAAGACGTGCTTAAGGCTGGAGATTACACTGTAGTTGCTACCTATATGGGTGACAAGAAGTTCAATGCAAATGAGACTTCATCCGAGTTTACAATATCCGATAAGCAAAAAGAGGACTCCAATGTGACAATCAATATTCCTGAGGACATTAAAGTTGGAGAAGACATCCCAATCGAAGTAAGCATTCCTGGAGCTACAGGAAATGTTTCAGTTATTGTGGACGGTAAGGAAACTATTGTTCCTTTGGATGAAAACGGCAAAGCCAGCGTATCCATAGAAAACATCACTGCAGGCGACCACAATGTTGTCGTGATTTACTCCGGTGATGATACCCATGCACCTGCACATGCTGTTTCAAGATTCAGCATTCCGGAAACACCTGTTGTGATTCCTGTTGCAACCAGATTCAGTGAAATCACCGTAATGGATGATTTAACCATTTACATGAAACTGGTTGACGCTGACGGAACCCCTATTTCAGATGCTGAAATTAGTTACATGGTTGGTGACGTTTCAGGCAGCACAACTACTGAAGCTGACGGTTCATTCACCATCAAGGGAGCAAGCGGCGTTGTAATATCTGTAAACTATGCAGGAAACGACACATATCTTGCAACAAACACTTCAATCAAATTAGATAATGTGGCCCCTGAGAGATTGGCTACACAATTTAATGTGACCAACGGTTACAGACTGCAAGTTTATGCTGTTGATTATAAGGCAGGTGAAAGAGGAGCGTACTTTGACGTATTGCTGAGAGATTCCAACGGCAAACCTCTTGCAAACCAAGCTGTATACTTTGCTATCAACGGCTGGGTGCACAACAAGACCACTGATGCCAACGGTGTAGCACATCTTCAAATCAACCTGCAGGATGCAAACTACTACACATGCGCTCCATGTTACCTTGGAAACACAACATATGAGGCAACATTTGCTTCAGCAATGCTTGATGTAGTCAAAAAACCGATCACAATCACTGCAGCTGCCAAATCATACAAAGCAACTGCAAAAACCAAAACATACACAGTTACTATAAAAACAACCAAAGGATCATCTGCAGACGGTAAAGTCTACCTCAGCGCAGGTAAAAAAGTAACTCTTAAAGTGAACGGTAAAACCTACACAGCAAAAACAAACGCAAAAGGACAAGCTACCTTCTCAATCAAACTGACCAAGAAAGGTAAATTCCAAACCGTTATCAAATTTGCTGGAGACAAAACCTACAACAGCGCAAGCAAACAGGTAACAATAACAATTAAATAGTGAGATTAAATTTTCTCACTAACTTTTTCTTTTTTTAAAAAAAATAAGCCTCATCATCAACCGAAACAGAATTTTACATTTCCAAAGAATCCTAAATATGCAAAATGCTCCAAAAGTTGGAAATTAAAAATTGCATTCATCTCTTAAAATTGCTTTAATACTGTAAAATTGACTTCAATTTGTTATTTAAAAGCTTAAAACGAGTTAAATTTATATTAATCAATGAACATATACTTAATATGGAAACAGAATTTTCCAACAAATCAAAAGAGGTGAAAATATGACCACTAGACTAGACAGGTTCAAAAAGGAAATGGAACCTGCAAAGGAAATATATACCAAAGAAATCAAGAACTTCGCGAAAAACTACGATTTTCTAGGTGAAATGAGCCTGCAGGAACGGCCAGATATCGATACCCAAGATTACATTTTCCGTTTTGAAAAACTGAACGGTACTGGTGAAGACGTTCTTGACCAAACCCTTAAGGAGCTATATGACCATATGGACAAATTTTGTGAAGTCAACGGCATTACTGAATTTTCAAGAAATACTATCATATCATACAAATGGAGATGATATCATAATAATCAAGAGAGGAAAATATGACTACTAAACTCGACAGGTTCAAAAAGGAAATGGAACCTGCAAAGGAAATCTACACCAAAGAAATCAAAGATTTTGCTAGAAAATTTGAGGCATTAGGCGAAATGACTTTGCGAGAACGACCAGACATTGACACAATGGATTATATCTATTCCTTCGAAAAAGTCAATGGTGCTTCTCCAGAGGAACTGGATTCAATCCATAGTGAACTTTACAACCATATGAAAAAGTTTTCAAAAGAGAATAACATTTATGAATTCTATATGAATGCGATTATTCATTTATAGGAGCGATAAAAACTATTTTTTTAAAACCATCAAAAATTATTCCCTATTCAAGTTTCACACCCAAAATCCTACAGAACTTCTCTTCCTTGATATCATCACTGCCGCATCTGGGACATTTGTTTTCATCTTCCTTGACTTCGCTTCCGCATTCCTGACAGATTTTCACATTATCACCTCACGGATTGAATTTGAATACATCCAGCTTTGCTGATGTGTCATTATCTATCTCATCTTCTGAAAAGTACGCCGATTCTACCAGCTTCAGACGTGGCTCTGTCGGCAGGTACAGCCTGTATTCTATTGTTGAGTAGTAAAAAAAGATCAGTATCTCACGGGGGTTTCTCCCGTATGACTCGCCAATCCTCCTAAGCACATCCTGAAAGACATGTGAAGAAAAAGGATTGAAAAAGTAAAGGCAGTTTGCGCCGTCCGGAACATAATCCTCCGCTTTGGAGTTGACAAAATCTATATCTGCACCATCCCCATAGCTTTCAAGGTTTTCACGGGCAATTTCAAGCAGCCTTTCGCTGTGGTCAATGCCTATAATTCTGCATCCGACCTGACTGTTTATAAAAAAGCATATTCTTCCCTTTCCGCAGCCATAATCAACAACAACATCATCCTTTTTTAGAATATCAAGTTCAACCAGCCTTTCCAGAACTATATATGGTGTCGGATCATATCCGTAATTCTGATTGTCCTCATCCGAATAGTCAACGCTTTCGGTGGAGATATTCAGTATATGGTCCCAATTTGAATCACTAGAGTTCAACATAATTATCAAAAAGTTAGTCAGAATTATCCTGCATTTAAGATATCCTCTTCAGACAAGCCAGTTAACCTGACAACATCCCCAATGATAAAACCCTCATCAAGCAAATTAGAAGCAATTTCAAGCTTACCTTCCTTAATTCCTTCCTCAATACCTTCCTTTTTACCTTTTTCTTTCATATATCTTTCAACAGGATTAAGAATCATGATATCTCCCCACCATAGCATCAGGCTCACTTGTACCAGAACATAAACAATAAACTACACCACTATTTACCTTTTAAAATATCCTCTTTAGACAAGCCAGTTATCCTAACAACATCCTCAATGACAAACCCATCATCAAGCAAATTAGAAGCAATTTCAAGCTTACCTTCCTTTTTACCTTCTTCAATACCTTCCTTAATTCCTTCTTCAATACCTTCCTTAATTCCTTCTTCAATACCTTCCTTTTTACCTTTTTCTTTCATATATCTTTCAACAGGATTAAGAATCATGACATTCTCCTCCACATACTGTTCATATTCATTTTCATCCAACATATTTGCACTCAATACATCAAACAAATAGATTACTGCCATTTTTTCATTTATATCAAAAACCAAACTTTCGGAAATTCTTTCAAACAAATTGCGGGCCCTGTTCAAAATTTCCAGTTTGGATTCTTCGAAATCAGTGTAGACTATCAATTGCAATGATGCAATATCCATGTCAGTAATTTTCTCATTATTTTTTAATTTGTATTCAACGTTTTTAAATATTTCACTAGCCTTGAAATCTTTAAGGGAAATCACATGCATTGTATATACACATCCCTCCTTTATGACAAATTCCTTTTTTGTATAGGGTGCTTTTTCAATGCACAATATGTATAATTCCACATCATTGTCCTTAAAAATTCTTATGGATGAAATATATTGGAAAAATCTTTTGATATCGTCATCTGTAGGAAGTTTGGTTTGACATTCCACTATCAGACTTACGGTTTTTCCATCCTTTTCAGCCTCACCTACAAAATCCATTCTGGAAATGCTTGGCCCCAGATTTGTAACTTCAGAAATTAGTGTTTTGCTGATTCTATAGGGAATTTCAACAAATTTCAAAAGCCCATTTGCACGCTCCAGCAGAATGCTTTTGAAGGCATAATCATTATATTGTGAGTATTGCCTATCTAAAATTTCAATTTCGCCATTCATACAATCCAATATAGACCAAATCTTATTTAAATTTAATCTTTTTTAAAATACAATATTAATATTAACTTATAAAGAAAATAAATGAATATAAATCATTATTATATCCAAATGCAAAAAAATATTATCATTGAAGAGAAAAAATATACTATTGAGGGATTGAGTTGAAAAAATTCTGTAAAAACTGCGGATGCCAGCTGGATGAAAATGAGCTTTACTGTCCGGATTGCGGCAAGGCCACCGGAAACAGGCATGTTATGAGGTACTGTCCGAACTGCGGTGAGGAAATAGACCATGACGAGAGATTCTGCCGAAACTGTGGTGTTGAACTTAAAAAACCGGAAGTCCAAAGAGAAAGCATGCTGGACAAATACAGGACTCCGATAATAATTCTGGCGGTGATATTTGCCATTGTTATTGTTGCATTTGGGGCATTCAGCGCTCTTGGAACCGGTCAAGTCCAGGAAGTCCATGTGGATTCAATAGCTTTCACAATTCCCGATTATTTTGAGGAGGACACCCGCTTAAAAATCGACGACAACGACTCAGGACTGATATACAAGTCCAAGTTCTGGCAAAGCGACAATGACTACATACAGATTGACGTGATGTATTCCGAGCAGTATGTCGATGCAAGAGAAATCGCCGATTACATGGGAGGCGAGAAAGCCACAATGATTGGACATGACGGCTATTACAACGAGCTCGAGGACTCATATTCATTCTCATTCGTTGAATCAAACAAGCTCGTCACAGTATACACCTCAGATTATAGCCTTCTTGATCAAATTGAATCATCTTGAAATTGATTCAAACAACAAAATATGAAAAAATCAATATTGATTTTAAAATTCAAAGCCATTACCATAACTATTTAAACAATAAAAATCATATTTTCCCATACAAGAAAAATAAAGCAGTTTAAAGTGAAATCAAAGCAATTTTACAAACTGACTGCAATTTTACAAACTAAAATCAATGGAGAGCAAAATATGATGGAAAATTTAGACGGCAAATTCAAAATAATTTCTCCCGAAAAAGTTACAGAATTCATCAATGCCAATGAAAATACCCAAAAAATTCTTAATGCAATGGAAATGCAATTAGACAAACATTTTCCCGACAATGAATTCTCATTGGAAGTCTGTAATGATTTAGGTTGGACAACAGAAACCAAATTACTGCTCAATGTTCATGTAACTCAGGAAATGTTTTTCAATGGAATTTTAGACCATTTCAATTCCATATATGCAGAAATTGAACCAATAATAGATGAAATTGAAAATACGGTTGTGCTATTTCCTGAAATCGATGGCATTGATATTGACAGAATGAGCAATACCAGCTCCGTAAATGTCATTGCAAGAACTGCATATTTCAATAACTACAATGACGGCATAATTCAAAGGGAAATGAGCTTTAGAGATATTCCAAAAGACCAACAGATCTCAGAAATTATTGAATACTGTAAAACTCACGAAAATCCGAACTTTTCAGATATTGTATACGATCTTCAGCTCCCGCTTTTTGATGTGGACGACATCATCACAGAATTGGAAGAAAACGGTACAAAATTGAATGTTAAATATTAGGTGATATAATGGCAACATACGTTAAAAAAGGAGATAGGTTAAAAGGCGAACAGATTCAATGCGAAGCTAGAAAAATCTCAAATCCAATTCCGGTTCCAAAAAGCGGACGATATAAAACACAGCAGATAATCCTAAAGAACAACGTTGAATGTGAAATCAAAAAAGAATCCAAACATCTCAATCCAAAGCAGGAAAAATAGAAATTATTCAAATCCCGGCTATAACACCCATCATCAAATCAGCAATTGCCAATGCCATTCCGAACCCCATTACCGACAAAATACCCATATGGGCAAAAATACTTTACTAAACAATTTTTAAAAAGCTGATGAGTAAATTTAGGCACATAAAAATAAGTAAATCTTTAAATATTATCTAATTAAGAATATAATCTGTAACACACTCTCGTGTTATCTAAAAAAAATTTTTAGTTTAAGTTTTCTTGGGACTCACCCCCCAAGATAACTTATTGACTCATTCTACTATTTTCCCCCAAAGGCATGATTCAATTACTTTTTTTAAATATTTATAAATAAAATAACATTTAAATATAAAATTAGCTTAACGCTTTAAAAAAAATGGGAGGAAGATAACATGGCTCAAAAAAATATGATCATTGCATTAGTCATTTCCTTCATATTCACCGGACTCGGTATCGCATATGCAGGAGATGTAAAAAAAGGACTGATATTCTTTGCAATCGGAATCGTATTGAACGTCCTGGGTATGTGGGTGCACATGGCATTCTCCATCATAAGCATCATATTCTGGATATATGCGATGTATGTAACATATCAGGAAGTCAATGCAGTCAACGGAGCATAGTATAATTTATTAATAAATTATTCTTTTTTTATTTTTTTATGTAGATATCACCGAAACAACTTTGTAAAAATTACCACACCACAAATATATCAAAAGAAACGATTAATTATCTTACTACTTTTCAAACTAAAATTAATATCAAAATAGCTAAAAGCAATTATTTGATATGTAAAATTCAAGGAAAAAAATAAGAAATAGGGATATTAGTTATCCCCGGCCGGTTTGAGTTTGGTGAGTATAAATGCAAATACCAAAACACCAACGATAATAATCAGGTCGACTATAATCTCGAATTCTTTTGCTGTTGAGAACAGCTTGATAATACCTATTGCCCACATTACAATCAATACCAATGGCAAGAGATATTTGATTACGAAAGTCCAAATTGTTCCGACCTTGAATGTTGATGTTTCATTCAATGCAGGAAGGAACTTGTCGACACCGTAGAACCATGCAAATATGATACATTGAATACCGATCAATAGCAATATTCCAAACTCATTGACGAATGAATCAACGATTCCGACAAGGTAGCTGCTGATACCAGTAGTCAGAATAACTGAAAATGCACAACCGATAATTGACAATACTGTTGCGGTTTTTTTACGGGACCATCCGAGCTTGACGGATGTTGAATTCAGCATTGGCTCGAAGAATCCTAAAGCAGATGTGATTCCTGCAAAGAGAATTGCTAAAAACAGCAATGGAGCCAATACACGACCGACAGGACCCATTATGTTGAAAATCATTGGGAATACTACAAATACCAGTCCTGTACCCTCGGTAACCAGCTGAACCATAGGGGTTCCCGCTGTAACTGACATGTAACCTAAAATTGAGAATACACCGAATGCAGTACAGATTTCAAATCCTGAGTTGGATGCAACCACAATCAATACGTTGTCGATTAACTTTGAGTTTTCAGGCAGGTAACTTGCATATGTAAGCGCAATAGCTTGACCCATACTCAATGAGAAAATGATTTGAGCGAATGCCGCAAGCCAGATGTTCACATCCCCAAGCATGCTCCAGTCAGGAGTGAGCAGGGTTTCGATACCGACGTTAGCACCAGGCAATGTCAATGCATAGACAATGATGATTCCCATTATGACAAACAATGCCGGAATAAGTATCTTTGAAATCTTACCTATTCCCTTGTCGACATCCCTGTGGGAGATGAACCATAGGACAACCCATAAGATTAAAACACCAATTGTTGTTGGAATTAAAAGAAAACTGGCGTTTGAAAGGTTTGAGCTTCCGCCAACAGTGCTTACAAAGTACTGTGCAGTATCAGTACCCCAATTGAATGTGAAACTGCTTAAAAGGTAAACCAAGTCCCAGCTTAGAATTACCATATAATAAATCGTTACTATAAACACGAAAAGAACCAGTATCCAGGCAATTATTTCGAATTCAGGCTTGATTTTCCGCATGATCTTCGAAAAGGACTCCTTGAAACTGAATCCTACACCATATTCTAATATTAAAAATGGAACTCCCATAATAGCAATTGCTATAAAGTAAGGTATGAAAAAGGAACCTCCACCATTAGAATACAGTACATAGCTGAAACGCCAAATGTTACCTAACCCAACAGCAGCTCCAATCATAGCAAAAATGAATGCCAATGACGAATCCCATTGCGCTTGTTCAGACATGATATAATTTTTATAAAACGATATATAATAATGTTTACATATTGTATTATGATGAATGTATTTGACAAATTTATTATGGGAGACACATCAGACATAAACTGGTGTTTTGAAAACAGACATTTCATAGAAAGGCTTGACGAGAATGGAATTTCAAGGGAATATGTGGTTGACTGCCTTTTAAATGAAGAGCCTATAAGCTATGAACACATAGAAAGGGAAAAGTATGCTGCAGTATTCAAGGCGCCGCCATCAAAGGACTATAAGGAAATCAGAGTGGTAATGGCATGCAGCGGAAACTCAATTGACCTTGTAACAGTTATGAGAAACAACGAAACAACAACCATTCGCCAGAACAGACAGTACCAGTCAGACAAAAAGAAAAATATTGAAAAAAAGCGCATTAAAGCTATGAAAAAAAGAAAATGGTAGATAAGGTTTTAAACCTTATTGAAATTCAGAAGTTTTGTTAAACCGATTCTAAAGAGAACCACACCTTTTGCACCGCCGCTCTTGCATGCCTTGGCGTCTTTTAGAAGCTGGGAATGAGTCAGCTTTTTAACGTTACTGTCGGACTTGTATGACTGAAGGCCTGTCCAGACCTGAGCGCCGTTTGACTGTGAAACAAGGGTTTTGGTCACGCTCTTAAGCCATGAAGTTCCCTCGCCGTAATTGCCCTTGTAGGCCATAGGGACAATGACATCCAGGTATTTGGTCATTGTCGGAATGTCCTGGCCGTAATAGTAAGTGTTTGCATCAGGCTCAGGCATTACCGCCGCTGAAAGAATGCAGTTCGGCCTCACCTTTCTGACTTCAACGGAGACCTTCTTTACAAAGTAGTTGACTGCCTTTATGGCATTGTCATACTTGTAGGCGGTTCCTCCGAATCTGACATAATCCATGTGAACACCGGCAACTCCCTTGATTTTTGCATAGTAAACCGCCTTTGCGGCTTTCTTTTTCATCATTCCATAATTGGGAGACCCGTCACTTTTTAAAGGTTTTACCCATTTGCCGTTGAAGAATACCTGCATCCATATGTGAACCTTCATCCCATACTTGTTAGCCTTTGAAATCCAGGAAGTTACCTTCTTTTTACCGTAGAGATTAAATGCATAAGAATTCAAAAAGATCTGCTTGGTTCCCTTTGATTTCAATGTCTTGAGACTGACGGACTTGATTCCGCTGGCCCACATCCAATATCCGTTTCCCTTACTCAGGGCGGATTTCACCTTAACCTTATGGGAGCCGCTTGATGAAAGATAAGGACTGCTTGATGCGAATGAATATGAAACCTTGTAGGTTCCCTTCTTAAGGCTCAGGAATATCTGCGCATAACCCTTGGAGTCTGTAGTTTTCCTGTATGTTTTTCCGTTGACCCTGAATACGATTTCCTGATTTTTAACCGCCTTTCCGGCATCTGTCAGAAGACGGACAATGAAGACTGATTTCAATCCCTGACGGTAATTGATGTCCTTGTCTGCAACCTTCAGAACTGTTTTTGTAGGGGCATTGATAGTTACAGTGGCGGACCCGTTTGAAGGGTTGGTGGAGTTATCGCCCAGGAAGAAATAATTGACAGTGTAATTTCCCCGGGAAAGGGCAATATCCAAAACTGCATTACCAAGGCTGTCTGTGAGTCGTGTATAGTTGTTTCCATCAATGCTGAAAATTACGGGTTTTGAAGCCAGTGCAGTGCCATTTGAATTTAATGTTGCATTAATCTGTGTTGAAAAACTCTCATATCCGACAGTGTCGTTTGCTGACAATTGGGAATCGGATTTGACTGGCTCGGAGAGTGTGGAATTTACTGTCTCAACAAAATCATCATCAATGTCAGTGACATTGTCCTCAGCGGCCACTGCTGAAATAGAGAGAAGAGCCATCACCAACATCAACAATATTATTGACCTTTTCACGTTAACACCTATAACTCGTCAAAGTTGAAGAAGTTGAACAGGGAGTATCTGAATATTATGACACCGTTTGCTCCACCGTAACCTGCATACTTTGCGTCGTTTTTCAGTGTTGAAGCGGAAAGTTTCTTGACATTACTGTCTGAAACGTATCCTTGAAGACCTGTCCAGACGTCAGCACCGTTGGATTGTGAAACGAAAGTGGCGGTCACTGACTTGATCCATGAAGCATCCTTACCGTAATTTCCCTTATATACCATAGGGACAAGAACATCAAGGTATTTGGACAAGGTAGGAATGTCCTGACCGTAATAATACTTGTCTGAAGACGGTTCAGGCATTATTGCCGCTGAGACAATCAAATCAGAATTCATCTTGTGCAGTTCAGTGCATGCTGTTTTTGTAAAGTAATTGATTGCAGCAACACCGTTTGTGTGCTTGTATGCTGTTCCGGGGAATCTCAGATAGTCAAAGTGAATTCCTGC
Source organism: Methanobrevibacter sp. (assembly GCF_045539575.1). GTDB lineage: Archaea > Methanobacteriota > Methanobacteria > Methanobacteriales > Methanobacteriaceae > Methanocatella. Next base: position 38,921 of record NZ_JAZQFM010000049.1, read on the forward strand.
AACACCATCAATGGCCGCATATTCCTTGGCTTTCTTGATTATTGAATTGAAGAGGGTGTACTTGTAGGTTCCGTCACTGTTTACAGGAGAAATCCATCCTCCGTCATTGAATGCCTGCATCCAGATATGGACCTTGATGCCTAAAGATTTGGCTTCAGTGGCAAAATCGGCAACGGCACTCTTTCCGAAATGCTCAATGGCATAATAGTTCAGGAATATGTGGTTTGTACCGTACTTGACAACCTCAGACAGGTCGACATCCTTCATGTCAGACCCGAAGAGCCAGAAACCGTTGTTGTTGGTTGAATCTGACTTGACCGCAACGGAATATGTTTTGCTGGTACGTTTCAGATACTCTGTGTTGTATGAGTTGACGCTGACCTTGTAGATACCTCGCTTTTGCTTGATGTTGAATGTTACCATACCGTTCTTGTCTGTCTTTTTGGTATAAGTTTTTCCGTTGATTTTAAATACTATTGTCTTGGACGGTATCGGATTTCCATGAGCGTCCTTGTACTTGAGTATGAAAGGAGCTGAAACCTGATGGACATACTCAACTGAATTCTGCAATACCAGTTTTGTAGGTGAGCCCTTCTTGACGGTTACCTTTACGGATTTGGTTGCGGATTTGGCATTTTTCATTCCATAAAAGATGCATTTAAGGGTGTATGTTCCCTTAGGCAGGTCGATGTTGAGTGTTGCCTTACCGTTGGAATTGGTTTTCTTGCTGTATGTCTTGCCGTTTACCTTAAAGACAACTTTCTTGCCCTGCATCTTGATTCCGCCGGTTTTCAATGTGACGACGTAAGGGTTGTTTATGCCCACATATGCAGTATACTTGGATGATCCGGTAATCTTGGATGTTGAGTCTCCGACAACGGTAACTTTCTTAGAACCGGAAACAGGCTCATATCCGTCAGCCTTAAAGGAATATTTGAGAGTGTAGGTTCCCAATGCATAGAGATTGAAATAAGCATATCCCTTGGAATTTGTTGTCAGATTCTTGGTGGCGGTCTTGAAGTCTACCTGAACCTGTTTGTTTGCAATGCCCACACCATTATCATCTAAAATACGAATTACAAAGTTGGTGTTCTTAATGAAAACACTGTTAGAAGAAGTTTTAGAACTAGTAGCAACAACGCTACTCTTACTGCTGGCGACCGGATTATCCTCGGAATCGACAGCTAGAATCTCATTATCCTGTGCAGTTTCAACATCTGCACCATTTTCAATTGTTTGAATATTTGAATCATTATCTATCGCTATTTGATCACTTGTTTGGTTAACATCACTTGCACAGACTGCATTTAAAGACAATACAGCCAAAAAAATGCAAATGATTAAAACCGATTTGTATTTAATATTAATCACCCTAATTTTTTTGGATTAAATCACTCGTCACTATTAATTTGACTTTTTTAACACATATAAACTTTACTACAAAAATCATTCAGAATAGGTAATTTCTAAAAAAAAGAATTTTTAGAGCTATTTGGATATTAATCCGCTAGCTCTGCAACTTCTTCATCTTCACTGAATAATTGGTTCAACATCCATTCGGCATCGTATTCCATGATGTCATCGTATCCTTGACCGACTCCTAAAAACATTATAGGCTTTTGGATTACGTAACCAATGGACAGGGAGGCTCCTCCCTTACTGTCAGCGTCAGCCTTGGTCAGGATTACACCGTCAATGTCAATAGCTTCATTGAACTTTTTAGCCTGCTCGGTTGCATCGTTACCTGTTAGAGCATCACCAACGAAAATAACAAGGTCAGGTTTTGAAACCCTCTTGATTTTCTTCATTTCATCCATAAGGTTAGTGTTGGTCTGCATTCTTCCGGCAGTGTCGATTAAGACCAGTTCCTTGCCTTGAGCCTTAGCGTGTTCAACTGCATCGAATGCAACAGCTGCAGGGTCTGAACCCTTCTGGTGCTTGATGATTTTAACGCCCACATTGTCAGCGTGATGTGTAACCTGTTCGATTGCTCCTGCCCTGAATGTATCTGAAGCGGCAATAACCGGAGTGTATCCCTTATTGAGATAATAATTTGCCAGTTTACCGATAGTTGTGGTTTTTCCGGTTCCGTTGATACCCACAAACATTACAACCAAAGGTTCTCCCTGTGCCTTTTTCTCCTCGATCATTTCAGTCATGGATTTTCCAGGAACGTCAATGATTTCTGCTACGGTGTCCCTTAATGCGTTGAAGGTGAGCTCGGTAATGTCATTGCTTCTTTTGATTTTTTTACCTACAAGATTGTCTTTTACACCGTCAACAACCTCACTGGCCACTTCCATAGCCACATCCCCCTGGAGGAGTTCCATTTCAAGTTCGAATAGGATATCTTCAACGTGCTTTTCCTGAATGGTTTTTTCACGAACGAATGAGAAGATTCCACCGGTAGCTTCGCCGTCTGCTGAAACATCGCTTTTATCCTTTTTCCTGCTCCAGAAGTGAGATTTTTCCTCTTTTTCTTCCTCTTCATCTTCACCTTCAGACTCTTCCTCGGAAGTTTCCTCTTCATCTTTTTTCCTGCTCCAGAAGTGAGATTTTTCCTCTTTTTCTTCCTCTTCATCTTCACTTTCAGGCTCTTCAGCTTCCCCAGATTCTTCCTCTTCTTCGGATTCATCTTTTTTGGATTGGCCCATCAGTCTGGAGAGTAAACCAGACTTTTTCTCTTCCTTGACTTCCTCTTCTTCGTCATCAGAAATTTCTTCCTCATCATCTTCTGATTCCAACTCGTCCTCTTCATCTTCTTCGACTTCTTCAGGAGCTTCTTCATCCTCTTCCTCGTCGACTTCCTCAATTTCCTCTACAGGAGCCTCTGCAGTTTCTTCTTCTGCTTCAGGAAGTAAATTGGAATCATCCTCTTCTTTTTCTTCCTCTTTTTCTTCTTTTTTCCTACCGAATGAGAAAAATGAGAACCTGGTACCTTTTTCCTCTTTAAGGTTGTCCTCCTGTTCCGCCTCTTCGATAAGCTCTTCCTCTAGTTTTTCACTTGTACGTGAAAATTTCTTCTTTAATGATTCAAACAAAATAATCCAACCTGTTAGTTAGTTAAAAATTTAATTATTAATATTTATATTTTTCATAGTATTTAAAAAAGAAGTCAAAATAAGGCTAAAAATTAATTAAAAATGTTTTAAAAAAAATAGAAAAAAGAAAAAATTGTAAAATATTTATCTCATTTGGGTCATTCCACCCTGAGCTGCAGCAGCGATTTGCTCAGCCTGAGCCTGAAGAGATCCAACAATGTCGGTGCATTGCTGCAAGTTAGCCAGCATTTTGTCTAAGCTATCTTTTAAATCTTCTTTTTGACCTGTGAGTATTTCACGAGCTCCGTCAGCATCTTTTTTAAGAGCGAGCCCTGAACCAATACTTACAATAATTTCGTCAGTACTTTTAAGTTCTCCTTTAATGAAAGAACCAGCACCTACAGGCACAAATGCTTCGACAGATTCCTTACCTTCAATATCTTCTAAAGTGGAAAATAATGAATCAACTTCAGCGATGGAAGCCTGAATCATTTCAATTTGCTGTTGAATTAATTCAGCTTGTTGTCTGTATGCATTGATTTCATTAAGAAGACTGTTTAATCTTTGCTGATCTTCCATAGTAACACCTACGTGTCTATAAAATTTCTTTTACAATTGGGTCTTGAACATCTTCAGGAGCGATTTCTTCAATGGATTTGATAGAAATTTGATTCCTGTTAATACCATGTTTACTACCGAAACGTGCGTAGATTTTTTCTTCAACGTTTTGTTCACTGGTAGCTTTGTATTCTTTAGTGAATTTATGATATTCATCGCCCATTACAAAAGTACCTTTAACTCTGTAAATTTTTGTTATCATATAAAATCCCTCATGATATATTAATTAAAAATTATCATCCAAAAAGCCTAATGCTTCTTCAACTCTAGCCATTTCAGGACCAGTACTACCTTTAGCTACAATTGCGCCATTGGAATTTGCAATGGAACAAGCGCCGACCAAAGGAATACCTTTACCGACAGTACCAATATCTCCTTCAACACCAAATACTTTACGAGCTAAGTTAATTTCACTTGAAGTTGCATTGCTTGAAATCAGAAATCCCTTGTTGGTCACTTTAACAAGTGAACCGATGATGTCGCTTCCGCTTATTGCATGAGCCTCAGCGTCGACATCCAAAGCGTTTTCGATTATGTTTTTTGCATCTTCGGATAAGAACGGACTAATGATAGCGCCCGCATCATTTGCAGCAACGATATTTCCAACAGCAGTGTACTGGGAAGGAATTGCAGCAACATTCAATCCTAATTCTTCAAATTGTTTAACTTCTCTATCCAAAACATGTGGGGAAACAACGATACCATTTGAATTAGCCACAGCTAAAGATCCTATAAGATTACTGCCGGAAATAGAAGACTTGACAACGTCGACCTCTAATGTTTCCTTAATAATTTCGGCCTTTTCGTCCAGGAGATTATAAGGAACAATAGCTATATCGTCAGTTGCAAGAATGAAGACTCCTATGTTAGGATTTCCTACAATATCAACTCTTTTCAACATATTGTTACCTCACATTAATCAAATATTATGGCGAAGGTACTATAGCCTATTCTGCTAAAGTAGCTTTTACAACACCATCATCATCTTTAACTGCTTTTACAGTAATTTTAGAAGGTATTTTTTGAATACCTCTTTCCCAAATTGCATGATTGATAGACTCATCAAGTTTAACTTCTTCAGCTTTCATGTGTTTAGTTAAGAAGTTTTGTACTTCTCTGATAGCTCTAGGAGCTCTGATGGTCCTTTTGACATTTTTTACATTTCTAAGTGGAATTGTGTAAACTCTTTCCATATTAACCCCTCTTATAATTTAAGACTGTTTCTTCTCCAATGTCTAGGTTTTGGTCTGTATCTAAGTTTACGATTAGTTTTAGCATAAGCCCAGATTGGAATTCTCCTATTTTGTTTGTTTGCTTTTGCCATTCTTAATTTTTTAGCTAATGGTTTATTTCTACTCATTTTCTCACCTGTAATAATAATTATTTTTTATATCCAATAACACGAGTTTGATAATGTTCCGGGAATATATCCAGTGAATTTCCCCCTTTCTCATCAATCAAAGTCCTGATTTCCACTTCATAATCTGAGCTATTGTCCTTGTTTGACTTTTCATGTGAAATTTCAAACAGGCCAGAGGTTATCAGCTTGACAGATTTGTGACCAAAACTGTCCAGATTTATATATTGAACATCTTTCCTATCTTCAAGACTTCTTATCTGATTGACTGTTAATTTGGGAGTTCTGTCATCACGTCTTGTCCCATCAGCAATAATGTCATATTTTTCTGCAACACACTCAACAACACTTTCATGGATGAACTTTATCCCATCATTGGGAAATCCGTCCTCCAGAATCATGTCACAGGTTTTATCCAGGATAGCAAAGTCCATGTCCAAAACCTTATGGTCGAATCCGAGTGATGCCGCTGATTTGCTAGCCGGAATGTATGAATCATAAACACCGAAATTCGCAGTGCACAATTCAACGTCAAGACCCAATCTTTTGAGCATGACTGCCATGAAAGATGAATCTTTACCTCCACTATATAATACGGCTGCTTTCATTGACATTATTTCCTTGTAATTTTAATTTCTCTTTTCTGACCGGCAATTTGTCTTAAAAGGACTTTCAATTGCTCATCAGTGACCTTACCCCTTAAACTTCCAGCCTGAGCGGATTGAATCAATTGAAGTTCAATGTTATTGACCAGTTCAGGTTTGGTTAATTTAAGGTTTCCTAGCCTATTACGAGCTTCAGGAGTCATAATTTGAGCTAGAATCTGTTTTTTCTGAGCTTCAAATTGTGCCTGTGCTTCTTGCTGTTGAGCTTGAGCAGCAGCTTGTTGCTGTGCCTGATTTTGCATAGCAGCTTGTTGAGCTTGTAATTCAGCCATTCTTTTTTGACGAATTTCATCTAAATCGCTCATATCAAACTCTCCGAATTATAATTAGTATTTTTCAAGTTCAGGAATATCTTTAATGATTTCAGCAGAAATTTTATCTAAGAATGATCTTCCTGCTGGGGAGACAACTCTTCCACCTTCAACTTTTTCCACATATCCTGCGTCTTCTAATTGTTGTAAAGCGGTTCTGACGATAGATCCGCTACCTTTCATGAATTTTTCAGGACGTACACCACGGTCTTTTTTACCACCGTAGAAAGTTCTTAAACTCATAACTCCTACAGGACCGTCCATGTAAACTCTTCTGATGATAGAAGCAGTTCTTACATACCACCAATCAGCATTTTCCGGTTTTCTTTCTTTGTGAACACCGGTTTTAACAAAATTGGACCATGCAGGGGAATTGATTTTCTCATTGTTTTTAAATTCTTCTGCGACTTTTTCAATTAATAAATCTGCAGGTACATCAAATACAGTAGTCATATTAATTCTCCAATATTTTATTAAATAATTGTAGCTTAATCCACTGTAAATTTAAGACCTAAAAAATAGGGCCTGTAACTCTAAATTTAAAATGTTTAAGGCTTTTTCTTATAGATTACAGCAACATGGCCTCTAACGTCTATAAGCTGTGCTTTAGTCTTAGAGACAATTTCATCTATGTAATCATCTTTATTTCTAGCGATATTTTTTGCAAATTTAAGTTTAACAATCTCATTAGCCTTGAGCTGGCGTTTGATTTCTTCGATAACATTATCGTTGACACCGCTTTTACCAATGTTGATTGTCATCGCACCAAGAGCTCTATTCATCATTTCTTTTTTGCTTTGACTCATATTTAGCTCTCCTCTTTAACTTTTTTTCCTTGTGATAAGGAATTTTCATTACATGACCACATTCACCACAAAAAATGTTAACCTCTGAGTTAACTAGCCGGACGGTGCAATTATGGCCAGGATAAAGGAAACGCTTGCACTTCTTACAATATCTTCTGGACCATTTCTCAGGTACCTTGGTATTGTATTTGGTGGACAACTTCAATGCTAACTCAACATAGCGATCGGACCTTTCCGGATGGGTGATGAATTCCATCTCGGCACGCTCAAAAAGAATGTTCATTCTTTCAATCGCTATTTCAATCATCCACTTTGGTCGTTTTCCTCTACTCAAAATATCCTCCTCATAAATGATGAAAATAGGATATAATATTCAAAATTGAATTAAAATGATTTGCGCAAATTAAAACAAAAACCATAGTTAAAAGCTAACCTTAGGTTAATATGAATATTAAGAATAAATATGTTTATTACTATTTATAAAGGTTATGGATTTTTCAATATTTTTAAAAAAAATAAAGTTTGGAGGAAAAATAAATGGTTAATAAAACCCGTAGATTCTATTAATCCAATTGATTTTATCAAAATCAGAATCAAATGTTGCTATTCTAGTAATCCCATGCTTTTGCATAGATACCAATATGGTACAATCTGCAAAATTAATACTATGGTTGTAAAATCTAAACAAATTCATAGCTTTTTCATAGTCGTCTTCGGACAAAAAATCAAAAACATGAACATTTAACAACTGATTTACAATATCCTTAAAATTTCCAGTGAAATTATTTCTCTTTAAACTGTTTAATACCTCAACTAGAACAGTGATGTTGGTTGCTTTTGCCTCATTATCTAAAAAAGGTTTAATATTATTTGAAAACCTTTTATATGGATCTTTTTTAATTATTAAACCATTAACATAAGTAATGTCTAAGAAAATCATCAAGTGGTGTTTATTTAATAATTAATCCCAACCTTCTTTACCCAGACGGATGAGATTATCTAAAATGTCATCGCCTTCTGGATTGTCATGCTCCAACATGCTCCAAATTTTTTCATGATTAATTTCATCAGGAACATCTTCTATTTTTCTAAGATTATCCCAAAGAGTATCATTGACCACCTCTTCAGGAGTTCTATCAGTTAATTTTGACATTATATTAACCTTTTCCACAACAGCATCATTTAAAGTTACATTTAACATAGTATCATCCAATTTTTCTTTTTCAAATCCTTTTCTGACATATTTTTTAATCAAATCATCAAGATTTAATTCATTTTTAGAAATTCGTTTTTTTAACTCTGCAAGTACCTCATCATCAATATCTAAACATATTTTAACCATAATGCCACGACACAAACTAAAATAGTTTTTCACAAAAATCTAAAAAAGAAAGAATTATTAACCAATCCTTTCAAAACCCTGATTTTTGGTTATAATCATCATTTTTTAGAATCAAACCTTTAATATATGAAGAGTCTAAAAAAATCATTTTATCCTCCGGGGTGTTTTGAATTTTTAATCAAACATATCAGTGATCCTATCTAAAATATCATCACCTTCAGGTTTGTCATGTTCAAGCAAATTCCAGATTTTGTCTCCATCGATATCATCCGGAATTTCTTCCATTTTGCCCAATGCATCCCATAAAACTTCATTAATGACTTCAAATGGAGTTTTATTAGAACGTCTACATTTTATATTAACTTTTTCCATCACTTCATCACTAATAGTTACTGTTGACATATTATCAAGTCCTTGCTTAATGAATTTACAACACAAATCTGAATAACTAGATTTATAATTTAATGCTTGTTTTTTCAAATCTTCAAGTAGCTTTTCATCAATATCTAATGTAATTCGCACCATAGTATCACATGATTACAATTTAAAGCACTTAAAAGATTTAATGTTGCAACTTTTTTAGTGCTTGAACTAGCTAGAACAATTATTTTAATATTGAAATCCAACATATATAAATATTTTTGGAATACGCAAAAGCACAAGTGTGCAATATAAAAAAAGAGAAACATAAATCAATTATTGACCTAAATAAGAAAAATTGTTATTATTTAGGAAAATTGCTTTCATAATAAAAAATTGTTGTGAAAAAATAATTATGAATTTGAAATCAGCCAGTCCATAAAATCAACTTCACCGACAGGATAGGTTTTCTCACCGGAGATTATGCCTGAAAGCTCATCTACAATCTCATCAACTGTCAAGTCGCTTACATCGATTTCGGAGATTTCTTCACCATAAATGTCATAGGCTTCCGCAGTGCAGACCCCCATAGCTTCAGCTTCAAGGTTTTCATGAATTTTAGACTCTGAATAATCACGCCCTTCAAGTCTTGAGCGCAGAATCTCAGGCCTTACCCTTAAAACAATCACATTATCGGCACCGTCACACAAATGTGCCAGATGCCCTTCAAAAATAAGAAGCTCATTGCTGCCGGAAATGATTTCAGAGACCTTTTCATTCAATTTGGGAATGTCAATGACCTTATATCCTTTCTCATCATCAATTCCCAAAACGAAATCGTTTTCAATTGCCAAATCGTTAATCTTAATCAGTCCGCAGCCCAGTTTAGAGGATAACCTTTCGCTGACTGTGGTTTTTCCAGTGCACGGAGTGCCTGTTATAAAAATAGCTTCGCTCATAAAAATCAAAAAAGTAAGAATTATTTTTTCAAAATAACTCTTAAAACATCTTCATCTTCAAGTACGTGGTCGGGACCAACCTTTTGGCCCGGAAACTTAACTGAGGTTCCCCAGATTTTTGCATGACGGAAGTTTTTCACGAATTCCCTGTGGAGTTTTCCACATGCATCTATTACTGTAGAGCCTTTCTTGATAACCAGCGGATCTTCCATGTCCGCTTTTCTGCCTTGCGGCTTTAGATAAACACGAACCAAGTCAAGATTGTCAAAGATAATGTCTTTCAGCTCATCGATATTGGTATTCTTGTCGGCGGAAATCGGAATGAAATCGGGAATGTATTTCTTAAGCTCTTCAAGGTATGCCTCATCTACAAGATCCACCTTATTTAAAAGAACCAGCATCGGAACGTATGATTTATTTCTGTCAAGAACGTCAATAAATTGATCCATTGTCACGTCGTCCCTGAAAAGAACATCCGCATTAATATATCCGTACTCATTTAGGATTGACCTGATTGTCTTTTCGTCCATGTGGGTCAGCTTGCAGGTTGATGATACCTTTACACCGCCAAGCTTTTTCCTTTTGACAGTGACATCCGGAGGCTGTTCGTTAGGCCTGATTCCAATGGCCCTCAATTCATTAAGGATAACCTTGATGTGCTGCGGATTGAAAGTGTCGAGAACAACCAGTATCAGGTCTGCTGTTCTTGCAACGGATAAAATCTCCTTACCTCTTCCCTTACCGCTACTTGCACCTGTGATAATTCCAGGAATATCAAAAACCTGAATTTTAGCGTTCTTATGTTCCATTACACCCGGAACAATGTCCAATGTTGTGAACTGATAAGCTCCAACCTTACTTTCAGCATTAGTAATATTATTCAACAATGTAGATTTACCTACAGAAGGGAAACCTACAAGCACAACGGTAGCGTCACCGGATTTTTTTACATGAAATCCCTGGCCTTTTGATCCTCCACTGCTACGCTGCAGAGATTCCTCTTTTAATTTTGATAATTTTGCTTTAAGTTTACCAATATGGTGTGAAGTAGCTTTATTATATGGAGTCTTTTGAATTTCCTCTTCAATATCTTTAATTTTCTCTTCTATACCCATAAAATCGCCACAATAATCATTAATAAAAAGTATATATTATGACTAAATTTATGTTGTTAATATCATATAAATACTTTGAAAAAACAGCAGAATTTTAAAGAATTATTGAAAAAATAAAAAAATAGAGATTAGGTGAAACCTAATCTAAGTGTTTGTTGAGTTGCTGCTGGAACTGCCTGAGCCTCCACCGGCAACTGTATTGTTAAAGTTTACGTTGAACAGCATTACACCGCTTTCGGTGTGCACATTTTCAAATATGTCCTGACCTGCTCCACCTAAGAGGAAGAGTTGGGTAAACATTGAATTGGACAGCTCATTACTAATCAGGATAGGTGTGTACTGATTCTCACTACCCATAAGGAACATAGTGAAGTTAGCGTCTTTGACACCGCTTACAGACTCGTTTTTCATGACATAACCGTCTTCAATTACGATTATGTGAGAAATGTTCAATGGGTTGTATGGAGTGTCGTTAATCATAATCTGCTCACCGGTTTCTGTGTATACCGCTTCAGTGTAAGCTGAAGTGGTGTTGTTTCCTGTACCGCGAGTAATAACCGCATTGACTGTCATTCCTTGGTCGTCAAGTATTGACAACTTGTTAGTGCTTCCAGGTTTTACTTCCACTTGCTGTGTTGGAACGTAGTAGTTGTAGTTTTCGGAAGTTTGGTTTTCAAAGTCCCATGCACCGAAGTATGTCCACCAGCCTGCCTTACCGAGCATATCTGAAGATGCTACAAATATTACAGGACGCACATCATCAGGGTGAGTGTAGTTGACTACGGTTTTAGCCTGATCAGCAGTCAAGTGATACTTGCTTGTCAAGTCTTTTTCAGCGTCGCTTGCTGTTTTCGGTAAGATATCAATAAGGATATCGGTAGCTTTACCTGAATCTCCTGTGTATTCAATCAATGTGTTTTGAGCAAGTGTACCTGTTGAATCCAACATTCTGAAAATACCTGCAGACAATTCCAGATTATCAGTTGTCATCGCCTGACCCAGCCAGAATGCGCGGTCACCTGATTGAGAACCCCCATCGAATGTTACCTGTCTGTCGGCAGCAATCTCAAAGAGGTACCCGAAGTCCCACCAGGATGTGATTACAGTGTCTTCAGGAGTGTTTTCATTAATCCATTCCATTGAATTCCACATAGGGTCACTTGTACCAGGAACAACAGTGGATGAAGTCATATAAGCACCGCATACTGTTGGAGTAATCAATGCAATTACCATAGCTATGATTATAACATACTTTTTAAGTGGAACTTTTTTGGATGCGGTATTCTTGATACCGTAAACTGTAATTAAAGCGCATGCAACAATTGCGATGAAGAGCAGGACTCCAAATATGACATTGACTTGAGCCAAAGGAACTGCTGCAAGGAATCCGCATAATACTGCAATTGCAATAATCCATTTGTCATTGTTCAATTTATTCTTGATGTAATCGGTTGCAAATCCTACAAATATACCAGCCATAAGACCGAATGGCAATACAATGGTGGTAATGAACCTTGAACCTCTACTTACCGCAAGAGCTGTGACAACTACCCAAACAACAAATAAGGTTGCGTAAAGAATTGTCAAGTGTTTTGAAGACAAGAGTTCATCAGCTGAACCGAAATTGAAACTGCCAAAATTAATATTGGATCTGAAACTGTTGTCGATTTTTTTAGCGGAAGATAACCTTTTGCCTTTAGGAGGTTTTTTAGTAGTGCTTCCAGGGGTTTTGACTTTAGCAGTTCTGAATTTTAATGCCCTTTTAATTAATGCATACAATACTGCTAAACCTGTGAATAGAACTGCAATACCACCAATACCGTTTATTACACCATTGGTATTTGCTAAAAATGCAGAAGTCATTCCTTTACCAAGCAAACTTGGCATTTGCATCTCTGCAACAGAAACAAGAACGTTAGGGAAACCGCCAACGACCCTGGATGCAGATTGCAGGGAAAGTAATCCAAGTAAGTTTCCAAATATTCCTGTAACACCTTCAAGACCTTGGAAAATAGCAAGACCGACAAATCCTACAACTCCCAAAATGACAATTGAGAGGAATTCATTTTGGTGCAGGAACCACATGAGCTTGTTTGAGTATTCGTCTTGAGTGTCTTCTCCGACATTGAAGAAGTAACTTACAATCAAGTAAACAACTGCGAATATTCCCATAAGACCTATGTAAAAGATATAACCTGTCCAGGACTGTGAAAACAGACCTATTGCAATAATTGACAATATAGCAAATATAACCTTGAATATTATATTTTTGGCCCTTATTGTCTCTACAAAGAAGAATATAAAGAACAGGGAGAATATGTAGTAAAACATATCTGTATCGAAAAATCCTGGGAATGTGTGCGCAAAGTAGTTCGGAGCAAGCGCAATAATCAGAGTTGCTACAATAGCACCGTAATCGTTGGTCAGTCTTCTTGCAAAGATAAATGCAGGAATAACCGCTAATGTGGAAATTACAGCACCTGTCCAGAATGCAACTTCTCTTAAGTTCATGTCACCGCAGAAGGTGTCATGTATAAAGTTCGTAAGGTATACAATACCCAGTTCGTAATTAATCTCATTTCCGGTAGGAGCGTACCTGTGCATATCCCACTCACTACCATTTATCATTTCGTCTCCTACATAACCATGATCTGCATAGTCCTCAGTCAACCTTAAGTTATAATATGAATCCATTTCACTGAAATAAGGAAGACCGGATGAATCAGTGTACTCTGCTTTGAGATCATCGGAAAGATGCAAATCAGCCGCAGGGACTTTTAATGCAAAGACAACAGCTAATAAAATCGCTATGATTATTATTGACTTAACTATTGTCATAGTAGTTTCTTTATTCATCAAAATCCTCGTTTAAGTTCATTAATTAAATTGCTCGAAAACAATTTGTCATAGTAAAAAAATTTTTTAATTTAATATCGATATTAAA
>NZ_JAZQFM010000050.1:0-5370 GCF_045539575.1 Methanobrevibacter sp.
TTTATATGATGAAAAGGCAATGAAAAAAGCTGACCATAAGAAGGCTGAAGCCAATGCACTTGAAGCACACAAATTAATTAACATTACTAAAGTTCCAATGGATGTTGAAAGATTCGGAACTGTTCCGGTCAATCCTGTTGCAGCTGAAAAAGCTGGAACTACACTGATTGGTTGTGATGTTGGATTCAATGGTGATAAACTTCCAGAATTAATGGAATTGGGTGCTCAATTCTATGATGCTGATGGACTTCCAACCTTGCTGTCAACATTGGATTACGTAAGTACCAATATCGTAAAAAGAGTTTTAGATGTTGCATTCAACGAAAATGTTATTGTTCCAGGTTCCGCTTTAGGAATTACTGGTAGGGCAGGTATCACAGGTCGTAAACCTGAACTTATTTTAGAAGCTGTTCAGGATAAGTTTGAAAATGTGGTATTTGTCGAAGACGGTCTTGCATTAGGTTCTGCTATTATGGCTCGTTGTATGAACTCAATGGGTACTCCTAAAGTGCCTATTGGTGGTAAACAAGGCGGAAGATGTATTCTTAAAGACCGTATGAAAATGGCAGGCGGAAAATTCGCTTAAATTTTAGTGGTTTGTCATGATTTATGCAATTTTGATGGCTGGAGGTATGGGAACTAGACTTAAAGTTCCCTGCGAAAAACCTCTTTTTAAATTACATGATAAACCTTTAATTAAATATGTACTTGACAATTTGAATGCCTCTAAATTAATCGATAAAACAGTTATTGCTGTAAGTCATCACACTCCCGAAACGGCAAAATATCTCAATAATCTTGGTGGAGATTTTCAGATATTGGATACTTCCGGAGAAAGTTACCTTACTGATTTGTCCTACATTTTAGATTATTTTGAACAAAAATCAGATAAGGATGTTTTACTTTTTATTAATGCCGATTTACCGTTTATTTCCACACAAACAATAGATTATGTTCTGGAATATTATTTGAGTTGCGGTAAGGATGCATTATCCACTTTGGTTCCAGTCGAGATTTTTGAGGAGTTGGGACTTGACTACTCTTATGAGTTTAACGGGCTGGTTCCATCAGGTTTAAATGTTTTAAGAAGTATCAATATTGTTCAGGATGAGGATCAATTAGTTATTCCTAAGCGTGAACTGGCCTTGAATATTAATACCCTTTTAGATAGTCGGGTAGCAGAAAAATTGCACAATGAATATTATATTTAAATATAATGAAATTATATATTTATATAATTAGATTTAATTTTTATCAGGTGATTAAATGGAAAATAAACAACAACTTCCTAAAAGAGAAGAAAAATTATGGAGTGAAATTAAAAATTATCAAGTAGCTACCAACAATGCACGTATCCTTGGAGTATTAGATGAATTAATCATTAATGAAAAAACTGGTAAAATTGTTGATATAGCTATTAGAGTAGAAAGCGACCGCAATATCCATGTAAAAGGTGCTAAAAGAAACGGTGACTTATTATTAGTTCCTTTTGCTAAAGTAGAAAAAGTCGGCGAATTTATTATTGTAACTGAATAATTTCAGTTATCTCTTTTTTATTATTATTTTTTTTTCTAACAATTGTTAACTATTTATATTTGGTAATGCTATATTTATTATAGTATAAAACAAATTCATATTTTAATTTTAAGGTGATTATATGTTGCTTGAAATAGAAAATTTAGGAGTAGAAGTAGCTGGTAAAAGAGTTTTAAAAGATGTCAATCTCTCTATTGCTGAAGGCGAAACTCATGTTCTTTTAGGACCTAATGGTGCTGGTAAAAGTACTTTATTCTTAACTATTTTGGGTTTTCCACAATATGACGTAGTTCAAGGTTCTATTAAATTTAAAGGTCAAGATATTACTAAATTAACTACTGCTGAAAGAGTTAAATTAGGTATTGGTGTAAGTTTTCAAACCCCTCCTTCAATCAGAGGAGTGTCTGTAAGAGATTTATTAAAAATTGAATCTCATCAGGATATGGATGAAGAATTGAATCCTAGAATGCAAGAATTGGCTAAACAGCTTAAATTCAGCGATGAATTTTTAGACAGGGATGTCAATTTAGGATTTTCAGGGGGAGAAGTAAAACGTTCAGAAATTTTACAGTTATTGGCTCAAATGCCTGATTTCACTATGTTTGACGAACCTGATTCCGGTGTGGATATTGAAAATGTAGAATTATTGGCTTCTGAAATAGGTACATTGCTTGATAAGGATAAACCACAAGGTTCAAGAAAAAGAAGTGGACTTTTAATTACTCACTTAGGTTACATTTTAAACTTTGTAAGTGCAGATAAAGCACATGTTTTAATCGATGGTGTAATTTCTTGTTCCGGAAATCCTACTGAAATTTTAGAAGATATTAGAAAAAACGGTTTTAATGGATGTGTTGAGTGTGCGCAATGTTTATAGTGATGCTGAAAGAGCAAAAGACAAAAAAGCAGCTTTAGGAGCTGACGTTACTATTGAAAATTTCACTGATGAAACTGTAAATGCTTTAGATATGATTGATGACTTAAAGGATTTAGATAAACAGACCCAAAAAGATCTTCTACAGGTTGGTGTAGATACCGAAGAGAAAAACAGGTCTGGATCATTTTTACAAGTTGACCAAAGTAACATTTTTACTAACAACAGCATGTCTGATTCTATTGAAGTAATGAATATGGCTGTTGCAATGGATAAATACAGCTGGTTGGATGACTATCTTTGGAATGTTGTTAAACCTGATGCGGATAAATACACTGCTAAAACTGCTTTAAATGAACAGGAAAATGGAGTTTTAAGCGGGTATTTTGTAAGGTCATTGCCTGGAACCAAAGAAGTAATGCCTGTACAGGCTTGTATGTTTATCAGTGATGAGGATATTATGCAAACAGCACACAATGTGATTATTGCTGAAGAAAACTCTGAGTTACATTTAATTACCGGTTGTGCAACCGGAGACGATGTTGGCTCTGCAATGCACGTTGGTGTATCTGAAATGTATTTGAAACCAGGTGCTAAAATCACTTTCACTATGGTTCACAACTGGGCAGAACAAGTTGAAGTACGTCCTAGAACTGGTGTTAAATTAATGGATAACTCTACTTACATTAACAATTATATTTTAACCAGTCCTGTCAGCACTATTCAGTCTTTCCCTACTGCTTACTGTGACGGTAAAAATTCAAGAGCTATTTTCCAAAGTATCCAAGGTGGTAAAAAAGACTCCATTATTGATGTAGGATCAAGAGTGCTTTTGAATGCTGAAGGTGCAAGAGGAGAAGTTATTTCAAGAGCTGTGGCACAGGACGAATCAAAAATTTATGCTAGAGGTCATTTAGCAGGTACCGTTCCTGATGTAAAAGGTCATTTGGAATGTCACGGATTGGTATTGTCTGATGACAGTTTCATTTATGCAGTTCCAGAACTTGAAGCTAGTTCTGCAAACTTGGAAATGTCTCACGAAGCAGCTGTGGGTAAAATTTCAGAAGATGAGATTAATTACTTGACTTCTAGAGGAATTGCCGAAGAAGATGCAGAATCCATGATTGTAAGAGGATTTTTAAACATGGATATCACTGGTCTTCCTGACGAATTAGCTCAACAAACTCAAAATATGATTGATATGAGTCTTGATGGAATGTAATTCCATCTAATTTTTCTTTTTTTCTTATTTTCTTTTGTATAATTTATTTTTCGTTCATCTTGTTTTATACTATATAAACTTTTTGACTTAAATTTCCAAGTAACATTTATATTAATTATTAATGAAATATATTAATCAGTACATAATGTATTGCTGAGCTAGCTCATTACGTACGGAAATTGTGATTTTAAGGCATGCCTAAATAGTATTGTCTTAAAAGAAGATTTTAAAATTTTTTACAAAACTTTAAAATTAGAATTTGAAGGGCGCAAGTTTTTCTAAATTCGCAAAAAAATATTTATAGAGGAGGAGAAACTCTATGGCTGATGATGTAAAAATTGTAATGTTTTGTTGCAACTGGTGTTCCTATGGGGGAGCAGACACAGCTGGTACTGCAAGGATGCAATACCCACCGAATATTAGAGTTATTCGTGTAATGTGTTCAGGAAGAATTGACCCACAATTTGTTTTGAAAGCATTCCAAGAAGGTGCTGATGGTGTATTCGTAGCTGGATGTCACATGGGTGACTGCCACTATGATGCTGGAAACTACAAATTAGATCGTAGAATGAGATTAATTTATAAATTAGTTGAAGATATGGGAATTGGAAAAGAAAGAGTTCACCACGACTGGATTTCCGCATCCGAAGGTGAAAAATTCTCTTCATCTGTTAAAATGATGGTTAACAGAATCAAAGAATTAGGTCCAGCTCCATTAAAACAACAATTAGATGCTGAAAGATAGATTGGAGGAATAAATATGGCAGATAAAGTTAAAATAGGAACTATGTGGTTCGGTGGATGTTCCGGTTGCCACTTATCCATTGCTGATTTCCACGAATCATTAATTGATGTAATGGAATTTGCAGATTTTGAATTTTCCCCTGTACTCATGGATACTAAATACGACGAAGTACCTGAATTAGACATTATTATTGTCGAAGGTGGAGTAAGAAACGATGAAAACAGAGAATTAGCTGAAATGTTAAACGAAAAAGCTAACATGGTTATTGCTTACGGAACCTGTTCCTGCTACGGTGGTATTCCAGGTCTTGGAAACTTATGGACTGTAGAAGAATTAGAAGAAGAAGCATACATCAACTCTGTATCAACCGTAAACCCTGAAGGAATTATTCCTCACGAAGATGTACCTCATCTCGAAAGCAGAGTAAGACCTATCGGTGAAGTTATGGACATTGATTTAATGATTCCAGGTTGCCCACCTCGTTCTGATGTTGTAGCAGAAGCTATCTTAACATTATTAAGAGGAGAAACTATTGAATTACCTTCAACCAACCTTTGTGAAGTATGTCCTAGAGAAAAACCACCTGCAGGTTTAGCTATGGACTTCATTAAAAGACAATTCGAATTAGGTTTACCAGAACCTGATTTATGTTTAATTACCCAAGGTTTAGTATGTATGGGTCCTGCTACCGTATCCTTATGTGGTGCAGAATGTCCTTCCATTGGTATCCAATGTAGAGGATGTTACGGTCCTACCGCTAAAGTATTAGACCAAGGAGCAAAAATGATCAGTGCGATTGCATCTGACTACGGTGTACAAGAAGATAAAACCGTTGATCCTGAAACTGTCGCAGATCAATTAGATGATATTGTAGGTACATTCTATACTTACACATTACCTGCTGCTTTAGTACCAATCAAAATGCAGAAAGGAGGAGAATAAAATGGTTAAACTTACTATGGAGCCTGTCACTCGTATTGAAGGACACGCTAA
>NZ_JAZQFM010000051.1:0-2842 GCF_045539575.1 Methanobrevibacter sp.
CTGCAGAATGCATTTGCAACTGCTGCGGTTCTTGTAATTATAGTGATGGTAATTACATTTTTAACCAATTATTTCACACAAAGGTATCAAAACAAAATGATGGGAAATTTATAAAGTTTATGAGGTTTTATTATGTACAGGATTACTGCAAAGCATCTCAACACTTATTTTGGAGATGCTCATATTCTTAAAGATATCAGTTTAAAAGTAACTGAAAACACAGTTATGGCACTTATTGGTCCGTCAGGCTGTGGAAAATCAACTTTTTTAAGGTCAATCAATAGGATGAATGATTTGATAGCTTCATTTAAATTGGAAGGAACACTTCTTTTGGATGGAAATGACATTTATTCTAAAAACATGGATGTGGTGGATTTGAGAAGAAAGGTAGGAATGGTTTTTCAAAAGCCGAATCCCTTTCCCAAATCCATTTTTGAAAACGTGGCATATGGACTTAGAATTCACGGAAATGATGATGAGGATTATATAGCACAGAGAGTTGAAGAAAGTTTAAAATCAGCGGCAATTTGGGATGAGGTAAAAGACAAGCTTGACCAGTCAGCTTTGGGTCTGTCCGGAGGCCAGCAGCAGAGACTATGCATTGCACGTACAATTGCAAATAATCCGGAAGTTATTCTGATGGACGAACCGTGTTCTGCACTGGATCCGATTTCAACATTGAAAATAGAAGACCTGATTCATGAGCTTAAAAAAGATTATACGATTGTTATTGTTACCCATAATATGCAGCAGGCTTCAAGGGTTTCTGATTTCACGTCATTTTTCCTTAATGGTGAGCTGATTGAAAGTGAAAAAACAGAAAAGCTATTTGTAAGTCCGAAGGAGAAAAAAACAGAAGAATACATTACAGGAAGATTTGGATAAGAGGATGTGAAATTATGAGCGAAAAAACACCGGGAATTTCATTTCAAAATAGAATGGACAATATTGTAGATGATTACAGGGAACTTGGAAATCTTGCTATCAGATTAAACGGGGACGTTGTTAAACTGCTTGAAAATTATGATGAATCAGTTCACAAAAGCATATCGGCCGGTTCCAACACATTGGATATCAAAACAATTAACCTCGAAAGGGTCTGCATAAGATTCATGGCTACCGAACAGCCATTGGCTAAGGATTTGCTGTTTATAGAATCTATGCTCAGGGTTATCAGCCACATCAAAAGGGTTGGGCATTTGTGCGCCAAGATTGCCGATTCAATCAGAAATATTCACGAGGTTGCCATTCCCGGAAAGATACTTAATCAGATGGCTTTGATGGGCGAGTATATTGGAGTCATGTTGAAAAAATCATTTTCAGTATTTTTAAATCATGATCTGAACAAGGCCAGAGAGCTTGACAGGGATGACGATAAAATAGATGAACTATACGATTCTATTTTAAATGAAGTTACATCAACAATGATTAATGATGCTGAATTTGCGCCGTATATTATCGATACAATTTTTCTGGCAAGATATATGGAAAGAATAGCCGACAAGGCAGTAAGTATAGGCTCAAGAACAATATTCATGATAACTTTAAAAAGACCTGGAATAGATGAGTGAGGAAATTCGAATAAATATTTGTACTAGTTAAAAAATAACTAGTCATATCTTTGTGGGGAGTCATTAAAATGGGAAGAAGTAATAAAACACTGGAAGAAATTTTAGAGTACATATTTTATCAAAATCCGGCCAATCAGGATGAAATTGCCGATGATTTGAACATAAGCCGCAGATATGTAACTAAACTGTTAAAACCACTGGTCGATGAGGACATTGTCCGCAAAGTTTATGTTGTTAATCTGGAAAAATATGATGAAGTTTACGGAGATTCCAATATCAGCAATAAAAAAATTTCGACAGATTTTTTAATAAAGAATATTTTAAGGACAATGGCACAGCATATAGAAAATCAGCTGGAACTCTCCTTTGAAGCAATCCTTGAAAATGACAAACAGAAAGCCAAAGAAGCTCTTGAACTCGATTTTACAACAAATAACATGTTTGAAAAGATTCGATCATCAGTTGAAACAGTAGTCAATTTGGATCCCCACTCAAAACTTTCCAAAATTCTTCTTTTTAATGAAGTGGCTTATAATTACGAAAGAATAGGTGATTACTGTATCCATCTCAATAAGTTTGTCATCAATGATGATTCTGTAGTTGACGAGAAGATTCTTGACATCCTGAAAAAGATGTATAAATATGCAAAAAAATCTGTTTCCCATGCCAGTGAAGCATTCATTGACGGTAAAGTTGAGTTAAAAGAAGATTTGATGGATACAGAAGAAAAGATGCATAAAATGCAGGATAGGGCAATGAAGGAAATCGCCCTTCAGATGGGTGAGTCCACTTTTGACGACGTTGACCATGCGAATTATTATATTTATCTCACACGAGTAATCAAAGCATTTGAAAGAACTGGGGATATTTCCGTTGAAATAATGGATATTGCAATTGAATTTCACAAAAATATTCCAAGATCTACCGTTCCCCGCTATTTCAGGGAATGATTTATTTTAATTAAATTTAAGGATTAAGTTTACATTTTTCTTGGAAATGTTTTGCTAGTTGAATAATATCAAGTGTCATTTTTGCCACATTAATTATTTATTAATAGAAATGAAACCGATAACTGGTGATAAGAAATGCCAGTTATTAGTTTTGATATAGGTGAATTAACCAAAGAGCAAAAAGAAACTTTAGCAAAAGAATTCAGCGAATCAGCTTCCAGAGTTACCGGACTTCCAATTGAAATGATTTATGTTCTTTTTAATGAAAGGAAATTTGACAATGTCAGTGTTGGAGGAGTTCTTTTAAGCAATCAGGAATAA
>NZ_JAZQFM010000052.1:0-48316 GCF_045539575.1 Methanobrevibacter sp.
AATGGGTTAGATATATATGTACAAAGACGAAATGATTCAATTACATCAATTTTTAGTATACGTTCTAAAATATTTAGCAGAAGATGACCAAATAACCAATGATTGCAGTGAATATATTACTCTAAAAATAAGCCCTCACCACATCCACAAGACAAAGGCTGAACATAAACATGCCATATTTGTTTTGTGTAAAATCATCGCACAAGTTGTTGCTGATAAGGAAAACAGTTCCATTCCTGAAAATGTTAGAAATTCCTTATCTGATCTTGTTAAAAGGTCTGAAGAAGAGATTAATGCACATTAATTTCTCTTATTTTTTTTACTATTTTTTTTTAATTTATTATACTCGTTATTTTTTTTAATTCTTTATATAACACCCTTTTACCGCCTTTAAAAACCAAAGGGTTAAAAATATTTAAATACTATTATTCAATATTATTATTTAAAAAATTAAAATTAACACACGTGATATTTTGAAATCTTTTGAATTTTTATCCAAAAAAAGAGAGGAAAAACCTAGAAGTAAAGGAATTACAATGGTTTTGGACAAAGGTTTAGGCCTTGAAACTGCAGAAAGTTTAATGAACATTTCAGGAGAATATGTTGACTACTTGAAATTCGGTTGGGGAACATCCATTGTCCATGAACAGGAAATTATCCAAGCAAAAGTTGAAATGTATAAATCACATGATATAACTCCTTATACTGGAGGCACACTGTTTGAACTGGCTTATATGAACGGAAAATTGGAGGATTTTTTCCAGGAGGCTCATGAATTGGGATTCCCTGCAATAGAAATATCCGACGGATCAATCACTATTCCTCATGATAAGAAGGTTGAATGCATCAGATTAGCAAGGGAAAACGGATTCGAGGTATTGTCCGAAGTGGGTAAAAAAGACCCGAATCTTGATAAGGAGTTGAGTTTGGATGAAAGGATTCAATACATGCAGGAAGAATTGGATGCAGGATCATCTCTAATTATTGTTGAAGCAAGGGAAGGCGGAAAAAACATAGGCATATTTGACAAATCCGGAAACGCTAAAGAGGATGAAATCGACTATATCCTTGATAATTTTGACGGCAGCAAATTGCTGTGGGAAGCACCAAACAAGGACCAGCAGGTATTTTTTATCCTCAAATTGGGAAATACAGTTAACCTTGGAAACGTTTCCAGTGACGATATCACTTCTCTTGAAACCTTAAGGAGAGGTTTAAGAGGAGACACAGTTGGAAAAATTTAAGATTATTAAAAACTCGGGCTGAATTCAATTAATAATAAAAAGAGGGTATTAAATTGACTAATAGAACAATTAGCCAAATCAATGAAAAAATTGAAAACGGCGAAGCAAACATATATACTGCAGAAGAATTTAAAAAACTCATTAAAAACAATGATGCTCCCAGTTTTGATGAGGTTGATGTTGTAACATGCGGTACCTGTGGAGTGATGAGCGGAACAGCCGCAATACTGAATTTCATTGTCTCACCTCCTGGTGAATTCATAAGGGCAAATGAAGTTTACTTAAATGGCGTTCCGGCATATGCAGGGCCATGCCCGAATGAATGGCTGGGTTCAGTTGATGTTATTCTTCACGGAACCGCCCATTCAATTCATGATGAAAGTTATGGGGGAGGATTTTTACTGAAGGACCTTCTTGAGGGCAACAAAATAGATGTGAGAGTTGAAAGTGCAGACGGAAAAACAATAGAAAATACCATTACTATTGAAGACATTACCCGTGGACAAATCATAGGTGCAAGGATGGCATTTAAAAACTATACTGCATTCACTAATCCGAATAGGGAACCGGTCAGCTCAATTTTTGCAGCGACACCACTTGAAGGCAACTTGAGAGGACTGACATTTTCAGGCTGTGGAGACCTGAACCCGCTTCAGAATGATATTCCACACAATGTAATTAAGGAAGGCTCAAAAGTACTCATCAACGGTGCACAGGGATATGTCCTTGGCGATGGAACAAGGTCAAGCGCTGAAAAGCCAAATCTCATGTTATCTGCTGATTTGACAAAAATGGATCCGTATTACATCGGAGGATTCAAGACAGGTCAGGGCGGGGAAATCTACGATACCGTGGCCATTCCAATACCTGTTTTGAATGAAGAGATATACAATAATCTCATGGTAACTGATGATATGGTTGACATTCCTGTTGCAGACATCAAAGGACGTCATCTGCCATTGGATGAGACAACCTATGCTGAACTTTGGGGAGAATATGATTTAAGGCCTCAATATGACAGGGCTAAATGTAAGGGTTGTGACAGTTGTATTGTAGAGGAAATATGTCCTACAAATGCATTTGCAAATGAAAGATTGAATCTTGCATACTGTTACGGATGCGGAATGTGTGCCAATTACTGCAGAAATGATGCCTTTGACATGGATACCGGAAGCGTTGATTTAAACATCAACGGCCGTGATGTTAATGTTCCGATAATATGCAGACAATCTGACAGGCTAAGGGGAAACAAATTATCCTTAAAATTAAAGAAAATGATTGAATCAAAGGAATTCGAATTGTAGTGAGGTGGGATTTTGTCCAGCCAACAGAAGATTACAGATTCACCAATCGATTTTGCAGTGGAAATTATCAATGATGTCAAAAACTCAAAAGATGAAGGGGTTTTAAAATGCGTTCAATGTGGAATGTGCACATCAACATGCCCTGCTGCAAGACACTCCGATTATAACCCTCGTGAAATTATAGAGAGGGTGTTGGACGGTGACGAAACAATTTTAAAAGACGATAACATCTGGAATTGTTTTTACTGTTACACCTGCCACAGCGTTTGTCCTGTGGGAAACAGCGTATGTGAAGTAAACCAAATTCTCAAACAGATTGCAATTGAAAATCAAATAGGCTATGAAAAGCTATATGAATATATGGGATTTGCCGATTCATACTTTACAGCGGCAATAGGTGCAATTCCAGAAATATTCTTCACAGACATTGACCGTGATGTTCCGGGATGGTGGGATTTCAGACAGCATTTGGATGAAATCAGACAGGAACTTGAACTGGATCCTCCGTTAATGCCATCAGAAGAGGTCATTGATGAGGTAAGTAAAATATTGACAATAACTGGTTTTAAAGCTAAAATTGAAAAAATAAGAGCTTCACAGGAGGCGGAAAAATGAAGAACGTTCCTGATAAAGATATCTTGCTTTTTAGAAGTTGTCTTGTTAGTGTAGAGTATCCCGGTGTCGAAGCATCAACAAAATTCGTATTTGATAAGCTGGGAATCGATTATGCAATTTCAGACAAGCAAACCTGCTGCACAGGTCTCGGCCATTATTCCGATGTGTTTGACCAGATTGACACTTCAGCAATCGGTGCAAGGAATTTCAAAATAGCCCGTGAAATGGGCCGTCCGAATCTGGTCATGATGTGTGCAACATGTTATGCAATCAACAAGAAATCTGTTAAGCTGCTCAACAAAAAAGATGATTTGAGAGAGCACATTAACAAGCTATTTGACGATAACGGATTGTCTCATTTAAAATATGAAAAGGATGACTTAAAACCTACAGAAAACATTTTTCATGTAGTTGACATACTTTACGGCAAAAAGGATGAGATAAAAGACCATATCAAATATGACCTGAGCGGTTATACAATAGCCACTCACCACGGATGCCATTACTGCAAGGTGCATTATGAGGATACCATCGGTGGGGTGAGAGATCCGAACATAATGGATGAGATTATTGAGGAATGCGGCTGTAGGACAATTGGCTTTTATGACCACAAGAGAGCCACCTGCGGGACAGGTTTCAGACAGAGATATTCCAATCCTGACTTGTCTTTTACAGCCACTGCAGATAAGATGAATGCAATAGCAGATGAGGACGTGGACATTCTGGTTCACCTATGTCCTAACTGCCATATTCAGTTTGATAGGTATCAGCATTTGATAGCTGAAAGGGAAGGCAGAAAATTCAAAGCTATACATTTGAATATTACACAGTTCATTGCATTGGCTATGGGCGGAGATTTGGACAAAGTTATTGGGCAAAAAGCACATACTGTACCGATAAATTCAATTATTAAGGAGTTAAAGGAGGTTGAAAAATGAGGGATGATTTGAAAGTTGGCGTGTTTTTATGTGAATGCGGAGGAAATATAGCAGATATTGTTGATTTGGACAAGGTCAGAGAGGAGCTTGATGTTGAATTCATCGGCCAGTTTGAAAACTTATGTTCATTAAATGGCCGTAAAATTATCAGGGATGCAATATTTGACCATGATTTGGACAGGGTTGTGGTTGCGGCATGCTCACCGATTTCTCATGAAAAAACATTTCAGGACTATGTAAAACCTCTAAATCCTTATTTGATGGATATGGCCAATATACGTGAACAGTGTTCTTGGGTTCACTCAGATAAAGAAAAGGCAACACACAAGGCCATAACATTGATTAACGCATCAATAGAAAAGGTGAAACAATCCGATGCAGTAGATCCGATTTACTGTCAGACTCCTGATGAAGTTGCAGTTATCGGTGGTGGAATTGCCGGTATGAATGCAGCATTGTCCCTTGCAAAGCAGGGAACCAAAGTAACATTGATAGAGCAGTCCCCTTCAATCGGTGGGCATATGGCAAAAATAGGTAAGGTGTTCTCTCCGGTTAAAATCGCTGAAGAGTGTGGAATGTGTCTTTTAAATCCTATTTTAAACGAACTTGTCTGGAATGAAAACATTGAGGTTTTAACAAATACCAAGGTCATTGAGGCGGAAAGGCGTGCAGGAACATATAATCTGATTTTGGAAAAATCTCCAAGGTATGTTGACACGGAAAAATGTATTGCATGCGGAAAATGTGCTGAAGCGTGCGAAGTTGAAGTTCCTAATGATTGGAATGACAATCTCTCAATGAGAAAAGCTATTTACAGGCCATTTGGGCAGTCTTATCCTGAATCATATGTAATTGACATGGACAACTGTACAAAATGCAGTAACTGTGTTAAAGTGTGCACTATGAGAGCAATCAAGCTTAGGGGAAAACCGGAAAGGATACCTCTGCAGGTTGGTTCAATAGTTGTTGCAACAGGCCATAAGCTGTTTGACATGGAAAAGCGCCCTGAATACGGATACACAAGATATGATGATGTGATAACACAGTCCGAATTGGGCCGTATTACTGGTGTTAACGGTCCGACTAAAGGAAAACTCCTTAAATCAAATGGGGAAGTTCCAAAACGTGTCGTAATGATACAGTGTGTTGGTTCACGTGATGAAAAGCCTGATGGGCACAGGTACTGTTCAAAAATATGCTGTACAGTGGCCTTAAAGAATGCAAACATCATCAAGCACAAGTATCCTGATACTGACGTATTAATCTGCTACACTGATATCAGAACTCCGGGAATGTTTGAGAAATACTACAAGCACACTCAGGAAAATGAGGTCAGGTTCCTGAGGGGCCGTCCTGGTGAGGTAGTTAAAAAAGGAGACAACTTCATTGTCAGAACTGAGGATACTCTCAAGGGAGAATTTGTTGAAATTGAAGCTGATATGGTAGTGCTTTCAACAGCAATGGAGCCTTCAGACGGTACAAAAGAGATTGCTGATATTTTAAATGTCGGTGTTACTGAAGATGGATTTATCAAGGAGTCACATCCAAAAATCAAGCCGATAGCTACTGATGTTCAGGGAATATTTGTATGCGGAACCGCTCATGACCCGAAAGACATCACAGATTCAATCATGCAGGCAACAGCCGCCGCTGCAAAAGTCAATGAATACAACTATGGTGGTGTTGAAATAGAACCGTTCATAGCGGAAATCGACACTGAAAAATGTATAGTTTGCGGTGAATGTATAGAGCGATGCAAATACAAGTCCATGAGTGTACAGAATGACCAAATATACATTGACCCTATGAGCTGTACAGGATGCGGCAAATGTCTGAACGGATGCAGGCAGAGGGCCATTACCGTAAACGGTAACATTGATGAAAAGATCATGTCGACCATTAATGGAGTATTGTCTAAAAAACAAGATGGCGAACGCATGATTTTAGTATTCCTTGACAATATAGGCTATACTGCTGCCGATAATATTGGTGTAAATAGGATGTCATATCCGGAATCAATACATATCATTAAGGTAATTTCCGTAAATCGTGTAAGGCCAAGACATATCAGACATGCTCTTGAAAACGGTGCGGACGGAGTATTCATCGGTGAATTCCCAGGAGATTTAATGTACGACGAAGTTGAACGTAAAATCCAAAGGGCTAAAGATAGAATTGCGGAAATGGGTCATAATCCTGATAGAATTGCCTTTTCCAAAGTGTATATTCCGTATTTCTCAGGACTGGCTCGCAAGTTCAATGACTTCGATGAAAAGATTGCCGAGTTGGACTCATCCAAATAGTAAAATAAGTTTAAATGAGAATCTTTTGGATTCTCATGAATATTTTTTTTTAAAATTAAATTTACAGCTATTTTTCAATAGCTTTCATGAATCTGTTTTTGATGGTTATCGGATCCAAATCGATGATTGGCGCTTTGGAATTTCCAGGTTCTGTTTTATAGACAATAAAGCTGGCATCATCACTGCCGATGATTTCCTTTAAATTAATCTCGCTAAAATTATAGCTGTTTTTAAATCCTACGCTTTTTGCAATATCAACAAGGTCCAATTTTTGGGCGTAGGTGTCCTGATTTCCGGTTGAGCCGTAAGCGCCGTTGTCAATAACAATCCATGTTAGGTTTCTTGGTTTATTTGCAAATATTGTTACGAGTGAACCCATGTTCATTAAAAGAGACCCGTCTCCGTCAATGACAACAATGTCCTTATCATCTCTGGCCAAAGCCAGTCCAAAACCGATTGATGATGCAAGACCCATTGATCCGATCATATAAAAGTTTTCGTCCCTGTCGTTTATCTCATACAGTTCTCTTGAAGGAAATCCGATATTGCAGATAATCAGTTCATCGTCAATATATTCCATTATTTCGTAAATTGCTTCGAATCTTGCCATATTATCACCAATATTTAATTTCTAAAAGTATGCTAACAGGTTTTCCTTCTTCATTAGACAAATCCCATGCTTTTTTAACGTCTACATAAGCTCCTTCAGGGTTTGCAGGTTTGAAAAAATTAAAATCCATTGCCTCAAGGATTCTTGGTGTTGACTCGCCCATAGGGACCTGTCCGCAGATGTTTTCCCCTTCAGTACCTCTGTGACTCATTATCATCAAAAGAGGAAATTCATATAATTCCATCAGTGACTTGAGTGCGTTGATTGAGTTTCCAAGTCCGGAATTCTGCATTAGGATTGCTGGGCTTTTCCCTCCAAGATAAGCTCCTGCACAAATTCCGATTCCCTCCTCTTCACGGGTAACTGGGATATGGGTAATTTCTGAATCGTCATCAATCATGTTTAGTAATTTTGATAAGTTTACGCATGGAACACTAACAACAAAGTCAATTCCACAGTCTTTAAGACTATTGTAAATAGCTTCACTACTGTCCATAATATCACATTTTTTTGTTTATGTTTTTAATATAGTGAGATATATTATAAAAATATATTTAAATTATCAATTTTCATTTAATTTATAATTTTATGAATATATTTGTCATAATCTGCAATATCTTAATGTACATTTTCATACATTTGATTTAATTAATAGTAACCTTTTTATTTAACTTTTTACTTATATATATTCATGTTTGATAAACTACCAATTTCTTCTAAAACAGAAAAGATTTTAACCAAATCTTTGGATGAGCAAATCACTGTTGAAGAAGCAAATCATTTAATGAATATAAAAGGTGCAGATTTGTATCCTTTACTAGCAACTGCTGACTATTTACGACAAGAAATCGTCGGAGACGACGTTACATTCATTAATAATTGTAATATCAATTTTACAAACATTTGTACTGTCAGATGTGGATTCTGCGCATTTGGAAAAGATGCCGATGACCCTGAAGCATACATTTTAAATGACGAGCAAATCTTGGCTAAAGCCCAAGGCGCTGTAGAAAAGGGAGCTCATGAGTTCTGTGTAATGGGCGGAGTGCTGCCTGATGCTGACATTGAATATTATGAGCATTTAATGCATTTGCTGAAGGATGAATATCCGAATGTCATGATTCATGGATTTTCACCAACTATGATTAACGATGCATGTCTGGTTTCAGGAATAGATATTGCTGAAGGATGTGAAAGACTTCGCGATGCTGGTCTTGATACACTTCCTGGAACTGCTGCTGAAATATTGACTGACAGGTCAAGGGATTTGATTTGTCCTGAGAAGGTAAGCGTATCCGAATGGGTTGACATTGTAAAGACAGCTCATGAATGTGGAATTCCGGGCTCAGCTACTATCATGTACGGGCATGTGGAAACTTTAGAAGAAAGGGTAGAACATATTGATGTTATTAGACGTCTTCAGGAAGAGACTCACGGATTCACTGAGTTTATTCCAATGACTTTTATGCATGAGTACTCTCCAATCTTTTTGGAAGGCCAATCAGATTTGGGAGCTACTGGAACTCAGGATTTAAAATTATATGCGGTTTCAAGATTGATGCTTAGGGATCTGATTCCTAATATTCAGGTTTCATGGGTTAAAATGGGATTCAGATTTGCTCAGGTTGCTTTAACTGCAGGAACCAATGATTTGGGAGGTACCTTAGGTGGAGATGAATTGTCAGAAGCTTCAGGTGCGCCTGATGGAGTTGAAGCATCTATTGGAACTTTAAGCAGAATGGTTGAGGATTTAGGAAGAAAACCAATTGAAAGAAATTCCAAATATACTGAGTTCTATCCAATTGATGATGCAATTGGAATGCACTCAAAATAGACAAGTGATGCTATGAATAAGTTTATTGTTATTGATGGATTGGACGGTTCAGGAAAGGACACTCAGGTTAATATGCTTGCTGATGCATATGAGAAGAAAGGTCGCAGTGTCATTGTCCGCTCTCATCCATGTTCTGACAATAAATTCGGTAGAAAATCAAAACAGGCATTGCTTAAAACCGGAAAATACAATAAAATTAAAGCTACTGTTTATTTTGGACTTGATGCAATCCGATCAGTTCAAATGTACTATTATAATAAGGATGTTGATGTTGTAATATTTTCAAGATATAT
Organism: Methanobrevibacter sp.; assembly: GCF_045539575.1. GTDB lineage: Archaea > Methanobacteriota > Methanobacteria > Methanobacteriales > Methanobacteriaceae > Methanocatella. The sequence continues at coordinate 9,142 of NZ_JAZQFM010000052.1, forward strand.
TCTGGCAGTGATGTACCTTCCAAATGTCGTAAACACAATCGTATATAAGATTGTTGCGTTCATTCTTCCAACATCAGATTGCATGTTCTTTTTGGACATCACTCCCGAAGAATCCTTAAGGAGAATAGGTGCCCGTGATGAGGAAACTGAAATGTTTGAAAATATAGACTCACTGAGAGAAAATCGCCAAAAATCAAAAAAATTTACCTATAACTGGAACGTGGTTTCAGCGGATGACGCTCCGGAAATAATTTCAGAAAAAATAAAAGCAAAGTGTTTCCAGTCCGATTAGTTTTAAAACACTTTTTTAATGCCGTCACTTGTAATAATCATCATTGAGTTTAGGTTTTCCAATACTATGGAAACGATTGGATGGGTTTGAATATCCTTATGCATGAATATCGCTTCATTTTCAACAATATCAATCCAATTGACATGGTATATGACAACGCCATTCACGATCAATCCCAGATATTCCGGAATGAATCTGCTTTCGGATACCTCTTCAAAATACTGATTTTTACGTAGAACTTCTCTTAAATCATCCATTTTAAACACCTTTTCTTTCATAAACAAATTTAGGGACGGCCTTGTCAAAAGGATCAAATGTTTCCCTGTTTTTGACTTCCATACATTTCATGCTGACCTTTGAGTGGAGTGATGAAGGAAGTCTTAAAATCCTTTTCAAGTCGATTGACACTTTGGCATCGATTGTTGCAAGATTGACCCTTGCCATTGCTTCAACAAGATTTTTATACCTTCTAGGGCCGATATCCTTTTTGAAAAGTCCCCAGTTGTCATTGTCCAGGTGATGTCTTGAAGCGATGATGTCCTTCATTAGCTTAGGGTTGATTCCGTCGAGCTTTTCATTTCCCACAAGATGTTGAATATTAAACTTAACCTTGTCTGTGAATATTTTGGAATATCCAATAGGAATTGAGAAATGCTCAAAGTTAAAGCTTTGGTTTGAAATTTCAGAGTTTATAAACTGTGATTTTGGAACTTCAGCACCTGCAGCGTACTTAAGCACTTCAGAGCGTAGTTCACTGTTTGCAAGCATCATTTCCTCATCCAAAATTCTGATGTGGTAACCCCTTCCTGAATAAATCAGATGGATATTCTTAAGGCCCAAATCACCTTCCAAAGTATCAATTAGAGTATTAACTATTTCTAAAGCTTCACCAAGGCATATTTCACATACTCCATCGCACTGACAGGACCTTATAGGTATGTCTTTTGCATCAACATCGAAAATGTATTCTGCCTTTAGCCAATCTTCTCTTCTTCTTGGATTGTTATAGAAAGCTACAGAGATATAGGCTGCAAAAGGAGCCTTATATCTTAAGAATTTTCTCAATGATTCAGTATTGCTGAAGACTTTATATCTGTCGTTAGGACCTCTTCCGTTATGGTCAAAACCGAACTCCCTTTTTTTAATGTCGGTTGAAATGAATTCCGGCAGGTCTTTAGGGTCCCATTCCTCACGATAATATTGTCTTCGCTCTTTGATTGTAGCTTTAGAAAACATGATTAATAGTTTATTTTTAAAGTATATATTATTTGGGCAAGCGTGATTTTGCACACTTTTATTAGTTATGTAAAATAATATAATTACATGGAAGATTTTGTTGAAGTTATAGGAGTTGAACATCTAAAAACAGTCCTGTCAGGATTGTCTCCTGAAGAAATCATTAAACCTGCTTATGACAATTGGATGCCTGGCATTAAAACAGGCCACACTATTGTAAATTTGGAAAACGGTAATGTTTACGGTTTAGGAGTGGACTTTAATGAGCTGCATTTGGCCACTGAAATATACATTGAGTTATTTACTTTAAAATTCGATGAGTGTCCAATCAATGAAGAGGAGCTTTTTTCACCTCATGAATATGAGGAATTTTTAGAGTTCAGCAGCGATGATCCATGCGAATACATTCCGGACATTATCACTGATTTTTGTGAAATGAAGGGCATTGATGAACATGAGAGAAAAATCGGGTTATTGGCTTATAACTTTGAAAAAAATGAGCAGGCCAACTACAACATGTGGGAATCTAAAATATTAAATAAGTATTATGATGCAATCTATGAGGACCACAATCCGTTCAAGTTTTCACAATCTACTCTTTAGGAGCTTCCTTGTCCAATTGGAATTTTTTACGTCCGTAACAGGATAAAGGATTGTTTATTCCTTTGCATGACTTGTCGGGATGGCACAGGTGTGGAAGGTGAATCTTGATTTTCTCACAGCTCATAGGAGTGTACCATTTTGTTTCGCCTTCATGATTGATGTCTATTCTGTCATGCATTCCAAAGCCTAATTTTGATATGATGTTTATTTTTTCCTGTGGTTGGTCTTCAAATAATGGTGGTGTACAGTTATCTGCAGCATCAAAAATCAAAGGCAAAATCTCATTTTCAGTAATTGACAGGTCAGGGTCCATATCAGATACCTTAACGCTTTCATCTGATGCAAATATTCTTGGATAAAGTCTGGCATATGATGCGAATGATGTAAGCAGAAGTACAATTGCATCGTTACGTCCTCCTGATGACACTCCATCAACGGTTGCCTTAATGCATGGTGGAAATGCATCCGGATTTAATTTTCCAGCCTGAACTGAACCGAACAGTCCTCCGCTTCCTGCATAATACTGATTGTATTTGCTGATTTCTTCAGGGATGAAATCCTTGAGATCTTCACCTATCTTTATGATAGCAGGGTGAATTTCGATTCTTGCTGACATCTCCTTGATTCTTGCAATGTATTCTTCAGTCTTTTGCATGACAAGTCTTGAAAGTATCTGTTCCTTAACGCTGTCTCCAATAAGGATTCCATACATTCTGTCAGGGCTTCTGTCGGTAAATTCTGATGCGAACCTTTCCAAAAAGTCGTCCTGTTGAAGAATAACGTCTCCGTTGTCAATAAGCAAATCGGTAAGCTTGAGTTTTTTGGATGCCACTACATCCCTTAGGGATTTCCAGTGTATGGCTCCGTCCACTTTAACTTCATCTAAAACTTCATCAATTATTTCAGCTCTGGTCATTGGAGGTATTTTCGCCAATCTTTCTAAAATCAGTGTTCCCTGTGATTCAACGAATAACCTGGTTTCGCGTGAACCTGTATTGAACTGAATAGCTATTGCCTGGCATAAAATGTGAAATATCACTACATCCTGCATGAACAGATCTGAATTTGTCAGGTATTCGAATTCAGCCTGTGTAAAATTCTTATTGTTCTTTTTCTCAATTGCCCATTGCATGCGTTTCATTGCATAGTCAGCATAGGATTTTGGAATCAGGGAATCATCAGATATCCTTTGGTTTGTTGTATGTGTAATGGTTTCTATTAATGACTCGTCTTCATCAAAAATCTGGTTCAAATCACCGTATTGTCTGATGATTTGTCTTCCTTCGTTGGACAACGGATTGATATAGGATACTTCAGCCATGCTTTTAACTTTTTATTTTATATATTAAATAGCTATCTCATTTTTTAATGCAATTTTGAATTGGTTTTGAAAAGTTGTGTGAAAAAGATTTTATCATTATTTTTCAGTTATTTAATTTTAATTTCAATTTCAGTACTTCATGTTATAACACTGTTAAAAATATTACTTTATTATATAGGAATAACATAATTATATCATGTTTAAAATAATTGAGGGGATAAATTAAATGTCAAAAATTTTTATTTCATGTGCACTTCCTTATGCAAATGGACCATGTCATTTAGGCCATATCCGTTCCACTTATCTGCCTGCAGATATCTATGCAAGGTATAACAGGATGATAGGCAATGACGTGCTGATGGTCTGTGCTACTGACGAGCACGGAACTCCAATTGCTGTTAAGGCAGACAAAGAAAAGAAAAAACCTATTGAAATTTCTAAAAGGTATCATGACATGATTGTCAGTGATGTTGAATCAATGAACATCTCACTGGACAATTTTACAAGAACTACAGATGAAGCTCACTATGAGATTGCTAAAAATTTCTTTAAAAAGCTATATGATGACGGATACATCTATAGGGAGGATATCCAACAGCTGTACTGTCCGAAATGTAACAAGTTCCTGCCGGACAGGTATGTTGAAGGATTATGTCCTGTTTGCGGATCTGAAGCAAGAGGAGACCACTGTGAAAAATGCGGTAAGGCTCTTGACCCGACAGAGCTTGATGAACCGCACTGCATTACCTGCGGTACAACTCCAGTAATCAAGGACACCTTCCAGTATGCATTCAAACTTTCTGAATTTGAAGATGACCTTAAGGAATACATTAACGGCAATGAAAACTTGCCTGCAAACGTTAAAAACTATGCATCCAACTGGTTGAAAGAAGGATTGAATGACTGGATTTTAACCCGTGATATGGATTGGGGTATTCCAGTACCATTGGATGAGGCAAAAGGTAAAGTATTGTACGTTTGGATTGAAGCATTCTTAGGTTACATCTCATCAGCATCACAATGGTCAAAGCAATCCGGCAGTAAATGGGAAGAATATTGGAATGACTTTGTAGTTCATTTCATAGGTAAGGATATCATCTACCACCACTCAATCTTCTGGCCGGGACTTCTTAAGGCATACGGCTGCAAGCTGCCTGACATGATTTATGCAGGTGAATTCCTGTCCCTTGAAGGCGAAAAGATGTCAACAAGTAAAAATTGGGTAATCTGGATTGCTGATTTCGTAAAAGATTATGATCCTGACCTTTTAAGATATTATCTGACAATCAACGCACCTTTAAACAAGGATTCAGACTTCTCATGGGATGATTTCCAAAAAAGAAACAATGATGAATTGGCAGATGTAATTGGAAACTTCCTTCACAGAACATTTGTATTCACCAAAAAACAATTTGACAGTAAAATCCCTGAATATACAAATCCGACCGAGGAAGATGAGGAATTCAGATTGGCTATTGAAGCGCTTCCGGACAATGCAGGTGAATACATAGCGAACTTTGAATTTAGGGAAGCATTGCTTGAAATATTCAAGGTCGCTAAAAAAGGAAACAAATATTTCAATGATGCAGAACCATGGAAGGCAGTCAAGGAAGACAAAGTCAAAGCGGCAAACTGCCTGCACTTATCCAATCAATTGGCTAAAACCTTGGCCTACATGTTAAAACCGTTCCTTCCAACAAAAGCTGATAAAATTGCTGAAATCATGAACCTTGGAAGTTTGGATAATTGGAATGATGCAAAAATTGCATTGCCTGCCGGCCATGAAATCAATAAGGCCAAACCTTTATTCAAAAAAATTGATGATGAAGAAATCGATGCTCAAAAAGCAAAATTACAGGAAAATTTAAAAGAAAATAATGAGGATGAAAATATGAGTGACTTAATTAGTATTGATCAGTTTGATGAAGTTGTAATTAAAATAGGACAAGTAAAAGAAGCGGAAAAAATCGAAAAATCCGATAAATTATTAAAATTGCAAGTCGACATCGGCGAAGAAAAACCAAGACAAATCGTTGCAGGCCTTGCAAAATTCTACTCACCTGAAGAGTTAATCGACAGAAAAGTATGTGTTGTAGCTAACCTACAGCCAGCAAAACTGTTCGGAACTTTATCCGAAGGTATGATTTTAGCTACCGGAGAATCCGGAGCATTACTTTCCCCAGATGAAAAAGGAGAAGTCGGTGAAAGAATTCAATAAATCTTGATTTAAATGGAAGAATCTGTCCTGGTAAACAAAGCCGAGAACTACTTAAAAGAAATTGCAAATGATTCAATTAGTCTAGTTGATATTGATGATTTTGACAATTTCAAAAATCTTTATTTTAAGCTAGTTGACAGATTAGACTATTTACAGAAACTTAAAGATGACATGGATGCACAGGGATACACCACCCCTTTCACATCCTTAAACAGATACGGAACCAAATCAGGTTCAGATGTATCATTGGAGGAAGTTGGTGAAAACTCTCGTCACAATCAGATATTCAGGATGAGAGCTAATTCTAAAAAGAACATTTTGGACAGAGTGAAATCAGCTATTGACTCACACAAGATTGCTATTGGAAATCTCGAACAGTTCGGATATGTGAAATGCAATAACTGCTATAAGAAATATTCAATGGATGAGTACCGCCAACGCGAAGCGAAATGCAGCTGTGGCTCACAGGGTTTCACATTTAAAATCAACAGGGAAGCTACTTTTAGACTGGAGATAATCCCATACCTTCCGCTTTCAGGAAACTACATGGTTTTGATGAGTCAGTTTTCCAATTATGGAAGGGAATCATTTAAACAGGTATTGAACATTTTAAAACAGGAAAGAAAAGGTGTTGTAAAGACAATTTCACTGGTCATTAGATTCAGGGGTAAAAACAATCGTCTAATCAGGAAAAACGTTTCTCTAGGTTCTGAATATGTCAATAACTATGAGGAAGAGGTCAGACGCATCTATGGACGAAACGTCAGAATTGAGGCCTTGAGATTCCACAGAACCAAACCTGCAATCATCGATGACAAGCATGCAAGGACAGCTCTTGCAATTGCATATGTAAAGTATGGTGAAGAAATCATTGATAACATCAAGGATGACATTTTAAAAAGAAGACTGACTGATTTTAAAAGATTGAATAAGTATTATGAGATAATTTCAAAATATGAAAATGAAACTCCGGATTTCATTGACAAGTATGATTTCAATGCCATTGAAAAATGGAGACAGACTCAAATCACAAATGAATTTGTCAAGTTAAATTATGCCGACAGGTTCGGTAACCTGAAAAGATCCCTCAATCGTGATATAAAGATAAGGGATTCAATTTATATTAATACATTTAAAAACATTGCAACAACTTTGATTATATGGGATATTTTCAGATATTACATGACCACTTCCAACAATGCCCGTAAAATCACATCAGGTCCTTTCCCTTATATCAGGGTGGAGCTTGACCGTGAACAGAGGAAAGTGTTCCAGACAACCTACACAAAGGTTATAGAGACATTGAATAACTTTACAGACATCAAGATAATGTCAGTTCCCGAAATGGATCTCTTGCTGTATGAGAAATTCAAATTCGAAAAGCAGTCAAGAAGCTCCAATATCAAATTCAACTATGTGGCATTGGGCGCAGCATTGATATGCCAAAACTCTGACATTGCAATTGATGAAATATGTAATGCATTCAATATCAATGCCTCAAGAGTTAAAAAGGAAATCAAGCATATTGACCAAATCAGAAATCCGAAAAGTGACAAATCCAAAAAATTCCTGGATTTAATTAAAAAATAGTGATTTTATGGATGAGGACGTAACAACAATTCATATTACAAAGGCCCTTTCATCTTCAATGATTGTGGAGCTGATAGAGGAGTATCCGAACCTCTCAATGATAACCTGTTCTCCAAGCGTTTATAACAGAACCTCAAAAACATATATTGATGCTTTAGAGCAGCTCGACATTGAAGTTGAGAAAAAATATAACTGGGGAGCCAAATCACAAACCGAAGGGATTGAATTTGAGGTTTTAAAACTGTCAAATGATGGTTTAAAACCAAAAGAAATAGCTGAAAAGTTAAACATGACTTTAAATCGTGTTTATTACCTTTTAAGAAAAAGCAAAGCTACTTTTGACAATAGAAAACGTAAATACAACCACACTGAAATTAAAAACCTTAAAGCTGATGGGTTATCTGCAAAAGAGATTTCTGAGAAATTGGATATTCCATTAAGAAGTGTTTATTACATTTTAAATAAAAAATAATTACTTTTTTTAATAATGAGTATTAAATATTTAACTATGATGATTCTACCGCAATTGCCTTTATATGTGATAGCAATAATCTGTGGATTACTTTCCTTTTTTGTAACCAGATTATTCATGCCGAAGATTATTAGAAAATTAGAAGAAGCTGACATTGTTGGAAAAGACATTCATAAGTCATGGAAACCTGTTGTAGCGGAAATGGGTGGATTCGGAATCATATTCGGTTTTGTAATCGGAATGTTTTCAGGAATTTACATGCATGACCTTCTTGCATTTCCGTTGATTGTTGTTCTGGTTGTAATATTGCTTGTGGGAATGATTGGAATTCTCGATGATTTGCTTGCGCTTTCATCAAGGTCCAAGTTCTTCTTGCTTTTCATTGCAGGTCTTCCTTTGATGTGGGCGGCACCTCCTAATGTAGGTATTTTATATTTAATAACCATTCCGATAGCTCTTTCAATCGGATCAAACCTGACAAACATGCTTGCAGGACTAAACGGTATCGAATCAGGTTTAGGCGTTATTTCAATGGCATCACTGACAATAGCATGTATAATTCTAGGAAAATATGATGTAACAATCATTTCCATGAGTATGCTCGGTGCATTGCTTGCATTTTTATACTTCAACAGATATCCTGCTAAAATTTTCCCTGGAGACACAGGAACATTGATTATCGGTGCAGCTATCGTATGTATTGCGTTTATTGGTAGGGTCAAACTGATTGCATTAATCGTATTGATGCCAAACATCATTGATGCGGCATTGAAATTCTATTCTGCTGGTGTAATGAACCGTTCCCAGCAAAAACCGACACAACTTAATGATGAAGGAAAACTTGTAAGGCCTGATGTCGGTTTCAAATCATTGATAAGATTAATTTTAAGAAAACCTATTGCCGAAAAGGATGCAGTTAAAATAATATGGGCAATTGGAATTGCATTCGGAATTCTTGGAATCATTGTGGCATTGGTAATGCCTGGAATGCTTGAAAGCAAAACACTGATGAACTTCCTGCAGATAAAAGAGATGTTCTATCATTTAGGGTGATTGAATGAGGCCATATGTGATATTGAATGCGGCAATGACCCTGGACGGAAAGATTGCAACCGCTACCGGAAGCTCCAACATTTCCGGTGAAGAGGACCTCAAAAGAGTTCATGAAATCAGAAAGGACTGTGACGGAATAATGGTTGGAATCGGAACAGTTCTGGCTGATGATCCTCGTTTGACAGTTCACAAAATCAATGCAAGGCCTGAAGACAATCCAGTCCGTGTTGTGGTGGACAGCAAATGCAGAACTCCGATTGATGCGAGAATCACAAATTCTGATGCAAAGACAATAATTGCCTGTGCAAATGAATATAAGGATGAATTCGTTAAAACTGAAAAATATGAAACCTTCAAAAAACGTGGCGTCAAATTCATGTGGTGTGGCGATAAAAGGGTGGACTTGAGTTTGCTTATGAGCTATCTTCATGAGGAAGGAATTGATAAGCTGATGCTTGAAGGAGGATCCACACTAAACTTCTCTATGATTAAGGCAGGTCTCATTGATGAGATAAGCATTTGTATAGCTCCTATGGTTGTTGGCGGTGCAAATGCAAAGACTTTCTTCGATGGAGAAGGCTTTGACACTATGGATGAATCCGTAAAATTAGAGTTGATTGATTCATTTTCCTTAGGAAAAGACTTAATTTTAAGATATAAAGTTTTAAAATAATTATTTTTTAATTTAGACAAAAAGTTGTCTGAGTATGTAATTGCTGTTATTAAACAAGTAAATTTATTAAATAAGGATTTGGAGATTGCATCAACTTAATGGAGTTTTCAAGCAATTAATCCAATTCCAAAACAATTATAAGATTCCTTTTGATTTTAAAAGTTGGCGAGGATTGTCAACAAGGGCTTTCATAGCTTCATCATGGCTCAATCCAGCACCTAATGCAACTTCGTAGGACTTTTCAAATGTAATCAAGTCGCTTGGTGCATGGGTATCGGTGTCAACCAAAAGGTTGTTTCCAACTTCACGTGCAATGTTTGCAACATGCCCGTTTCCGAGACAATGTCCTTTACGTGCTGAAATCTCAAGATAAATGTCATTTTCTAAGGCAATTTCCGCCTCTTCTTTGGTTATCAAACCAGGATGGCCTAAAATGTCAACATGTTTTGATTCAACAGCTGCCCTGTTGGTTCCTGGTGTCACTGGTTCATTTAATGTTTCACCGTGAACGACAACTATTTTTGCTCCAAGCTGTTTTGCTCTTTTTGCAATGCCGTCAATTGATTCGCATGGTGCATGGGTTACTTCAGCACCCAATACGACGGTTATGTCCCAGTTTGCGTTTATATCATCAATTGCATCCTGGATTGCAGGTATTGTTTCAACATTTGACCAGTCGACATGGTCTGTAATTGCGATTACTTCGTGATTTAGTTTCAATGCTCTTCTTGCAAGTTCGGATGGCAGTAGTTCTCCATCGCTGAATAAACTGTGCATGTGTAAATCGATTCTTTTGTTCATATAATAATTTATATAATACGTAGAATATATATTTATATAACTTAAATTTTTTTGAGGTTATGAATATGAAAGCAAAAGCTGTAAAAATGGCAGACGGTGTTTACTGGGTTGGAGTACTCCACTGGAACAGCAGAACCTTCCATGGATATGGAATTCCAGGAACCACCTACAACGCATACATAGTATTCGGTGAAGAAAAAACCGTATTAATCGATAATGTATACAGAGGAATGTTCGAACAGTTTGATGCAAGAGTAAAAGATGCTTTCGAACAAGAAGGAAAAGAATTCAAAATTGACGTATTTGTTCAAAACCACTCAGAAATGGACCACTCCACTTTTTTACGTGAAACAATTGAAAAATACAATCCCGATGCAGAAATCTATGCCTCTGCAAACTGTATCAAATTCTTAGAAAATCAGTATCACAACTTCTCAGACCTGGAAATCAATGCAGTAGCAACCGGTGACGAATTGGATATCGGTGGAAGAACCTTGAAATTCGTATCAGCTCCAATGCTTCACTGGCCTGACAGCATGTTCACCTTCTTAGCTGAAGAAGGAATTCTGTTCTCCAATGATGCATTCGGACAACATGTATGTCACTCCAAAAGATTTGACAAAGATTATTCTTTAGATTACTTACTTAGGGAAGCTCAAAAATACTATGCAAACCTGGTTACCTTAGGTTCCCCAATGCTTAGAATGAAATTAAACGAATTGACCGAAAACGGTCTTTTGGAACAAATCAAAATGATTGCTCCATGTCACGGTCAAATTTGGACAAACCCTGCTCCAATCGTTGAAAAATACTCCGAATGGGGATCAGGTGTATGTAAAGACAAAATCACAGTTATTTATGATACAATGCACCATTCAACCGAAAAGCTTGCATACCAAATTGCTGAAGGTATCATGAGCGAAGGTGTTGAAGTTGAAATGTACTTCATGCAGGAAGACGGTCCTGATGATGTCATTACCGACATATTGGACTCCAAAGCTATTGCATTAGGTGCTCCAACAATGATGAACAAGCCGTTCCCAAGAATCGGTAACATGATGTACTGGTTGGACTGTGTAAACTTCAAAGGAACAGGCAGTGAGAAAAACGCTTTAATCTTTTCATCCAAAGGATGGGGTGGAGGAGCTGTTGCAAAACTCCAACGTGACCTTGAAGAAGCAGGATTCACTGTAACTGACACTTTGGATGTTTTGTTTGTGCCTGATGAAGATGTTTTAGCAGAAGCATTCGAAAAAGGTGCAGAACTTGCTCGTTCTATAAAAGAATAGTTTTTTAACTATTTATTTATTTTTCTTTTTTTATTTAGATAATAATTGTTGCAAGTAGCAACATTTATATATTAGATATTGATTAATATTATTTTAATAAGGTGATTAAAATGGCAAGTTTAGTTATTTACTTTTCAAGAAACGGTGAAAACTACTTCGGTGGAGAACTTAAAAACATTGAAAAAGGAAACACTGAAGTCATTGCTGAATACATTCAGGAATTTGATGGTGCTGATTTATTTAAAGTCGAACCGGCAAATGAATATCCTGCAGATTACATGAAATGCATTGATGTTGCCAAAAAGGAACAGCAAGCAGATGCAAGGCCGGAAATCAAGGAAACTCTTGAAAGCATTGATGATTATGACACAATCTATATTGGTTTTCCAAACTGGTGGGGAACATTGCCAATGCCAATGTTTACCCAATTGGAACAGCTTGACTTTGCTGGAAAAGTAGTTAAACCATTCGTAACTCATGAGGGATCAGGTTTTGGTTCATCTCAAAGGGATTTGGCAAAATTATGTGATGGTGCTGAGATTAAAAAAGGTTTATCAATTCCTGGCGCTAATGTCTATGATGTAAAAGACACTGTAAAAGCATGGATTGATGAGTAATCAATTTTATCTTAAAAAAGCGAGAATACCTCGACTTCTTAAGTCGAGGATGAATCGCAAGTTTAGGAGTACTTTTATTTTTACTAGTTTTCTGTATTTATTTTTCTAAAAACACGCTTTTTATTTGTTATTTGTTTTGTATTTTTTATTCGGCATACATTTTTCTCTATTTTTTTCGGGGTCGGAGAATACTTGTCAAATGCTCTCACATAATTTGTTTATATATAGTGTGTATTAATTGTATATTATAACCTGTAAATGTCTTTTTTTCTTTTGAAGAAAAGTAATAATATGGGTTGTTTTTGGAATGTAAATAAAAATAATGGTTGTGTTGATTTTATGGATGAGCGGACTATTGGTGTTGTGGTTAGAATTCTTCCTAATAGTGAGCAGCGTGAAGGATTTCATAGAAATTTCGGTTGTGTACGTAAAGCCTACAACGAAACCCTAGGTAAATACAATGCATTATATGAAAAGGATGATAGTATACAGCCTACTTATACTTTCTTGAATAAGTTGATGATGGAATCTAAAAAAGCATTGCCGTATCTGGATGCTATGGAATCTACCAGTTTACAGCAGGCAATAAGAGATTTAAGCTGTGGATTCGATAATTTCTTAAAAAACCCTCATTTTAATTATCCTAAATTTCACAGCAAAAAAGAAAACCGCAACAGCTTCAGACAAACCATACCTTCAAACAAGAAAATCATAGACAAAAATAAGTTATCTTTGAGAATATATGGCGAAGTCAGGTTCAGAACCAGTCCCAAATACCGTGAACTATTGAATAGCAGTGATATTAAGTTTAACAATATCACAATAGCATATGACGGCATACATTACTATGCAATAATCAACATAACCACAGATTACTCAGAACAATTACCATTAACAGGAGATAAAATTGGCTGCGACATCAATTCCAACATTAACGGCTGGCTAGTAACAAGCGACGAGGTTAAAGAGTTTTTCGATATAAATCATGAAAACCAAATGATAAAACACGTAAACCGACTAATGTCAAAATGCAGAAAACTAAGCCGCCGATGGAAAAAATTACAAAAAAGACTGCAAAAATGGTACAACAAAAGAACACATAAACTCAATGATTATATCGAAAAATTAACATATAATCTGGTAAAAGACTATGATACCATTGTTTTCGAAGAAAATTACGCCACTATCAAAATCCTGATAGGAGGAGAACAAAACATGGTCTTTCCACTATCACAGTTCATACAACGACTAAAAAACAAATTTGAAGTGTACAAACCTGATGCAGAGGGAGTAGTGTTTGTTGATGCTAAAAATACCAGTAAAACATGTCATCACTGCGGACACATAAACAAGGATTTAGATGTTAAAACAAGAAACTGGATTTGTCCAAAATGCGGTGAAGAACTTGATAGAGACGTAAATGCCGCAATTAATATATTGAACCGGTGGTGCCCCGGGGATAGCCTAGAAAATACTCAATAAACCGATTGAGTGAAAAAAAATAATCTAGGAATCCTCGCCTTCTATAAGGCGAGGTTGTTCAATTTTTTCATTGTTTACATTGCATTGTTCCTACCATGCATTAGAAGAGTTAAAAAACAAAAATAAACATTTTAAGGAGTTTTAATTAACTCATATCTTTTTCTTTTTTTAAATATAATATATCCACAATTTTTTAGTAAAATTTATATGCCTTTCTTAAATTAATTAATAAGCGAGGTAGTTAATATGAAAATTTTAGCTTTTCAAGCAAGCCCTAGAAAAAAGGGAAACACTAATCGTATTTTAGATGAAATGATCAAGGGTGCCGAAGATAACGGCCACGAAGTCATAAAATATTATTTGCAAGATTTGGACATCAAACCGTGCAGCGGTTGTGAAATCTGTGCAAAAGGCAAGGACTGCAGATATGAAGATGATGGAGCGGAAATCATCAATCAGCTTGCAGATGGAGCGGGCGTGATTTTAGCTTCCCCAATATACTTTGGACAAATGACTGCACAGGCAAAAACAATAGTTGACAGATTTTATTCAATTTTCAACAATCCTGACAAGAAATTTAACGGAAAGGCAGCAATGATTTTCACCCATGCTTATCCAGATAAAGACATATACCAAGATTACATCAAACTCACGGAAACACAACCCTTCTTAAACAATACTGAACTTGAATATATTGAAACATTGGAAGTAGCCGGTGTTAAATTCATTGGTGATGCAGATAATGCTGAAGAAGACCTTAAAAAAGCATATGAGATAGGTCAAAAGTTTTAATTAATTTAAAAACATATTATTTATCATGTCAAATTCAGTTTTTGTACCGGGCCACATTACCGGCTTTTTTACAATAGAAAATCATGAGATAAAACTGAAAAACGGTTCATGCGGTGCCGGATTTTTACTTTCTAAAGGTGTAAAGACAACAATATCTCCTTGCGATAAACTCATAATTGATGTAAATCAGGGAGATAAAACTGTAATTGATGAAGTCTTATCCATTTTGGAAATTGATACTAATTTTAAGATTACTCAGGATATTCAGCTTCCGATTGGAGCGGGTTTTGGAACATCCGCCGCATCGGCCTTAAGCCTGACCTTGGCTCTAAACGAATTTTTGAATCTTGGATACTCCGATGAGCTGTGCGGTCAGATTGCACATATGGCTGAAGTAGATTTGGGAGGCGGCCTTGGCGATGTCATTGCGCAGACAGGAAAAGGACTGGTTTTAAGGACAAAACCGGGCGCTCCGGGAATAGGTGAGATAAAATCATTTAATGAAAATGTATTTATCGGATGGAAAACCTTTGGAAGAATTGACACGTCAAGTGTAATACGTGATTCTCATCAAAAGGAGGTCATCACCTCTGCCGGCGGGAAATATCTGGGACTCTTTGAAGATGACCCTTCAGTGGAGAATTTTTTGGATTTTTCATTGAAGTTTTCCCAGGATATAGGATTAATGTCAGATGAAGTGAAAAATCTAATTGATTATTTTAATTCTTCGAGTGATATTTTAGGTAGTTCCATGGCAATGTTGGGAAATACAGTATTTGCATTTGCATATGATGAAGATGTGCTCAAAAACCTAAACGTTGAAAACTTGAATATAGATGAACTTAACAACATTGGGATAGTTTATGATTAAACTCAGTTATAATGTAAAAAACTATAGGAAAGATCTTCAGGATTTAATTGAAGATGGTGATGTGGTAATTGAATTGGGCTGCCATACAGGAGGTACAACACAATTGATTGCTGATAAATGCAGTGTTATTGCTGTAGATAACTCACCTGAGGCCGTTGATGAAATGGCAAAACTTGATGTTGAGTTTATTTCAGGTGATGTCAGGCTTCATGATGTTATTGCAGAAGTATTCAAAAAGGTTCAGAAATGTGATGTTCTTGCAATTGATCTGGGTGGAGGATATCATCCAGACACAGTCTTTAAGGTGTTCTACATTTGGTCTTCCACATTCAAGCCGAAACACACTGTAATAAGAAATCGTGGACTTCTGGAATTTTTCAACTCAGCTAAAAGCAGCGGTGAAGATTATTTCAGCGAAGAGGGTTATCTTGAAAGCTATCATGATTCAGGCATTCCTCCTCAAATCAAGGAATTTGAATTGTGGACTCCTTCCCTAAAATAATGAATAGTTTTATTTTTTTAAAATATGTGTCCAATTAAAACATGCGCATAAAATTCATTATTTAATCATTTTTTTAATATAAATTTTTTAAAGTAATGTAATTTTTATTATATATTTTTATTCATTTATTCAATTTTAATTAATTAACTTTATAGAATTGTATATTTTTGTACAATCAAGATTTATATATCATAATGAAGAGAAATATAATTCATAAGTAAAGAGGTTTTATAATGATAGGTAAAAAGATTCGTTTAGAAAGAATCATCAACAGAAATACGGGTAGAACCGTCATTGCACCTATGGATCATGGTGTATCAAGCGGTCCTATTCCAGGAATCATCAATATGGATGAAACAGTAGAAGAAATCTCCCAAGGCGGAGCAGATGCAATCTTAATGCACAAAGGTATTGTTAAACAAGGGCACCGTGGTTACGGTAACGATATAGGTCTTATTGTGCACTTGTCAGCAAGTACTTCTCTTGCACCAGATCCAAACGATAAGGTAACTGTAACAAGTGTGGAAAAAGCTATTCAGCTCGGTGCAGATGCAGTTTCCATTCATGTAAACCTAGGTTCAGAAACAGAAAGCCAAATGTTACAGGAATTGGGTGAGATTGCAGAAACCTGTGACTACTGGGGAATGCCACTTTTAGCTATGATGTACCCACGTGGACAAAAAGTTGAAAACGAGCATGACGTTGAATTCGTAAAACATGCAGCACGTGTAGGGTCAGAACTTGGTGTAGACATTGTCAAAACCAATTATACCGGTGATCCTGATTCATTCAGGGAAGTTGTTGAAGGAGCAATCGTACCTGTTGTAATTGCAGGCGGTCCTAAAGTGGAAACCGATGAGGAATTACTCCAGATGGTTAAAGATTCTCTTGAAGTTGGTGGTGCAGGTGTTGCGTTTGGACGTAACTTGTTCCAGGCAGAACAGCCAGGTAAAATCACCAGGGCAATTTCCGAAGTTGTTCACCACGATTTAGAAGTTGAAGAGGCTTTAGAATTCTTAAAATAGGTGTATTAAATGCAAAACAAATTCGCTTGGATAAGCACTCCTGATGAACTGTGGGAAGACAAAAAGGAAATGATTACCACTGCGCTTGAATCAGGAATTGACCATGTCCTTGACTTCGATGACATCGAAAACATCAGAAAATTGGGCAATGTAAAAATCATTGCAAATTCAGATGACGCTGACATTTATCTTGTCGGAATAAATGGTGAAGGAGACGGTTTTGTAGAGTTGAACGATGACTTTACAGATTCTAGAGATATTGCAGATGCAAAAAGAGCAAAAAGCGAAGGTAAACAAGTTTGTGCTTATATTAAAATTATTGATAAGGCTCATGAACAATTGGCAGTTAAATTGGGTCCGATTGTTGATTATATAATATTGGTCGGAACTGACTGGACAATCATTCCTCTTGAAAACATCATTGCAGACCTTCAAAAGGAAGATGTTGAAATCATTGCGGCAGTCCGTGACCTTGACGGCGCACGTGTCGCACTTGAAACATTGGAGCACGGAACAGACGGAGTCATATTTGAGGCAAATGACTTCAATCAAACTAAAAAAATTGCTGAAGAGGTCGTTAAGGCATCACAGGCAAAATATGAATTGAAAGTGGCTACCATAACCAATGTAAAACCATTGGGCTCAGGCGACAGGGTATGCGTTGACACCACAGACATGATGAAGCCGGGTGAAGGAATGCTCATCGGTTCATATTCAAAATCAATGTTTTTAGTGCATTCAGAATCACTTGAAAGTGAATATGTTGCATCACGTCCGTTCAGAGTAAATGCAGGTCCGGTTCAGGCCTATGTGATGGTTCCGGGAAACAAGACCAGATATCTTTCCGAACTTGTAGCAGGTGATGAGGTATTGATCGTCAATACTGAAGGAGAGACAAGAACAGCATATGTCGGAAGAAGCAAAATAGAAAGAAGGCCTTTGATTTTAATTGAAGCTGAATATGAAGGAAAAACTATCAGAACATTACTGCAGAATGCGGAAACAATCAGAATTGTAGATGAAAACAATGAACCTCTTTCAGTGGCTGATGTAAAACCTGGAGACAAGGTAAAAGTCTACATTGAATCCAGTGCACGTCACTTTGGAATAGCTATTGATGAGACAATCATAGAGCAATAGGTGTCAAAATGAGTCAGCTTAGGGCATTTTTAGCAATCGACGTTGATGAAGACTTGAAAGCCAAGATGTATAAGATCATCAAGGAATTTAAGCAAATTGATGCCAATATCAAATATGTTGATTTGGAAAACCTGCATCTTACACTTAAGTTCTTTGGAGACATCGATGTTGAGGGAATCGACTTATTGTCTTCAAAAATAGAAAGTGTAGTTTCAGGATTTGACAAGTTTCCGGTTAAAATCAAGGGATGCGGTGCCTTTCCAAATACAAAAAGAATAAAAGTCATCTGGCTGGGCATTGACGATGATGCAATTGTTAAAAGGCTTCATGATGAGCTTGACAAGGAATTTGTTAAGTTGGGTTTTGACAAGGACAAAAGATTCTCATCCCACTTGACCATTGGCCGTATGAAAACCGCCAAAGGCAAAGACAAGGTCAAATCAACAATCGAGGAATTTAGTGAAGTTGAGATTGGAGAAATGACAGTGGATAAAATCATTCTCAAAAAATCCACTTTAACTCCTCAAGGACCGATTTATGAAGATTTAGAAATATTTGAATTGTGATTATAATGGATTATGAGCTAATATTGAAAGACATTAAACCTACCGTTGAAGAAAAACGTCATATTGATGATGTTTCTTCAAGATTGATGAACTTCCTGCAGAAAACCTGCGATGAAAAGGGCATTGATGCAAAAGTTACACTGGTAGGTTCAGTTGCAAAAAACACTGCTCTTAAGGGAAAATCAGACATTGACATATTCATTGCATTTCCCCTTGATACAGACAAGCAGTTTTTAAAGCAAACAGGTCTTGATTTGGCTCATATCTGTTGTGATGAATTCGGTTCAACTCCTGAACATCACTTTGCATCACATCCTTACGTTACAACTGATATTGAAGGATGTGAAGTTGACATCGTTCCATGCTATCAGATTGAAGACGGAAGCCAGCTTAAATCCGCAGTGGACAGGACAATCCTGCACACCCGCTATGTCAAGGCAAACTTAGCTGAAGGACAAGAAGATGAGGTCCTGCTTTTAAAACGTTTCATGGCAGCGACCGGAACTTACGGTTCTGAATTTAAAGTCGGAGGATTTGCAGGTTATCTGTGTGAACTTCTTATTATTCACTACGGCAGCTTTGAAAATACTCTAAAGGAAGCTATCAACTGGAAGCATGGCCATTCAATAGATTTGGAAAACTACAACACTTCTAGCTTGTTTAAGGGAGATCCTTTGATTGTAATAGATCCCACTGACATGAACCGTAATGTGGCTGCAGCTTTAAGATTGAATAAGATGGCGGAATTCATTCAGTCCGCCCGTAATTACATATTTTCAGATAATAAGAATGATTATTTCTATCCTTTGAAAAGAAATCTTAATAAGGAAGATATTCTGGATGAATTTTCAAAAAGAAACAGTGATTTGATTGCAGTCAGATTCAACATTCCTGACATGCCCCTGGACACTCTTCATCCGCAGCTTAAAAAGACCTGTGAAGCGTTGGAGCGCAAATTAAATGAAAATGAATTCAATGTCTTTAAAGCGGATTACTGGAGTGATGAGATATTGAATGCTGTTATACTTCTTGAAATGGCGTCATCAAAGCTCAACGACATTAAAGTCAATGTGGGGCCAAAAGTGTTCATTAACAAGGCCTGTGAGAATTTCACTGCAAAATACGGCCGTGAAAACTGCTATATACAGGATGACTTTTTGGTTCATATGCAAAAAAGGGAATTCAGTCAAGCGGAAGACCTATTGAAATATGTTTTCACACAGGAACATATCGGCCTTATTAAAGTAGGCAAAAACCTTAAAAAAACCATTATCAAATCACATGAATTCATTGACATTGCCGATGTGGGCAATGAAAACTTCCTGGAGTTTTTGGATGACTTCATTAACCCCGGACAGCATATCGTAAGATGATTTGCAGTCACTATTTTTTAACTTATTTTTTTGCAAAAAGTACATATATTTAGTTATACCTTAAAATTAACTATGACTCAAAAAACATTTCTTTATGAATATTCAAAAGAGGATTTTGAAAATTTGGAATATATAGAAAAGGAAGCTTTCAAGAAAGCCGATGAGATCAACGATAAATTTCTTGATGTTAAAATACTGATGGATGAAATAACTGAAGAATTGAATGAATATTTGAAATATCTTGAAGTCAAAAAAATCTCTAAGATACATGAGTTCAGGGGAGGCACATGCATTGAATTTGACGATGAGCTTAGGCATGCAATAGTAAACACCCTTAAAAAATCACTTACCGACACTCAAAAATCTGTTAATTTTAACACTAAAAAAATTGCACTAAATCGTGTAATCAATGGTTAAATATATTATTTTGTTCAATTTTAAGGGGATTAATTTGGATATGAAATTGGCGAAAAAATAGAAATACGGTCTTTTCTTATTCAAATACCAATCATTTTTAATTTTAAACAAATTTGATTAAATTTTGAAATTTTTCAATAGAAACTTTTATAATGTTCAATTTATATATTGATTATTATGTCAGAGATAAAAAAACTCACATGCGATGTTGATGTGGGGGAGTTTGTGGAGAAATATGTAAATTTTGAAGAGGTTTCAAAATTATGCATTGAAGAGGAGGAAGCGCTGGGATACAACTGGAATTATCCTCCGTTTGATTTTGATGTTTATGGGGATGTATGGAATGCATACAACAAATTAAAGATTATTGCTTTTAAAATTGACTTTTCTGCTGAAGAATTGGAGCACGAATTTTCAGAAGAGGAACTTCAATTCATCCTAAAAAGATTTGAACGCATGAAAGTCAAATTCATGAATGAAATTTACATGCTAGAAAGTGAGGATGCACTGGGATTATTTATGGGAAAATGCAACCTGTGCATGAGATGTACAAGAGAATTCAACATGCCGTGCAAAATGCCATTTAAAATGAGATATTCCCTTGAATCATTGGGGGCATACACTGATAAGGCTATTGAAGATTATCTCGGATGCGAAATTAAATATGCGCGAGACGGTAAACTGCCTGAATATTTGATTTTCGTAGGCGGATTATTATATGATAAAAAATAGGTGAGATATATGAAAGTAAGTATAATAGGTGGAACAGGCCCACAAGGACTTGGTATTGCTGAAAGACTAGCTATTGCTGGTGTAGATGTAATTGTCGGATCAAGAAAAGAAGAAAAAGCATTGGATGTAGTTGCAAAAGCAAAAGAAGACCTAGCAGACTATGACTTATCCAACATGGTTGGAATGGCAAACGAAGATGCTGCAAAAGAAGGTGACGTATTGATTATCACAGTACCTTTAGTTGCTCAAAAGCCAACTGTCGAAGGAATCAAGGAGTTCTGTAAGGACAAAATTGTCATGGACGCAACTGTACCTCTAGAAACAGCTATCGGTGGAAAACCTTTCAGATTCATTGATTTGATGGAAGGATCTGCAGCTGAAAGAACTGCTTCCATCTTAGAAGGAACCGGTGCTAAGGTAATATGTGCATTCTGTAATATTTCCAACTCCCACTTAGCAAATATTCCTGAAGAAATAGACTGTGACTGTTTAATTGCAGGTGACGACAATGATGCTAAGGCAGCTGCTGCTGAAATCATCGACAAAATCCCTGGAATTAAAACAATTGACTGTGGAATTCTGGAAAAAGCAAGAATCATTGAAAAAATCACACCATTATTAATCGGATTGAACATCAAATACAAATCCCACTATGGCGGATTAAGAATTACAGGAATTCCTGCTTTAGACAAAGACTAGATTAACATGGATTCATTTGAGGCATTGATTGGTAAAAACATAAATGAAGTTGTCTTGAATGAATCAACAACTTTTTTTATTGCTCCATTGGAGTATTTTTACAAGAACTGCGGTAAAAGATACCCTGCAAGCAAGTTTAAACTGGCTGACTTGGATTATTTTAACCTGATTGAGTTTTATGAACTGTTTAAGTATGAGTCAATCCTGATAATATGGTATTGCAATGACATAATCACTGATTTGGAACTCTATTACTTAAGCAATGACTTTGACGTGCTTTTTGGCGATTACTATATAATAAAAAAGGCCATTGACAGAGGCGAGGCCCACAAGTTGCGTGAAGGGGATACCAAATATCTGGGAGCTTCAAGACTGAATGAAAAGGTTCCGCAGCCAAACAGCGACAAATTGGCCAACAAACGTGAACTTGTTTTAAAAAAGAAATACCTGCAAAAAATCCTTAATGAGCTTGGATTTAAATGCAGATAGCTATTTGATTGATGGAAAGGTATTTTTATTATTGTTTTGCTGGTTTTTTTATTTTTATGTTTTTAGCGTCTGAGATAAAAATAGATGGGAAATATTTTTTAACATAAATAAATATAATAATTGTTATGGAAAGAATTAGTGAAAAACCGCCACGAAATATTTCGATTAAAAGAACCTTGATATTATTTTTTGCAAACGTAATTGCCATGTATGTGGTCAGTTATTTCGGTTTAGGCGTTGAGATTGAGTATCTTGATGAATTCTTCTTTTTGTTTTATTTTACAGTTTAGTAAATGCTATTTTGTGGCCGATTATCACTAGATTATTCCTGCCGTTCATACTTTTGACATTTGGTTTTGCTTTATTCATAGTGAACGCTATTATAATAGTGATTATTGCACCGATGTTTTACATTAACCTGGTTGGATATGGCTTTTTAGTTGCGGCATTTGTATTAACTGCAGTAAATACTCTGTTAACAGCAATTCTGACTATTGATGATGATACTTCATATTATAGGGTTGTTTTGAGGGATGCAAGAAAGAAAAGGAAAAAGGAAGTTAAGGATTATCCAGGTGTTATAGTGGTAGAAGTTGACGGTCTTTCCTATGGAATGCTGCGTGAAGCTATTGAAAGCGGTTATATGAACAATGTTAAAAAGCTAATTGAATCAGAAACTCACACTCTTAAACCTTGGATTACCGATCTGTCTTCTCAGACCGGAGCAAGCCAGGCCGGAATCCTGCATGGAAACAACAGTGACATTGTTGCTTTCAGATGGGTTGAAAAGGAAAATAATAATAAAATTGTCGAATGTTCCTCTTTAAAGGATATTGAAGTATTGGAAGAGAGAATTTCCGATGGAAATGGGTTGCTTGCAGATAATGGAGCTAGCCGGTCAAATCTATTTTCCGGTGATGCTAAAGACATTATTTTAACATCAAGTAAATTCAGAAACTTTAAAAAATTATATAACACTGCATGGTTTTCCCTGTATTCAAGTCCAAGTTATACAGCACGTATTGCACTTTTGGGATTATATGATTTGATTAAGGAGCTTCGTTCACAAAGAAAGCATAAAGTTGAAGATATTCAACCAAGAATTGACAGGGATTTCAAGTACGCTTCCATCAGAGTCGGAACAAATGTCTTTTTGAGCGAAGCCAACACTGCTACATTGATTGGAGACGTGATGGTGGGGGATATTGACGTTGCATATTCCACATATCTCGGCTATGATGAAATAGCGTATCATTCAGGCGTTGAAGATGAGGATTCATATTATGCCCTCAGATTAATAGATAAGCATATCAAACGGTTAATTGAAGGAAGCAGGTATGCTTCAAGAGAATATCAGTTTGTAATTCAGTCAGACCACGGGCAAAGTAAAGGGGCAACATTCACACAGAGATACGGAAAGACCTTTGAGGAATTCGTTATTTCACTGCTTCCGGAGGACATGTCCATTTATGCCAATCTCTCATCACAGGAAGACCACCACACAGAAATTTTCAATCCTTTTTCACGCAAAAAGGATGAAGAAGAGGAAGAGGATGAATGCATAGAATCCCAGGTAACTGTACTTGCATCAGGAAATCTAGCACTGATTAATTTGACTCAATGGGATTACAGATTGACTTATGAGGAACTGATGGAACAATACCCTGACCTTATTCCAGGCATCCTTGACAATGAGTACATCGGTTTCATAGTGGTCTATTCACAAGAGCACGGCAATTTGGTTTTAAGCAAAAACGGCAAATATTTCCTTGACAGTGATAAGATTGAAGGTGAAGATCCTCTTAAAAACTACGGTAAAAATGCTGCTGAAAAAATCAAAAGGCACTGCACTTTCAATCACCTCCCGGATATTCTGGTAAACAGTTTTTATGAGGCTGAAAAAGATGAGGTCTGTGCATTTGAAGAGCTGATTGGAAGCCATGGAGGAATAGGTGGTATGCAGTCCGAACCGTTTATTTTATATCCTTCAGATTGGAAAGTGCCTGACGGGGATATTGTAGGTGCGGAAAATATTTATTCAGTTCTGAAAGAGAATCTGCAGTTATTGAAAAATAACGGAAAATAACGTGTTGGCAGAGATTTAGAGCTAATTTGATATTTTTTTTAAATGAACAGTTATGAAAAAATTGAATATGTCAGTTTAGAGACAATTGGATTATGCATTAATACTTTTGACTACATTTCTTGTTCAGCATTAAATCGATAGTTATATGAATATTTATAATTATATGATAAGTTAATAACTCAATTGTTAATATAATTAGGGGAAAGGGAAATGAAATCAATAAAAAATTTAATATTCCTTTGTTTTTTTATATGTTTGTTTTGTATAGCCAGCGTAAGTGCAGCTGAGTTGGATATAAATGCCTTATCGGCCGAAACGGACTTTGAAAAAACAGCAGATGAAATAATAAGCGTTGAAGACAATGCTGTCATTACTGGAGATAAGGGCAGTGAAGTTAAGACATTCGATGATTTGAAAACAGAAATTGATGATGCTGAAGATGGGGGTATTTTAAACCTCACACAGGACTACATTTACAAATCAGGTTCCTGTGATGGTTTGATAATTAATAAGAGTCTGACAATTGATGGAAACAACCATAAGATTGATGGGGATTCACAGTCAAGAATATTTAAAACATTCGACGGCAACATTACTTTAAAGAATCTTATTTTGGTAAATGGTCATGCTGATAAGGGCGGAGCAATATTCGTCACTAATACTGTCACCTGTATCAATGTTATTTTTGAAAACAATAATGCTCAGGAAGGGGGATCCATCTATACGATGCAAAATGTAACTTTGGATTCCTGCACTTTCAACGGAGGTTATGCAAAAACCGGTGCTGCGATTTATATTAATTTCATTAATCCGAGAAGCAGTGATCTTTCTGATGATAACTTAGATAACATTTCTGATGATGATTTGTATAATGGGAGTGATTTTGGTCCTGATGATGATTTGGATGATGGAAGCGATTTAAATCCGGATGATATGTCTGATGAGATACCTATTGATGATGATGAAGAAGAAGATACTGACTCTCAGGATTTTCCAGAACCTAGGGAAAGATTTATAGATGATGAAAATGACTTTGAGTATGAGTGGTCTGATATTGCCTACAGATGTGTCATTTCAAATTCCATATTCAAGAACTATGATGATATTGGACTGGCATTGATATACGTAGGCGAAGAGCAGCAAATCTCCATAGTCAACACAACATTTGCAAACTCAACTTCACAGTATGCCACAGCAATATACTGTCCATCTATGGTGAGTGTATACTTGGCTAATGACACATTTATGAACCTTCATGCAAACAAAAGCGGTGGTGCAATTGGTTTTAACGGATTTTCAATGTGGAAAATTGAAAATTCTACATTTGATAATGTCTCATCCAATTTGGGTGGAGGAGTTATAAATGCCGACGGAGAGGGTTGGCGTACAGGAATTCAGGCTCAGGTATTGCTTAACAATTCAATATTCAAGAATTCCAAAAGCAGATACGGATCAGTAATAGCCCAATTCGGTAATGAACTCTACATAACCAATTCCACATTCACGGACAATTATGCGGGAGCCAATGCACTGATTTATTCATCTCAGGGAAGATTGAAAATCAAAAATTCCACATTTAAAAACAATGAGTTGAATTCAACCGGAGATGACGTTACAAAAGCCATGATGTATCTCTATGCTACAAATACCATCATAAGCGACTCCAAATTCATAAATAATTCCGACTTGATATTCTCATTGGAGGGCAGGTACAATATAACAAACAGCATATTTGACAATAACGGTCGTGTTGTATATGCTGCAGACCCATTATATTATGTTTTAAAAGATAATGACTATAACAATGATACTTTGGTTGAAAATGCAAGCGGCTCCCAGTTCTATGTTCTCATTGTCAACAGCAAAGGAGCCAATATCGAGCTGGTTGAAAACAATATAAATGTTGAAAAGCTTCCTTCACGTTTTGACTCCAGAGATTGGGGATGGGTGACTGTACCTAAGGACCAATGGATTTCAGGAGCCTGCTGGGTCTTTTCAACATGTGCCGCTCTGGAAACTGCCATTCTAAAATCAACAGGTGTTGAATACAATTTATCCATTCAAAATATTCATAAAAATCTGCTGAGATACTCTCCATACGGATTGGCCTGGCTTTCCGAAGGGGGATGGACTATCTTTGTGGGACATTACATGCTGAGCTGGTATGGGGCATTGCCGGTTGAATACGGTGAATTTGACATGATTGGAAAGGTAAGCGGACCAATCATTTCATCAGATGCGGTTCATGTCCAGGATATGATATGGACTAATCCGCGCAATGGCAATTTAAGCGACATTGATCAGTTTAAAGAGGCAATCATAAAATACGGTGCCATAACTTCCGACATGTTTGTGGATTATAATTCAAAATACTTCAACAGGAACACTTCCGCATGGTATTATAATGAAACAGTGGCTACAAGTCCATCTCATGCAGTCTGTGTAGTTGGATGGGATGACAATTATCCGGCAGGAAACTTCAACATTGCTCCTCCGGGCAACGGAGCATGGATTGTGAAAAACAGCTACGGTCCGGATAGCTATGATAACGGATATATCTACATATCATACTATGACACAGTATTCAACAACGAATCAGTTGAGGTGGCATTCGTCTTTGAAAACACCGAAAATTACACAAAAAATTATCAGACAGACGTTTCCGGCGAAGTCACAATCAAGAACAAATCCGAAAACTATTCCTACAGGAATTCATATGTGGCAATTGAAGACGATTTCATTGCGGCTGTCGGAACATACTTCGATGCTTTGGATGAAGATTATTCACTTGAAATTTATGTAAACGATGTATTGAAATACTCCCAAAGCGGAAAAGCACCATTTAGAGGTTATCATACAATCAAATTGGAAAAATATGTTCCTGTAAGGGCGGGGGATACTTTTGAAATTCTCATGAAAACCCATTCCATGCCTTTGGTTACCAGTTCAAACATTCCATATCATCAGGGTGTTTCAACTGCAACAAATGGTACTGAATGGATTGATTTAAGTACAATCAATGCCACAGTGTCTCTGAAAGCTTATACAAAACCGTTGGTCAATCTGACAACAGCAATCAAGGCCAGCGCAGTAAAAACTGTGTATAACGGAGGTAAATATCTGACAGTCAATGTCAAGGATGTGTATGGGGATGCTCTTAAAGGCGTCAAAGTCACCATAAAACTTTCAAACGGCAAGGTTAAGACATTGACAACAGATTCCAAAGGTCAGGTCAAGTTTTCAACAAACGGTTTGGCTCCAAAAACATACACTGCAACAATAACAACTGCATCATTTGGAAATTATCTAAAGACCACTGCAACCTCAAAAATAACAGTCAAAAAGGCAACTCCTAAAATCACTGCCAAGGCAAAGACATTCAGCAAATCTGTCAAAACCAAAAAGTACACAATAACCTTGAAAACCAACCAAAACAAGGTAATGAAAAAGACTAAGGTTACTTTGAAAATCAATGGTAAGACTTACACAGCAAAAACCAATTCAAAAGGTAAGGCTACCTTCAAAATCACTAAATTGGCCAAAAAAGGTAAGTTCACCGCAACCATCAAGTATGCCGGCAGTACATATTACAATGCTAAGACTGTTAAAGCTAAGATAACTGTTAAGTAATTGCCAAGGCAGTTACTTTACTTTTTTTATTTTTTTACCATACTATTATCATATATTTTAAACAAATACTTTAATATGAAAAAGGTAAAAATCACTATTTTAAAGACAACTCTTCAAGAAGATCTTGCAAAGGAGTATGGTGTTGAAGGACTTTCCACATGCCCTATGATGAATGAGGGTGAAGTGTATTATGCCGATTATGCAAAGCCTGACGGATTCTGCGATGAGGCATGGAAAGCCATTTATCAGTATGTCTTTGCACTCGCTCACGGCGCTCAGGAGATTTGGTATTATTCAGACTGGATAAAAACTCCCGGTGTAGCTATTGTTTCATGCAATGACGGTTTAAGGCCAGTCATAATGAAGCTTGAAGCAACTGACATCGAATCAAAAGCAGAGGAATAATATTACTAAAAAGTAATATTGTCAAATTCCTTTTGGGCATTTTCGTAAAAGTATCCTAGCTCACGACCGTTGACAAAAATATGGCTGACTGTAATTGAAACGCTCATTTCATAGTTTTCGTTTACTTTTCCCCATGTAATTAAAGGTTGAATTGCCTTTCCGTCAACTACGCAGTTTGTAAGCATGTCAAAGTCAACCCATGGAATGCATGAAAAGTTTGCAATGTTTTCAAGGTCACGCTTTTCCATTTCAAGCATGCATCCTTCTTTTCTGCCTTCAAGAATATCTGAAGACAGCTCATTTACATAGTCATGCCATTCAAGAATATTGCCGAATTCATGTGGTGTTTTAACTCTCATTTCGCGGTAAATCTCTTTTTCCTCATTCATTATGGGTGTCAGACCTTCAAGAAATTCATGTTCAATGGCTTTGCCGTCAATTATTCTTCTTTTAAGTTGGGGAACTGAGTTCACCGCATTCATAAGGCATCCCAGGCTCATAACAAAAAAGGACTTGTCATTTTCATGACACCATTTCCACATCTTTTCCACATTAATTCTTGCTGACATCGCATATCGTGCTGAAAAAAAATTAATGAACGGATTTTCATTTAAATTTAAATCAATTTCTTTCATTTTTAAACAAAACCTTCTTAATAGTTACTTTTTTATATGTATTTAATGATATATATTAATGTTATAAATCATAAAGTGGTTTTGTTATAATGAAAGTAGTAATTGTAGGTGGAGGAGCTGGAGGAATCTCAACAGCTTCAAATATACGCAAATTGGATAAAGATATAGAAATTACAGTAATCACAAGAGATAACAAGGTGGCATACTCTCCATGTGCTATTCCTTACGTACTCTCAGGTACAATAGAATCCTTCGATGATATTGTAATGAGGACTCCTGAAGATTATAAAGAAAAGAATATTGATGTTATCATAGAAGCAGAAGTAACTGCTGTTGATTCCGATAAAAAGACAGTAACATACGAAAAAGACGGTAAGGAAACCGTTTTGAATTGGGACAAGCTGGTGCTTGCAACCGGTGGTAATCCGTTCGTCCCTCCTATGCAGGGTGTAGACCTTGACGGAGTGTTCAGAATCAGAAACATCGATGACGGTATCAAAGTACAGGAAGCAATGAAGGAAGCTAAAAGCGCTATCGTAACCGGAGCAGGTTTAATCGGTATTGAAATTGCTTTTGCCCTTAAAAAACAGGGACTGAATGTAATATTAAGTGAAATGTTACCTCAAATCGTTCCTAGATCTCTCGACAAGGACATGTCAGACATCTTGGTGAAATATCTTGAAATGGAAGGAATCAAGGTAGTTTTAGGTAAACCGATTACAAAACTCATCGGTGACGGCAAAGTCGAAAAGGCATGCTTCGGCGATGAGGAAATTTATGACGCTGACATGGTAATCATGGCAACAGGTGTAAGGGCGGAACTTGACCTTGCAAAAATGGCAGGATGCGAAATCGGAAGATGGGCAATCCTTGTCAACGACAGAATGGAAACTTCAGTTGAAGACGTATATGCTGTCGGGGACTGTGTCGAATCAAAAGACCTTATTTTAGGTTCAAATACAATTTCACAACTCGGTACCACTGCTGTGCGTGAATCCAAGACATTGGCCCGTACAATCTGCGGTAAAAAATCCAAATTCAATCCTGTATTGAACTCAATGGTTTCCAAAGTCGGCAAATTGGAATTCGGTGCTGTCGGATACACTACAAGTTTCGCTCAACAGAACAGAATCAGACCTGTTGTACAAAAGGTACAGGCTTTAACCAGAGCACGTTACTATCCAAATGCAAAACCAATGGATATTAAAGTTATATGTGATGGAAACGGAACCATTATCGGTTGTCAAATCATAGCGGAAGAAAGGGTAGCTGAAAGAATCGATACAATGACATTGGCTATCACTGAAGGTTTAACCTGCTTTGATTTAAGCAATATGGAGTTCGCTTATGCTCCACCGGTATCAATGGTTACAGATCCACTAATCCTTGCTGTAGAAGAAGTAAGTAAAAAATTCAATTAAATAAAAAAGGGGGAAGATAATTATGCCAGAACATGGACACGGACACGGTCATCACGGTCACGGAGGCCAAATGACACCTGAACAACAAAGACAAATGATTGAACAGGAAATCAGGTTAGCTAAAAACCTTGGCCAAATCAAACATAAGATTGTTGTAATGAGTGGAAAAGGTGGAGTAGGAAAATCCACCGTAGCAGCAAACATTGCTGAAACCTTACAGAAATTAGGATTCAAAACTGGAATTTTAGACGCAGATATTCACGGACCAAACATCCCTAAAATGTTAGGCCTTGAATTATACGGAGAAGCTTTCCAGAATAATCAGTTTGAACAGTTCAAAGCAATTACCGAAGCGGGTCTTGCCAGTCAGGACTTCAAGAATGATGAGGAAAAATTAGAATTCATCGAGTCCAAAAAACAGGAATATTCACATTCAATGTTTCCTGTAGTCGCTCCAAGCGGTTTGAAAGTAATGTCAATGGCATTCCTGTTGGACAGCATTGACACACCAATCATCTGGAGAGGACCTCAAAAAACCGGAGCAATCAAGCAGCTGATTTCCGATTGCCACTGGGGAAGCCTTGACTATCTAATCATCGACAACCCGCCGGGCACAGGTGACGAACCTTTGACAGTTCTTCAAACAATTCCTGATGCTGATGCAGTAATCATGGTAACCACTCCTAACGTCGTATCCCAGGAAGACGTATTGAAATGTGTAAAAATGGTTCAGCAAATGGGCATTCAAAAGGTTGGCCTCATTGAAAACATGGCTTATTATATCTGCCCGCACTGTGACGAAAAACTCCACATTTTCGGTAAAGGAAATGGCGAAGCTTTCGCTGAAGAAATGGAAATCACTTACCTGGGCGATTTGCCAATTGAAGAAAAAGTATCTGATTCACCTAACAAAGATGGTGTTATCTCAACAATCGAACCTGATGATGAAGTTTCAAAAAGATTTGTTGAGATTGTCGGCGAAATCCAAAAAGAGTTTTAGATAAGAGAAGTGTTTAATATATAACTTACTCTTGCTATATTTACGATGTATCCTAAGAAATTAGGATCTTCTTTTAATTTTTTAAAGTAATCTAGTTTTTCAATAATGTAATCCTTGTTTTCATCCATCACATTGAATGAGAAGTACTGCATTCCATTGATGTATTCCTGCTCATCTGTAAAAATAGGAACAATGTATTCTCCGTCGTTTGCATAAGGAATTTTAACGGGTTTTGAATCTTCCACGGATATGATGAAGTGCTTGTCCTTGATGTATTCCTTAATTTCACTTTCGGTTTTATCAATGGCGTCCTGGTTTTGATTTTCACTGTGCATGTAAATCATGTTGATATGATTTTTCAATTCCGGATGTTTAATCTCTTCAAGCTTCATTATGTATTATTTTATCTTTAAAGATTATAAAGTTTGGTTTGTGCAATCCGTTATAATTTGTCTTGTTCTTTATTTTTTGGTATGAATTTCAATGCTGCGGAGTTGATGCAGTATCTTGGAGAACCTCCCGGTCCGTCATGGAAAAGGTGGCCCAAATGTGAATTTGATTTGGCGCTTCTGATTTCTATTCTTGTTGTTCCATGTGAAAAGTCCCTGTTTTTTGTAATCACATCTTCAGATATTGGTTTTGAAAATGCCGGCCAGCCGCATCCTGAATCAAATTTGTCCTCGGAAGAGAACAGAACTTCGCCATTTACCACATCTACATATACACCTTCTTCAAAAAAGTTGTCATATTTGCCGCTAAAAGCAGGTTCCGTCATTGCAAGCTGTGTTATTTCATACTCTTCCTTGGTCAGGTGGTCGAATTCTTCATCGTCAATTTGATTTAAATCAACATGACAATAGCCCTCCGGATTTTTTTCAAGGTATTTTTGATGATACATCTCGGCGGGATAGAAACTGCCTATTGCATGGGCTTCAACTGCAATTCTTTTTTGGGATTCTCTCTGTTTTTGTTTTAAAAAATTCAATACGATGTCCTTTTGAAAATCCTCCTGCCAGTAAATTCCTGTTCTATACTGGGTTCCGACATCTGCGCCCTGACGGTTTCTGGCGTATGGGTCAATAATGCTGAAAAACCTTTCCAGAATCTCTTCAAGAGAAATGATTTGAGGATTATAGGTTGCCTTAACTGTTTCGGCATGACCTGTTTTTCCACTGCAAACCTTTTCATAAGTTGGTGCAAGGTCACGGCCATTGGCATAGCCGACTTCTGTCTGATTAACTCCTTTTAATCTGGATATGAATGCTTCAACGCCCCAGAAGCATCCTCCTGCAAGATAGATAACATGTAATTTTGTAAACATATTAAATGATTATTGCTTTTTTAATATTTTAATTTTCCATTTAAAAACTGGAAATCCCGATTGCGACAAAAATCTTTTTTATTATAAAAATCATAGTAATATTATATACTGGAGGAAATCTTAATGTTTTACAGTACCATAATGAAAATTGATTCAATTGATAGATTAAGAGATATTAGGGATGCATTACTTGTAGAACAAGGAATTAACCCTACTCGTCAAGGCGAACAAGCTATTAAAGTTGTAGTTGAAAGAATTGATGAAATCCAAGCTACTTTAGATAAATCCGCTACAAAAAACAGATACAGATAAGTGATTTTTGTGATAAGACGTGTTACTAGTAACAGGCGCCTTTTAAGAAAACGGATGTATAAAGCACCGCATACCCGTCATAGGAATTCTACATATTATCGTGAAAATAAGAGTCTTGCTAAACCGTTTCAGGATTCATTTAAAGACCTTAACGGCCCGAACATAAAATGTAAAAGACGACCAAAACGTGAAGTTCAAAGCGGTTTTAAAATGTCTTACAGATATAAGTATTACCGTAAGGAAGATATTGTAGAAGAGGACGAAGAAGAATTTGATGATTCTTCTTAAACTATTTTTTTAAAAAAAGAGTAAAAAGAGTTATAACAACTCTTCATTTGAAATAATCTTGTTTTCGTTGTGAATATTTAAAATGATGCCGCTGAAGGCCTCATCGTTTTTTGCAAGTTCTCTAAACAGCTCATCAGAAACTTCAGTAGGCTGATAGTCTTCCAGTTCCAAATATTCAAAACCTTTTGCATATTCATTTAAATCAGAAAATACAATTATCTTAAAGTCATCAAGACTTCCTGCAACAAGAAAGTCCTTTTCATGATCTTCTCCGAGTGTGGGACAAATATATTTCATCTAAAAGCTCCCGTTTCTATCCATATTAAAGTTCTGTGAGTGAGGATTTATAACAAAACCCTGGAAATATTCATCTTCATCTGCCATTTTTGAAATGTCATCCGGAGTTACAACCTTCATTTCAAGCTTGTCTAAAAACAGTTTGGAAATCTTTGCGCTTCCAACTGCATATTCACGGATATCAGTGAAAATAGGAATGATATACTCTTTATTTGGTTCCTCAATTATTAATTTCACAGGTTTTTCGACTTCATCAACCAATGTGAAGTATATCTCTTCGGGATATGTTTTCAGGATATTGTTCTTGACGGCTTCAAGCTCAAGAGCATTTTCATTTTTAAGCTTTTTGACCATGTCTGCATAAACCTGAATATACTCTTTAAGCTGGCTTTTGGAAGCCTTAACATTATTTTTTTGATAATCTTCGTAATCTTTTGGATTCATTTTAATCGTGGCATTCGTGAACTTCTTCACTACCTATGACAAAGTCCCATTGTGGAGCGTTGATTGCAAGACCAATGAAATCTTCATCTTCTGAGTGATCTGCTACAATTTCGCTTCCGGTTTTTTTATCACAGGTAAATTCATTTTCTTCAAATTGTTCCTTGAATGTTTCAATAGCTATTTCAGCTTCTTTTTCATCTGTAAATGCAGGAATTACAAATTCTTCTGCTTCTTCATCTTCATCACTGATGATTAAAGCAACAACTTCTTTTTCTTCACTGCTTGCATTTGAAACGATGATGAACTCTTCGTGGAAAACCATGTGTTCGATTTCGTGATAAAGCTCGCCTAACTCTTCGATTTGCTCTTCGTTGTCATTTTCGAAAGCTTCATCGATATCGTCATGGCTTTCAAGGTAATTTTCGATTTTTTCGTTTAAATCATCGTCAAGTTCTATAAATTTTTCTATTAATTCTTTTAATTCGCTCATAATAATCACGTAAAAAATAATTTTTATAAAAATAAGTTTTTTAAAAACAAATGAACATTCTCTTCCTAAACACCACTAAAGGAATACAAACGAATGCTCATTTCAACCATCACCATTGTTCATATTATAAAAAAATAGTATATAACAATATGAACAATATTATTTAGTTTTTCAACATATATAAAGTTTTAGTTTATTTTAGATTAAAAATCACTTTCTATAGATTTTGTAAGGTTATAGATAATCTTATTTGTGCTTACATCAACATTATTTCTCTCACCTAACTCAATTACCTTGCCGGTCAGTGAGTCAATTTCAGTTTTTATTTTTCTTTTTATGTCCTGGTGAGTTGATGAATAGTGGTTGTAAGTGTCAGGGACAAGCTTTGAATAGAATAGGGCCTTGTATTCATCTGAATTGTCCCATAGCGTTTCATATTCGCTTGCTTTTATAACTTCAAAAATCTCATCAATGATGCTGTTCATCAGCTCCTTTGAATATTCGCTTTCCGTGAGCTTTCCATACGGGACGTCAAGAATTGCGCCTAATGGATTTAATGCACAGTTATAAAGCATCTTGGCCCATAAGTATTTGTCAACCTCATCGGTCAGTTCGCAGCGGATTCCTGAAGCGGTTATCATGTCTGCAATTGGCTTTAAATCAGAGTGGTCCTGATTTTGAAGTGATCCGATTAGGATAGGTTCGGTATATACTGTGACTTCGCTGATGTGTCGTTCAGGACGTGTGAAACCGGTAATCAGACGTGCTGAAAACACCTCTTTTTTGCTGAAGAATCTCAGATATGGCTCATCATTTCCGAATCCGTTTTGGAAAATTATTATTTTGAAACCTGCCTTTAGGATTTGCCTGTGTTCATTAAGTTTTTTGGAAATATCGTCATTGGCGGTTGTTTTTGAGGTTATGAAAACATATTCGACCGTATCTTTTGGAATTTCTTTATAGGATTCGTATACTTTTACCTCATCTTTGCCAAATGAGTAATGCTCAAACAGTCCGCACCTTTTAATTCCGTTTTCCTTGATTGCCTTTGCGGTTTCACCTCTTGCAAACAGGGATACATTTGCATTTTGGGATAACATTGATGCCGCAAGTCCTATTCCTACAGCCCCCGCACCGATAACTAAAACATTCATGATTATACTTTTGATTTGGTTATTAATGTATTTTTTGTTGTTCCTAAATTTTAGCTTTAAATGTCCTTTTTTTAGTTAAAACTAAATACTGATTATTAGTTATGACTAAAAAAGCCCTTAAAATAGATTAATTTATATATAAGTAAATTTAATATAATTTTAATTATTGATGGGGAGCATTAAATGAGAGATAGTGACTTGATTGTTAGGGATGACAATACCCAAAAGGTTTTTTTAAGTGAGAGTTCCTTTGACGTAATGGACATTTTAGTTAAGCATTACGATTATATTTTGGAGGAAATCCAAAACGAAGGCATAATCCTTAAGGGCCAGACATGCAACCTCTTTAAGGAACTGATTTTTGAGGGTAATGTTGTCGGCTTTTGCTCATATGATTTTTCATCAGAATTCATCACCGCAGCTTTGAATAACGTATATGTTCTTCCCGAATTCAGGGGAAATCACCTATTCTGTCAGGAACTTCAAAAAACAATGATGGAATACAACAAGCCAAGCATCATTGAACCGACTCATCTGGTCGTGGAATTGCTTGTAAAATACGGTTTTGCCAAAAAAATCAGTGAAAATATCGTTGCAAGCTCCATAGAATTCATTGTTCCGGGCGATCATGTTGAATCAAATGGAAATTATGAAAAGGAAGAGTTGTCCACACATTTTTATGACCTGAATATCTCAGCAAGCATTCATTTTCTTGACATTGGAAAGGGCATTGTCGCTTATAGCTCTCCATTGAATTACGATATAATTCATTATGACTGCATAGATCGCAGAAATGAAATGGATGAGGGTTACTTCACTGAAATTAAGGAGTTTTTCGAGAACAATGATGTGGAAATAATGAACGAGATTTCACAGCTTGAGGATAGGCTTCCAATAAAATCCTATACTCTTGAGGAGGTTGTAGGTGATGAGGAAAACTTTTCACCATACATTCTTTCCCTGATTGAAGATGCACATGTAACTCATGAGAGGGCAATTGAGATTAAAAAGCAGATGGTTGAAGAATATGAAGCGGGGATGATATTAAATGAGTCCTTACTCATAAGACTTGCATATTTATTTGACGAAAATAAGACAATAAGCATCAAGTCCCACAGTGACGTCTGCCCCTACTGCAATATGCCGATAGACGGTCATGACAGGTTCTGTCATTTTTGCGGAATAAATTTGAATTATGACGGAGAAGAAATCTTTGACAGCCTTTTGAATACCTTTGGCGATGACGGGGACTTTGTAGAGGATATCAGCTATGTAGCTTATAAATTCTTAAAACTGATATCTGAAGGCATCAAGCTTGACTACTCAATAATCACCTGTGAAAAAGCATATAATGTTGAATGGGATTTGCTGAAAGGTTATCTGGTCGAAAATAATTATTTTTTTGAAAATCAGATTACCCAGAAAGGTCATGACTTTTTAAATTCACATCCTCTTCATTTCTTTGAGAAATATGAACTGAATCTGTTTGATTACACAGATTTCGAGAAGTTTTTCCAATCCCACAAGGAAATGCCCGGAAAAGAAATAGTTCTTAAGTATCTTAATCAGTTTGATGATGAGGAAGTTTTGGAGCTAAAAAAAGAAATAATAAATGGCAATTAACTAATTACCATCTACTTAAACCGTTTGAGTTCTGATCTGCACTGATGGAATCAATAATATTTTTACAATGATTGATGAAGTAGTCACTGTTTTCATAAGTGATGTTGCTTCCTGAAATCATATAGTTCTGATTGTTTTTGTTGAAGTAAATGTCTGCGCCATATGTTTCCGAGCCTTCATTGTAGAAGAAATATGTTGTAACTCCATTCTGGTCAATAGTTTGGCTTGATGTGTATCCACTTTGATTTAAGCCTTTGACAATGTCGGATATGTTGTTATTGTTATCCAGCAGTTGGGCATAGATTGTTATATTGTTATTTGAATCGTTATAACTTACGGCAGAATCGTTAATCTTGTTTTGAGTAAAGTTTTGTAATTGCGGGAAATCACCGCTTCCCGGATTGCTGCCTGTTGCATCATCAATTGGAGCTGTTGCATTGTTTCCAATAAAATTGATATTGCCGGCAAAAACATTGATGCCGATATATGCAACTATTAAAATTATCAATAATGTATAAAGTTTTTTCATTGTTGAGTCCATGTTAATTGATATTTAATTAAAACTATATAATGATTGGCATGTTTTTCAATACTATGCTTTAATTTTTCAATACTATACTTTTATATTAAAAAAAGTACAAATTATATTATATAATTCAATAAATTACGGTTTTAACAATTATAAACGAAATCTCATTTAAAAAATGATAAATAATTAAATTATTGTTTAAAATTTGTTTATTTGTTCATGAATTATTGATAAATATAGGAAAATGGTGTGATTATGAATAGAAATGTACGTATAGGTTTAATTGCAGCTGTATCTATTATAGCTCTTTTTATATTATCCTTGTGGATTTCTTCTACACCAGCAGGTGCAGATAATTCTGTTCGTTTTGGTGTCTTAACATTAGTACCGCCACTTGTTGCTATTGGTTTAGCATTCATTACAAAAGAAACAATCTTATCTTTGTTTGTTGGGGTATTTGTAGGAGAATTCATGTTATGTGTAAACGATTTAAACATTGTTTCCACAATAGTCAATGCATTCTTACAGTTAGGCTCACAGGTAATTTCTTGTATGGCTGATCCTTGGAATGCAGGTATCATCCTTCAATGTTTACTTATTGGAGGTGTAATTCAGTTAATTACAAAAATGGGTGGGGCAAAAGCTCTTGCAGATTCATTTGCAAAAAGAGCACACACTCCTAGAAAAGCTCAATTATTTACTTGGATTTTAGGATTATGTGTATTCTTTGACGATTACGCAAACTCCTTGATTGTAGGTCCTATCATGAGACCTGTAATGGACAAACTTAAAGTATCTAGAGAAAAATTCGCATTTGTAGTGGACGCAACTGCTGCTCCTGTAGCTGGTATTGCAATTATCTCAACCTGGATTGGTTTAGAAATTAGTTTAATTGCTGCTGGTTTCCAATCTGTAGGAGTAACTAACGCAACTGGATTCGGAATTTTCTTACAGACTATTCCATACAGATTCTATAACATATTCATATTGCTTTTCATTGTAATTTCAGCAATAACATTATACGAATTTGGTCCAATGAAAAAAGCAGAACAAGCTGCACGTAAAAGAAAAGAAGGCGAAGAAGTCATTGTTCCTGAAGCACCTGGTTTCGATGAAGTCAAACCTGTTGAAGGAATCAAATTATCCGTATGGAATGCAATCATTCCAATTTTAACATTAATCGTTGGAGCATTAATCGCATTCTACTGGAGCGGATACACTACCATTTTAGGTGGAGAAGACCAAGCATTAATCACTTTAATGCACACAGCTCCTTTATCATTCAAT
>NZ_JAZQFM010000053.1:0-28120 GCF_045539575.1 Methanobrevibacter sp.
AAAAATCCTGAAATATTTGAAGAAATCGGTATTGATCCGCCAAAGGGAATTCTGCTTTACGGACCTCCCGGAACAGGTAAGACACTCCTTGCAAAGGCAGTTGCCAATGAAACCAACGCAACATTCATTAAAATTGTGGCTTCTGAATTCGTGAACAAATATCTCGGTGAAGGTTCAAGGATTGTCCGTGACGTCTTTGACCTTGCAAAGGAAAAAAGCCCTGCAATCATATTCATAGACGAGATTGATGCTATTGGAACAAAAAGAGTAAGCAGCAGTGAAGGAGCCGACAGGGAAGTGCAAAGAACATTGATGCAGCTGTTGGCTGAGCTCGACGGTTTCGAGTCAAGAGGAGATGTCGGAATTATCGGTGCAACCAACAGACCTGACATTCTTGATGAGGCACTTTTAAGGCCCGGAAGGTTTGACAGGACAATCGAGGTTCCAAATCCTGTGAAAGAAAGCAGGGAAAAAATTTTCAGGATACACACTTCAAGGATGAAACTTGCCGAAAACATCGATTTTAATGAAATAAGCGAAATTACAGAAGGATTTTCCGGTGCAGACTTGAAGGCCGTGTGCACTGAAGCCGGAATGTTTGCAATAAGGTCCGAGAGAAAGGAAGTCATCTCAAAGGATTTCCTGGATGCCATCGACAAGATTTTAGGAAACATCAAGGTTTAGTTAACGTCACTGTTAACTAACCCCCACTAATTTTAAATAGCCATTATTTAAGTAATATAATCTACTATATTTTATTAATATTCAATTAGTTTTTAATAATCATGAAATATAGTGGATAGAATGAGGTCGAAAATATTTTTATGTATAAGCATAGTTTTACTAGCAGCAATCACTTTGGGAGTTGCAAGCGCAGCGGACAATTCTACAAATGATTTGAATTTGGAATTTGAAGAAATTGACGAAATTGAGATGGGCGAACCCATTAAAAACAGTCCTGAGGATTCTTCACCATTAAGTGATGAAGAGAAAATAACACCTAACCTGACTGTCAAGCCAACAGCAGAATCCTATAAATACGGAGCTGATGCAACCATAACCGTCAGATTGAGCGAAAGAGATGCCGGAATTGACGGTGAAGTCCAGGCAACAATTGACAACACCACTTACCCAATAGCTATAACCAATGGAGATGGAAGACTGACAATTCCAAATCTGGAAACCGGATCATATCCTGTCACAGTCAAGTTCAACGGCACCGACAGATATGAATCCGTGACCAACACCGATGCAACAATTGTAATTGAGAAATCCAGAAAGGTTACGGCCAATGTTGTCGTTGAAAACACCACCTATGGAAATCCGGCAATCCTTAAAATTACAAATTTAAGTGATGTTGACGGAAACCCCGTATCAGCATATGGCGGTTTTCAGCTTGTAGGGCCTGCACATCCCTACGGTTCCATTTATGTAAGGAAAGGGTCACTGACAACACAGTTCAATGACTTGCCTGTGGGAAACTATACTGCCTGGATTGTTTTTGGAAACAACATTGGAGGAACTTATGAATTCGAAAACTATGCAGTGGATTTCGTCGTAAACAAGGCCCCCATGATTTTAACTTCAGAAATACTTGATGAGGCATACAACACAAAAACTTTAAAAATCAATGTGGCTGACCTCAAAAACAAGAAGATATCCGGAAAAATCAACATTACCATAGACGGCGAAACATTCCTGTTAGATGAAAACATTACAGGGGAAATGAATATAGCACTGAACAGCCTTAAAAAAGGTACACATTCAATTGATATATCATTTGACGATGCAAACTATGAAAAAGCAAGCCAGACAAAAGAGATAACCATCGAAAGGGAAATCACCTCCGTCAACCTGACAGCGGAATATTCCGCAGCCGGTGAAAATGCCGTCATTAACATCAATGTCTTTAACGCAACTGGAAAAGTCAGCGTCATTTTAAACGGCAGGGAGGAAATACTCACTCTTGATAAAAACGGAAATGCAAAATACGTCATCAGAAATATCGCTCCTGGAGATTATTTTGTAACAGCAATCTACCATGGAAACGACAACTACGGATTTGCAAGTGCCCAAACAAGTTTTAGCATTGATAAACTGAACAGTTCAATTACAGTAAACGCAACAGACAGCAAAATTGGTGAAAATGTAACAGTCAGCGTAAACGTCAGCGAAGGCGCAACAGGAATTGTTATGATTGACATTAACGGAAACAAATATGCCATCAACCTAACAGATTCAAACAGCACAACCGTTGAATTTGAAAGAGCTGGCACATATGACATTACCGCAACATACCTTGGAGATGACAGCTACAAGCAAAGCTCAGGCAGTGCAACTGTTGTCGTAAGCGATAAGCTTCCTGCAAACATCAAGGTCATTCTTCCGGAAAGGATTGAATCTGGAGATGAAATTAATGTCAACGTTAGCGCCGATAGTGATGCTGAATTAACAGTATACATCAATGATGAACTCTTCACCGGCAAAAACATGACATTAACATCAGGAATCTACAACATTACCGTTGTTGCCCCTGAAAATGAAAACTATAAATCCGAAACTTACTTTAAAGTGTTTGAAGTGACCAAAAAAGAGCCTTCAATCAGCATAACCTCAATCGACAATGTAAAAATTGGAGACGTCATTTCCGTTAATGTGGAAAGTGAAAGCGACGGCGAAATTACCGTTGAAATTAATGGCGTTAATGTCACTGGAGATTATGAGATAAAGACATCCGGAGTCTATACAGTCACTGCCGAAAGCAGCGAAACAGACAATTACAAAAAAGGTTTTGAAACCTACACATTTACTGTAGAAGAAGAGGCCGTGGAGCCTAAAAAGAATCCTACCATAGTCATTGAAATTCCTGACGACATTAAAGCGAGTGCTTCAGTTTTAGTCAATGTGAGTGTATTGAATGCAACAGGAAACGTCACTATAATTCTTGACGGCCTTGAAACAACTAAAACACTTGAAAACGGCATTGCAAATATAAACATGGAAAATATTACAGAAGGAAACCATACCATCACTGCAATATACTACGGTGACGAAACCTACAATCCAGCGCACAATACCGCAAACCTAGAAATAGCTGA
The DNA here is from genome assembly GCF_045539575.1 of Methanobrevibacter sp. GTDB lineage: Archaea > Methanobacteriota > Methanobacteria > Methanobacteriales > Methanobacteriaceae > Methanocatella. The sequence continues at coordinate 3,099 of NZ_JAZQFM010000053.1, forward strand.
AAAAATCACACCTCAACCTGAAAAACAAAACACAACAATAACAATCACAACACCTGAAGAAATAAAAACCGGAGACACAATCAACATAAACGTGAACATTGCAAATGCAACCGGAAACGTCACAATCATCTTTGACGGTGATGAAAACTCATTGACCCTGGAAAACGGCTCAGGAAAACTTCTTGTGGAAAACATTACTGCAGGAAAACACACAATCACAGCAATATACTACGGCGATGAAACATACAATCCTGCACACAATACCGTAAACATCGAAATAGCTGAAGAAATCATACCCCAACCGGAAAAACAAAACACAACAATAACAATCACAACACCTGAAGAAATAAAAACCGGAGACACAATCAACATATACATAAACATTAAAAATGCAACCGGAAACATCTCCGTTTTCATAGACGGTGATGAAAAATTATTGACACTTGAAAATGGATCTGCAGACATTCAATTAAACAGCATTCCTGTGGGATTGCACAGCATCTCAGCGGTGTATTATGGAGATGAAAATTATCTCAAATCAACCGCTTCCAAATCATTCAGAGTTGATAAACAGAAAACTGAAATCAGCGTAAAAATTGGTGAAATAAAAATAAATGAACCTGTCATTGTTGAAATCAACATTCCAAATGCAACAGGAAATATACAAGTCATTGCTGACGGCGAAAAACATGTTGTCCCATTGGATGAAAATGGTACTGCAACTGTTGATATAGGAAAAGCAAGTGCGGGCAGCCATGGCATTGTAGTAATCTACGAAGGCGATGAAAGCCGAACCCCAGCTTACAGCATCGCAAATTTCACTGTAGCGAATTACATTGTAACCGAATTTGCAAACATTACCATAATGGAGGACATGAACATTACAGCAGCACTGCTTGATGCCGACGGCAATCCAATTTCAAATGCAACAGTGAATTATTCAATCGGAAGCATGTCAAACAGCACAAAAACAGGAGTGGACGGTTCATTTACCATTGCAGGCATGAACGGAGAACTGATTGCAATCAGCTATGCCGGTAACGACACATATCTTGCAGCATCCACATCAATCAGATTAAACAATGCATCTCCTGAAATGTTGGCTACTCAATTTAATGTAACCAACGGCTACAGATTGGAAGTTTACGCTGTTGACTACAAGGCTGGTGAAAGGGGAGCGATGTTTGATGTGCTTTTAACTGATTCAAACGGAAATCCTCTTGCAAATCAAAGCGTTCTATTTGGTATTAACGGTTGGGTTCACAACAAGACCACTGATGCAAACGGTGTAGCGCACCTTCAAATCAACCTGCAGGATGCAAACTACTACACATGCGCCCCATGCTATCTTGGAAACACAACATACAATGCAACATTCGCTTCCGCAATGATTAATGTAGTCAAAAAGCCAATCACAATATCTGCCTCCGCAAAATCATACAAGGCAACTGCAAAAACCAAAAAATATACAGTTACTTTAAAAACCATCAAAGGATCCTCCGCAGACGGAAAAACCTACCTCAGTGCAGGTAAAAAAGTAACCCTGAAAATAAACGGCAAAACATATACCTCAAAAATCAACGCTAAAGGACAAGCCACATTCAGCATTAAGCTGACTAAGAAGGGCAAGTTCCAAAGCGTTGTCAATTTTGCAGGAGACAACACATACGAAAGCGCAAGCAAAAAAGTAACAATAACAATTAAATAAGTGAGGAATTTTCTCACTACTTTTTTTCTTTTTTTATCAGTCTAATAATATTTAAACTAATCTTTTTATAGTAATAGAAACAAAAATAATTGTATACTGATTTTATGATAATCTTTTTATTAAAATGGTGAATATAGATGACACATTGGATTGAAAACATAGCTGATGAATTAAGCAAAATGGATGTAGAAGAACATGTCATTGCAAGCGGAACCTCCATTTCAGGTTCAATACACATTGGAAACTCTTGCGACATATTTGTAGCTAATGGGATTGGAAAGAAATTAAGAGAAAAAGGAAAGAAAGCAAAAACCATCTGGATTGCAGATGACCACGACCCTCTCAGAAAAGTCCCATATCCTTTACCTGAATCCTATGACAAATACTTAGGAATGCCATACTCAATGATTCCATGTCCTGACGGATGCTGCGCAAACTTTGTAGAGCACTTTGAAAAACCTCTACTTTCAGTGATGGATGACTATGGAATAGAAATGGAAACAAAATCCGGTTTTGAAATGTACAAGTCCGGAGTCTATGACGATTACATAAGAACCTCATTTGAAAAGGTTGAAAGAATCAAAGAAATCTTCAACCAATACAGAAGAGAACCGTTAGCGGATGACTGGTTGCCATACAACCCGATATGTGAAGAATGTGGCAGAGTAAACACTACACAGGCTTACGATTACGACGGCGACATTGTAAAATACAGATGTGAATGTGGCCACGAAGGCGAAATGGACATCAAATCCGGAAACGGTAAACTTACCTGGAGAGTTGAATGGGCAGCAAGATGGAAAATATTCGGAACCACCTGCGAACCGTTCGGAAAAGACCATGCTGCAAGTGGAGGATCATACGATGTAAGTAGCGTCATCTCTGAAGAGATATTTGACTATCCTGCACCTTACCCAGTGCCATACGAATGGATTACACTTGACGGTGAAGCTATGAGTAAATCCCATGGCGTTTTCTTTGCTCCTGAAGAATGGTTGAAAATCGGACCTGCTGAAAGTCTTCACTATTACTTATTCAGATCAAAACCTATGAAAGCAAAAGATTTCTCACCTAAAATGCCTTTCTTAGACTTTATTGACCAATTTGACACTGTTGAAAAAGTATTCTACGATGAAGTTGAAGCTCCATCTGAAAAAGAAAAAAGAAAATTCAAGGAAATCTACGAAATAGTTCAAATGGATCCTGACGCTCCGCTTCCATTCAGACCGCCTTTCAGATTCCTGGTCAATGCGTATCAAATTGCAGGAGACGACCTTGAAAAAATCTTTGACATACTCAAAAGAAATTCCCAATTGACCAAAAGCTTTAAGGACAAGGAGTTCGGTGACCTGACCGAATTGGAACTGGCCCAATACAGGGAAAGGGTTGACAACGTAATCTACTGGTTAGACACTTACGCACCTAAATTCGTGAAATTCCAAGTGCAGGAGAAAAACATTCCTAAATTGCCTCTAACTGATGAGCAAAACCAATTCTTGTCTGGTTTGGCAGATTTAATGGAAACAACTGAATTTACAGATGCGGCTGAATTGCACGATGCAATGTATGGAATTCTAGAAAGTCAAGGTTTAAAACCACAAAAAGGATTCCAAGCTATTTATAAAATGATTCTCGGTCAAAAACAAGGTCCAAGAGCAGCATCATTCCTGTTAAGCTTAGACAAAGACTTTGTTGTAAAAAGATTAAGACAAGAAGCTTAATCTTTTAAATTTTTCTTTTTTTAAATTAAACTTTTAAATTCTTTTTTAAGCAGAATCTCATTTTCACTATCAACGAACTGATAGTCCAATTTTTCAAATATGTCAATCAGTATGTCTTCACGGCTGTCGAAACTGACGACAACACTTTTGAACTCATAGTCCATAGCTATCTTTTCCAGCTGTCTTATCAGCTTATATGAAATTCTTTCGCGGTCATCATAGGAGTTTAAAAATAGTGTTGTGATTTCCGCTGAATCGGCATCATATACCTTGAAGCTTGTGCATCCTACAGTCCTTTTATAATTCATCAAAAGCAAAACTACCTGAGGCTCGTCAAGAAAACATCCAAATGACTTGCACATGTCAATAAATCTTTCGTCACGTTCATCTGTTACTACAATTTCCATTATTTTACCTCCGTAGTGTTTCCTACCTTTGCAAGCTCCTCATCCCATATTTCCGAATTGTTGCAGGCAAATTCCAAAAACAAATCACGACATCTCACGTCATCGAGAACGACAACTTCAACATCGTTGCATTTCAAAAGGTTTTCGGCACCCATCAGTGTGGTGTTCTCCCCTATGACAACTCTCGGAATGTTATACAATATCACCGCACCGGAGCACATCGGACATGGAGACAATGTGGTGTACAATGTGCAGTTGATATAATCCTCATAGTTCAGGCGCCCCGCATTTTCGATTGCATCCATCTCGGCATGCAATACAACAGAATCATTCTGAATAAGTCTGTTATGTCCCCTTGATATTATCTCACCGTCCTTAACCAGAACGGCACCGATAGGAATTCCACCTTCTTTTAAGGACTTTTGAGCCTCTTTTAGGGCCTCACTCATAAAATAGTTATCTTGAGTCATTTTAAAAAAAAGAATAAATTAGATGAATTTAATCATCTTAATCTATTGAATAATCCTTTGTTGGATTGTTTTTCTAATTCCTCTTCGAGTTTCCTAATTGTATTGTGCAATTCGGAAACCTCTTTTTTGGATTCATTAGACAGTTTGTCATAGCTGCTTTCCTTAAGTTTGAGTTGAGTGCTTAGTGAAGAAATCTCTTGTTTGTATCCATCGATTTCTTTTTTGTTTTGGCTGTCAACTTCATCCTTATAGTTTCCAAGCTCAATGAGTTCAGCTCTTAGCTTGTCAACTTCACCGGAAAGATCTATGTTTTCTTTTCTGGAATCAGCCAATTTGTCTTTAACATCTTTTAATTCAGCTGACAATTGTTTGTTTTCATTTTTGACATCATCAACGTTGATATTGGCCAATTTTTCCTTGTATTCATCAATTTGGGATTGAAGTTCTTCTTTAATAGTATCTATTTCGGATTCCAATTTGTCTGCTCTCACTTTATTAACTGCACCTTCGGCTCCGAGTTTTCCTATTTTGTTACTTAAATCCGCATTGATATCCAATTGATCGAAATATTTCCTGGTGGATTTTTCCAAAGCATCAGTCAATTCTTTTTTAAGCCCATTTAACTCTGCATTTTCTTTCTTGAGTTTAGGAATGATTTTATTGGTTAAGTAATTGAGTTCACTTGACTGATTAGATAATTTTTCATCTTTTTCTTTTAGTTTCCTTTTCAAATCATCTAATTTTTTGGAGTCTTGTTTATTTGATTTTTCTTCCTTAACAGGTTTTTCTTCCACAACCTCTTCAACTACAGGCTCAGCAGGAACTTCCTCAACAGTTTCCTCAGGAACATCTTCCACAACCTCTTCAACTACAGGCTCAGTAGGAACTTCCTCAACAGTTTCCTCAGGAACATCTTCCACAACCTCTTCAACTACAGGCTCAGCAGGAACTTCCTCAACAGTTTCCTCAGGAACATCTTCCACAACTTCCTCAACTACAGGCTCAGTAGGAACTTCCTCAACAGTTTCCTCAGGAACATCTTCCACAACTTCCTCAACTACAGGCTCAGCAGGAGTATTTTCCACAACAGGTTCTGCAGGAACTTCTTCAACAGTTTCTACAGGTTTAGATTTTCTATTTTTAATTTTATCTAAGTCTAATTTCACTTTTTGGCCATACATGGCATTTATTGGTTTATCGTTTGACATTAAAATCACCAAAATAGCAATAATAATCTAAAGTTCAACTACTAAATACACTTATAAATTTATATTTGACAACCTATTTAACTATTGGTAATTGTAAAAATTTCACCCTTGAAAATATTAAAATATTAGGAAAATCTAATTATATTATACTGAATTAATTTTGTAACTTGTGGCGATACCATGGATTATTTTGATAGATTAGAAGCAGAAACCCATCACCTATACGAGATAGCTAATGAAGCAAGATCTAAAGGTCTGGATGTTGAAACAGAAACAGAAGTACCTCTTGCAAAGGATTTAGCTGAAAGAGTAGAAGGGCTTGTTGGTCCTGAAGGTGTGGCAAAACGTATTAAGGAATTGGAAAAGGATATGGACAGGGAGTCCGTTGCGTTTGAAATTGCAGCTGAAATTGCATCCAGAAAATTTGAGCTCACCGGCGAAAAGGCCGAATGGGGCGAAGAACAAAGATGCGACCAGGGTTTAAGAACAGCTCTTGCTATCCTGACAGAAGGGGTTGTAGCTGCACCGCTTGAAGGAATTTCAGACGTTAAAATCAAGGAAAACTTCGACGGGACCAAATATATTGGAGTTTATTTTGCAGGACCTATCAGAAGTGCAGGAGGTACAGCTGCTGCATTGGCCGTTCTTTTGGGAGATAAAATCAGACAGGCAATAGGCATTGACGAGTTCAAGCCTATTGAGGATGAAATCGAAAGATACGTGGAAGAAGTGGAGCTTTACGAATCAGAAGTTACAAATTTACAATACTCACCAACACCAGAGGAAGTGAGATTCGCCGCAAACCACATTCCAGTGGAAGTATCAGGTGAACAGACCGACCAGGTTGAAGTGTCTCACAGGGATCTGGAACGTGTTGAGACAAACAACATCCGTGGTGGAGCTTTGCTTGCGATGGTTGAAGGAGTAATCCAGAAATCCAAAAAGATCCATAAGATTTCCAAAAAACTGGGTCTTGACTGGGAATGGCTTACCGAATATTCAAAACCTAAAAAAGAGGAATCATCCGGAGATGAGGCAGAAGAGTCCGACATCGTAAGCGAACCAAAATACATCCAGGATATCATCGGAGGAAGGCCTATTTTGGGATATCCATCAGAGAAAGGCGCTTTCAGATTAAGGTACGGAAGGTCAAGGAACACAGGACTTGCAACAATGGGAGTCCATCCTGCAACAATGGCGCTGCTTGAGTTTCTGGCTGTGGGAACCCAGCTTAAAATCGAATACCCCGGAAAAGGTAACTGTGTAGTTCCGGTCGATTCAATCGAAGGGCCAACAGTGAAACTAAAAAACGGTGACGTTTTGATTCTAAACAGCGTCAAGAAAGCTCGTGAAGTCAAAAAGGACGTTGTTGAAATACTGTTCCTCGGAGACATGCTCGTTGCATTCGGAGAATTCTTAAGGAACAACCAGCCTTTATACCCTTCAGGATGGGTTGAGGAATGGTGGATACAACTGTTAACACGCAGCGAAAAGTTCGATGCAGACAACAATGATCTGGACCTTCACAGCCTTGAATACGACTATCTGCCTGCTGTTGAAGCTCTTAAACTGTCAAAGGAATATGACATTCCGCTTCATCCGAAATACACATACTGCTACAATGACGTTACCATTAACGATTTGAACAGCCTAATCGATTTGATTATGAAATGTAAAAATACCTACAAGCCTAATGAGGGAATTACTTTAGATTTATCATATCCTAAAAGGGTTCTTGAAGTCATCGGCGTTCCACATACCGTCAGGGACGGCAAAATCATAATCGACAAGGACCACTCCTATGCGCTTTTAACCACCCTGACCAAGAAACTGCCTGAAAGGGACACCACAATAGAGGCCGTCAATGAGGTTTCCCCTGTTGAAATCAAAAACAAGGCCCCTGCATACATAGGTACCCGTGTAGGTAGGCCTGAAAAATCCAAGGAAAGGTTGATGAGACCTGCACCACACGGACTGTTCCCAATCGGAAACTATGGAGGCTCAAGAAGGCTGATTGCAACTGCAGCTAAAAAAGGAAACATAAAGGTGGAAGTTGCAAGCAGAAAATGTACAAATCCTGAATGTGGAATCAGCTCCAACAATTCACTATGTCCGAAATGCGGAAGCCCAACTGAAATCATGCCGCCTAGAAACGGCAGCATCCCTCTTGCGGCAATGCTTAAGAAGGCATCAGACAACGTCAAAGTAAGAAGGGTAGACGAAGTAAAAGGGGTTGTAGGTATGATTTCCGAATCAAAACTGGCCGAACCTCTTGAAAAGGGAATACTGAGAGCCAAAAATGAAGTGTTCACCTTTAAAGACGGAACTATCAGGCACGATTCAACCGACCTGCCGCTTACACACTTTGTTCCGAAGGAAATCGGTGTTACCATTGAAAAGCTCAAGGAAATGGGCTATGAAAAGGACTGTTATGGAAACCCTATCGAAAACGAAGACCAAATCATTGAACTTAGGGTTCAGGACATCGTGATTTCAGACAACTGCGGTGAATATCTTTTAAGAACAGCGCAGTTCATTGACGATGAGCTTACAAGATTCTATGGAATGGAACCGTTCTATAACGTTAAAGAGAAAAGTGACCTTATCGGCCATCTGGTGGCCGGTCTTGCACCGCACACATCAGCGGGAGTTCTCGGCAGAATTGTCGGATTCACCAAGGCTCTTGGATGTTATGCACATCCTTATTTCCACTCCGCAAAACGTAGAAACTGCGACAGTGACGAAGATGCGATAATGTTATTGTTAGATGCGATTATCAACTTTTCAAAATCATACTTACCGAACACTAGAGGAGGAAGTATGGACGCTCCTTTAGTTTTATCCACAAGAATTGACCCTGAGGAGATAGACGACGAGTCCCACAACCTGGACATATTCGAAAGATTCCCTGTTGAGTTTTATGAAGAGACATACACTCCTCACAAGCCTGCTGAAGTCCTTGAATACATTGACAACGTGGAAATGCATTTGGGAACACCTAAGCAGTATGAGGGACTGATGTTTTCCCACCACACCACAAGCATTCATGCGGGACCGACAATTTGCCTTTACAAGACCTTGCCATCAATGAGAGAAAAAGTGGAAGCGCAAATTGCTCTTGCAGAAACCATCAGGGCTGTTGACCAACGTGGAGTTGTGGAAAAGGTTCTCTCTTCCCATTTCCTTCCTGACATCATGGGTAACTCAAGGGCATTTTCCAAACAGAAGGTGAGATGCACCAAGTGCGGATCAAAATACAGAAGAATGCCGCTTACCGGAAAATGTCAAAAATGTGGCGGAAACCTGATTCTTTCCGTATCAAAGGGATCAGTTACCAAGTATCTTGAGATTTCGCAGGAACTGATTGACAGATATCCTATTTCCCCATACTTGAGACAGCGCCTTGAGATTCAGGAGTTCGGTATCAAGTCACTTTTCGAAAGTGACAAGTCAAAACAAAGTTCATTAGATGTATTCTTCTAGAGCATTACTCATCAAATGCTCTAGCGCTTTTGTTATTATATATCAATAATATAGTAAATTTCAGAGTGGAATAATATTGTTCGTTGCAAGACGAACATTTTATATACCTTGAAAACCAATTATTAATTATATGTTCGTATACTATGGAACTTGTTTGTTCGTATTAAATCGAACAATATTTATACAAGTCCCAACATATAGTTAATACAGCTGAGAGAGTACTCTCTCGTCAATTTCATTTTTATAAAAACGTAGGAAAAATGGTGTGAAAAAAATGGAAAAAATATCAGAATTAGGAAATAATTTAAAAGAATCCGTTAAAATCAATGTAGAAAAAAATAACGGAATTAAAGAAAGATTCAGTTACGAAAAACTATTAAAATCATTAGTAATGGTTGAAACCCCATTCTTTGAATCTGATAAAATCGTAGCTACCGTAGTATCTCAGTTATACGATGGAATCAAAACCAAAGAAATCAAAAAAATCGTGCACGAATGCCTTGAAGACATCGACCCGGAAATTGCAAACAAATACCTCGCAAGTACCCAATTAAAAGTACGTACTTCAAGAGATACTATTGAAGCATTCGACTTATCAAAAATCGCTAACACCTTAATTGAAGAAACCGGTGCTAGCCAAGAAACCGCTTTTGAAATCGCTACTGAAACCTGGAAAGAACTCAAAAAACTAAACGTTGAATACTTGACCGCTCCAATGATCAGGGAAATGGTCAACACCAAATTGATTGAATACGGTTTAGAAGACTTAAGAAGCCGTTACACCCGTTTAGGTATCCCTGTATACAACATTACCTCACTCATCGAAAACGGTAACAGGGACAACGCAAACATGATTCACAACCCTGAAAGTATTCACAAACATGTAGCGGACGAAGCATTAAAACAATACGCACTCTTAAAAATGTTACCAGCACATTTAGCTGACGCACACATGTCCGGTGACATTCACATTCACGACTTAGAATTCTTCGCTGGAAGACCTTTAAACTGTCTTCAGCATGATATAAGAACCTTCATCAAATACGGACTTAAAGTTGACGGTACCGGTGACCACACCTCCATTGCAGGTGCACCAAACCACATGGAAACTTTAATGAACCACACTGGTGAAATCATGCTTGCAGCACAACAAAACATGTCCGGTGGACAGTCAATGTCTCTCTGGAACGTGTTCGTTGCACCATTTGCAAGAGGAAGAACTTACGATGAAATCAAACAAGCAGTTCAAATGCTTGTATATAACTTGAATATGGCATATGCAGCAAGAGGATCCCAAGTGCCTTTCACAAGTATGGCATTGGAATTCGGAGTTCCTGACTTCTTGAAAGAAGAAACCGCATACGGACCAAAAGGTCAAGTTGTTGGAACTTACGCTGACTTTGAAGAAGAAACCAGATTAATCCAAAGAGCATTCACTGAAACATTGCTTGCAGGAGACAATGAAGGTAAACCTCACTTATTCCCAAATACTATCTACACATTAAGACCTGAAACAATGACCAGTGAATACGAAGATGACCTCCGTTTAGTTCACGAACTGTCCGCAAAATACGGTTCATCCTACTTCGTGAACATGTTCCCAGAATACAGAGGCCAAATGGCAAACTACATGGGATGCAGAACCTGTTTACAAGACACATGGACCGGTGACTGGGATAAAGACTGTTTAAGAACAGGTAACCTTGCATATGTTACATTAAACTTACCAAGAATCGGATACCAATCCAAAGATGAAAACCAAGTATTCGAATACTTAGATGAATACATGGACTTAGCCGTCGAAACCTTAATGCTCAGAAGAGAACAAGGATTAAAATGTTTAAATGACTTCCACATCCTACCATTCTTAAAACAGAAAGTGGGAGAAGAATCATACTACAGAATTGAAAATTCAACATTATCCTTCGGTTTCGTTGGACTTAACGAAATGTTAACATCATTGTTCGGAGCAGGAATCGAAAATCCTGATTCCAACAAATTCGGTGTAAAATGTATTGAATACATCAATGATAGAGCTAACCAATTAAAAGAAGAAACCGGACTCAGATGGTCTGTTATCCAAACCCCTGCAGAATCAACTGCATACAGGTTTGCAACTCTCGATAAAAAACAATTCGGAGATGAAGCTATCGTACAAGGTGAAGGAAACGCTAACTACTACACCAACTCTTCACACGTGCCAGTAGACACCGGATTATCCTTAATTGAAAAAATCAAAATTGAAGAACAATACCACAGCATAACCCCTGGTGGTCACATCTTCCATGCATTCATGGGAGAATCATATTCCGATCCGGATTCATTAATGAGCTTAACCAACAAAATTGCTAGAAAATCCGATATCGGATTCTGGGCTTACAGCTCAGCATTAAGTTTCTGTCTTAAATGTAAAACTTTAATGAAAGGGTTAAATAATACATGCCCTACCTGCGGTGAAAGAGAAGATGTAGAATGGTATGACAGAATTACCGGATACGTACAACAAGTTGGACGTGCAAAATCTGCATCCGGAGGATGGAACCCAGGTAAACGTCAAGAATTAATTGACAGAAGAAGATTCGAAGATAACTAAACAGTTATCTTCTTCACACCATTTTTTTAACACCAAAACCATCAATACAATTATTACATATGAACTATTTTTAAGCAATTTAGGGAATTTCTAACAGTATTGTACAAAAAAGGGGAATCTCTGCACAACGTGCACGAAAACCTGAATATACATAAATTATCGCAGTATTCATAGCTAATGACGGCAATATTAATAACATATCCGGTGCCAACCCATTGAAAATTGGAAAATACGATGGATTCCTCACTGAAAAAGATGGCCGTACCATTTGATTACAATGTCGACGGCAAAATAATTGAAATCGATGCTGCAGACCAAGACACTATCAAATCAATTTTAGGATAAAACTTTTGTTTTATTCTTTTCTTTTTTTATTTTATAAATTAGTTTCAAAAGCAAACCATAATCCATTAAAAAAGATAAAAAACACACTATGAATGTTACCTTCCTCAAAAACTCAATGAACACCTCACTAAAAGAAAAACATTGAGGGATATTTTTCCTTTATTTTTTTCACTTTAAACATTAACCTGACAAATTTCACCAAAAAACTAAAAGTATATTAATACCATTAAACTAAAATTATAATATTATCATATCACTGATGGTAATTGTTATTTTCACATTCTATGTTACTAGTATTTATGGGCTTTTTTAATACTAGGTCGCTGATAACATAGATTTATACCCAGACAGAACTGATTAGAGGTTATATAATGCAAAGATCAAGAGGATTAAAAAGTAGATCAAGAAAAAAAATGACTAAAGTACAAAGACCAGGTAGAACTAACCCAATTACTAACAGACTCCAAAGATTCGAAGAAGGAGACTTAGTTCACATTACTATTAACCCAAGTATTCAAAAAGGTCAACCTGCTCCTAGATTCCACGGTAAAACCGGTAAAATCGTAGGACAAAAAGGTAAAGCTTACTTAGTTGCTTTAAAAGATGGAAACAAACCAAAAGAATTAATTGTAAGACCTGACCACTTAAAATTACAAAACTGAGTTTTATGATTGGAAAAAACGTTATTGAAAGCGAGCCTATTCCAGGTGTCAAAGTTAAAAAAGTGCTTGAAGAATTTTCTGAGGATAATGAATTAAATTATGAACAGAATGTTACTTTAAACCATCTTGCAAGATTCAAAAGATATTCCGTTGAAGATGCAGAAGAAATCATTGAAAAACTCCAAGATGAATTTGACTTAAGACCAAAAGTCGCTGTTCATATTGTTGATTTAGTTCCTGAAGACTTGGACGACTTAAGATTGATTTTCGCAAAAGAACCAAAACAAGTCGACAAGGCAGAAATGGAAAAAATTCTTGAACTTCTAGAACAATATGATATTATCGAATAGTTACTTAACTATTCCTCTTTTTTTATATTTTTAACTGATTGTCACTTTTACAGCAATGTTGCCGTCTTTTTTTAGATATATTTATAACACTTAAAAATTAAAACTAATCATAAGTTTGAATTATAGTCAAATTTTTGACTTAACAAAAACAATAGTGAAGTGATACAATGAATAATAATAACAAAAAAGAGAGAACACCAACAGTAAAAAAAGAAGAAAATGCTGTTATACTTGATTATTTAAGTAGAGGGTATGTCAAATCAGACATGTCCAAATTTGGTGGAAAAGCTATTGCTCAAGCTATTGGTACAGAACAATTCACTTTACTAGAATTAGCTCCTAAGAACGGTGTAGATTTAGAAATCCAAGATACCGTATATATAGGAAAAGGAAAAAGAGACAAAATCTACAGAGTATTAGGAAAATTAGATTTTGAAAATTTAACTGCAACAAGCAGAATCGAATTGGAATATGCAATTCGAGACATTGTGGAAGCAAATGAAGATAAATTTGTTGAATTTTTCAATACCGCAGACTCTGTAAGCACAAGGCTTCACAGCTTGGAGTTAATTCCAGGAATCGGTAAAAAATACATGTGGGACATAATCAAAGCAAGGGAAGAAAAACCATTTGAAAACTTTGAGGACATTACCAAAAGACTTCCGACATTGACTGATCCTGCAGGAATGATTGTTAATAGAGTAAAACAAGAACTTGACACATCTACAGTCAGAAGAGGCAAAAACAAATATTACATATTTACACAACCTCCAAGAAGACCTAGAAGATAAAGTGATAATTTGAATAGTGAACCTTCCCAATCCCTATCTAAAGTAACAAAAAACATTCTCAATCAGTATGGGATTAAGTTAAACAAAAATCTCGGTCAGAATTATTTGATTGACAGGAATAAAAGAGACCAGATAATTAACTTCGCAAATCTCAGCAAAGAAGATACTGTACTGGAAATAGGAACTGGGATAGGCACATTAACTATTGAACTTGCCAAAAGAGCTGGAAAAGTAATAGCTATCGAACAGGATTCAAATATAGCTGAAATATTACAACAAAGACTTGAAGACGAAAATATAGATAATGTAGAGTTAATAAATGACGATGCCTTAAATGTTGATTTCCCGAAATTCAACAAGATTGTCTCAAATCTACCTTATCAAATCTCATCACCAATAACCTTTAAATTTTTAAACTATGATTTTGACTTGGCAATTCTAATGTATCAAAAAGAGTTTGCCAGACGGATGAACGGTGCAGTGGGAAGCAAGGACTACTCACGATTGTCCGCAATGCTTTATTTTAAATGCGATGTTGAAACAATGACTGACGTCAGTTCAGAAAGCTTCATACCAAAACCGAAAATTGATTCATCAGTTGTGAAATTGACTCCTAAAGAAAATAAGATTTCACAAGAGGACTTTAAGGTTTATTCCAATTTTACAAAAGCCCTGTTCCAGCACAGAAACAAAAAAATCAGAAACGCCTTAATCGACTCCAGACACATTATATGCAAGCTCGACAAGAAGGAAATGAAAGAAAAAATCAACAATATTGACTCTGAAGAGATTAATGAATATCTAAAGAAAAGGGTAATTGCAATTGAGCCTGAAGAAATACTGTTTTTATCTAAAGAGTTGAATTCAATCTTAAATGAGTAGATATTATGCCGGATTTTATATTAAATACTGATGATAATGTTTATATTCCCGCAGAAGACAGCTATCTGCTTGCTGAAAATCTTGAAATTAAAGAGGGCCAAAGCGTTTTGGAAATCGGAACAGGATCCGGAATCGTTGCGATGTATGCCTCAAGGCTAACCGACAGGATTACAGTGACAGACATCAACTTTGATGCATGCGAGCTTGCGCGAAAAAACTTTGAAGCGAACAATATCGAAAATATTGAAATTTTATTTGGAAATCTGTTTGAACCTGTGAAAAATAGAAAGTTCGATGTAATTTTATTTAATACTCCATATCTACCTACCGAAGAAGATGAAGTTATTGACAGCAATTTAAATTATGCATTTGACGGTGGATTAAACGGTAGAAAAGTTATCGATTTATTTTTAAATGGAGTGAAAGATCATTTAAATGATGGTGGAATTGTCCAGCTGATTCAGTCTTCATTTTCAGACAATGACATGACATTGTCAATGCTGGATGAGTTAGGATTTATAGCTGAAATAAAAGCAAAGGAACATTTTTTCTTTGAAGACATAACATTGATTAACGCTTACAAAATATAGAGGTGAAATATACATGAACAGTGGAATGAGATCAATTATACTGGGAGTTATCTTCTTAATTATTGCAATCGTATTTCTTACAATAACAACAAAATATTCCTATTTGGGAATACTTCTGATAATAATCGCATTGCTAATGATGGTTACAGGTTTTGTCAGAAAAAATAATTAGGGGAGAATTAAAATTCTCCATCGAAAACAAGCTCTGCCGGACCTTTCATAAAGGCTCCGAGAGCATCTTCTTTTTCATATACATTAAAGTTTAAGTCACCGCCAGGCAAGTGAAGCAATATTTCATCATCAAACAGGCCTAGCTTGTAACCGGAAATAGCTGTGGAAGTTGCGCCTGTACCGCATGCAAGTGTTACGCCGGCACCCCTTTCCCAGGTAATCATTTTGCCTTCACTTTTGGAAATGACCTCTACGAAATGCACATTGATCTTTTCAGGGAAAACTTCATGTGCTTCGATAGCAGGGCCGTATTTGTTAATGTCTACATCATCAACGTCATCGACAAAGATGATTGCGTGAGGGTTTCCGACACTGATTGCAGTTACATTGAATGTTGTGTCCAGTACTTCCAGCTCACCGTCCAAGAATTCTTCCTTATCGGAAGTCATTGGAATTTCAGGAGTTTTAAATGTTGACAGACCCATATCTACCTTGAACAGTACAGGTTCATCATTTTCCAATGTGATTTCAATGGTTTTTATTCCAGCCCTTGTCTCTACAGTCATTTTTTCCTGTTTTAAGATGCCTTTTCTGTAGACGAAATCACCGAAACATCTTATGCCGTTTCCGCACATTTCAGCTTCGCTTCCGTCAGGATTGAACATTCTGTATCCTATGTCTGCAACTTCAGAAGGTTCTACAAACAATACGCCGTCTCCACCTACTCCGAAGTTTCTGTGGCATAATATTCTGCATGCTTCAGGTTTGTCCGCTTCAGGTATGACTTCCCCTTTTGATTCATCGATGATTGGGAAATCGTTACCTATTCCGTGCATTTTTGAAAATTTTAATCCTTTTAAATCTACCATAATATCAGCCTATTCAAGGTGTGGTGGAACTCTTTGCTGTGCGTATAAGTCTTCGAAGGTTTGTCTTTCACGTACAACTTCACATTTGCCGTCAGTTACCAATACTTCTGCTGCAAGAGGTCTTGAATTGTAGTTTGAAGACATTGTAAATCCGTATGCTCCAGCATTCAATATACCTAAGACGTCACCTTCTTCCACATCAGGCATTGGCCTGTCACGTGCGAAGAGGTCTCCGGACTCACAGACGTTACCTGCGATGTCGACTTCCTGAGTCATTGGAGCGTCCATTTTGCTTGCATCAACGATGTGGTGGTATGAGTCATACATTGCCGGCCTTAGAAGTGTGTGGAATCCTGCATCTACACCGATGAATTTTCTGTAGCTTTGTTTTACGCTGTTAACGGTAACTAAAAGTACGCTTGCATCAGCAACAAGGTATCTTCCAGGTTCCAAATACATTGTAGGATTGCCCATGTCGAATTCTTCGAGTTTTTCTTTGAAGAGTCCTACATTGACTTCAGCAAACTTATCCAAGTCCAGAAGTTTTTCTTCAGGAGTGTATGGAACACCTACACCTCCACCGAAGTCAACGAATTCAAAGTCAATTCCAGCTTCCTGGTGCACTTTACCTGCAATATCCATTGTGGACTCGATTGCTAATTTGAAAGGTTCTGGGTCTAAGATTCCGGAACCGATATGGGAATGCATACCAATTGGATTGAATCCTAGGTCTTTAGCCATTGTATAGACTTCAACAGCCTCATTGTCCATGATACCGAATTTACTCATTACCCCACCAGTGATACAGTGGTCGTGGTGACCTGCACCAACCATAGGGTTTACCCTGAATGATATTTTCAGTCCTTCAGGATCTACCATTTTAGCCAATCTTTTGAGTGCTGAAACGGAATCGATGTTGAGTACTGCACCTTGGTCGTGGACAAATTTCAATTCTTCGTTTGTGATGTTGTTACCTGTGAACAATATCCTGTCACCTGAAAATCCGAGCATTCTTGAAGTGTAAACCTCTCCAGGTGAAACCGCATCAATACAGCAACCTTCAGACTCTAAGATTTTCATTACTGCAAGGTTGGTATTTGCTTTACATGCATAAAACACTTTGAAGTCAGGATAGTATTTAGAAAAAGTTGAATAAAATTTATTGTAATTTTCCCTAATCCTATTCTCGTCAATCACATAGGTTGGAGTTCCAAATTCTTCTGCAATGTCTACTGCATCTGCACCACCGATGTCAAGGTGGTTTTTATCATTAACTTTAATATTCAAATCCATAATAAAACTCCTAAAAAGTTACATTATGTTTATAGTTATTTGCTTTAATCTATTTAAAAATATTGAAGGAAAGGATTTTTCCGATTAAAATATAAATCAAAATAACTAAATTAACATTAGTGATTAAAATGAGTAAACCCTATGGATTAACTGTTCGTGGAATAGTCAAAAACGATAATGGTGAAATTCTAATTGTAAAAAGACATCCAAAAAGCAGAACCGACCCTGAAATGTGGGAGCTTCCGGGCGGAAAAGTGGAAAAGGGAGAGTTTTTTGCAGATGCTCTTGTCCGTGAAATCAAGGAGGAAACAGACCTTGACGCTGATGTCGGAGACTTTTGCGAAGCCATTCAAAACGATTATATGCACAAAAGAACCGTTCAAATCATGATGTATCTGGACAACGTTCAGGGAGAGGTAAAAATAAGCGATGAGCACACAGACTGGATGTGGGCAGATATGGAAAAAATAAAAGAGTTAGAGATTTCAACATCTCTAAAAAAAGTATTAAAAAAGAAAAATTGGAATATCTAGTCAATCAGCTGTTGACTTTCAATATGCAATACCCCTACATTACATTTCGGACATATTGAAGACTCGCCCAATACCTGGAGCTCATCTCCGCAAATAGGGCAATTTGAATAGCTATCATTAATGTAAACGGTTAAATCATTGGTATGATCTTGTAAAATCTCTTTAATTAATGAATCATCCAAGTTTGCATCATTTTCCAATATAACGAACTTATTGATTTGCTTTCCACAGTCCGGACAGAAATATCCATAGTATTTTCCGGAAAAATCGAATTTCTTGTTTTCAAAGTCTTCGCTGTAAAGGGAGTCGTCAATGAAAAACTCTCCCATTTCATCGATTGCGAATGATTTTTCCTGCCTTAGGGAAATCTCCTGGCGGCAATGGATGCAGTTTTGGAACCTGTTGTCGAAGTCTATTATCTTATGATTGTCATCCAGACTCTCAATCAATTGGATAATCTCTTCTTTTGTTATGAATCTTGATTTTCTTGTTATATGGAAATTATAAATGTAATTATTGCAGTTATAGCAATAATACTTATAAATTCCTCCAGAAGCAAGGGAATCTGTAGCTTTTCTGGATGAGCTAACGGTTTGCATATCCACATGAATTTTCTTTTCTGCATCAACCCAAAAGATGTCTGAAGAGTCAACTAGCTTCATTCCGCATTCACTACATGAATATTCAGTATGGATACCCATTTTATCACCCTATAAAATTTCATCTACAGCTTTAACGAATTCATCAATGTCTTCTTTTGTAATTGTCAATGGTGGAACAAGTCTTAATACATTTCCAGCGGTACAGTTAATAAGGAAACCTGCTTCTCTGAATTTGTCGACATATTCTGCGCCAGGTTTGGTGAGTTCGATACCGACCATTAAACCTACTCCGCGCACTTCTTTGATGATGTCCTTATCTAATTTTTTAAGTTCAGAGACGAAGTACTCGCCGACTTCATTTACATTATCCAGGATATTTTCTTCAGCGAATACGTCTAAAACTGCATTAGCTGCTGCACAGACTAAAGGTCCTCCACCAAAGGTGGTTCCGTGATCTCCAGGTACAAATGCACTAGCTACCTTTTCGGTTGCAAGGATTCCGCCCATTGGCACACCTCCACCGATTGCTTTAGCCATAGTCATTATGTCAGGTTTTACTCCGAAAAGCTCATGTGCAAACAATGTTCCGCATCTTCCGAATCCTGTTTGTACCTCATCAACAATGAAAACTATGTCCTTTTCATGACAGAGCTCTTCAATTTGCTTTAGGTAATCTTTATCAGGAATGTTTACTCCACCTTCACCTTGTACAGGTTCGACAATGATAGCTGCAGTGTTTTCGGTGACTGCCTCTTTGATTGCGTCAATGTCATTGTAAGGTACGTTGATGAAACCTTCTGGCATTACTGCCTTGAATGGCTCATGGTATTCCTCATGGCCTGTAGCTGCAAGGGTCATGATGGTTCTTCCGTGGAATGAATCAACGGTTGAGATGATTTCGCCTTTTCCTGTGTATTTTACAGCAAGCTTAATAGCACCTTCATTTGCTTCAGCACCACTGTTAGCATAAAATATTCTGTCAAAGTCAGTTTTGTCAACCAATCTTTTAGCATAGACTAATGCTGGTTCATTGTAATAGATACTTGAAATGTGAATGAGCTTTTCTGCCTGGTCCTGAATTGCTTTTACGAGTTTTGGGTGGTTGTGACCTAAACAGTTTACTGCAATTCCTGAAAACATGTCCAAGTATTCATTTCCGTCAATGTCAGTTACCTTAACACCATCACCGTGATCGAGCACTATTGGTTGTCTTGTGAAAGTGTTAATGAAATAATCATCTTCAATTTTAATAAGTTCTTGAGTATTCATAATCTTGCCTCCATAAACTATTTAATCATTAATTTTTAAATTATCACAAACTTTTGATAACTCTAGTAAATATTAGTTATCAAATGCTCTCTCTAAAATATAATATATCTCACATGATATATTATACTTATTATAGTTAGGTGATAACTATGAGTAACGAGCTATTAGATGAGATACACATTGTAAGAAATCATTCTGAGGCAACTAAAAGGGCCTATCGAAATGCAGTGAACAAGTATACTGCATTTTGTGGAATGTCTTTAGAGGAGCTATTAGAAGAAGCGGAAGCAGAAGAAGACAAAGGAATAAAATGGAAAAAAAGGAAATTGAAAAGAAGATTGCTATCCTACAGGCAATACCTACTGGACAATTATTGTTTTAACACAACACACCTGTTTTTCTATCCAATAATTGTCATTTACAAATATTATGAAATTGAAATAATTGATTTGCCAAAAATCAACAAAAAAGGAATAAAAACACCTGAGCCAATTCAATTTAAAGATTTGCCTGACAAAGAAATCATCAGAAAAGCAATCAACATTGCCACACCGACAATGAAGCCTATACTGTACTTTATGGCATCCAGCGGCTGTGCAAGAAGGGAAACATTGAATCTGACAATAGGCGATTATGTAAAATCCTTATCAGACTATACAACTAAACCCAACATCTACGACATAATCAATGAAGTGGGCTGTGATTGCAATGTTGTACCGACCTTTAATGTTTTAAGGCAAAAAACAGGAAAATACTACACCACATACTGTACTCCCGAAGCTGTAAATGCCATAAACCTGTATCTATTAGACAGGGAAGACAGATTGACTGATGATCGACCCCTATTCAAAATAGACCCATTCTATTTTAACTTAAAATTCATAGAGATGAACAATAAACTTGAATTGGGAAAAGTAGGTAACTACAACCGGTTAAGAAGTCATATGCTAAGGAAATTCCATGCAAGCGCATTATACAATGACGGCATGAGTTTGGATAAGGTCAATGATTTACAGGGAAAGGCCAAAAACAAAACCGATGCCTCTTATTTCATGACCAATCCAGATGACTTGAAATACGAATACATCAAACACATCTCTGCAGTAACAATCAATAAGGAAGTGGAAAAGCTATCCATCAAATCTCCTGAATTCCTGCAAATTGAAAATGAAAATCAGTCATTAAGGTCTGAATTGCAGGAAATGAGAAAGGAAATGGATGATGTGAAACAATTTAAAAAAGAACTGCTTAACATTAAAGAAAAGATAGACATGTGTTATTAATTGTAAACTTATGTGATGGCATTCGATATTGTGTTGAATGCCTCTACATTAACATTCCCTCTAAAACCCCAGTACTTATTTTACAGCACTAAAAACCCACAATACAAAACTCATTTTCCACCATCAATGAAATTTTTTAGAAAGCATTTCTCAATATTATTACTTTATTTATATAAATCAGATAATAAAAAGGATAATAAAGCCATATTGAAATCTAACAGTAATTTAATGCTTTGAAAAGCCGTTTTTGATTTTGTACATTTGACTTTTTGTGTCGTGAATTCTTGTTGAAATGTTTACAGAAATTCCAAAAAACCTAAGGCTTTAGGACACAATTTTTTCTCAAAAAACTGAACAGTTTAACAATAAAATCGGATAGAAATGTTTATATAGGCATAATGATAAACTATACATTGGCCATTACCAAGTGAAAGCAATTTTACGAAGTGGGAGCAATTTTCACAGTCGTACAACTTTTTTTGGTGAGGTCTTAAAATCAAATTTAGAGAGGTAAAATATCAAAAGCAGTGCAAAAAAACAGATTATAAAAAAAGGATTATATTATGAATAACGAGCTAAATATTATTTTTTAATATAATCCTCAGGTCAGTCGAGAAAAATAAGAATAGTTAAACAGAGCCGCGAAACTTTGTTAAAAATTAATATTTTTCAAAACTTAACCCAATATCTAGTTTATTTTAAGGAATATATAAAGATTTTCAAATCATTATTCTAAATATTGGCTAAAGGATGGAAATATTGATTCTGCTCCAATACTGTTTTTATTTTTCAAAGGATTCTGACAAACGTGAGCTTTAGGCAGTTGAATAAATAATCACCCCCAACGATGGGAAAAAATAGGAGAAAAAAATCATGTTGGAAAGAGAAATAGATGGAATAACATACGTTTATGTGCCAAAGGCGATGTGGGATAGAATGTGGGAAATTTTAGACAGAATTGATGAGATAGTGAATAAATATGACCAACACAGCTGAACTGCCCACAAAAGACACAATAACACTTATCATCAACAATAAGAACCCTGATAAGGTTACATATGTATTCAAAAACAGGTACGGAAATAAGATTGGAGAGTATGTAAACAGGCCTCCGGCCACATTATCTGCCCAGAGCAATGTAGCAAGGCAATGCAAACAGATAATGAATCGGAAAAGCAAAACGGATCCAAAGATGCTCAGCAACCAGTTCGAAGATGTAAAACAGCTATTGCAGCTCAACTATGAAAATGAGCTGGCCGTCATTGAACAGGAAATAGCTGAGAGAAAACAAGCCGAGCTGGAAAAGGATATCTCCAAATCAAAGGAAGCTATCACTAAACTGCAGTCATTGGATTATCCTTTGATTTATATTGGAAGCATTGTTGAATGGTTTACGGCAGGTGAGAGAAATAACATTCTCTATGCGTTTACTGTATATGCAGGACAGGTTATCTTGAAAAATCCTGTCTCGGTGATATGTCTAGGTGAGGCAAGCAGCGGAAAATCCCACATCCAAGAAACCGCATTAAGACTGATTCCAGAAAAATTCATTGTCAATGAAAAGAAAATCACTGAAGCAGCTCTCTTTAACCGTGCAAAAAAGGACAGGTATTTCTATGACGGAATGATTGTCAATTACGGAGACATGGGTGGTGCCAATGACCACGAGTTCATGGAAGAGTCCAAAAACCTCATGAAGGAACTGCAGTCAGACGGATTTCTAAACAAGCCCCTAAACATTCCAGATGGTGAAGGTGGATGGGAAGTAAAAGACCTGAAACTTGAGGGCCGCCCCTGCCTGACATATACTACTGTACCTAATCATAATTTCGATGAACAGGAAATGAGCAGAAGCATTTTCATCACGCCAAGAATGGACAACAAGGAAATATTCAATCGCAGAAACAGGCTACTGGAATTCAAGCATGGCAGAAGCTACAATACTTTAAAGAAATATGAAAAGGAAGCTGAGCTAGTGCCCTATATGTTATTGTATCTAAAGGAAGTCTTTGAAGATATTGCAATAATTAATCCATATGTTTATTTCATCATTGACTTTTTAAAGAACTCTGCTTTCTATAAAAGGGATTTTGATAAGTTCAACGGCATACTAAAAACGATAACTGCCTTGAATTACTATAATCATGAAGTCCATGATGTTGACGGTGAAAAGGTAATCCTGACAAATATTGCAGACGTGCAGCAGTTCATGAGCCTTTTGAATCCCTATAAGGAAAGTATATCTGCAAATCTAGCCCCAAAGGCTGTTGATGTATTGAACGACATCAGGAACAATATCGATGAGTGGAAGATGCAAAAGGAGAGAGTGATGCCCGGCATGGGAATTACAACCAGCGAATACTTCCAACTTCAAAATCTTGAATTAAGCTTAGATTCAGTTAGAAAATACATGTATGCATTGAAAAATCAAGGATTTCTACAAATAACAGAACGTTTCAGTAACTTCAACATATATGACTTGGCCAATAGTGAAATTGCACATATCAGCTACAATCTAAAGCACATTGACGATTCAGTATATGAGGATATCAGATATGAAATCGGCGAATGGGTTGTAGAGCTTATGAATGAAGACAGGTTTGTTGAAGGCTTAAGCATAATGAACTTTGACAGCGAGGTGGAAAAACCGGTTTGGGCAAAAACCAGAAAGACCAAAAAGACTTTTAGAAAAGTCTTTGAAAAGCCCTCATTGGAAAACGATTGAGAATTGCTTTTAATTTAATTGAAGCATTATCTGATGTTTTTCTATAGGGTTTGTTAATGTGGAAAACTAAAAAAGACCATGATTTTCAGGACAAGCGAGGGGAACTTTAAAAGTTCCTCCCACACATTCCAGAAAGTATGGTCTTTTTAAAAATATGTTTAATTGAAAAGGAATGAGAACTGTTATTTTAATTTTTAAAGACCTATGAAGAGTTTTTTAAAAAGACCGCTGAAAAAGTCTTTGCGGTCTTTTTGGTCTTTTTTAAATCAGTGATGTTAAATGAAATCCATAAAACAACAGATAATCGAAGCCAAAAGGCAAAAGACAGAAAGGGAGAGTGAACTGTGGTTTGTAGATTATTGCAACAACTGCAAGACAGGTTTGGCATTTAAAAATGATGTGCCTTGTCATCATCCATGGTACTGTTGGCATGAAGGAGAATCAGCTATTGTTCAAGCAGAGATTGTCAGAATAGATGAGTTTCGAAGATTACACGGCCACATCACAGCACAGATGTATAAAGAATATAAGCAATTGAGAAAAAGGCAGCGCCAATTGGTTTGGAAAGGTAGGAGAAAATTGTTGAAAAGTTAATACTGTCGTCAATGTTACCAGTTAGTTTTTTCAGTAATTGTTTCATTTGGACAACAACAATTTTTTTCCAAATATGAATGCCCATATTTTCGTGAACCCAGCCACATTTCTTCCATATAAGAGAAATTTTGTTGAATGTCTGCTGAAACTCTTATTGCACGACCTACTTTATTTTTGATCTGTATTGATTTTCTGTCCAAATAAAAGTTTTCCCAAAATAATTAACCCAATATTAATTGATAATTCTAATACAAACAAGGAAATTAAAACTAGAATTAATCAAAAAAACACCATCATATTGACAACCTAAAGAGAGTTAATCATGTAAACTAAAAAAAATATAATTCCAAGAAAAGATATTAAAAAAATATTAAAAATTTGAACTTTAAAAAATACAAATTATGTGTTTTTAAAGATTTTTTTAGCATAATATTCAAGTAACCTCTTAAATATTAATAATTAATTATTAATAT
>NZ_JAZQFM010000054.1:0-34029 GCF_045539575.1 Methanobrevibacter sp.
TCAATGCAGCAAAAAACATCCTTAATAAAGGTTTAGAAGTCGTTGGGACGACGGCGCAGTAAAAAAAAATTTTCCAAAAAAATTTCTATATTTTTTTTTGGTTTGCGAATCCCCGCCGTCTACAACGGTGGGGAAGTTCAAGCATAAAACATTTAAAAAAGGGAGGTTAAAAGCAGGAGGGGGTTTTTCCTGTTTTTAAATTAGGTCAATGAATTTATCTTTTTCTTAATACGGCGCCTGCGCCTAATACTGTGGTTACTCCGAGTAAGAGTAAGATTGGGTTACCTGTTGCTAACATGTGGTGAGCGGCAGTTGCGTTAGCTGTTTGGTTTTGTACAGCCTGTGCGGTTGTGTTTGCAGTTGCGTTGTCAGTTGCGTTTCCGGTTGTGTTGGTTGGTTCTCCTGCTGCTTCGTCGTGTGCGTAATCAGGATCTATTTCCGGTGCACCTGAGTGTCCGTCTTCCATATTTCCGTTGTACTGGCCTCCAGCCCAGCCGCCATCATAGGTAGCATCATCAATGTCATCAAAGTCAGGGTGGTCGCCAACACCCATGTCGTCTGTAGCGCTAAGGTAAGTTCCGTCCATATCAGCATCTGCTGCGCATACGGCGCCTGCGGATGCAATTACACAAAATATTGCAAGTAATGTTAATAGTTTTTTTGTTATGTTCATTATAATCACCCGTGAGTTTGAATTAAGTAAATGCAAGTTAGTTTGTTTTGGAGGAAAAATAACTTGCTTCACACAATTAATTATATTATCAAGGCCATATATAAAGTTTTTCGAATGTAAGTGCTCACTTGCATAGTTAAAAAAGAAAAAAAGCAAATATAACAGATTATAATAAAAAATAACTTATATGAAGCTTTAAATGCTTATATGTCAATTTTTTTGGAGAGTTTCAATGGTTATTTTCAAGGTTTTTCTTGAAGCTTCAAAGTATGGGCTATTTATTTGAACTGCTGATTTATCTTCAATTTGAATTTTGATTCAATGATAAAATATAACAATGTTTATATACTAAAAATAACAGATGTTATATCTGTATAACATGAGTTATAATTTATTTTTTGTAGTTCTTATCTAATCCTACAAAACATTTATATATAAAAAATAACTATTGTTATATTGTAATATAACACGTGATATATTTACAGAAAATCAATTTACAAAGGTGATTATTAATGACAAATAAAAATTATGGATTAGCAACATTAGGTGTACGCGCAGGTCAACAACCTGACCCCGTAACCGGGGCTCAGGCAGTTCCGATTTATCAGACAACTTCATACGTATTCAAAGACTCAGATGAAGCTGCTAGGAGATTCGCCCTTCAAGAATTTGGACAAATTTACTCCAGATTAACCAATCCTACCAGCGATGTATTTGAAGCAAGAATAGCTGCTATCGAAGGTGGAAACTCTGGTATTTCAACTGCAAGCGGTCTTGCAGCAATTTCATATGCAATCTTAAATGTAACAGAACCTGGAGACAACATCGTTTCAGCAGACAACCTCTACGGTGGAACTTACCAATTATTCAATTACACTTTCAAGGATCTCGCAAGGGATGTCAAATTCGTCAACTCACAGGACTTGCAGGCTTTTGAAGATGCAATCGATGAGAAGACAAAGGCAATATATGTCGAATCAATCGGAAACCCAAAACTGGACGTTCCTGACTTCGAAGCTCTTGCAGAAATCGCACATTCACATGACATTCCATTAATCGTTGACAATACTGTCGGCGTAGGTTTAGTCAGGCCACTGGAACATGGTGCAGATGTCATTGCAGCATCAGCAACCAAATATGTCGGCGGACACGGTACTGCAGTTGGAGGATACATTGTCGATTCAGGTAAATTCAACTGGGGAAACGGCAAGTTTGCAAACTTCACCAAACCTGACCCAAGCTACCACGGACTGGTATTCTGGGATGCATTCGGTGATGTTCCGGAACTCGGAAACCTTGCATTTACAGTAAGAATAAGGGCAAGACTTTTAAGAGATCTTGGAGCAACCCAGGCACCAGTGCACAGCTTCATATTCCTGCAGGGACTTGAAAGCCTTGACGTTAGAGTAAAAAGACACTCCGAAAATGCACTTAAAGTGGCTAAATTCCTTGAATCACACCCTAAAGTCAAATGGGTAAACTATCCTGGACTCGAATCCCATCCAACTTATGAAATCAACAGGAAATACCTGAAAGACAACTTTGCCGGAATCTTGGGATTCGGTGTTGAAGGCGGAGAGGAAGCCGGAAGAAAAGTAATCGAAAAACTGGAATTATTCTCAATACTTGCAAACATCGGTGATGCAAAAAGCCTTGCAATCCACCCTGCAAGTACAACACATCAGCAATTGTCTGCAGAAGAACAGGAAGCAACAGGCGTAACACCGGACTTCATCAGGCTTTCCATAGGTTTGGAGGATGTCAATGATTTAATTGCTGATTTAAGTCAGGCTTTAGACAGTATCTAGTTACTGTCTAATCACTTTAAATTTAAATAATTAAAAATTTACATATTAAAAAAACAATTGGGAGATAAAGAATGTATTTAGACAACTCAGCAACCACTCAAGTTAGTGAGGAAGTATTTAAAGAAATGGAACCATATTTCATCGAAGAGTACGGTAACCCTTCAACTCTTTATGGAATCGGTCGTGAATCAAAAAAGGCATTGACTTTGGCTCGTGAAAGAGTGGCTAAGGCAATCAATGCAAAACCTGATGAAATTATCTTCACAAGCGGAGGATCAGAATCAGATAATCTTGCAATTAAAGGAATTGCATTCAAGTTATCAAAAAAAGGTAAACATATAATTACCACCAATATTGAACACCCTGCCGTTAAAAACACTTTGGGATTTTTGGAATCCCTTGACTTTAAGGTAACCTATTTGCCAGTCAATGAAGAAGGTATCATCAGCGTTGAAGAATTGAAAGAGGCAATCACTGATGAAACAATCTTAATTACCATTATGCATGCCAACAACGAGCTCGGTACCATTCAGCCTATTGCTGAAATCGGTAAAATTGCTCGTGAAAAAGGCATCAAGTTCCACACTGACGCAGTACAGAGTTTCGGTAAGATTGAAGTGGATGTTGAGAAATTGAATGTTGACTTGCTTTCTCTATCTTCCCATAAAATCAACGGTCCGAAAGGTGTCGGCGCACTCTACATCAAAAAGGGAACCCGTGTAGTGCCTCTCATTCATGGGGGAGGTCAGGAAAAAGGAATCAGATCCGGAACCGAAAACGTTCCGGGAATTGTCGGATTCGGTAAAGCCTGCGAACTGGCTGCAGATCAATTGGACGAACATTACGAAAAGTTATCCTCAATCAGGGATGAGCTTATTGATAAAGTTTTAACCACCATTCCCGAATCATACCTGAACGGTTCTAGAGAAACCAGACTGCCTAACCTTGTAAACTTCAGATTCAAGGCTATCGAAGGGGAATCATTAATCCTCTTGCTGGACGCTAAAGGCTATCAGGCATCCACAGGTTCAGCATGCTCTTCCAATACATTGGAAGCGTCACCTGTTTTGACCGCATTGGGCCTTGACCCTGTAGATGTGCACGGATCCTTGAGAATTTCCCTGGCACCGGAAAGCGATGCCTTTGATGTGGATGAATTTGTAAATACTATTGCGGAAGCCGTAGGCAGACTAAGGCAAATGTCACCGTTATGGAATCAGGAACTTGATTATGATGGTGTAATGTGTAAAAAAGATCACGATGACTGTAGGAGATGTTAATTATGGATTATTCAGATAAAGTAATGGACCACTTTGCAAACCCAAGAAACTGTAGGATGATGGAAGACGCTAACGGTGTCGGAACTGTAGGAAACCCGACATGCGGAGACTTGATGACAATCTACATCAAAGTCAATGAAGATGAAGTGATTGAAGACATTTCATTCCAGACTTTCGGATGCGGTGCGGCCATTGCAACAAGCAGTATGATTACCGAAATTGCTGTTGGAAAAACTCTTGAGGAAGCTTTAAAAATCTCAAGAAATGACGTTGCGGACGAATTGGACGGACTACCTCCAATCAAGATGCACTGTTCCAACCTTGCGGCTGACGGTCTTCAGGCAGCTATCGAAAACTACTATGAAAATAACCAGTGAGTAACAATAATAATAAATACTTTAAGCAATAAAATAATTTTAATATTTAACGGAGATGTTTTATATGGCAAAAATATTAAAATGTAACGAATGCGGAAGTATTATTCAAGTTTTATCTGAAGGCGACGAAAAAGTATGCAACGATCACATGCTTGAATTCCCTGTTCAAACCGAAGGTGAAAAGGCACCTAAACACAAACCAGTAGTAGAAATCGACGGAAACAAAGTCACCGTTAAAGTCGGTGAAGCAGCTCACCCAATGGACGATGACCATTTCATTGAATTTGTCATTGTTGAAGCTGGAGCTGAACAATACGCAAAATGCTTCAAACCTGGAGATGTTGCAGAAGCAACTTTCACTGTAAACTCCACTGATGATGTTAAAGCATTAGCATTTTGTAATTTACACGGACTCTGGTCCTCTGAATAAGTTTAAAATCCATTTTTAAACTTCTTTTTTTCTTTAATTTTTTTCATGAAAAATTTTAATTACTTGTTTTAATATAAAATATATCGTGTCTAGTTATAGTAAATTAATAATTTTTATTGTTGTTTTAGTGTTGATTTCAGCAGCTCTCGTTTTCATTGAGAGTTCAACAGACAGCATAAACAAATCCATGCCGGAAATCAGTGATGGAATAGTTCAAGGAGATGCTGACTATAATGAGGCTGTTGAACTGGTAAACAATAAGAATTTTTATGAATCAATGGAAAAAGCAGAATCCGCAGGGGATAACTATAATAAAAGTCTATTGGAACTGCATGAAATCCAAAAAAATTTCTCTGCCGATGTCAATAAGGTTCACCAGGAGTATATTACCACCACTATCCGTGAACTTGAACTAAAACTGGAAGCCGTTGATTCACTAAAAGAAGCGATTGAGTGCTTTGAAGTATATTCAAACTACACAGGCAGCAACTATGGTTTTGAAGCCAACGATTACATGAATCAGGCTGTCGAATATCAGCATCAGAGGGATTCGATCGTAAGTGATAATCCGAATTTATTCAAACAAAATTTTATTATGTGATGAGGGATTAATTTGAAAACTAAATGTCCGAAATGTAAAGGTATAGGTTCCGTTGTTGTGGACTATAAAGAATGTGATGCATGTGGCGGAACAGGATATGAAGATGATTTATTTGATGTGGGAAGTCATTTTAAAGGAGTCAACAGCAAGGCGAAAGCAAAATTTGATTTAGGCTCAGACCAGGACATTCCATGTGAAGTCTGTAATGGAAAAGGGCAGGTTGAAGTGTTTGAGGAATGCCCTCACTGTCATGGAACAGGCCAGATAAACGTGTGCAGGGACTGCGGAAAACTGATTTCCGAAAATTTAGATTTATGTGATGATTGTAAAGAAAAAAGAAAGGTAGAAAAAATGAAGCATGATGAATTTGAAGCCCGCAGAAAAGCGGCTCGTGATGTGTATGTTTTGGATTCCCTATGTCAGATGAGGGACATCGACAAGGACAGATTGTATAAAGGAAAAATAACAAGAATCGAAAGGTATGGAGCTTTCGTATCTCTAAACAATAATGTATGGGGACTTATGAGAGGAGATGTCTCTGATTATAAGGTCGGTGAAGAGATAATCGTATTCATTACAGCAATCAAGTCAAGGGAAGGAAAAATTGATTTTGCACCGGCTTACGTTGATTCATATAATCTTAAAAGACTCACCAAATCAATTCCAAGGACTTTAATCAGTAAACTGGAAGAGAAAAAAGGCAGAATGGTTAGAATTGACGGTGAGGTCCAGCAGATTCAGCAGACCTCCGGTCCGACAATATTCATAATAAATGATGAAAGCGGAACAACCGAGATTGCCGCATTTGACAAGGCCGGCGAAAGGTCCTATCCTGAAATTGAGCTTGGCGATGCTGTGCAGGTCATCGGTGAAGTTAATGAACATGGCGGAAAGACACAGATTGAGTCATCTTCAATGACAAAACTTTCCGAAGAAAACACTATCAAGCTACATAAATTAATAGACGATGCATTAAACAAAAGAGCAGAACCTCAACATGTCGATTTCTTAGTCAAAAGTGATGTTTTAAACAGACTTAAACCTAAGATGAGGGAGGCTGCACAGAAAATCAGAAGGGCAATTCTTGACGGAAGAACCGTTTTGCTCAGACATCACAATGATGCCGACGGAATATGTTCAGGAGTTGCAATGGAAAAGGCTATCGTTCCTTTGATTGAAAAGGTAAATCCAAGCAATGATGCTCAATATTATTATTTCAAACGTTCTCCAAGTAAAGCTCCTTTCTATGAGCTTGAAGATGTTGTTAAAGATTTATCCTTTGCTCTGGAAGACCAGGAAAGGCACGGTCAGAAATTGCCTCTTATAGTTCTTCTGGACAACGGGTCAACTGAAGAGGATATTGTCGCACTGATGCAGGCCAAGATTTATGATATAGAAGTTGTTGTAATAGACCATCACTCTCCGGGCGAACTGCTTACAAAAGATGAAAGGGACGGCGAGATATATGGCGCAACAGTTGCAGTTGACGAATATGTTGACACACATGTCAACCCTTACCTTGTAGGCGGAGATTCACAGCTTACAGCAGGAGCCTTGGCAACAGAAGTTGCACACCTGATCAATCCTGACGTTAAAGATTTAATCAAGCACCTGCCTGCGGTTGCCGCATTGGGAGACCGTGCGGAATGCGGTGAGGTTTACCAATATCTGCAAATTGCCAGTGAAAAAGGATTTACAAAAGAGCATCTGGCAAAAATAGCTGAATGTGTTGATTTTGAAGCATATTTCCTGAGATTTATGAATGGTAGGGGAATAATGGACACCATATTGGCTGTGGATAATTTGGATAAGCATGAAAAGATGATTGGTGCTTTATATAAGGAATACCAAAAGAGAATTGACACCCAGCTTAAGGCAGCACTTCCTAACATTAAAAGGACACAGCTTGAAAACGGCATATATTTCAATCTTATCGATGTTGAGAAATACGCTCATAAGTTCACATTCCCTGCTCCTGGAAAAACATGCGGATTTGTCCATGACCATGTGATAAAGGAATTGGGTGAGGACAAACCTATTGTAACACTTGGTCACGGTCCTGATTTCGGTGTGTTTAGAGCAACTGATGCCGTTAATGAGGAATTTGGATTCAATGTAAATGACATTGTATCAACAATGATTGAAAGGGTTCCGTCAGCGGGAATTGACGGCGGAGGTCACGAATGCGCAGGTTCCATCAAGTATATTGAGGGACTTGGAGAAGAGGTACTGTTCAAGGTTGTTGAAGAAATTCAATCCCTGACCAAAAAATAATTCAGATAAAAATGATTGCAGGCAATTATTGTAAAAAATGCGGGCACCGGATATTCCCTAGCGACCAGTACTGTAAGGTTTGCGGTTGTAAAACGGGTTATCACAATAGTGATGCTCATGTTTTTACAATACCCTTGTATGATATCGGTTTTTTTAATTTGGATGTTGATTTCTCACCATATATTGAAAGCAAGCGCAATGATTTTAAATATGAGATATGCTCCTGCGGCTATCTGAATAATGTGGAAAATGAATACTGCTATATGTGTGGTGCCAAAAGGGCTCCGAGCAAACTGGAGAAAATCCTCAAAAAGGAGGTTAAGCCGGCTTTTTCTATAGACAACATGTTATGTGAATGCGGTGCAATAAACTCCAGCGAAAACATATACTGTGAGATGTGCGGAAAGCGTTTGCGCGGTGAGGAAAAACCTGTAAACACCAACTACAGCAATTTTAATCTTGAATTTGACGATTCTGTTTTCTGTTTTTGCGGTGAGGAAAACGAAAGATTTTCCAGATTTTGCAGAAACTGCGGAAGGCCCCTGATGAATTACGGAAAATCAAATGACATTTTCATATTATGCACATGCGCCACAATCAATGATGCCACCTCTGATTTTTGCATCGAATGTGGCAATAGTTTAAAAAAGGAGAATTCAGTCATTGTATGCATCTGCGGTGAAAAAAATCCCGACGGTTCCAATTTCTGTCAAAGATGTGACAGGCCGCTGAATCCTCAAAAAACCTTAAAATCAAAAATAATCTGCTCATGTGGTGAAGTATTGGACTGGGACAGTGAATTCTGTTATAATTGCGGAAAAAATGTTAAAGCGGCATTAGCCCGTAAAAATTCAATCAATGACACAGTAAAAACAATTAAAGGCATTTTCAGGTAGTGATAATTTGAAGTATTGTGATGTTTGCGGCACATTGAACCCTCGTGAAAACAATTTTTGCATTCACTGCGGAAACAGACTGATTACAGAACATTTCTGCCCTTACTGTGGCGAACTTAATCTGGATTATGCAACTTCCTGTGTTAAATGCGGAAAACAAATCAATCCGATAGCCATTGATGATTTTGATATCTTTTTCAGCCAGTACAATGAGGACTTATTGTCCGATGCCCACATCAGTGACGAGGAATATATCACATTGCTTTCAAACATATTCAAAAGGGCGGATTATTTTGAAATCAGCGGAAGCACCATTAAAAACAAGATTTTGAATTTTGCAAGCGCCTTTGCCGAATGTGAAACAAAGTCAAGAGGCTATGAAAGGGGTTCCATTTATCTGGGAAATAAGATAAGCTATGATGACCGTTTGGATGATTCGGTTCAGATAGCAACAATCATCCATGAACTGGCTCATTATCTGTTGTTCCTGATAATTGACACGTTACTGTGCAAAATATTGAAGGTAAACACCTCTTCAACTATAGAAAGTTTCGTGTGGTATTTTTTAACCCTGCCTGAATTTAAAATCATGAATGAGTACTGCGCCCACACTGTTGAAGGCAGGTTCATTCCATACGGATATCAGAATTACGGATCATTCAACATGCTGGTGGAGCATCTTAATGTTGATGAGGAGGCACTTAACGGCATGGTGGTTTTCGGCAATACATTCGCCAATGAGATAATCATATATCTGGAAAAATTCATCGATGAGGACTTGAGGGATGAGATAAAAATTCAATACAGAAAGGATTCCGTTGCCCCTACTTATAAGTCAATTTTAAGGGAAACTACTGACTCATTGCCGTTGAGTATAAAAAATATCACGTTGCTTCAGGTTTTAGTTGATATTTTTAAAGAAGCATCGTCCGAAGATGTTAGAAATGAATTAGAAGAAATTAAAAAAGAGATTGAATTAAATTACTAGTCTTTCTTCTTTTTTTCATTGTTTTCGATTGTGTTCAATACATCTTTACCAGTATCGGTCAATCTGTATAATCTTCCCTTACGAGCTTCTTCATTTATGCATTCCACAATTTCTTTGCTTTTTAATTCGCTTAGAACTTTTGAAATATGGTTAGTTCTAATTCCACTGTCTTTTGCAATATGAGTTGGGATTTTAACTTCGTCTCCAATAGATTTCAATGTCTTTTCTCTATATTTGGAAATTTGAACATATGAAGTTAATTTCAAAAGCTCATCGTTTTCTTTTGACATAATAGAATATTATATTTTTTATACTATAAAATATTTTATACCATTTTATAAGGTGAATATAAGTATTTTAGTCACTGCTTACAAGGTATTATTAATAAGAATTAATTATATAATATAATATAGTTAAAAAATAACTTATACTTGAATTAGTTGATTTATCATGAAATGTGAAAACTGTGGTTTTGAAAATAAGGATACTGCAAAATTCTGTACAAAATGCGGTGCGGAATTTAACGCCGGTCCAGTTGCCCCGCCTGCTGAACCTTCATCCAGCAATAACTCCAAATATATTATCATTGCGTTGGTAATTGTAATTTTGATTCTTGTTGGCTGTGTGGGTTACTTTATGGGGACCATGAATACCGGTGACGCTCAAAGTGGCGGTGCAGTTGACAATGCTTCTCAAGAGGTTTCATCAAGCGATTCCGGAAATGATGACGGAAGTGCTAAAACTCAAAGTACCTCCTCTTCAAGCTCAAGCAGTAAATCTAAGTCATGGGAATCCATAGGCAGCTATTCCGGCTCAGGGTCAGGTTCTCAAACCGTCACCGTTCCGGAAGGTCAGATTATGGTTAAGCTTTCAGCATATCCTATAAAAAATTATGCTACAAACCATCTGTATGTCACAGGCTCCAACGGCCAGTCCGGTGGAGTTGATTGGGGATCCCATAGTGATGTTGAGACAAGATCTGATTCATTTTCATTTACTTCATCTTCATCCGAGACATTCACAATAGATTACTATGAAACCGTAAGCTGGGAAGTCGAATTTTACCGTTATCAGTAAGTGATTTAAAATCACTTCACTTTATTTTTTTTAAAAAATTATTAATATCATAAAAAGGAAATTATCTACTATGTTTTTTGATTTAAATATTAAGGGAAGTAGCTTGGATGATAATTTAAAATTAGCTATTGAAGCTTCCAAATACGGCTGGGAGCACATTAATTTTTCATATGATCAAAACGATTTCAAAGATGCTCAGGAGTTTAAGGATGAGCTTTCAGATAATTTAAAAAGCATTATTGATTTTGATTATACCTTAGAGATTAAATCAAATAACGTTAATGAAATTAGAAAAATCGCCCGTAAATTCAGGAGCAGGGCATCATGCATTTCCGTTGTCGGCGGAGATTTGAAGGTTAACAGGGCAGTGCTTGAAAATGTCCAGATGGACGTATTGTCAAGACCGTATCTGAGAAGGTATGACAGCGGTCTTAATCATGTTCTCGCCAAGGAAGCTTTAAGAAATAACGTTGCTGTTGAATTGTGCTTTAAGGATGTTTTAAAAAGTTATTTGGCTCCAAGGTCTAAGGTTATTTCTAATTTTAAGGATGTTTACACATTATACAGGAAATTTGATTTTCCATTAATTTTATCATCTCGTGCAGAGTCAGTTTTCGATATCAGAACCACCCATGACTTCATAGCTTTTTTTACACAGACCGGCTTGACAGGTTCCGAAATTGAAAAGTCATTCATGACTGCAGAAAAAATATTGGAATTCAACAGGAACAGGAAGAATATGATCTTGACCGGCGTCAGGAGGGTGGACGATGAAGCTTAAGGTATTGCCTCCGACTCTCAGAAAGAACAACAGGTATCTTACAGTTGAAATTAAGATAACATCTCCTATTGTTAAGGATGACCTGGTCAGCATCGTATGGGATGCCTGCGTTCGTTTTCAGGGGGAGCTGAATACCGCCAACTATAACCTGTGGGTAATGAAATTCTATGAGCAGGAACATACTGATGACTACTACTGCTATAAGGCAATCGTCAGATGTCAGAGGGGTTATGAGGATGAGGTCCGATCAGCCTTGGCACTGTCCGCCAGATTCAATAAGGACAGAATTGCCATTACGACTGTAGGTCTGTCAGGAACTATCAAAGCATCTCAAAAATTCATTTAATTACTTTTTGTTAGTTTAAAATAGAAACATTTATTAATAATATATATTATAAATATCAATTGGATTTATGGAAAAAGAATATAAAATATTTTAATAAACTACAATGTAGTGATTAAAATTAAAATTTGCCTTTTCATGGAAGATTTGGTTTTGATTTTTGAATAATATTTTTTATACGTAGTTGAATTAAAATTTTTAATATTAAAAATAGTATATATGAGGTATTAATATGCAACCTTTACAAAATGCTGGATACGATAGGGCTATTACTGTCTTTAGCCCAGACGGAAGACTTTTCCAAGTTGAATATGCAAGAGAAGCTGTTAAAAGAGGAACTACTTCTATAGGTATTAAAAGTTCTGAAGGAATTATTTTAGCTGTCGATAAAAGGACTACTTCTAGTTTGGTTGAAGCATCATCCATTGAAAAAATATTCAAAATAGATGAACATATCGGAGCAGCTACTTCAGGTCTTGTTGCTGATGCAAGAGCTTTGGTTGAAAGAGCAAGAGTTGAAGCTCAAATAAATAAAATTACCTACAGCGAACCTATCAGAGTAGATAGTTTATCTAAAAAGCTATGTGATATGTTGCAGTTATACACCCAAAACGGTGGAGTAAGACCATTCGGTTCCGCCTTAATCATTGGTGGTGTGTATGACGGTAAATGCAAACTCTTCGAAACCGATCCAAGCGGTGCATTAATTGAATACAAAGCAACCGCAATTGGTTCAGGCAGAAATGCTGCTATGGAAATCTTCGAAGAAAAATACGAAGATGACTTAACATTGGATGGAGCTATCGAACTTGCTTTAACCGCAATCAATGAAGCAACCGACCACGATACCACTTCACAGAATGTTGAAATTGCAGTAATCAAAATCGAAGATGAAAAATACGTCAAACTCTCCCAGGAAGAAGTACAAAAATACATTGATGAAGTACTTGTGGAAGAAGAGGAAGAAGAAGACGTAGAAGAAGAATCTGAAGAAGTTGAAGAAGATTCTGAAGAAGATGAATAATAATTTTTAGTAATTGGTTAGGGGATGTTTCAATGGTAAATGTTGATGAAGCAATTATTGCTAAATATGAGTATTGTGGTGAACATTTTGAAATATTGGTTGACCCTGATTTAGCAGCTGATTTTAGGAATCCTGATGGTCCGGATGTTGCCATTGAAGATCTTTTAGCTGTTGAAGAAATTTTTAAAGACTCCAAAAAAGGAGACAAGGCTTCCGATGAAGCCATGAATAAGATATTTGAAACTACAGATCCTATTGAAGTTTCTAAAATTATCCTTGAGAAAGGAACTGTTCAATTAACTGCTGATCAGAAAAGAAAAATGCAAGAAGATAAAAGAAAATTGGTTATTAATAAAATAGCCAAAGAAGCAGTTAATCCTCAAAATGGCCTTCCTCATCCGGTTCAAAGAATTGAAAATGCATGTGATGAGGCTAAAGTTAAATTTGATCCATTCACTTCTGTTGATCAACAAGTTCAAGCAGCTTTAAAAGCTATTAAACCGTTAATTCCTATCAGGTTTGAAAAAGCTAAAGTCGCTGTTAGACTTCCAGGGTCCGCTGCAGGCAGTGCCTATTCTGTAATTCACGGTTTTGGTGAAATATTAAACGAAGAATGGCAGCAAGATGGTTCATGGATTGGAATTATTGAAATGCCTGGAGGTCTTCAAAATTCTTTCGCTGCTAAAATGGCTGAAATTTCAGGCGGAGAAGCAGAAACTAAAACTATTAAATAATAATTAATTAGTCTTATGGGATTATTATGATATATGTGGAAAATAAAGATTTAGTTATTCCTGGTCAGGTATTAGCTGACGATGAATACTATTCAGGAAGAGGTACCTTTAAAGAAAATGGTAAAGTTTGCTCTTCTTTAATAGGACTTGTTTCTTTAAGGAATAAAAAGATTAGAGTTATTCCTCTTAAAAGCAAATATGTTCCTAAAAAAGGAGATGTCGTAATAGGTAAAATCAATGATGTCAGATTCTCAATGTGGGATGTTGACATAAATTCACCTTATTCCGGAATTTTACCTGCTTTTGAAGTGTTTGGTCGTGAGAAAAAAGAGCTCAACAAAGTATATGATGTTGGGGACGTTCTATTTTTAAGAGTTGTCGATGTTGATGAAATCAAAAAGGCAAAACTCGGTTTGAAAGGAAGAGGAATGGGTAAGTTTAAAGGAGGAATCATCGTAGATATTGCTCCGACTAAAGTTCCTAGATTAATCGGTAAAAAAGGTTCCATGATTAACATGATTAAAGACAAGACAAAATGTAAAATCGTTGTTGGTCAAAACGGTCTCGTCTGGGTAAAAGGGGACGAAGACATGGAACAGCTTACCAAAAACATTATTCATTTAATCGAGGCTGAAGCTCATACTTCTGGTTTAACAAATAAAATCAAAAACAAATTGTATTTAGCTATTGACGGCGAATTGCCTCCTGAAGAAAACCCTCAAGAGGAAGAGGAATTTGTTTTGGAAAAACCTAAGCTTCAAAATTTCAAAGAAGAATTAGAACAGGAAGAAAGAGAAGCTGAAGAAAAAGAGAAAAAAGAAAATGAAGATAAACCGAATATTGCTGAAGTCATTGAAGAATTAAAGAGAAAAAACAAAAAGCAAGATAATTCCTTATCTTATGGTGATAACTCAAATAATTCTTTCATTTTGAATAATAAATAATGATTATGAATCTTCGTATTATAAATTGAGGTAGATATGATGTCTGAAATGATAAGAGAAGATGGTAGGAAATTTAATGAATTACGCCCTATCAAAATTGAAGCAGGAGTTCTTGAACGTGCAGATGGTTCTGCTTATTTGGAAGTTGGAGGAAATAAAATTTTAGTAGCTGTATATGGTCCTAGGGAATCTTACATCAGAAGGTTACTTCAACCTAATACCGGTGTTATCAGATGCAGATATAACATGGCACCGTTTTCAGTGGATGACAGGAAAAGGCCAGGACCTGACAGAAGATCATCTGAAATTTCTAAAATTACCGCTGATGCATTAAGGCCAGCTTTAATGTTGGAAAATTATCCTCGTTCAATGATTGATATTTATATAGAAGTAATTGAAGCAGAAGGTGGAACCCGTTGTGCAGGAATCACAGCAGCTTCCGTTGCTTTGGTTGATGCTGGAATACCTATGAAAGATATTGTTGTAGGTTGTGCTGCAGGTAAAGTAAATGATGAAATTGTACTTGACTTGTCTGAAGTTGAAGATAAAGAAGGTCAGGCTGATGT
The DNA here is from genome assembly GCF_045539575.1 of Methanobrevibacter sp. Lineage (GTDB taxonomy): Archaea > Methanobacteriota > Methanobacteria > Methanobacteriales > Methanobacteriaceae > Methanocatella. The sequence continues at coordinate 14,797 of NZ_JAZQFM010000054.1, forward strand.
TCCAATAGCTATGATGCCAAGAACCGGTGAAATCACATTACTGCAAAGTGACGGTGACTTGACTGAAGAGGAATTTGCAAAAGCAATCGATTTGGCTATGGAAGGATGTCGTCAAGTAAGTGAACTTCAAAAAGAAGCTTTAATGAAAAGGTATTCTACAGAATAGTGGGTGGATAATATGGATATAGTACCAGAAATTACAAGACAAAGTATTACTAACCTTGTCAAAAACGATAAAAGAGAAGATGGCAGAGGTTTAACTGAATATAGGGATGTTTCCATTGAAACTAATGTTATTTCTAAAGCTGAAGGTTCTGCTCGTGTAAAACTTGGTGGAACTCAAGTTATTGTAGGTATTAAACCACAACTTGGAAGCCCATTCCCTGACACTCCTGACTTAGGAGTTTTAATGACCAACTGTGAAATGTTGCCAATGGCGGATCCTAATTTCGAACCAGGTCCACCTAGCGATGATTCTATTGAACTTGCACGTGTAGTTGACAGAGGTATCCGTGAAAGTGAATTGGTTGAATTGGACAAATTATGTGTTGAAGAAGGAAAACACGTATGGATGTTATTCATAGACCTTCACATTATCGATAACTGCGGAAACCTTTTCGATGCTTGTGAATTAGCTGTAATGGCTGCACTCAAATCAACAAAATTACCTGTTGCAACTATTGAAGATGAAGAAGTTGTCCTTAGTGAAGAAGAAACCTTTGATTTACCAATTAACAACGAATTGGCATTATGTACTTTTGTTAAAATTGGTGACAAAATGGTTATTGACCCAACACTCGATGAAGAAAGAGTGGCTAGTGCTCGTTTAAATGTTGGTGTCACAAAAGATGGTCACATCTGTTCCATGCAAAAAGGCGGACAGGAACCATTAACTAAAGATGAAATTCTTTATTGCGTAAATACTGCTGTGACAAAAGTAAAAGAGTTAATAGAATATCTTTAAACGTCAGTTAGACGGTTAAGATTTCTAAATTCTTTTTTTTCTATTTTTTTATTATCTATCAAAACAAATTTTGTATCTATTTTTGATATCAGTCCCTTTATGTGCAAAACATCTTCATTAACTAAATTCTCAATAACAGGGATAACTCTTTTATCATATATTGAATGAAGCGGTTCTGATGTTTTCAGCTTGTTTTCTTCGTCATGATACGGGACAACAGCTTGATATCTTTCATCGATTTCGGAAAAAATAGTGTTTATATACTTTTTTGAAACATATGGGCTGTCACAAGGCAATATCAGGGCATATTCTCCCTTAATGTGTGAAAGTCCGGTCATGATTCCAGGCATAGGGCCCTTGTTTTTTATTTCGTCTTCAACGAATGTGATGGTGTAGGCATAATCGGTCGGATTGATGAATTCGCTATATCTGTCAATCCTTTCTCGGTTGTTTAAAACAATTACAACTTCATTTATTTCGTGGTTTAGTGTAGAAAGAATGTGTTTAATCATAGGTTTGTTCTGAATAACCATGGAACCTTTATCACGACCCATTCTTCTACTTTGTCCTCCACATAAAATAATGCAAGATTTAATATTTTCATTATTTTCAATTTCACTACTCATATTAAATCCCCTTCAAGTCTATTCCTTTACATATACGTCTGCGTCTTCATCAAATGGATTGGTACGTATGATCAATGCAATCATGTATGGGTAATGTTTATACAGGTATTTTAAATAATAAACCCATTCATGGACCAGTTTGTCATATACTCTTTGCATGTCTCCATTCAAATGACCGAAATCGGCATCGCTTACCAATGCAAGGTCGGTTCTGTGCACTAATTCTTCATCAAGGTGAAGGATTGCATTCACTAATCCGGTAAACTCCTCTTTTTCAAGCAGGTTTGGATTGTTTATTAGGTTGATAATAAATTCCCTTTTGCTTTCAAGGAATTCACTTAAATTGCTTAAGAACTCTTCACGTTCTTCAGGACTGATGTCTGCTTTAAAATCAAGGGAAGAACCTTTAAGTTCAGCTAATTTATTGTCAAAGTCTTCTTCGTTCCAATTTTTAATGGATTTCAAGTTTTCGGTACTTGCTTTATATTTGTTAACTGTACTTAACTGGCTTATTAATTCGTTTCCAACTTCAGAAAAGAAGGTACTCATAAGCATGTCCAGTTTTTCAAGCATAGCTTCCTTTTCTTTTCTTTCAATAATCTCGTCGAGCAAGAATGCCACAAGCAGTATGTCCACAGGAATGAATCCCAAGTGTGTCCATATGTAGGAAATAATGTGCTCTGCATCTCCTAAAACGAGATAATTGGATCCATAAATGATAATTATTAGGATAACCATCAATATGGAAAATTTCACTTTCCAACTTAATCGTTTGCTCATTTTATATTCTCCAACTTTTATTATCGTTTTTTGGCAGTAATTATTGCTATCGGGTTTTCACTAATCATTAAAATTCCCCTGTCGAGAATTCTGCCGTTTGAAACGTTAATTTCCATTAATTTAGGATTATAGCCTAAACTTTTGAGTTTATTAATAGCTTCAACCTTAGTGTCCACCAAAATGGCTGTAATAATGATTCTGCCTTTTGAATTTAATTTTTCATGAACAATGTCCAGGATATTTTCCAATTGTCTGCCGCTGCCCCCAACAACTGCAATATCAATGTCGTCAATATCCTTTAGGGCATTTGCTCCATCATCATTAATTAATGTGACGTTATCTCCAAGTCCGAATTTTTCAAGGTTTCTGGAAGTTACTTCAATAGCTTCAGGATTTGTGTCAATTGAAATCACTTCACGGGCCCTCTGGGAAAACTCGCAGGTGATTCCTCCGGTTCCGCATCCGCAATCTACAACCTTATCCTCTGATGTCACATCGGATTTGTAAAGTATTATTGCTCTTATGGCCTCTTTGGTTGGTCCTGGCACGTCACAGGATTTGATAAAATCCTTGTCTTCTAACATTTATTCCCACCTTTCAAATAGATCGTTTTCAATTTTCAATGAGTCTAGAATTTTTCCAACAACAAAATTGATCTGGTCGTCAACGGTATCGTGCGCTGAGTAGAATCCTGGCATTGCCGGTAAAATTATAGCTCCTTCTTGTGATAATGTTAGCATATTCTGTAAGTGAATGCTTCTCAGTGGAGTTTCACGAGGAACAATTACTGTGGTTCTCCTTTCCTTAAGGCTGACGTCAGCCACTCTAGTAATTGTATTTGCGCCGTATCCGTTTGCTATTGATGACAATGTTTTCATTGAACATGGGACAATGGCAAGCGCTTCGGCCTTAAATGATCCACTGTTTATTGAAGCGGTTAAGTCATTGAAATCGTAGTAAGTGTCTGCCAGATTGATAACCTCTTCTATGTTATATTCGGTTTCTGATTCTATAACGATTTTTCCGGCATCACTGATTACCAGACTGTTTTCTATATTTAATTCGTTAAGTGCTTCGAGCAATCTTATTCCATATATTACTCCGCTTGCACCTGTAATTGCAACAACTATCATTTTATCTCCTAGAATAGTTTAATTTGGTCATAATGAATGCCGTGGAATTTTTCCCTGTCTATTTCAGGCAAGTCAAGGTAGTTTTCCAGTTTGAATTTATTGAATTTTGATTTTTCGCTTTCATCTACATAAACGCTGATGTCAGGGATGTTGAATCTTGCTTTGCTTAATGCTCCGATAATATTTGAAATCTCTGTTAAGGGGTATAGCTTTCCGTCTACATTGACCTGGGTTTTCATCTCATCAAAGCGAGGATATTCAGCTATATTTATAAATACGTAATTTTTGTCAATGCCATAGTCTTCTGCAATTTCTTCTTCCGCTTTTCTAAGCTCGCTCTGTTCGATTTTATACATTTTTTCAGGATATTTGAAATTGTCAAGCCTGATGGTTTTAACCCTTTTCATGATGCGCCTGTTGTCCAGTCTGGACATCATGTCATTTATAAATTCATTTTCGCAGTGTCTGAATACTCCAATGATTTCAGCATCATCGTATTTGTATATGTCGTTTTCATTGATTATGTCTTCGTCAATGGCCATCTTCAGTGCTCTTCTAAACATGGAGTTGACTATTCTGGTGGTGTGGTGCTGATAAACGCTTGGATACATGAAATATCTTGAAACCAATGCTCCTTCAGCTGCCTGAACACCCTTGATGTCCAATATCAGTCCGTCCTCGAGTTTCAGGTTTGAAATGATTCTTTCATAGTCAATGATTCCGTAGGCGACTCCTGTATTGTGTGAGTCCCTTAAGAGGTAATCCATTCTGTCAACGTCAAGTTCCCCTGAAACGATAGGTCCGAGATATCCTTTTCCGTTCACGATATCGACGATTTCATTAACGTCGAATTTTTCCTCAAGCAGGTCTCTCATTGAAGTCTTTGTAACCACATATTTGGTGAGCTCCTCATGGGGAAATGACAGCACTCCTTCGGATACGTGTGAAAATGGTCCGTGACCGATGTCATGAAGAAGAGCGGAGGCTCTGATTAATTCAATGTCATCATCTGAAAGTCCCAGTTCTGTTGAAAGTTTTGATCCAAGGTTCATTGTTCCGACACAGTGTTCAAATCTGGTGTGGGTGGCTCCCGGATAAATTAAACTTATCAGTCCAAGCTGTTTAATCCGTCTTAAACGTTGGAATTGCGGCATGTCCATAATTCTTTCTTCAAATTTGTTTAAGCTAATATCTCCATAGACACTGTCTCTGATAAATTTTTTCTTTTCAGTCATTTTCCCAGAACTCCAAATCATCTAATGTATTATTGTCTTGCCATGTATCATTCCAGTCATCAATTGTAGTATTTGTTATATTAGTGTCATTTGTTGTATTTTCGACTTTCGGTATGATTGTCGGAACCTCTTCAACATAATTTGGTTCGAATGAATCATTTTCAATTGCACTTAACTTGTATGAGTCGTTGTCTTCAGTTATTGTCAAACTGGCAAATGCACTGCTGATAGTGAATGCAATTGTAGCAATTATTAAAAATACTATTAAATTTGCTTTTATTGAGTCTTTCATAATAACACTAATTTTTATTTTATTTAAACATTAAACTATACTATTATTATTTATTTAAAAAGCTATTATTTAATTGTTATTGAAAATCACTAATTTAAAATGTTTTTTTCAGATGTAATCTATTTTTTCAAATTCAAAATGTTTATATGCTATTAGGAACAACTATTCTATATCGGAAGTATACTTCCGACATATTACTTCCGACTGAGGTCGGTGATTTTTATTATTAAATATAGATGAGAAGATAAAATGGATGTAATGTTTAGTGCAGGTGATACAGCATGGGTGCTTATTTGCAGCCTTTTGGTGCTTTTAATGAGCATTCCCGCTGTAGCATTCTTTTATGGCGGATTAAGTAAACGTAAAAATGTTTTAAATACAATATTCTTAACTTTCATAGCATTTTCAATTGTAAGTGTTTTATGGGTTATTTTCGGTTATCAATTTGCTTTTGGTAGCGATATAAACGGTCTGATCGGAGCCCCAACAAATTTTTTCCTTCAGGGTATCGGATTGGATGACTTGAACGGAACAATTCCAACCTTGCTGTTTGTAATGTTCCAGTGTGCTTTTGCGGGTCTGACTGTGGCACTTATTTCAGGAGCATTGGTTGGAAGGATGAAAACAAAAGCATGGGTAATATTCACAATATTATGGGCATGCATCGTTTATGTCCCTGTAGCCCACTGGGTATGGGGAGGAGGATGGCTGATGCAGATGGGTGCACTCGACTTCGCGGGAGGTGCAGTGGTTCACATGAACTCAGGTGCAGCGGCATTGGCTGTCGCATTTGTATTGGGAAAAAGAAAAGACACTTCACTGATTCCTCATAACCTTGGATATGCGGTTTTAGGAGCTGCATTGCTCTGGTTTGGATGGATGGGATTCAATGGAGGATCAGGTCTTGCAGCAGATGGACTTGCTGCAAACGCAATTATCGTGTCAAACGTTTCAGCTGCAGTGGGATTGATTGTTTGGGCAGCTTTAGATACATACATTGTCGGCAAACCAACAGTTTTAGGTGCAATTTCCGGTGCAGTGGCAGGACTTGTAGCTATTACTCCTGCAGCAGGATTTGTAGATGTTCCGGGAGCTTTATGCATCGGTGCAGTAGCTCCATTCGTATCATACTTTGCAATATATTATCTCAAGGCAAGACTCGGATACGACGATGCATTGGATGTATGGGGAATACATGGTATGTCTGGTGTTTGGGGAGCTGTTGCTACAGGAATCTTTGCTGTTCCTTCCGTCGGAGGAGTTGCAGGATTGATTGCAGGAAACCCTAACCAGGTTGTAATACAGATTATAAGTGTGGTTGCCACCCTCGCTTACTCATTCATAATAAGCTTCATATTGGCTAAAGTATTGGACAAAGCAATGAACGGTATTAGAGTGGAAGACCATGAAGAAGTCGGAGGGCTTGACAAAAATCTTCATGAGGAATCCGCATACAATTTTAACTAGGTGTAAAAATGAAAAGCGTAGTTGCGATTATAAGGGAAGAAAAGTTTCAGGATGTTAAGAATGCCCTTCTGGAGGTAGGATGCGAAGGTATGAACGTATCTGAAGTGAAAGGGCGCGGAAGTCAAAGAGGAATCAAGGAATCATACAGGGGATCCAGCTACTGTATTGACCTGATTCCAAAAACACGTGTGGAAATTATCGTCAAGGAAGACGGTGTGGACACTATTGTTGAAGCAATCAAAAGAGGTGCACACACAGGAAACATTGGTGACGGGAAAATTTTCATCTATCCTGTTGACAATGTAATCAGAATAAGAACAGGTGAAGAGGGGGACAGAGCGGTGTAGCCTGTTTTCCTGATTTAAAAAACAAGAACAACTTTGTTCATATATCTCCCTGGAAATGGTGCCTTGATGCATTATTTCCTCCCTTTTTTTACGGAAATTCTCAGTTTTCTAACTTAAAGATTCAGTATCGGATAACAACGCCGCCAATGTCTGAAATGTCAACCCAGGTGGTGATTCCTTTAATCTCATAGAGATTGCCGTTGATGTATTCGTAGGAAACATCCTTATTGTCACTTACAAGATGAACGCTGTTTCCGTTAATGCTGTCAACTCTTTTTATGATTCCGCCGTATTCGTCTGACTCGGCCACAACAATATCTCCAACATTAACGTCATGGCTTTTGTTTACAAGAACCTTCTGGCCGTCCTGAAGGGTCGGAAGCATTGAAGTGCCGTCAACATTTACGATAATTGGAATCTGATTTTTTCCGATGCTTGAGTCAAGATTTATCTCGGCATCATCAAGCCCGTAACGGCTGCAGATGTCCTTAACGCCATTTTTATATTCTGAAATGTCCGAATCAGTGTCATTCATTATATTGACTGTGTAATCACAGATTTCCCTGTTTAAACTTTCAGTATCTCCTGCGGAAATGGAACGGGTTGTGACGCTGACGTTTTCACCGTCGATATAAACGTCCACGGTGTCATTTCCAAGATAGTTAAATGCAAAAAAAGCTATTAAAATAAGTATTATGAAAGCTAAAATCAGTTTTTTAGCCATTTGAATCACTCGTCCATGATGTTTAAATCCATATTCAGGAGAGCCTTCATTGTTTCGATATCAATCTGGCCGGGTGCTGTAACGTCAGTGCCGGCTGCAAAAGTAATCGGTGAATCGAATTTTGATGCCATGACTCTGGTATAGCTTCCCAGATCTCCCATTGAAATTGCAATGGTGTCCCTGCAGTGTGAAAGAACCGCCAGTATTGTCAATGTGTCCTCCAGGTTCTGCGGCATGAATGCAACCTTTGCAATGTCGCCCAGTTCCTGTTCCTTTTCAACAATATAGAGTATTTCATTGAGGTCAGGTGTCTTTTCAAAGTCATGATAGGAGACGATTGTTTTAACGCCGGTGTCATGGATTTTATTTATGTATTCATCGTCACACTGAAGCTCAATGTCAACATAGTCAACCAGATCTGCACATTCATATAAAATGTTGATTCTGTCATCTTCAGAACCCTTAAATGAGCCTCCTTCAGTGCTGATTCTGTTGGTGGCAATCATCGGAAAATTGATTTTTTCGATTGTATCCCTAATTTCTGAAATTTCAGGGTTTTTTAGAGCATCTATTCTAAATTCCAAGACATCCGCACCTTTATCAATACAATCGTTGGCCACTTCAATTACATCTCTGCAGTTTTCCTGAAATATCGGAATTGCAATTTTTGTTTGAGAATACATTACTAATATATTTAATGGGGCTTATTTATTAAATTTTCTTAAATCTTTATATAAAGTGAAAAACAAAATATATACCAATAAAATATTTATATTTTATTTATTAATTAATTGATAATAAAAGGTGTTAATTTGAAAATTACAGCTATAGGGGCAGATATATCCAGAAATGATGTATCATGCAGTTCCATGCTAGTAGAAACTATTGAAAAAAACCTTTACAAACTTAAAGAAGTAGGTGCAAGAGATGCGGCTTTAACTAATGTCACTGGTGATGATGTGGTGATAAGTGCATTTGTCGAAGACGATTTGCTTGAACCTGTCAATGAAGGTATTGTTAATATACTAAAAGAGAGTGCGGAAAACTTGGGAGATTTGTCTGGAATTTCACAAAACCCTGATGATGCGGGTGAAGGAATTTCATATGCTGAAGCAAAAATAAGGCCTGACAGATATCCTGACGCTATTGTTTTAGGTTTCGACACATATGGGGGAGAACCGTTTGTCGGGGATGTTGCAAACTCTGCAATTGAAGCCGCAAGGGGAATGAAAAATTTAACTGATGTGTCAGACTACATCGAACCGAAATCAAGGAAAATCCCTGGTGTCGGTTACGTTTCACCTGAAACCGATGACCCTGTCGTTGTGGCTACTGTTGAAAACATAGAGTCTGTTGGAGTAATAGCCAGCGCAATGATTGGTGCTGCACTTGGAAATAAAAATACTTATTTGGTTAAACGAGGAACAACCTGTAATGTATTGCCGGGCAGTGTAATATTTTCGGCTACTGCATTCATGAATGGTAATGTGATAGATTTGGCTGTTCCATTTGAAAATAAAACTAGAATTTTAAGATAGGAGTTAAATATTATGATTTTATTAAATGAAGACACAAAATGTTTAGTTCAAGGAATAACAGGTAAGCAAGGTTCATTCCATACAGAACAAATGTTGAAATACAATACAAATATTGTTGCAGGACTCACTCCTGGAAAAGGTGGCCAGAAATTCTTAGATCAAGTTCCGATTTTCAATTCAATGGAAGAGGCTACCGAAGAAGTTGACGTAAACGCTTCAATCATTTTTGTACCTGCAAGATTTGCAAAGGACGCTGCTTTTGAAGCAATCAGACACTTGGATTTGGTTGTCATTATCTCAGAGCACATTCCGGTCCATGACAGTATGAAAATCATGGCTTATGCAAAGCAGATGGGAACCACAATCATCGGACCTAACACTCCGGGAATCATCTCTCCTGGTGTCGGTAAGTTAGGTATCATGCCTACCCATATCTTCTCAGAAGGTAATGTGGGCGTAATCTCCAGAAGCGGTACATTAACATATGAAATCGCAAGCGAGCTTACCAATGCAGGAATCGGTCAAAGTACTGCTGTTGGAATAGGAGGAGACCCTGTAACCGGTGACAATTACGTGGACATCCTGAAAAGGTTTGAAAAGGATGACCAGACCGAAGCTGTTGTATTGATAGGTGAAATCGGAGGAACTGCCGAAGAAAGAGCAGGTAAATACATTGCTGATGAAATGTCAAAACCTGTCGTATCATACATTGCAGGAAGAACCGCACCACCGGGCAAAAGAATGGGACACGCTGGAGCTATCATTCAAGGATCTTCCGGTACTGTTGCAAGTAAAACCAAAGCTTTGAATGAAGCAGGTGTTGAAGTAGCTAAAAAACCATCTGAAATTGTAGACTTACTTAAAAAGGTTATGTAGATGTCAAATCAGGAAATTATCGATAAATTACTAAATGGTGAAATGAAGCTTTATCAGGTAGATAAGGAAGTTTCAGCCAAAGAGGCAACTGACATTAGAAGAGAGTTTTTAGAGCAAAAATACGATTTAGAACTTTCCAACATCTCAAATTATACATTGGATATGGAAAGGGCTTCTGCTCGTAACATTGAAAACTCAATTGGTGTTTTGCAGCTTCCAATGGGAATTGCAGGTCCATTAAAAATCAATGGTGAATACTGCAAAAGGGAGGTTTTTGTTCCTTTGGCAACCTCTGAAGGAGCGCTTGTTGCATCAATTAACAGGGGTGCATCAACAATCACTGCATCAGGCGGTGTAAATGCAAGAGTGATTTCAGACTGCATGACTCGTGCACCAGCCATCAAATGTGAAAATGCAAGTGAAGCATTAGAAATCAGGCAATGGTTTATTGATAATTTCGATGAATTAAAAGAGCTGGCAGAAAGCACAACCTCTCATGGTAAATTAATTAAAATTGACCCTATCTTAATAGTTGGAAGCTATGTATATCCAAGATTCGTTTTCTCAACCGGAGACAGTATGGGAATGAATATGGTGACAATAGCTTCTGAAAAAATTCTTGATAAACTCGCAGAAGAAACCTCTGCAACCCATATTGCATTAAGCGGTAATGTATGTGTTGATAAAAAACCTGCAGCCATAAACATTGTTGAAGGAAGAGGAAAAAGTGTAGTTGCAGATATATTGATACCTGAAGAAATAGTCGAAAAGAAACTCAAAACCACTGCAGATGCAATTGTTGAAGTAAACACAGCTAAAAACCTGATTGGTTCAGCAGCTAGTGGTGCAATGGCATACAATGCACATTATGCAAATATGGTTGCTGCAATATTTTTAGCAACCGGTCAGGATGCAGCTCATGTTGTTGAAGGATCTCTTGGAATAACCACAGCCGAAAACAGAAATGGGGACTTATATTTCTCAGTTAATCTGCCGGACTTGCCTGTGGCTACAGTCGGTGGAGGAACAAGTTTGGAAGTTGCACACGAAGGACTTGAGATTCTAGGTGTTGCAGGTTCAAATCATGCCCGTGAATTTGCAGAAATCGTTGCATCAACAGTTTTGGCAGGTGAACTGTCACTTGTTGGAGCATTGGCAGCAGGACACCTTGCAAGAGCTCATCAGGAACTTGGGCGAGGATAAAATGGACGAGCTTTTAGAGGATTTATATCCTGAAATTACTCTCGAAACAGATGATTTGATTATGGAAATATCTGTTAAGAAAGATTATTCTCAAATTGAAGATTTAGATAAAAGAAAAGAAGAATTTATCAATGATTTAAAAGATTTCATTAATGAATTCAGTGAAACTCCCGAATCAAGGGAGTTCATGGCTTTTTTTGATTAGTATCTGGATTCATACAAACCTGTATGAGTTCCATTATTTTTTTTAAACTTCTGAACCAAATGGTTCTGCTTTTTTTCTATCTGTAATATTATTTGTACAAAAAATTGAATGATTTAACTATATTTATATAGATATTAATTATAAATATAAACAGATTTAATGGATTTTTTTGATTTTTTTTTAAAATCGATAAATCATGTCCAATTAAACAGTTATCTAATTCAATTTCGATGGATAATTTAACGGAGAGTAGATTATGAATAAAAAACATATAATAGTTTTAATATTGGCTTTGATGTGTTTTTTAACAATAAATGCTGCATTTGCTAATGAAGTAAATGGTACGACAACATCAAGCGATAATTTAACTCAGGAAATAACGGACGTAACAGATGATATGGTATTGCAAGGGAGCAAATCTTTCAAAGATTTAAGTAATGACCTTGCGAATTGCCATGACAGTGAATTCAATGTGACAAGCGATTATCAGTATAGCTTTTTGGATTTGGGCTATTCTGACGGTATTGCCATTAAACGTGACATAACAATCAACGGTAACGGACACACAATAGACGGTAATAAACAGGCAAAAATGTTTTACATTACCGATGATAATCTTAATGTTATTATAAAGGATCTTACATTTATTAATGGTGAAACCTCTGAAAATGGTGGTGCAATATCCGGTAAATGTACTGTTATAAACTGTACTTTCATATATAATACCGCTTTCAATGGTGGTGCTCTTTACGGGCCATCTGCCATAAACTGTACTTTTAAAGATAACTTTGTAAATAATGATGGGGGAGCAATCTATATTGATTCTCCAGATGTCATTATTGAAAATTGTACTTTTGAAAATAATCATGCGAATCGATTAGGAGGTTCAATCGCAATCAATTCCGTTCTTAACGGCACTACAATATCAGACTCTACTTTCCGGAAAAACACAGCTCAGAAAGGTGGTGCTTTAAGCGTAGATCACTCTCAAAATCTAACTCTTTCAAATTCCAAATTCATAAGCAATGAAGCCAGCCTTGACGGTGGGGCTATACATTATGATTTTTCACTCCAAAACATACTGGATAACTGTTACTTTGAAAACAATATAGCAGATGGAAACGGTGGTGCGTTCACATGGATTTTAAGCAATGGTAATATTACCAATAGCAGATTCAATCGCAATACCGCAAAAAATAATGGTGGTGCAATTTATTTAAATATATCAAACACCTCAGTTTTGGTTGAACGCCAAGTTCTTACAGACTGTAACTTCACAGAAAATAGTGCAATGAATGGTGGGGCATTATATTGCAATGAATTTTACAGAATAACCGACGGTACTTTTAATTTCATTAAAAATTCCGCTAAGCAAAATGGTGGTGCTGTATACTGTGGGAATTTATCCTTTTTTTCAGATTCCCTATTTTTAAACAATACTGCACAGGAAAACGGAGGTGCTTTATACTGTAATGATTCCTGTTCCATCTTCGGTTCAAAGTTCATAAACAATTATGCGAAGGTCAATGGTGGTGCAATAGCTGCCAATAATCACAATTTCTTATTTGACAATCAGTTTGTGAATAACTCTGCAAAAACTGGTGGTGCAATGTATTGTAATGATTATGATACAGTTTCAAAAGCTGATTTCATTAACAATACTGCTGAAGATGACGGTGGAGCGTTTCATGGTAATAATTACTGTTTAGTATATAACAGCAAATTCAACAACAACTCCGCATACCATGGTGGTGCAGTTTATTTTGCAAAATATAATCAGGTCGCATTTACAGAGTTCACCAGAAATTATGCATATCAGGGACCTGCAATATTTACAGATGATATCCGCAATGTTATTAATAACACTGTCTTTTTGAAAAATAAACAGGAAGTCCCTATTGCTGAGTTTAAAAATGAAAATTACAATTTAACTCTTCAATTGTTAGATGGCCGTTACTTCTTTAATGCGGTTTATTCCTGGTTCCCACTTGACTGCCTCAACATTACCTACTGGAACGGCACAGTCACAACAGTCAGTGAACCTGACACTAAGGGTGGTGCCGGAATAAACTTGACTGTTGAAGTATACGATTCAAACAACAGTCTGATTAAAAAAGAGATCCGTCAAACTGATAAATACGGAAAATTAGTTTATGACTATTTCGATTTCGATGGTGGAAACTATACATTTAAAATAATTCATGAGGAGGATGACTATTACTCAGAATTTTCAAAAACTTATCAAACTACTGTTGCGGATTTCGCTAAACTTCAAACCCTGCTGTATTTGGCAAAAGATAGTGGAATAGTTAACTTGACACGCAATTTCACTTACTCCATTGGTTATGATACACTCAGAGAACTTGTGGTTTATTCTGAAAACTTAACAATTTACGGTAATGGATATACAATTGACGCTTCAAATCAGCCGGTTTCATTTTCCGCTCACCTGAAAAACATAACCTTTTTAAACTGTACTTTTAAAAACGGCATGGATTTCCACATAGTAGTATGGGAAAATGCTTTATTCTCTGACTGTAATTTTGAAAATTCAGGTTTCTTCAGGTGTAATAATGCTTCTTCATGTCAAATCATTAACTGTAATTTCGACAGCATTGAGGAAGGTAGCTATTTTAGTGCATGTGAGTTTGCGGATAATAATATTACAATCATTAAAAACTCCAACTTCACAAATAATTTTATAAACGGTGCCGACGGTGCTGCAATTCGTTTGAGAAATAATAATTATGAATTAATAACCGGATGTAATTTCATTAACAATACAGATGCAACTAACTATGCGGGTGCAATATACGGTACTGATTTGAAAAACTTTAATCTGGTTAACAGCAGTTTCATCAACAACACTGCAGGATATGATGGTGGAGCTCTTGTTTTAATTCCAATTGCTGATGCAATAATCAATATTGACGGATGTATTTTCATAAACAATACTGCAAAAGAAAGTGCAGGAGCAATTAAAGTTTATGGAGATTCTGTGATTAGGAATTCTGTATTTTTAAACAACAAGGCTGCATCCGGCACAGTTGAAATGAATGTCGTTGATTTAGATACAATATCAATCAGTTTTGAAGGACAAAATGATTATATCAATGCAATTGTCGCATACGGAAGTCAGACATTTGATAACGTTACCTATTGGGACGGTACAGTTACAAACACTAATGAAAAATCTCCGGTTAAAGCCACTTCCGGACAAAACATTACAATCAAGGCATTTGATAAAAATGACAATCTGATTTTCCAAACTGTCGAGAAAACAGATGAAAACGGTCAGTTGATTTATGCTATTTATAATTTGCCGTATGAAACAAAATATGTTGTATGTTACCATGAAGATGATGCCTACTATGCAAAATCAGCAAATGTCACACGTAACGTAACAAGGATGGCCGATTTTGATAGGCTTCAACTATTAATTAATGATGCCGGTGAAAATGGAGTTGTCAATTTGACAAGAAATTACACCTATGCTGAAGGCTTTGAAACTAGTGAGTATTTGTATCTTAATTATAACAATATTACAATCAACGGAAATGGTTACTCACTCAATTTCAACGAAACAGGATTTATATATATTAATGAAGCAAATGGAATAAAGTTAAACAACATTTCTTTCACTGGTGGAGAACGTCAAAGTGCTCTTATTTATGTTGGTGGAGATTGTGAAATAAATGACTGTAATTTCACAAACAGTAGTTTAGGTTCAGATAATGTTATTCATCTGTATAAAATCAATACTAATTTAGCAGTAAAAAATACCAATTTTATAAATATTACTGCAACTGCCATAAGATTAGATGATTTTACTTCCGCTTCAATTTACAACAGTCATTTCATAAACAATACTCAAGCGATTTCCGCAGGAGGAAATACATTTAACGGATATGTAAAAAGTCTTTTGATTAGTGAATCTAGCTTTACAAATAACTCAGATATCAATAATAGTGCTGCATTAAACTTAAAGGCAGATATTATCAAAATTGAAAATTCCAATTTTACAAATAACAAAGGAACTGATGGAGGAGCAATATACG
This sequence comes from Methanobrevibacter sp., assembly GCF_045539575.1. Lineage (GTDB taxonomy): Archaea > Methanobacteriota > Methanobacteria > Methanobacteriales > Methanobacteriaceae > Methanocatella. The sequence goes on from NZ_JAZQFM010000054.1 coordinate 30,245, forward strand.
CAAGAGCAAATGAGATCAGTGTAAGTGGTTGCGACTTCTTTAATAATTCTGCAAATAATAATGGTGGTGCGGTTTATATTGCTGATCCTAATAAATCTTTAAATGTAGACAATTCCACTTTCAGATTCAACTCAGCTGACATTGGACCTGCTATTTACTGTGCTGACGGAAATTGTACTTTGAATAATGTAACTGTATTGGATAACCGAGCACAGTCAGTATCATTATTAGAAGTTGAAACTACTGGAAATAATGATGTAGTCATGAAATTTGAAGGTAAGAATAATTATATTAATGGAATTTATTCAAATTCAATAGGATTCCATAATGTAGTCTATTGGAACGGGGAAATAGTAAACAGTGATGACGTTTATCCTGTTGAAAACCAGTACAGCGGACAAAAAATCAATATTGAAGTATATGACAGTAATGATAATTTAGTTGAAAATGTCACACTTGTTACCGATGGGCAGAATAAGGTTTATTATAAGTTAATCAATGGGGAAAATGGAAATTATTCATTTAAAGCTTATCACTTGTCTGATAACTATTATTCTTACATAGGCGGATGCAATGGAACATTTGAGAGTATCCGTCCTGGAAGTTCTGTAAACATCAATATTGTCAATGGAACAGAATTCACTTATTCAGATTGTAATATATCATTTGACATTATCAATAAAACTGTAACTAGGGTTGTTATAACAAATATTGGCGGAAGTCAAGTTTATATCAATCAAACAACCGATGATGATTATATTATTGTGGATTTAGACCCAAGTGAAGACTATTATAATATAACAGTCTATAATGAGTATGCTGTTGATTATGTGGGAAGTCATGATTCCAGATTATTTAAAATATTGAAGATAAAACCGTCAATTATCATTGATCCAATTCCAGATATTGTGTATAATAATGAGTTCGCTATTACTTTTGATGGTGAAAACTTCGAAAATGTCAATTTGACTGTGTTTGATGTATATGGTAATGTAGTATTTAGTAAAGTTTCTTCAAACAAATATGTGACTATTCCTGTGTTGCCTGTAGGTACATATAATGTCACCATAACTTCCGAAGAAGACAAGTATCATAGCAATGTTTCTAACTCCAGTAAATTCAATATCATCAAGGCATATGCTAATGTCACTGTTAGTGTTGATAATGTAACTTATGGTGATGAGTCTATGATTGTCGTTACTACTGATGTTGGTGGTGTTTATACTGTTGATGTTAATGGTACTGTTAGGAATGTTACTGTTGATGGTAATGTTGGTAAAGTTACATTGTCTTTAGGTGCTGGTAAGTATTATGCAAATGTGACTTCATTTGATAATGGTAATTATTCTATTAATAGTACTAATGCTATATTTGAAGTTTATAAAGCTATTAATAATGTAAGAGTTATTACTGCTAATGTTACTTATGGCAGTAAGTCTGTGATTTATGTTAATGCTGATGTTGATGGTGTTTATACTGTTGATGTTAATGGTACTGTTAGGAATGTTACTGTTGAAGGTAATGTTGGTAAAGTTGCATTGTTATTGGGTGCTGGTAAGTATTATGCTAATGTGACTTATCCAGATAAGGGTAATTATTCAACTATTATTTCTAATGCAGTCTTTGAGGTTTATAAGGCTGCGAATAATGTTCAGGTAAGTGTCGATAGTATTGTTTATGGTGAAAAAGCTGTGATTTATGTTGTTGCTGATGTTGATGGTGAGTATACTGTTGATGTTAACGGAACTATTACAGAAGTTACTGTTGTAAATAAGAGGGGCAACTTCTCATTGTCTTTGGACGCTGGCAAGTATTATGCTAATGTGACTTCTTTTGATGATGGTAATTATTCCATTATTAGTAATAATGAGATATTTGAAGTTTACAAGGCTATAAATAACATTAAGGTTATTGCTAGTAGTGTTACTTACGGCAATGAGTCTGTGATTTATGTTGTTGCTGATGTTGATGGCAATTACACTCTTGATTTGAATGGCAATGTCAGTACAATTGAAGTTGTTGATGGCCAGTATTCCAGATCAATGCGTCTTGATGCAGGCAAGTATTATGCTAATGTGACTTTTGATAATGATAATTATGATAATATTATTAGTAATGCTGCGTTTGAAGTTTATAAGGCAGTGAATAATGTTTATATAACTGTTAGCAGATCCATGTCTAGTGATGAAGTGATTCTACAGGTTGTTGCTGATGTTGATGGTAATTATACTCTTGATTTTACCGGTGAGGTCAGTACAATTGAGGTCATTGACGGTAACTATTCTGTTTCATTAATTCTTGCTCCTGGTAAGTACTATGCTAATGTGACATTTGATAATGATAATTATTTAAATAAGATTTCCAATATTGAATTTGAGATTGGTGACACTGTAAATAATGTTTATGTTATTGCCAATAGTGTTACTTATGGTGAAGAGTCTGTGATTTATGTTATTGCGGATGTTGACGGCGTTTATACAATTGACGTTAATGGCACTATTGGAACAGTTAATGTTGTAGGTAATCTGGGTAACTTTACACTGTCTTTAGGTGCGGGAAGCTATTATGCAAATGTGACTTTTGATAATAAAGATTATGATAATGTGATTTCTAATGCTGTGTTTGAGGTTTATAAGGCTGTAAATAATGTTTATGTTATTGCTAATAGTGTTACTTATGGTGAAAAGACTGTAATTTTCGTTGCTGCTGATGTTGATGGTGTTTATACTGTTGATGTAAACGGAACTATTACAGAAGTTAATGTTGTCGATAAAGTTGGTAACTTTACATTGTCCTTGGATGTTGGCAGGTATTATGCAAATGTGACTTATGAAAACGCCAATTATTCAAATGTTATTTCAAATGATGAATTTAGGGTTCATCCTGCTGTGAATAATGTAAAAGTTACTGCTAAGAATGTTGTTTATGGTAATGATGTAATTATTGAGGTCATTGCTGATGCTGATGGTGTTTATACTCTTGATGTGAATGGTACTGTCAGTACAATCAATGTTGTAAATGGTACTGGTTCTAAATCAGTGCGTCTTGGTGCAGGTAAGTATTATGCCAATGTGACCTTTGATAATGGAAATTATTCTAATATTATTACTAATGCTGTGTTTGAGGTTTATAAGGCAGTGAATAATGTTAAAGTTAATGTGGCAAATGTTGTTTATGGTGAGAAATCTGTGATTGTGGTTTCTGCTGATCTTGACGGTGTTTATACTGTTGATGTTAACGGAACTATTACAGAAGTCAATGTTGTAGGAAATGTCGGTAACTTTACACTGTCTTTAGGTGTTGGTAAGTATTATGCAAAAGCTTACTCTTTTGAAAGTGATGATTATGTTTTCAATATTACCAATGCTTCATTTGAGGTTTATAAGGCTGTGAATAATGTTCGTGTTATTGTTAATAATGTTATTTATGGTGAGGAGTCTGTAGTTGTTGTTTCTGCTGATGTTGATGGTGTTTATGTTCTTGATTTGAATGGTAATGTCAGTGAGATTAATGTTGTGGATGGTAAGTATTCTGTTTCAGTGCTTCTTCCTGTTGGCAAGTATTATGCTAATGTGACTTTTGATAATGGTAATTATTCTTCTGTTATTAATAATGCCGTCTTTGAGGTTTATAAAGCTGTAAATAATGTAAAAGTTTTCGCTAATAGTGTTTCTTATGGAAATGATGTAGTTCTTGTGGTCGTAGCTGACGTTGACGGTGGTTATAAGCTGGATGTTAATGGTAATATTAGCAAAATCAAAGTGGTTAACGGTAATTATTCTACC